>DATATB010000024.1:0-40925 GCA_036268995.1 Pirellulales bacterium | reverse complement strand
GACATCGCGGAGTTGCGCGCCGGACGCATGTTCGATCTCGACGATGACACGATCGAGATTCGCTTGAATGATCCTCCCGGGACCGAACAACCCGGAGTTTTCGCCGGTGATGCGCAACTTGTCTTCGATCCGGTAGTCGCCCGGCGGCAGATAAACCATCTTGCCCCGGTTGGCATCGAGTGCCGCTTGAATCGACAGGTAGTCGGTCGCGACCGGCCCATAGCTGGGCGGCGTGCGAACCTGGGCAGGCAAGACCAGCGGTACCTGCACCAACATGGCCACAGCACAGGCGAGAACCAGGTTCTTGTTCAGCATTCCGAAGCCCCTCGATGAACTTTTCTCAAATACTTCGGCGAGTATATCACGTAAATGAGCGCGGGCCGTTTTATGCCCGATCGATGGGAAAAGCCAGCACGTCGGCCAGGCTCGAGGCGCCGGCCGCGAGCATCGCGACGCGGTCGAAGCCCAGGGCCACGCCCGAGCAGGGCGGCAGGCCGTGTTCCATCGCCGCGAGCAAGCGGCTGTCTTCCGGCAGTGCGGGCCGGCCGTCTTGCTGGCGGAGCAGGTTGTTTTGCCGGTTGCGCGCGCGCAGCAGGGCGGGATCGAGCAGCTCGTGATAGCCGTTCGCCAACTCGATGCCGTCGACGTATAGCTCGAACCGTTCGGCCACCGGCGGCTCTTCAGGACGAATCGTGGCCAGGGCCGACTGGCTGGCGGGATAATCGTGCAGGACGGTCGGCCGGTCGCGGCCCAGATGCGGTTCGACCAGTTCGACCAGCAGTAAGTCGAGCCAGCCGTCGCGATCGTCAGCCGAGAGGCTGGCCGGCGCGGCAATGCCACGTGATTGCAAGCGGCCGCGCAGTGTTGCCACGTCATCGGCCAGCGGATCGACTTCGGCGAACTGCTGAAATGCTGCACGATACGTCAGCCGCTGGGACTGGCCGCGCCCCAGTAGCGCCTGGCAGAGATCCGACAGTAGGGCCATGCCTTCGGCCAGGCCATCGCCGCGACGATACCATTCGATCATCGTGAACTCGGGATTGTGCAGCCGCCCGATCTCGCCCTGCCGAAAAGCCCGGGTAATCTGGTAGATCGCCTGGCCGCCGGCAGCCATCAAGCGCTTCATGGCAAACTCGGGCGAGGTTTGCAGAAACAAGCGCCGACCGTCGTGGCCGGCAGCGTCTTGCAGCCGGACCTCAAACGGTTCGAGATGCCGATCCACGACCACGTCGGCCGACAGCAGCGGCGTCTCGACTTCGAGGAAACCGCGCGTCGCGAAAAATTCGCGCACGGTCGCCAGCAGCCGAGCTCGCAACTCAAGCATTGGCCAAGACGCCGCAGGGCCGAAATCGGGGGTCATCATAGAGGTCCGTGTCAGTGGTCAGTTGTCCGTGGTCAGTTGTAACGGACAACGAACCACTGACAACTGACTACGGACAACTTGGTCGACAAACGGCGGCTGCCCAGCGAGAATGGCGCTGCCCGAAGCTGAGACACGTTCAACGACACTTGCGGCCATACATCATGATGAACAGCAGAAAAATGCCCCTTCGCCTCAACCGCCGGCAATGGTGCCAGGCCACGGCCGGATTGGCCTTCGCCGGATCTCACGTCTTTGCCACGCCGCAGGATCGCTCGTACTGCACGCTTGGTATCGGCACATATAGCATGACGGGCATGTTGGTCGAACAGGCCGTAAAGGCGATCGGTCGCATCGGCTACGATTCGCTAGAAATCGACGCCAAGCCCGATAGCGACGGGGCACCGGGCCGCATGCCCGCGTCGCGGCGGCGGGAGTTGAAAAAGCTGATCGCCGATTCGGGGCTGGTACTTTCGGCCCTGATGGAGAATCTGGTCCCGGCTGAAGACGCCGCGAAGCATCGCGAGCAACTCGAGCGCCTGCGTGGTGTGTTTGAATTGGCAGGCGAGCTGGGCGGTGATCGCAAGCCGCTGGTGCAAACGGTGCTCGGGCCGGGCACTTGGGACCAGCGCAAGCAACTGTTTTGCGAGCGTCTGGCCGATTGGGCCAAAGCGGCCGAACAGACTGGGATCACGCTGGCGATCAAGCCGCATCGGGGCGGCGCGTTGTCGCGGCCCGACGAGGCGATCTGGCTGTTCGGGCAGTTGGGCAATCCACCGCGGCTGCGGATGGTTTACGATTACAGCCATTATGCGTTTCGCGACATGCCGCTGGCGGATACGATTCGCACCGCGCTGCCGTACACGGCTCACGTCGCCGTCAAAGATGCGGTCGAGCAAAATGGCCGGGTCGTGTTCCAGCTTCCGGGCGAAAGCCACACGTTCGATTATCCGCGGCTGTTTCGCTTATTCTATGCCGGCGGTTATCGCGGAGATTTCTGCTGCGAGGTTAGCGCGATGGTCTCCAAAAAGTCGGGCTTCGAGCCACTGCGAGCTGCCCAGACTTGTTACGACAACATGTCGCGCGCCTTGAGCGAGGCGGGAGTGCCACGGAAAGCGAGCGGTTAGCTTGAACAGGCCGGAAATCGTGCACATGCATTGGCTGACTTGCGCGTGCGGAATCTGCCTGCTTTCGCTCGGCTGTTCGCAGCAAGCCGGGCAAGCGGCCAAGCCCGCCGAGCCGCCGGCTAAGGTCGCGGCCATTGCGCAGGAAGACCGGCTGAATACCATTCAGCTCACTCCCGAGGCCGAGCAGCGCTTGGGAATTGCGCTGGCTCCGGTGCAGTCGCGGCCCATGCAGCGGCTGCGCAGCTACGGCGGCGAAGTGGCACTGCCGACCGGAGCGTCGATCATCGTGTCGGCACCACTGGGCGGCATGTTGCAGGCACCCAGTTCGTCGGGCAGTCCGCGCGTGGGAGCGGTCGTTGCCCAAAAGCAGCCGGTTTTCATGTTGCTGCCGCTGTTGTCTCCCGAGCGGTCCGTGCTCACGCCGGCCGAGCGCATCCGCTTTGCCGAAGCCCGCAATACGCTGGCCCAATCGCGCATCGACGCCGACGGGCAAGTGCAGCAGGCCAAGGTGCAAGTCGAAGCCGCGCAGATCGCCCTGGCGCGGGCCCAGCGGCTGTTGCGCGAGAAGGCCGGCACGCTGCGGACGGTGGACGAGGCCCAAGCGCAATTGAGCCTGGCGCAAAAAGGCCTGGCGGCCGCCGAAAATCGCAAGCGGCTGGTCGACGGCATCAAGCTGGACGAAGAAGCCGGCACGCTTTCGCCGCTGCCGATCGAGTCGCCCCGGCGCGGCGTCATTCGCACATTGCAAGCGGCCGTTGGCGAGTTTGTGGCGCCCGGCGCACCGCTGTTCGAAGTGATGGACTACGACCCGGTGTGGATTCGAGTGCCGGTTTATGCAGGCGAACTGGCCGATATCGCCGGGGACGAGCCGGCGCGGATCAGCAGCATTGCCGAGCGGGCAGGCGAAGCGGTGCGAATGGCTCAGCCCGTGGCTGCCCCGCCGACGGCCGTGCCACTGGCCTCGACCGTGGATATGTATTACGAGCTGAGCAATCCCGGTGGCAAGTTGCGGCCGGGTGAGCGGGTCAGTGCGCAGCTCGCCCTGCGCGGCGAGCGCGAGAGTCGTGTGGTTCCCTGGTCGGCGGTGATTCACGACATCCAGGGGGGCCAATGGGTCTATGAAAACACCGGCCCGCACGTCTTCGTCCGGCGGCGGCTGATGGTCGATTACGTGCTCGACGGCCAGGCCGTGTTTCACGACGGCCCTCGGCCGGGATTGCAGATTGTCACGGCCGGCGCGGTCGAGCTCTTCGGCACCGAGTTCGGCTTCGCAAAGTAGGCCACGGACAACGGACCCGCCGTCACTTTTCCCCGGCCCGGCGCTCCAGCGCGGCGATCACTTCGGGCAGCGGATATTCGAGCAGGCTCAATTCCTGCCCAGAAATTTCTCGCAATCGCCGCCAGCCGCGGGTCACGAGGTTCTCCTGCTGGCGAACGTAGCCGGGATCCAACTGCCGCTTATCAAATGGGCCGTCGACCGTCGGCGCCTCGAAATCGTCGTCGACGATGAACTGGGCCAGCACGGGATTGCAGCGGATGTGGCGTTCGCGGAGGGTGTGCAGCGTTTCCGGATCAACCTGGCCGATGACGTAGCGCAGATATAGATCGCTGTCGGTGATTTCTTCGACATCGCCGCCGCACACGTCGCACAGATAGCCTTCTTCGCACTTGGCCATGGGAGGAAATGCGGAAGTCGGAAGGATGAATGATGACTGACGGAACGCCGGCGGAGGTCTTTTGTCATAGCCCGGGCATTGATGCCCGGTTTGCGCAATTATTCGGCCGGCCCGAACAGCACGTCGTTCATCGTGTAGAGGCCGGGCTTTTGGTGGGCGAGGAACTTGGCGGCGGCCAGCGCGCCGTGGGCATAGCAGTCGCGGTTGCTGGCGCGAACGGTCACTTCCAGCGTTTCGCCCAGCAGGCCAAAGATGATGGTGTGCTCGCCGGGGTTGTCGCCGGTACGGACGGCATGGTAGCCGATCTCGCCGTGCGGCCGGCTGCCGGGACGGCCTTCGCGGCCGTGCCGGCTGTGGGTTTGTCCCATCCGCGCGGCGACGATCTCGCCAAATTTGAGTGCGGTGCCGCTGGGGGCGTCTTCCTTGAAGCGGTGATGCCGCTCGATGATCTCGACATCGGCGCCCGAGGGATGATGCTTGAGCGCGTCGGCCGCCACGTCGGTCAGCCGCATGGCCAGGTTCACGGCCAGGCTCATGCTGGGTGCCCACAGCACGGCCATCTCGCGGGCGGCGCTTTGGATTTTTTCGGATTGGGCGGCGCTAAAACCCGTGGTGGCAATCACCACTGGAATTCGCTTGGGCAGACACGTCTCGAGCATTTCCATGGCGCCGGCCGGAGTGGAAAAGTCGATCACGACGTCCACCGGTTCGTCCGAAGCCGGTGCCAGTGGCAAGCCAAGGGGACCCACGCCGGCAAGGGCACCGGCGTCTTCTCCCAGGCGCGGATGACCGGCGGCCTCGATCGCGGCGACGATTTTCAGCTCCGGATCGGCCGAGCCCAGCGCGACCAGCCGCTGGCCCATACGTCCGGCGGCGCCGTGAATTGCGATACGAATAGCGGCCATGTTGATTGCCAGGCGTTAGGAATACAGGCGAATGGCCTTGATGATCTCGTCCAGTTCGTTGGGCACGGCCACGGCCCGGTTGGCGAAGGCGGCCCGTTTGACCCCGCGGCTGCCCAGCACCTCGTTGAATTTTTGCTGGTCGGTGGTGTGATAGGCCACCGTGGCCGTGGGATCCTTGAGCTGATGACCGGTGAGAATGCAGACCACGCTCTGATCGCGGCCGATCACGCCCTGAGCGGTCAGCAATTTGGCCCCGGCCACGCTGGCCGCGCTGGCCGGTTCGCAGCCCAGTCCGCCGGCGCCGACCTGAGCCTTCGCGTCGAGAATCTCCTGGTCGCTCACCTCGCGCACCACGCCGTCGCAAAAATCCAATGCGCGTAGGCACTTTTCGAGGTTCACGGGCCGATTGATTTCGATCGCGCTGGCGATGGTCGAAGCGCGCTTCTTTTGGGCGTCGAGCTGTTGGTAGTAGTCGCTGGCGCAGGTCGCCTGGATATTACCACCGTTCCACCGCAGGCAGCGACGCTCGTACAACTCGTAAAGCGTGTTGGCGCCGGCGGCATTGATCACGGCCAGGCGCGGCACGCGATCGATCAGCCCCAGCTCGCGCAGCTCGATGAATGCCTTGCCAAAGGCACTCGAATTGCCAAGGTTACCGCCCGGCACCACGATCCAATCGGGCACTTGCCAGCGCAGGGCCTCGAGGACGCGGTACATGATCGTCTTCTGCCCTTCCAGGCGGAAGGGATTGACGCTGTTGACCAGGTAGATCCCCAGCTCGCGTGAAACCTCTTTGACCCGGGCCATGGCGTCGTCGAAATCGCCGGCGATTTGCACGGTCAATGCGCCGTAGTCCAATGCCTGCGATAACTTGCCGTACGAGATTTTGCCGGCGCCGACAAAGATGATGGCCCGCATCAGTTTTGTTACGGAGCAATACACGGCCAGCGACGCGCTGGTGTTGCCGGTCGAGGCACAGGCGGCCCGGGTCGCGCCGATGCGGTGGGCGTGGGTGAATGCGGCCGACATGCCATTGTCTTTGAAACTGCCGGAGGGATTCATCCCCTCGTATTGCAAAAACAGCCGGCCGGGCTCGACGCCCACATACTTGGCGACTCCTGGCGAGGATTGCAGCAGCGTTTGACCTTCGCCGATGGTCACGACCTGCTCGGGCGAGGCGAAAGGCAGTAGCTCGCGAAACCGCCAGACGCCGCTAAAACACAAAGGATCGTGCCGCCGGGCCCATTTCTCTTCGAAAAACTTCCAGCTCGTCGGCGGCTGCAAGCGATTCCAGTCGTAAATCACGTCCAGCAGGCCGCCACAGGCCTTGCAGGCCACGAGCACCTCTTCCACGCCGTAAGTGGCTTGGCACTGCGGCGAAATGCAGCGTTGGAAGGCCAGATCGGACTTGGTCGTGACGCTAATTGCCTGGCCTCCTGGAATTTGCACGCTTTGCCCGGCAAATTCGGGTCAGCGGCGGCCCAATATCCTACGGTAGCTGGAATGCGTCGACAAGCAGCGGCAGCCGAGGCGGCAAAGGCCACCCGGCGGCCACCCGATGGATCGGCGCATGCTATTAGCTCGCACCGCCTTACGCGTGTGGATTGGCGGCGATTTGAGGCGGCCAAGATTTGACAGTCTGTCACCCCCTTTTTACTATAGAGGGTCTGTAACCTCCGAAGTGCGGGCTTACAGGGCAAAACTCCGCGGAGAAGACCAAGTTATGAAAAAGGTTGAGATGAAGGTCTACAAGGAGCGTCTGTTGTTGCTGCGAGCTCGGCTGCGCGGCGATGTAAGTCAAATGGCAGACGCTGCTTTGAAGAAAAATCGGCTGGACCGCGGCAGCGAAGCCTCGAGCATGCCGATTCATATGGCCGACTTGGGTAGCGACAACTTTGAACAGGAGTTCACGCTCAGCCTGATGGAAAACGAAGAAGAAACGCTCGAAGCCATCGAATTGGCCTTGGAGCGGATCGAAGACGGCACGTATGGTCAGTGCGACGAATGCGGCGTGAAGATTCCCAAGCTCCGGCTGAACGCCCTGCCCCATGCACCGACTTGCGTCAAATGCGCCGAGCATTTGGAGCGGCGGTAGGACGCCTGGCCGCGACTGCTTCGCTTAAACGGAAGGCGACAAGACCATGAAGGCGGCGCCGGTCAGTCATTTCGTGTTGTTTGCCTCGATCGTCGTCGCTGGATGCGGCGCCGACCTGGCCACCAAGAGTTGGATCTTCGACAAGCTCGGCCCGCCGGGGGGACAGACCTGGTGGATTTGCGGCAATTTCGTCGGCCTGCAAACCAGCCTTAACCCCGGTGCGCTGTTCGGTATTGGGCCGGGGCAAGTCTGGCTCTTTTCCGGCCTTTCGATCGTGGCCGCCGTGGGCATTTTGTATTGGCTCTTTTTCGCCGGTGGAGCACGGGACCGCTGGCTCACGATCGCGCTGGCGGCGGTCATGGCTGGTATTTTGGGCAACCTCTACGATCGGCTGGGATTCGGGTCGCCCGACGGCCAGCAGGCCGTCCGGGATTGGATCCTCCTGCAGTACCACGACTGGCGCTGGCCGAACTTCAATATCGCCGACAGCCTGTTGGTATGCGGGGCGGGAATGATCGCTTACGGGGCCATCATGCACCCTGCCGACAGCCCGCAGTCCCATGCCTGTATTGCCCGCCAGGACGGCTGACCCCGCCTGCTGGTGGCGCGTCCCTGGATGATAAAGTCGTGGCCGCTGGTGGCATTTAAGTGACCACCAGCGGCGACTTTATGTTATGTCAGCTCGACATGGAAGTCGCTTGACAAGGGGGCGTTTGCCCCGCAGACTTACTTAGTATTAAGCCTGTCGGGTGGGGCCGCCGGCAAACTTCTCATAGCGTCGCTTGCAGACGTTCCCGCCCGGGATCTTTCGACGTCTGCCCTAGTCGGCGATGTGCCTGCCAGGGCGGCAGAATTACCTTCCCGCATTAGCCCTGCCGGTTTTGGCCACGATTTATGAAGTTTTCGCGTACTGTGGCCTATGGGGTTCAAGCTACGCTTGGCTTGGCTCAAGCCAGCGGCGACAGGCCCGTGCCATGCAGCCAGTTGGCCGCCGACGGCAAGCTGCCAGAGCGTTTCCTGCTCCAAATCCTGCGGACGCTGGTGACACACGGCATCTTGCAGTCGACCCGCGGGGTGGAAGGCGGCTACCGGCTGAGCCGGTCAGCGGCCGAGATTTCGCTGCTCGAAATTATCGAGGCCATCGATGGCCCGATCGTGGCCACGCTCGAGGTCAATCAGCCGGCGGCCAGCCGGTATCACGCCCGCCTGGCGGCGGTGCTCGGGCGGGTCGCCTCCTTGGCGCGGCGCGAGCTGGGCAGCGTCAGCCTGGCTGATCTGCTCGGCGTCAAAGAGAGCGAAAAATAAGGCCCGCCGCGAGCGAGCGCGGCCCGAGCTGCGCGGCCAACGTTCGGGCGGGATAAATCGGCTTGGCCGGCCGCGGGCTGCCGTGTAGGCTCTTCTGCTGCTGCGCGACGTCCTTCGCCACTTTTTTCGCATTCTATGCCCGCACCCCAACAGGAAATTCTCGACCGCCAGGCCTTGGCCATCGAAGCCGCGCGCGAGGCCGGGCGGTTGACGCTGAACTACTTCCGGCAAGAAGGACTGGCCGTCCAGTGGAAACACGATGCCTCGCCCGTCACGGTCGCCGACCGCGAGGCCGAGCAGCACCTCCGCCAACGGATCGCGGCCGCATTTCCCAATGACGGCATTCTGGGTGAAGAATTCGGCGAGCAGCCAGGCACGTCGGGCTACCGCTGGATCTTGGATCCCATCGACGGCACCAAGTCGTTCGTGTCCGGCGTTCCGCTGTACGGCACATTGGTAGGCGTAGAACTGGAAGGCCGCAGCCGGTTGGGAGTGATCGTCATGCCGGCGCTCGACGAATATGCCTACGCGGCTGAAGGGGCTGGCGCCTGGTACGTGGTCGGCGCCCAGGCAGCCCGGCCGGCACGCGTTTCGGCCAAGCGCCGGCTGGCCGAAGGCCTGTTTTGCACCTCCGAAATCCGCACGTTTTCCGAACGCGGCCGCGCCGATGCCTTTCAACGCATCCAATCCCAAGCCTGGCTCACGCGTACCTGGGGCGACTGCTACGGCTATTTGCTGGTGGCCACCGGGCGCGCCGAAGCCATGGTCGATCCCAAGATGAACGTCTGGGACTGCGCCGCCTTGCAGCCCATCCTGGAGCAAGCCGGCGGCACCTTTACCGACTGGTCCGGCAATCCCACGATTCATGCCGGCGAAAGCGTCGCGACCAACGGTCAACTACTCGACGAGGTGCTCGAGCTGCTCGGCGGCTCCAACGAACTGGTCGAGCCGCCGCCGGGAGCCTGAAGGAAGTGAAAAGTGCAAAGTGAATAGTGAAAAATGAAATGCGAAAGTGCAAAAGGTCCGTCGCGTCCATTGTTCACTTTCCACTTTTCACTATTCACTTTTCACTCTTATCCGCCTCCGCTTCCGCCGGTTTGAGCAACTCCGCCACCACGGCGTCGAGTTCCTTCAGCCCGTCCTGGCGGTCGACGGCGTAGTAGCCGACGTGATGGTGTACGACGGTGCCGTCGGGGCCGATGACCACGAACAGCGGCAAGTTGGCCCCGGCCACGCGCGGGTCGCCGAACTGCTTGAGCAGCGTCCCGTCGTCCAGCAACACCGGATACGTGAGGTTCATGAAGTTACGCAGCTTGCGGACGCTGGCCGTCGCCGCTTTGCGCGTTTGATCGTTGTTGAGCCGGCCATCGACGGCGACGCCGAACACCTTGACCCCGTCGCCTTTGCGTCGATTGTGCAGAAATTCGAGATATCCGACCTGGCCGTAGGGCTCCTTGAGCGGTTCGTCGCGATAGTCCCAGAAGTGCAGCACGGTCACCTTATCGGCCAATTCGCCTTCGGTCAGCCGGTCGTCGTTCAACCCCGAGATCGAGAACTTCTCGACGGGCTTGCCCAGATGCTGCTCGGTGAGATTGGCCAGCGCATCGGCCCGGCCCGATTGCTGCTGCATGTCATGCATGGCGCCGCGCACCAATTTCGCCAGGGCGCCGCGCGTGAGCTGTTGTTCGAGCTGAGTGAGCTGCTCGTTGACCACGTCGCGCTGGTCGGCGGCGATTTCTTCGACTTGCGAGCGCGGCGCTCGCTTGAGCCTGGCGCGCAAGGCCAGCAGCGCATGGTAGCCGCGCTTGGTGTTCTGGAATTCGACGTCGGACAATTGCTCGGTGCCGATCAAGCGCACGGAGAGCTGATACTCCGAGCCGCGGTCCATGAACACGCGTTCGTCGTATCCGGCGACCACCGGCGAACCCTTGCCGACCCAGAGCGTGCGTTTGGGGCCGAAGTTGTTTTCGGCCGAGATTTGCCAACAGTCATATTCGCCCAGCTTGCGGGCGGATTCGACTTCGTACTTCAGGCCGTCCTGTTCCCACGTCGCGCCGATTTCCAAAGTTTGCGGCGCCTCGAACAATGGGGGCAGCAGGCCGATGACCGATTTACCAGCCCCATAGTCATACAACAGGGCGGGCCCCAGAGGCCCGACAGGGCGGCTCTTGGCGTCCAAGGCCAGACGGCCGAAGCGCTCCAACCAGGGCCATCCGCCCGCGCCGCGCTCATCGACCAGCCAATCCAGTTGGCTGCCGGCCTCGCCGGTCTCGGCCACCAGCAGCGTGAGATCAAAGCTCTTGGCTGGCTGGGCCGGCGGGCGGTCGCGACGCATTTCGGCCACCGTCCCCCGATAGGTCAGCTGCATGCCGGCCGTAGCCGCATCGGGAAGGTCCGCAGCCATCGGCAACATGGCGACAAGCGAAAGGAAGGCAGAGAGCATGGCAAGACTGCTTTCGAATTAAAGCAATTCAGGTGTCCAGACTTGGACAGGAAGTGGTAGCCGGCCGGCCCCACGGCCAGCCGCACGTGCCACCGATTGTATCAACGGGGCCAGTACAAGGCGACCTGATTTGCCTTTGTCCTGCCGAAAAAAGCCCCCCACCTCAACTCCACGGCCTGCGGTCCGTGGGGGCCGCTTATTTTTGCGCCTCGGCCGGCAGCTTGACGATTTGCAACAGCAGCCCCAGCCGCCGGATGGCCTCGACCAGTGCCTCGTACTCGACCGGCTTAGTGATGTACACGTTGCACCCCAGCTCGTAGCAGCGGTCGATTTCGCGCGGGTCGTCGGTCGTGGTCAGCATGATGATCGGGATTTTGGCCAATAATTCGTGCTGTTTGACCTGCCGGAGCACCTCGACACCGTCGACCCGCGGCATGTTGATATCCAACAGCAGCAAGATGGGTTTAGCGAGCCGCTGCTGGTAGCTCCCTTGGCGGTGAACGTAGTCCAGTGCCTCCTGGCCGTCGGAGACATGCACGATTTCGTTGGCGATGCCCGCCCGCTGCAAGTTGCGCTGCACGAGCTGGGCATGGCCGGGATCATCCTCGGCCAATACGATCACGAGCGAGTCGGTAATCATCCGCAAGACTCTTTTTGTTAAAAACGGGTCGGTTTCCGCGTTTTGCACGTGTGGCAGGCGGGCGCCAAACTCTAGCTTTTGTCAGACCCCGTGGCGGCTGGATGGGGTTTTCGGCACGCGAAGGGTCAGAGACGATTGGGGTAAATCCACCAAATCACCGGCTGCGCGCCGGAGTTCTCACGAGGCTGCGACCGCAGGTCCCACGAGCCGAGCGGGACCAAGGGCCAACGCTTGGCACAAGCCCCCGCCCGGCTCGGCTCGCCGGGCCTACGCAGCCGCCGCAAAGCGCGTTGCAGTCGCCACGCCGGTGTCAGACAATTGGGGGCAGGTCGGACGTACACCATTGCGAGGACACCTGGGATGGACAGCATCAATCGAAGGGCCATTGCGGCGGGAGTTTGCATTTGGGCGTTAGGCCTATCGCTGGCGGCACCGGCAGTTACCGTAGCCGCGACGGCCAAGCCCGTGGCCATCAAGTCCGAGCCGCTCACCATCGAGCCGGGCAAGCCGCTGAGCGCCCGCGCCCTGGTGCCCGAGCCGCCGCGATTGCCCGGCGCGATCTCTTGGACTATCGACACGCGGCAGCATCGCGGCTCGCTGATCTCGATGGCCGTGAGCCCCGATGGCAAACAGGTGGCCACCGGCGGGCTGGACGGCGTGATTCGCATTTGGGAATCGCTCAGCGGCAATCTGATGCGGATACTTGTCGGGCACGACAGCTACGTCCATAGCCTGTCGTGGTCGCCCGACGGCGACACGCTGGCATCGGCGGGCGGGTGGGACGCAACCATTCGGCTGTGGAACGCGCATACCGGCATGCCGCTGCGCAAGTTCAAAACTCCCAAGGGCTATGCCGGCCGCGTGGCCTGGTCGCCCGACGGAACACGGCTGCTGGCCGCGGGCGATCATAGCGGCTGGCTGTGGCTGTGGACCGCGGCCACGGACGCGGAAGTCATCGTGCTCGAAACCGGCCAGGACGTGTTGTCCATCGACTGGTCGCCCGAGGGAGATCGCGTGGCGGCCAGTATCGTGCAGGGGCCGGTGACCGTCGTGGACGTATCGAGCCACAAAACGACCGACGCGGTCGGTGAGCCGACCACGCCCCACTATTGCGTTCGCTGGTCGCCGGACGGCAAGAAGCTGCTGGTCGGCGATGTCTCCCAGACCATGATCTACGAAATTCCCGGCGGCAAGCTGCTGCACACGTTGGCCGCCAGCGGCTATGGCGCGGCTTGGTCGCCCGACGGCAAACTACTCTGCACCACCAACTCGGGCGGCGCTGCGCAGCTCTGGAATCCCGAAACGGCCAAGCTGCTCAAATCGTTCACGACGAGCGGTCCGGACCTCGTCTGGCGCCAGCAGGACCAGCTCGTCGCCCGCGGCACGACGAATATCTCTGGCTGGCTGCCCGGCGATGCCAAGAAGCTGTTCGATCATCACGTGGCCCGGGTACTCGCGCCCGTCTGGACGCACGGCAAGCCGATCGTCGTGGGCGTGGGCACCAAAGATCTTTCGCTGTGGGATGTTGGCACGGCCAAGGCGATTTCGAAACTCGAAGGCCATACGTCCACGATCTCATCGGTTTCCTGGACGCGCGACGGCAAGGTGCTGGCTTCGGGCAGCTACGACAAAACGGTGCGGCTGTGGGAAGCAGCCACGGGGAAACAACTGCACGCCCTGGGCGGCCATCAAGCGCCGGTGCATTGCGTAGCCTGGTCGCCCGATGGCAAAACGCTGGCCTCGGGCGGATCGGACAATCGCGTGCTGCTCTGGAACGCGCAAGGCAAGGAAGTCGGAAAGCTCGAAGGCCATACCAAGCCCGTCACGCACCTGGTCTGGTCGCCGCGCGGCAATCTGCTGGCCTCCGGCAGCGGCGACGGCACGATTCGCCTCTGGAACGCCGACAAGCAGCAGCTCGCGCACGACATCCGCACGATCCAGCCGGTGTTGTCGCTGGCGTTTAGTCCCGACGGCTCGATCCTGGCCGGCGGCACCAGCGAAGTGATGACCCGGTTCTGGCAAACCGGCAACGGCCAGCTCATCCAGCAAGAGGCGCCGCGCTTCGCCGCCAGCGTACGCTACGTGCTGTCGGTGGCCTGGTCTCCCGACGGCAGCATGCTGATGCTGGCCGGCTCCAGCAGCTACGGCACGCAGGTCTGGTCGTGGGTGGATGGACGATTGCTGCAAACGCTGGTGACGCTGGCGCAAATTAAATACGTGACCTGGGCGCCCAACGGTCAAAGCCTGATTGCCGGCTCGCACGACGGCACCGTCCGTTTCTGGGATGCCAACACCGTGCAACTGCGCGGAATGATTCTCGAGGAGCAGGACCACATCGTGCTGCTGAGCTCCAGCGGCAATTATCGGCTGGACAAGGCTTTTGAGCCCGACTTCCTGTTTGTGCTGCAAACCGAGAAGGAACAGGCGATGCTCAGCGTGGCCGATTTCGCGTCGAAATATCGTTTGAAAAACACGCCGACCCAGGTCCGTTTCACCAAGTAAGCCGTATCCGCTAGCCCGCACGATCTGCCTGCAAATCGAGAGTGCTTGTACATGCGGCGCATCCTGCTGAAACGCTCGACGTTGCTTGTTGGCTCGCTGGTATTGGCCTTAGTCGTAGGGCTGTCGATCCTTCGTCCCTATCTCGGCCTGCCTAGGCAAGTCGGAGCGGATCATCTGATTGGTCTGACCATGCAGCAGGTTCAAGAGCGGTACGGTCCGCCCGAAGTCGGCGATGAGCAAGATCCTAATGGATTGTGGATCTACTACGTCGGCTGGCTGGGAGGCGGGACGGGCATCACGTTTCGCGATGGAAAGGTGGATCACGTCGAGGTCCGCGACGCGCGTTGATCGACGATGACCGTCGCACCAGTCGTCGGGCTTCAATTGCTGGCCGTGGGAGCTGTGCGATAGAATAAAACGCATGGCGCAGCATTGGTCGCGCCGCGGCCCGACAAACTGAACTTTTGCGAGAAGGCGCTTCGCTTTGCTGGATTTCGGTCACAACCGCTGGTCGGCCCCCAACTATCTGGGCCGCGGCCAGCAGCGGCGTTTGCTGCTGCTGATGTTGATGGCCGGCATGGTGCTGGCGGCGGTGTTTTATGCGGCCGATCCCAAGAACTGGAATTGGCTCGGCCAGCTCAACCGCAGGCGGGCAGGCGCCCAGAATGCAGCCGTCGATACCCGTTTGAAGCCGCGCCGCGCGGAGGACGGCGTGATTGTAGCCCGAAAGCCGCAAGCGGCCGCGGTGCCGAAGTCCGGAAAGCTGTTCGCGGGCATCGATGCCAAATTATTGTCGGAGATTCGCGACGATACTCCCCTGCGGCAGGCTGAGTTGCCGGCCATGTTCCAACTATTAAGCGTGGCGCGTCGCGCCGATCCGCGGGCATTAACCGAAGCTTCGCTAGGCACGCCGGCGTTTGTGCAATTGCTCCAACAGCCAGAAAGCTTTCGCGGACAGCTCGTTACCGTACGCGGCCATGTGCACGGCGTGATCGAAATGCCGGCCGGCGAAAATGATGCCGGCGTGCGCGAGCTGTTCCAGCTTTGGCTCCAACCGCAGGACGATGGCACCAACCCGATCGTGATCGAGTGTCTCGATCTGCCCAAAGCGTTTCCGCGCGGCGAGCATTTGGACGAGCAGGTCGAAGCCACCGGTTTTTATTTCAAGCGCATGGCCTACGCCGCCAAAGACCGCACGATGCTGCTGGCCCCGCTGGTCCTGGCTGAGAGCGTGGACTGGACTCCGAAGCCGCAAGCGGCCGGGCCGCAACCGATCGATTGGAAACAACTGGCCTGGGGCGCGACCGTGGCCCTGTTTGCGGCGGCGTTGCTTTTGGTCTTTGTGTTGCCGCGGCGACGCGGTTCGGCAGACGCATTGCCGCATCATGTCTCAGGCGGCAAGCCGGCGGCCGGACTGGAACAGCTCGACGAGTTGCGGAACCTCGAAGTGTCGCCCGACGTTCTCGAAGCATTGAAGCGGATTGCCGACACGGAACCAGGCGAAAACAAAGGCAACCCGTGAACGGATCAATCGGGGCGGATCGTTTGCGCGTCCCGAAAAAAGGTGGAAATTGCTACGCCCGAGGCGGCGGCTTCACGCCACTCGTTTTCCGTAGCCCAGTCCCTTTAGGGCTGGGTTTCCCATCGGCCACCGGAATCCCTCTTTCCCATTCCGATGCGGCCGGTGGCCGCATCGGAATGGGAAGGACGTTTGCGCGGCCACGTGGTCCCAGCCCTAAAGGCACTGGGCTACGGAAAAGCCGCCTTGCCGCACCTACAAATAATAAGAAGCTCGCACGGGCGGGCAAATCGGTTGTCGCTGTCACCTTGGCATGCTTGCTGGCGTGGATCGCGACCGGCGCCATTTCGCAGGCTGCGCCGCCGGCTGATGATCACGCTTCGTCATTGCCGCCCGAGGCGGAGCTGTTGGCTTTGTACGGCATGGATGCCAAGCGGCTGGCCGAGTTCAACGATGGCCGCCCGGTGGCCGAGGATGAACTCGACCCGCTGCTGCGAATGCTCGTGGCCGCGCGACGCTTCACGCTCGGTGAGCTCAAGCAATGGCAGCATTCGGACCTGCCCGACGCAGCGAATTTGAAAGACACCCGTGACGACCGGGGCCAGATCTACCGCTTCGCTGGTCGTGTCAAGCGGGTCGCAATCGAGCGGTTGCCGGCCGAGTTGGCCGCCCGGTTTCAACTCGATCATTATTATCGCTGCCAGCTCGAAGCCGCGGACAAGCGGCCTCTCGTCGTCTACGCGCTCGATGTGCCGCGCGCCTGGAAGCCGGGCACGGCCCTCGATCAGCCTGCTGCGGCCTGCGGCTTTTTGCTCAAACGGACCGCCAAAGCCGAGCCGGCCGCCGATGCCACGCCCGCCTTCGCGGCCCAGCGCGTCGAGTTCTATCCGCCCGATCTGCTCGGGCAGTTGGGCATGGACGTCGGCCTGTTGGACGATGTCGCCGACCGCAAGCCAATCGAGGCGGGCGATCGTGTGTGCTTCTATAGCCTGTTGTCTGCGGCCAAGCGGTCGCAGCCCGGCGCATTGTTGCGGCAGGCGGCCAGCCACGATCCGATTGTTCCCCTGTTCAACCAGCCCGAGGAGCAGCGCGGGCGATTGATCGGGACGACGGGCACGGCCATTCGGGCCATCCCGATTGTTGTCGAAGATCGCGAAATGCTCGATGTGTTTGGCATCGACCATTACTACGAGGTGGAAGTCGTCAATCCGGATTCGCAGGGCAATGCCCTGGTGTTCTGCGTGCTCGAGCTGCCGCCGGGCATGCCCTCGGGCGAGCGCATCGTGGCCGACGTGCGGGCCGCCGGCTTTTACTTCAAAAGCTGGGCGTATCATCCGCACCCGCTGGCCAATCAGGGCTTGCCCGCGGGAGAAATCAAACTGCGATTGTCGCCGCTATTGATCGGGCGCGAGTTGGCGCTGGTGGTCAAGCCGGCGACCAGCAACTGGCTCATCGACAGCATTTCGGTCGGCTTGTTGCTCGCGGCAATCTTGGGATTGATGCTCTTGGCCTGGTGGTTCCGCAGAGAAGACCGCCGCTATCGCCGCAAAGCGTTGGCCGGTGACGAGCAGCCCATCTCGCTACCGCCGGAGGAATGACGCACGGAATTCTCAGGAATTCTGCTACGGCTGTGATCCGGCTTAAAAGAGCGAGACGAGCGGTTCGCCTTCGGCCAGGAGGTTGAAGGTGCGGCCGTCGCGATCGGTGGCTTCGAGATCGCGGACGCCCATCGCGCGGTAGACGGTCTTGGCGACGTGGGCTGGCGTGATCGGATGGTTGGCCGGGCGCTCGCCGCGACGATCGCTCGAGCCAAATGCCTGGCCGCCGCGAATGCCGCCACCGGCCATCAGCACGCTCATGCAGTGCGTCCAATGATCGCGACCGGCGCCGACGGTGCCGCCCGAGCGGATGTCGCCGATCTTCGGCGTGCGCCCCATCTCGCTGGTCACGAGCAATAGAGTCTCGTCCAGCAAGCCACGCAGATGCAGGTCTTCGACTAGCGCCGAAAAGCCACGGTCGAATTCCGGCAGCAGGTGCTCGCTCAGGCAATTAAAATTGTTGCCGTGGGTGTCCCAGCCGCCGGCGCTTTTGCACTTGTTCGCGATCTTGAGATTTTCCATCCAAAACACGGTGATGAAGGGCACGCCCGCTTCGACCAATCGCCGGGCCAGCAACAGGCTCATGCCATTGACGGTCTGGCCGTAGCGCTCGCGCAGCTTCAGCGGTTCCTGGGACACGTCGAAGGCGGCCGTGGCGCCTGAGCTGGCCAAGAGCGAGAAGGCCCGCGCTTGCAACTGCGACCATTTGCGGCTGTCGGCCTCGGCTTCAAATGCGCGCCGCGAATCATCGAGCGTGCGCAGCAGCGCCTGGCGGCTCCCCAGGCGGTCGGCTGTTACGTCGCCGTGCAGCACCAAGGCCGGCGCTTTGAACTCGAGTGGCCGGTCGAAATCGCCGTACACATACAGCGGGTCATGTTCCACACCCAGCCGCCCGGCAAATTGCCCCGGCCGCGTGAAAGGCGCCCGGCTGGGCATGTGTGGCAAAGTGATCGCGCCGGGCAGATCGCCGCGCTTCGGCAGTCGCGAGCTGGCCACACAGCCCATGTACGGCCAGTCGCCCGCTACCGGTGTGCGGTTGTTCCCCAGCGACAGAAAGCTCGGATCGGCGTTGTGCCCGGTCAGATTGTAGTAGTAGCCGGCATGATGATCGTTGGTGGAAACGCTTGCAGAAATCGAGCGGACCACGGCCAGGTGATGGGCCTGCTGGGCCAGCAGCGGCAGATGTTCGCACAGCTCGATGCCCGGGGCCGTGGTGGCAACGGGATTGAACGGCCCGCGGTATTCGGCCGGGGCATGCGGCTTCATGTCCCAGGTGTCGACGTGCGACGCGCCGCCGCAGAGAAAAAACAGGATCGTCGATTTGGCCTTTCCCAGCCGCGCCGGCTGCGCCTCACCATCCGCGGCCAGCGCAGGTGTGCCGAAGCGCAATCCGGCAAAGCCCGCACCGGACGCCACCATAAAGGCCCGGCGAGACAGCGGCCCGGCCGAACTGGGACGCGACGATCCATCGGCCGTGTTCGGTATTTTGCGGAATCGGTTCATCGCCAGCTCCAGGTGGGATTGATTGCGGAGCACTGGGAGAGCACGCGGCCGATTGTATCAACGCGTGCTGATGCGATCAACCTGAAAGCCAGCTCACGGCTTGACGAAGTTGGCGGTCCAAACGGCGATTTGTTCTTCGGTCATGTTCGCCGGCGGCGACTTGCGGGCGTCGTCGAAATCGCCGGCGACCACCTCATCGAGATACTGCGTCGCCGATAGCAGCGGCCCGTGACAACGGGCACGCGTCGGCCGTTCACCTTTCGGCGCCTGGATCAGGCGCCCGAGGAGATCGTTGCGCACTCCGTCGGGAATGCACGCGCGATGATCGGGATATATAAAATCGAACAGTACCAGTTGCGCCGCCAGCAACGGCCAGTGCATTTCGAACCGTTCGACTAGTCGCGGCCAATCGAGCCGACTTCCATGTTGCAGCAGCAAGTGGGCCACGTCGGCCACGTCGCAGCGGTCACGCTCCAGCACAAACGATTTCTGCCAGATCGTCTCTTCGACCGGGCAGAGCTTGACCTGGATGCCAAGCACCTGGCCGTCGGGAGCGTGCTCGAACCAGCGGCGATCGACGCGGCAAATGCCATTGCCCGAACCGAAGATGACATCCAACAGGCAATCGCCACAAAACACCTTCCCCAGCCAGTGCGTAAAGGGTAGCGCGGTGCGGTAGCCGGCCGCCTTGAACACATCGAGCACGCCCTGGATGTCGTCGGCCAAGACAAATACGTCCAGATCCTTGGTGCGCCGGATCACACCTACGTGATGTTGCAAGGCAAACGCTCCGCCGACCAGGAACGGATATCCTGACTGGTGCAGGAGCATTAATCCCCGGCGATAAAATTCGGTCTCGCCTGCGGTATCGTGGACGCATGCTTCGGTTGCCATATCAGGTTGCTCGAGGCGAGAAAGCACCACTGGTCAGTCAAAACTTGTAATCATCCGATTCAACAATGGGGCAAACCGCATGCCCCGGAGGCACGACTTTTGCCGGATGTTGGCTTGGCTTGACCGCGTCCTGCAAATCGTTGATGGTGAGGAAATGGGCAAAGCGGCGAACCATTCGACTCGGACAGTGCGATTGGCGGCGGTGGCCGACGTTCATTATCGCCGCACGGGCAATGACGCTCAAAAGGCCTTGCTGGCGCAAGTGCCCGCCCTGGCCGACGTGCTGGCGATCTGTGGCGACCTGACCGACCACGGCCTGCCGGAGGAAGCGGCCTTGCTGGCCAAGGATCTCTCGGCGCTCAACCTTCCGATCGTCGCCGTGCTGGGCAATCACGATTTCCATAGCGACCAGCAAGCGGCCGTCACGCGCATTCTGGAAGACGTCGGCGTGCAAGTGCTCGATGGCGAAGGTTGCGACATCCTGGGCCTGGGCTTCGCCGGCGTGAAGGGTTTCGCCGGCGGCTTTGGCACCCGCTTGCTCGAGCCCTGGGGCGAGCGGATCGTCAAAGGCTTCGTGCAAGAAGCGGTGGACGAGGCGATGAAACTGGAGTCCGCTCTCGCGCGAGTGCGATCCGCCCATAAAATCGCCGTGCTGCACTACGCGCCGATCGAAGCCACCGTGGTGGGCGAGCCCTGCGAAATCCTGCCGTTTCTGGGCTCCAGCCGGCTGGAAGAGCCGCTCAACCGCTACGGCGTCCACCTGGCGCTGCACGGCCATGCCCATCACGGCAGTCCCGAGGGAAAAACATCGACTGGCATTCCGGTCTACAACGTGTCGGTGAACCTGCTGAAGGCGACCTTTCCGGACCGCCCGGCTGTGCGCATTTTCGAAGTGCCGGTCGACGCAGCGCCTGCGCCCGATCTCTCGCCGCCGACGAGCAAAGCGACATGAGCGCTAATCGGCCTTCGTGACGACGCGGCGGAGGGTTTCACGCCGCAAGCGAACGATCAGGTAGACGACGGCGGCAATGTTGATGGCCGTGATCGCGATCCGCACTGGTCCGGGATGACGGCCGACTTCGAACAGTTCCATGGGAATGAACGAGCCGGTGATGATGATCGTGAAATACTCACCCCAGCGCCGTTCGAGCCACAGGCCGGTGCCTTCAATGGCCAGCAGGGCCGCGTAGAAAAACGACCCGGCGCTGATGGTTTGCAAGGTGTGATTGTCGATCGCTAGCGCCCGGTGCAGCAAATCGTGCAACAACTGGTGCTCGGGAGCGCTGGCCAGGCGTTTGACCCACTCGACCGTGGCCTCCGAGAAGTTGTGGTGCATCAGCTTGAGCGCGCCCAGCGCCACGGCGATTAGCATCGCGCTTTTGACGTACTTGAACACAGCAATCGCCAGCAACACCCGATCGTGTCGTCGGGGCGGGGGCGGCACGTTTGGCGGGAGTTCAGCCTCGGAGATCATGGCCGTGGATTGGGGCTCGTCGATTGGCATCGGCTGTCGCGGACGGATCGAGTTTGTTGCGACTGCGTTTAAACCACAACTGCGGAATCATATCGCGCCGGCCGGCTCAGGGCAGAGGTGTTTTCCGAAGTTCGGGAGTCTGCGGCAGTTGCCGAGACGGCTCGATATGCACCAGCACGTCCTTGACGGGAACCAGGCTGTCCACGATCCGGCTTTTGACCGAGTGGCCAATCGCGTGTCCCTCGTGGACGGTGATCGCCGGATCGACTTCGACGTGGATATCGACCAGGTATTCCAGGCCGGTCTTGCGCGCGAGCAATTTTTCCACGCCGTGAACGCCCGGCACGGCCAAGGCCAACTGGCGAATCGCGGCCAGCAGCGGCGCGTCGGCCTGGCGATCCATCAATTCTTGCAAGCTGCCCCAGAACAGCGTTCCGCCGGCGCAGCAGATGATCAACGCGACCGCCAGCGCGCTGATTTTGTCGACGATATACCAATCGGGGCCGGCCCAAGTGGCTACGGCCAGCCCAACCAGCACCACCATCGAGCCGACCACGTCGAGGCGTTGGTCCCAAGCGGAAGTCTCCACGGCTTTTGAGCCGGTGCGGCGGGCCACGGCGATCGAATAACGGTAGATCGCCTCGTTGGCCAGCACGCCAGCTAGGGCGATGGGCAGCGTGTACCACTGGGGCGGCGGCAGTGGTTCGTGCCACGAGGCAATGGCTTCGTAAGCCACACCCACCCCGGACACGATCAGCAAGACGGCCACCGTAAGTGCCGCGATGCCCTCGATTCGCATGTGACCGTAGGGATGTTCGCGGTCGGGCGGCTGCTCGGCCCAAGCCAGCGCGCCCCAAATGCCGGCCGAGGCCAAGGCGTCGCCAAATGAATGCACCGAATCGGAGAGCAAGGCCAGCGAATGGCCGGCCCAGCCGCCGACAAGCTTGGCCACGGCCAGCGACAACGTGACGATCAGGCCGGCCAGCGCCGCACGGCGGCTTTCGCGATAGAGTTCGCGGATGCTCGTCCGGTGATGGTCCGAAGTTTGCACGCAGAGTCCCGATAGGCGTCTTCAACGTTGCCGGCTTGCCGAAGGTCGGGGTCCGTTATACTGACACAATCGGTTTCAAGCGAGGCGTCTGTTGGCCTCGAGACCGTGAGGTCGCGATGTCCTGGATTGGTGCAATCATCGTGGCGGCCGTCTGCGGCCCGGGAGCCGAGCCGATGACCATGACGCTCACAAGCGAAGCGTTTGCCGGCGGAGCGCCGATTCCGAAGCAATATACCGTCGAGGGGCAGGATGTTTCGCCGCCCCTGGCCTGGGACAACGTGCCGGCGAACTGCCAAGAATTGGCGCTAGTGTGCGATGATCCCGACGCCCCGTCGAAAGAGCCGTGGGTGCATTGGCTGATCTACAAGATTCCAGCCGACGTGCGCCAGTTGCCTACCGGCGTGCCTGCCGTCGCCCGCCCACAAACTCCGGCCGGGGCCTTGCAGGGACACAATTCCTGGACGTCGGGCGGCACGATCGGATATCGCGGACCGGCCCCTCCGCCAGGGCATGGCGTACACCATTATCATTTTCGTCTCTACGCCCTGGATGCGAAGCTGCCTCTCGCCGAAGGCATGGACCGCGCCGCGTTGGCCAAGGGCATGAACAGCCACATCCTGGCCGAAGCCGAGTTGATCGGCATCTTCCAGCGCTGACCGTAGCGAAAGCGGTCGCGGAACTCGTGAGAGTTCCGAGGTTTTGCCCGAAAAGGTCGCCCGGAAGTCTCACGACTTCCGCTACAACGCGCGATCCAGGCGCGCCAGCAATTCGCGACCTTGCGAATTCTGCTCTTGGCCATTGGCCGCAACCGACTGGGCCACAAACTGCCGCGCGTCGGCCAGCAGCCGCTTGCGCTCGGCCTTTTGCTCGTAATGCGCTGCCGCCTCCCAGAGCACGGCCAGCAAATCGTCGGGATCCCAGGGCTTGGTGATGTAGCGGAAAATCTGCCCGTGGTTCACCGCTTCGATCACCGCCTTGAGGTCGGCGTAGCCGGTGAACATGATCGAGACCGTCTCGGGTGAAATGCGCCGCGACTGGGCGAGCAGTTCAGCGCCGGTCATACCCGGCATGCGCTGGTCGGTCAGCAGCACGTGAGTTGGCCGCTCGGCGAGCGAGTCGAGCGCCGCGCGACCGCTTTCGGCCGTAACCAGGTCGAATTCGCGGCGCAGCAGCGCGTGCAGCGAGAATAGGATGTCCGGCTCATCGTCTACAAGCAAAACCGACGGCTTCGGGGAACCGCTCATCTCCACAAGCTCCGGAGGTTTCACTGACAAAAGTCCGTTGTCAGTTGTCCGTCGTCAGTGGCAACGGACAACTGACCACGGACCACGGACGTCCTCTGTTCAATCGCTTCTGGGCAGTTGCAGCGGCAGCCGCACGCGGAACGTGCTGCCGCGGCCCAACTGCGAGTCGACCTCGATCGAGCCGCCATGGTCGCGCACGATGCCGTAGCTGATGGCCAGGCCCAGCCCCTTGCCCTGCCCGACGGACCGCGTAGTGAAAAACGGTTCGAAGATGCGCGGCAACTGTTCGGGGGCGATGCCCGAGCCGTCGTCTTCAATCTCGAGCACGGCCTGCCCGCCCTCGGCCCGGGTGCGCACGGCCACGTGACCGCCGACCGAACAGGCCTGCACCGCATTGGACAACAGGTTCAAGAGCACCTGGTTAATCTTACCCGGATGACCTTCCAGCGGCGGCAAGGGCTCGAGATCGGTGCTGATGTGAATCTCCTTGCAGGTCATTTCGTGCCGCACCATTTCCAGCGTGGAATGCACGGCCGAGTTGAGATCCAGATCCTTGAACTCGGCCTCATCAAGCTTGGCAAAATCGCGCAGGTCGCGCACGATGTCTCGCACGCGCTGCAAGCCTTCCACTGACTTATCGAGCAGCCTCGCAAGATTCGCCTGCACAAAGGGCAAATCGATTTCCTGCTCCATCCGATCGAGCTCGGCCGCCGGTTCGGGGGCCAAGCGGGCGAGCAACTTGCGCGAGGCCTGATACTTGCATATCAACTGCATCACCGCGAGCATGTCGCGCCGCAAGACGGCGATGTTGTTCGTGACGTAGGCGATCGGGTTGTTGATCTCGTGCGCCATGCCGGCGGCCAGGTGTCCCAGGCCGGCCAGTTTTTCGCTTTGCACGAGCGCGGCCTGCGTCTCGCGGAGCGTGCGGTTCTGCTCGGCCAGGCTGCGCTCCAACCGGATGATGCGCTCGCCCTCGCGCAGCCGCACGCGCAGCTCGTCGCGATCGAACGGCTTGGTGATGAAGTCATCGGCCCCGGCTTCCATGCCCGCCACGACGTATTCCTTCTGACTGCGGGCGGTCAACAGCATGGTATAAACATAAAACGGCCGCTCGACCGAGCGAATGCGCCGCACGAGTTCCAAGCCATCCATCTCGGGCATGATCCAATCGCTGATCACGATCGGAAACTCATCCTGCTCGAACAGCCGCCAGGCTTCGGCCCCGTCGGCGCCGGCAGCGACGTCGTAGCCCCACTTCGCCAGATAGCTTTGCAGCAGGCGGCGTGAAACCGGATCGTCTTCGGCGATGAGAACTTTCATGATGCCCTCCGCCGCTCGCGGTGCCGGCTCCCGCGAGGGAAGAGGCGGCTGTGGAGATTCGATGATGCGGTCAATCATTTAAGGAACCAATTTGCTGTAAGCTTTTTTGGGTATCTGCTCCCAACGACCGGGCTCCGCAACCGCTTCAAACAGCTCAGCCAACCGCGAAACCAGGAGCTGCTGTCGATCCGGCTGCAAATCGCCGGCCAGTTTTTCCAGCGACGGCAGTGACCGGGGGAAAAAACCGGCCGGGCAGACAAAAAACACGATCGGCGGATTGGACATCCACTCGACAAAATGGTCAGCCACGCGGTCGGTGAGCGGCCCGGCCGTTTCGTCCAGCATTCCGCTGGCAATCAGCACGATTTGGCACGGCTTTTTCGCCCGGGCCCACAGCCGGTCGCAGCCTCGTTGCAAAACACCGCTCAGCCGGTGTCGCAGGAAACTGACTTGTTCGTCAAAAGGCAGTGCCAGATAGGGTTCCAGGTCGCCGTCTTCTGAGGCTACCAGCGGCAAAACCTCGCCGTCCAGGCCGACGCCCGCCGCCAGCCAGCGCAGCCTCTGCACGTCGACAAGCAACACCAACAATACCGGTGCTCTCGGTTCCATGCCGCGCCTCAGGCATTTGTAAACCGCCGGCCGAGGATTGTCTCACTATGGGAACGCTATCCGGATGCCCGCCAATGGTCAACCGGCCGGACGCGACGGCAGCGCTGGTTGAATGCCGCTGAAGCGGATGCACCAGTCATTTTTTTCGTAGCTTGTAGCCGGCTGGTACGATAATTGATGGGGTTGGGGGGGCCAGTGTTTAAGCCGGGCGTGCAGGAGCAAGTCGGGGGCCTCGAACCCAGCAAGCTTGTTTTTTGTCGCAAACGCTCATGAGCTTTTCCGCCGAATCTCGCCGAGCCATGTTCTTTCGGCGCTGCGCGCTGTCCGCCAGCGTGGTGGCCCTGGCTGTGGCGATCCTGGCAGCGGCTGGCTGGATCCTGGAGCTTCCGCTGCTCCAAAGCCTGTTGCCTAACCACCCCGCCATGAGCCCGGTGACCGCCATCGTGCTGGTGCTCTGTTCCGTGTCGCTGTTTTGGCAGCAATCCGGCGACCGCTCACATCCGCTCGCCGCGCGGGCTTGCGCCGGCGCGGTGCTGCTGGCCGGCCTGGCGGTGCTCGTCCGCAATATTCTGGCCGATATGGCAGGTCTCGGCGGACAACTGGGGCAGGAGCCGGGAGCCGGCGTCCCGGTAACTGCTTCTCTGCTTTTCGTCTTGCTGGGCGTGGCGCTCATCACGATGGATTCCGCCCAACGCCTTTGGCGGCAATTGAGCGAAGCGCTCGCGCTGTTCACCGTGGCCGTCTCGCTCTTGGCATTGATGGGCTATGCGTACCACGAAATGATCCTGGCCGCCCTGGCTTTCAACACGGCGGTAGCGACCAGCATGCTGGGGTTTGGCATGCTGTGCGCCCGGCCCAACCAACCATTGATGGCACTGGTCACCAGCGACAGCGTGGGCGGCATTACGTTGCGTCGCTTGTTGCCGGCGGCCCTGCTCGTGCCCATGTTGCTGGTGTGGCTGCGATTGCTGGCCGAGCAGCACGGCTGGGTCGACCGCCGCTTCAGCATGGCCCTGTTTGCGCTGTCGAATGCCGCTCTATTCACGGTCATCATCTTTTGGAATGCCGGCCTGCTGCATCGCATGCACGTGCGCAATCAACTGGCACAGCAGGCGCTGCGCGCCAGCGAAGAGCGGGCCCGTAATATCATCAACTCCGCCTACGACGCTTTCGTGGCCATGAATGCCGACGGCCAGATCGTCGATTGGAACCCCCAGGCCGAAGTGGCCTTCGGCTGGTCACGGGCCGAAGTCATCGGGCGGCAACTCTCCGACACGATCGTGCCGCCTCAATACCGCGAAGCCCATAACCACGGGCTGGCGCATTTCCTGGCAACCGGCGAAGCGCCGCTGCTCAACCAGCGCGTCGAGATCACGGCCCTGCACCGCGACGGCCACGAGCTGCCCATCGAATTGACCATCTCGGCGCTGCGTGTCCAATCGGCCTGGCTCTTTGGCGCGTTCGTGCACGACATCACAAACCGCAAGCGGATCGACGCCGAGTTGCACCGTGCCAAAGAAGCGGCCGAAGCGGCCAATCGGGCCAAAAGCGAGTTCCTGGCCAATATGAGCCACGAGATTCGCACGCCGCTCAACGGCGTGCTCGGAATGACCGAACTGGTGCTGGACACCGACCTCAACGGTGAGCAACGCGAATACCTCGAGCTGGCCAAGACTTCGGCCGATTACCTGCTCGCCGTGATTAACGACATCCTCGATTTTTCCAAAATCGAAGCCGGCAAGCTCGACCTGGAGACCATCGATTTCGACGTGCGCGAGTTGATGGACGAGGCCGTGACTTCGCTGGCGCTGCGGGCCCACAAAAAGAAACTCGAGCTGCTCAGCCACGTGGCCTCCGACGTCCCCGCCGGCCTGGCAGGCGACCCCATGCGGCTGCGGCAGGTGCTCGTGAACCTGACCGGCAACGCCATCAAGTTCACCGAGCACGGCGAAGTGATGGTGAACGTGGAGCTCGAATCGCCGGTCGGGCAGGAAGTGCACTTGCATTTTTCGGTTCGCGACACGGGCATCGGCATTCCGGCCGATCGGCAGGCGAGCCTGTTCCAGGCTTTTTCGCAAGTCGACAGCTCCACCACGCGCAAGTACGGCGGCACCGGGCTGGGGCTGGCCATCTCGTATTCGCTGGTGCGCATGATGGGGGGCCAGCTGTGGATGGAGAGCGACGACGGCCGCGGCAGCACGTTTCATTTCACGACCCGTTTCGAGTTGGCCCATCAGCCGATCGCCCCGCTGGTGTCCGGTGACATGCCGCCGCTGGACGACCTCACCGTGCTGGTGGTCGACGACAATGCCACGAACCGCCGCATTCTGGCCGAGATGCTGACGAACTGGCACATGCGCGCGACCGTCGCCGAAAACGGCATGCAAGCGCTGGATGCTTTGGAACAAGCGCTTGCAAACCATCATCCGTTCGATCTCGTGCTCTTAGACAACAACATGCCGGAGATGGACGGCTTTGCGCTGGCCGAAAAAATCAAGCAGCACCCCGGCCTGGTCGGAGCGACGCTGATGATGCTCTCGTCGGCCGATCGCCGGGGCGAAACGGCCCGGCTCCGCGACGCGGGCCTGGCCGCGTATTTGGCCAAGCCCGTCAAGCAGTCCGAGTTGCTGAACTCGATCGTCAACGTGCTCTCGTTGTCCAAGGAACACGCGCGTCGCCCGCGACCGGCGCATCAGCCCTTTGGCAAGGCGCCCCGCAAGCTGCACTTGCTCCTGGCCGAAGACAATGCGATCAATCCACGCGTAG
The DNA here is from genome assembly GCA_036268995.1 of Pirellulales bacterium. Lineage (GTDB taxonomy): Bacteria > Planctomycetota > Planctomycetia > Pirellulales > PNKZ01 > DATATB01. The sequence continues at coordinate 12,894 of DATATB010000024.1, read as the reverse complement.
CGGTGCGGTTGCTGGAAAAGCGCGGCCATTCGGTCGTGGTCTGCAGGAACGGCCGCGAGGCCCTGGCGGCGCTCGAGCGCGAGCCGTTTGACGCCATCTTGCTCGACGTGCAAATGCCCGAGCTCGACGGCCTGGAAACCACCGCGGCCATCCGCGACCGCGAGCGCGTCGACGGCGGGCACCTGCCGATCATCGCCATGACGGCCCATGCCATGAAAGGCGACCGCGAGCAATGCTTCGAGGCCGGAATGGACGGCTATGTCGCCAAGCCGCTCGAGCCGCACAAGCTGTTCGAGACGCTCGAGAGCCTACTGCCGGCGAATCAACTGGCCGAAAGCCCCGCGGCGCCGCGGGCAGCCGAGCCAGCGGCTCAGCCCGCCGGTCGATTGCCGCCGACTGGGGCCGGCTCGCACCCGCCCACCAACAGCTTGCCGATCTTTGACGAGGATGCCGCCCTGGGGCGAGTCGAGGGAGATCGCGGGCTGCTCGGCGAATTGATCGACATCTTTTTAAAGCAGTGTCCCGAGTGGACAACCGAGATTGACGGTGCGCTTGCCCAGCGCGATTCCGAGCGGCTGCATCGGGCCGCGCACACCCTCAAAGGCGCGGCCGGCAATCTGGGCTTCGAATCGGTTGCGGATTTTGCGAAGCAGCTTGAAATGTTGAGTGCCGCAAGCGATTGGCCGGCCGTGCAAGCCGCCGCTGCGGCCTTGGAGCAGGCGATAACTCAACTCGCCGCGTCGCCCACCGTGCTGGCCGCCGCAATCTCGGAAAGCAAGTAGCGGAATTCGTGAGAATTCCGCACGATCGCGCTAACGGCTAAACGCCGGCGGCAACGGCGCGGCGCTTTGCGACGCCATCAGCTTGGCATCGTAGGCGCGATTCGCGGTGGCCAGGTCCTGCGGGACGCTGCCGGTTTCGTACGAGCCGGCGCCGAACAGTTTCCACGTTTTGTAGTCGCTGCGCGCCAGCACCACGCCGGAATTGATGATCGGTGCCCGCGTCTTGGCATTGAAGGCGATCACGCACAGCTTGGCAGTGCCGTTGGCCCGCGAGCGATCGAACAGCGAGAACTGCGGAATCGCGATGGGCGAAGGCGGCGGCAGTGGAATCTCGGTGATGCCGACGAACAGGTCGTGCCGGTCGGTGCCGACTCCGCCGCTGCCGACTTGCAGCACGATGTCGCCCTCTTCGGCCTTGGCCGCGAGCGTCGCGCCGGTGGCCAGCAGCCGCTGATTGAGCGAGATGAACACGTAATTCTTGTCGACGCAGTCGAGGTATTGCGGATCGACGAACACCTTCGAGCCGCGCAACGGCGAGAGGTCGATCTGGTCCAAAGCCCGATCGACGGCACTCGAGATCAGCAGTTGCTCCACACCCGTCCGCGCCGTGTCCGATTGCTTGATCGTCGCGCAGCCGGAGGCCGCGAGCAACAAGCAGCCGGCCAACCAGGCCCTGGAGACACTATTGACCGAGTTACGATACACCGATCAGCCCTTGGGGGTTTATGTCTGCGCGCAACGACTCGCCACGCCCCTTTATCGGGCAGGCGCGCGCGAAGATTGAACGATTCTGTCGACTTTGACGGACCGCGGCCACGGCTGCTGGCGCCGCTGCATGCAGCTCAACGCCGTGCACCCGCATCGCCGGCAAATCGGATTCACACGCCGATCTGATGCGCGTCTCAAAACGCCCTAACGCCCAGCGGCTACAAACGACGGCCGAAGCCACGGGCAAGCCCGCTGGGGATGCTCGCCCGAAACCTCTCACGAAGGAGCGAAACATGTCGCAATGGTTGAGGCAAAACATGGTGCGGGTCGCCGCCGTCGTCGCGTTGTTGGCGCTGCAAGCCGCGGCCTTGGGCGAAGAACTGAAAAAGAGCGTCAGTCCGCAGGTCGGCAAGCTCGACCAAAAGGACACCGACGGATCGATCGGCGAGCCGCAATACGGCTACGTCGGCGCACTGGGGAGTTTCCAGGTGACTAAAGACGGCGGCAAAGGGATGATCGTCGTTCACAATTATCCCGATACGGCCACGCACGCGCTGGGCGAAACGAAGCTCGAATATGTGGGCCCGAAGCGCATCGGCGACGTCGACGGCTGGGTCTTCAACACCCGTTGGGACGGCAGCCAGTATCCGTCGAAGGTCTTTTTCAGCGCCGACCCGGTTTACTTCGGCGGCGGCCAGACGGCCTACATCGCCGCCGACTATCGCGAGGCAACCGGCTGGGCTTGGAAGCTACTTCCCCTGCGCCGCATGGATCTCGCCCAGGATTGACCCGCTGACCCCGCCTTCTGGTCATCCAATTCCGGCCTGGTTGCGCGAGCCTTCCGCGAGCGCGACCAGGCCTTCTTTGTTTGATCCTGCATGGCCCGGCATGGCAATTGCAATACGCAGCGGCCCGTCTATCGTTACCAATGACTTCCGCTTTGGGGCCAGCGCGTGTCCGAACCTTATTTGCAATTGGCGGCGATCCTCGCGTTGGGCATCGCCGCGCAGTGGCTGGCTTGGCGCTGCGCACTGCCGGCCATTCTCGTGCTGCTGCTCACTGGGTTTGCCGTGGGGCCGCTGGTCGAGCTTTGCGGGCATCCGCGGCTAATCGATCCGGACCGTCTGCTCGGCGGCTTGCTTCAGCCGGTGGTTTCGCTGGCCGTGGCCGTGATTCTGTTCGAAGGCGGATTGAGCCTCGATTTGCGCGAGCTGAAAACCACCGGCCATGTCATCTGGAAACTGGTCACGATCGGGGCCGCCGTCACGTGGACGGTGGCCACCTTGGCCGCCCACTTGATTCTGGGCCTGGTCTGGCCGCTGGCGATTCTCCTGGGCGCCATCCTGGTCGTCACCGGCCCGACCGTGATTGGTCCGATGCTGCGGTTCGTCCGGCCGATCGGCTCGGTCGGCTCGATTTTGAAGTGGGAAGGCATCGTCATCGACCCGATCGGGGCCATGCTCACGGTGCTGTTTTTTGAGGCCATTCCGCGCCCCAACGTCGCGGCCGCGCAGTCCATCGCGCTAGGCATCATCTTTACGGCCGGCATCGGCGCGCTGGTGGGCGCCGCGGGCGCCGCCACGCTCGTCATCTCGATGCGCCGCTACTGGCTGCCTGGCTTCTTGCAAAGCCCAGTGACTTTGGCGCTCGTTGCGGCCAGCTATGCTCTTGCCGAGCAAGTCGAGCCGGAGGCTGGCTTGTTCGCGGTCACCATGATGGGCATTCTGGTCGCCAATCAGCGGCAGGTGGCCGTCGCGCATATTCTCGAATTCAAAGAGACGCTCACCACGCTGCTGGTCTCGTCGCTGTTCATCGTGTTGGCGGCCCGCATGCGATTTTCCGATTTCCAGCAAGTTGGCCTGGAGAGTGTCGCCTTCATGCTGCTGCTGATTCTCGTCGCCCGGCCGGCGGCGATCGCCCTATCGACCATCCGCTCGGGTCTCACTTGGAAGGAAAAGGCGTTTCTGGCCTGGATGGCCCCGCGCGGCATCGTGGCCGCCGCCATTGCCTCGGTTTTTGCACTGCGGCTCGAACAGTTGGGCTACCCCGGCGCCGAACAATTCGTGCCCACCACGTTCACCGTCATCGTCGGCACCGTGCTCGTCTACGGGCTGACGGCTGCGCCTCTGGCCCGGCGATTGGGCCTTTCGACGTCGAACCCGGGATTCCTGGTGGTGGGGGCCAACCCGGTGGCGCGGCTCGTGAGCCAGAGCCTGCTGGAAAACGGCCACTCGGTGCTCTTGATTGATTCCAGTGCCGAGTCCACGCGCGACGCGCGGCTGGCAGGCTTGCCCGTGCTGTATGCCAGCGCGCTGTCCGAGTTCGTTTCCGCGCAAGTGGATTTGAGCGCTATCGGCCGCTTGCTCGCGCTGACGCCGAACGAGGAGTTGAACTCGCTGGCGTGCCTGCGCTACAACCGCATCTTCGGCCGCGATGCCGTCTTTCAACTGGCCCCCGACGCCGGCGAACAGGGTCGCAAGGAAAAGGTGCACGCCGAGCTGCGTGGCCGCCTGCTGTTCGGCCCCGGCATCACCTACCAGAGCCTCGAGCACAAGCTGGCCGCCGGCGCCACGGCCCGCAAGACTCGACTGACCGAGGCCTTTACCTGGCAAGATTTCCAAGCCACGCACGGCGACCGGGCCTGGCCGCTGTTCATCATCACGGCCGCCGGCCAGTTCAATCCCGTCACGGCCGAACTGGCCGTTGCGCCGCAGCCCGGCGACACGCTGATCAGCCTCGTCCTACCCGAAGCGGCTGCCGAAGCTGAGCCCCAGCCGGCCGCAGCCGCGTCGTAGCCGGCCAGCTTGCGGCCTTCTGCCTGCGCTGCATTGCTGGCGAACTTGAATCGCTTTTGCCGGCGGTGACGATTGCGGGCTGCTTGCCGTCGCAACGAAAACGCGGCGCCAGCGTCGTCAATCGGGCGACAGCTTTCTCGCCGGGGCGCGTCGTTTTTTGGCGTCTGGTGCATGCTGTTCACATGCGTGCGGATCGCAACGACCGCAGGCCATGAGACTTGAAACTTCGACCCCGATTTGCGCGAACTGCCCGGCACCGCGCTTGCGTAGATGAGAGGCAGAGTTGTGAGCTTTCACCCCGTGGACGGCGGCAGCACGTGCGATGAACCGCAGCTCCAAGTCGCATCGATCCAGAAGCCCCGCAAAACTCTCAGCCGCTTGATAGGAAGTCGAGGGAATTTATGAGTGCCTTGTGGAAATTCCTGGTTTTGCCCGTGGTGATGACCGCCGGCCTGACCTTGGCCACCGCCCAGACGGCCCAAGCACAGTACGGCTACTACCCAGCCCCGGCCTACGGCTATGCGGCGCCTGCGCCGTATGCGTACGGTGCTCCCTACGGCGGCTATTATCCACCGCCCTACTACGGCGGCGGCTACTACGCCCGGCCAACGATCGGCCTCTCGATCGGCATCCCGTTCGGCGGCTACGGCGGCTATCGTCCCTATTACCACCACGGCCGCCGCTGGTAAGGCAAGGGTCCCTTATCCTTTCCCCATATCCGTGTCATCCGTGAAATCCGTGGTCCGCATTCGTCGAAGCGCATAAAAAAACCGGGCGAGCGGCAATTTGAATTGCCGACCCGCCCGGCTCTCTCGGATACGGTACGCACCCGTTAGCGGTTATAGGGCCCCTTGGTGTTCGGCACCACGTAGCCGGCCGGCGGCGGATTGGCATTGGGCAGCCCGCGATAGCCCGACTGCTGCGTCTCGGTGGCCGGGAACTGCGTGTAGGAGCCGGTGGGCACGCCCGTGTATTGCGAGCCCAGCGACGCGGTGAGCATGCCCGGCCGACCGTTTCGCAGTAGGTCGATGCGAATGTCGTCCGACGCGCCCTTTTGATTCACCAGGCGGATCACGTCCAGATAGGTCTGCACCGGCTTGCCGTCGATGCCCGTGATCTGGTCGTTGGCGCGCAGGCCGGCTTCGTCGGCGGCGCTGCCCTTCTGCACGCTGCGAATCCAGACCTTGCCGCCGTTGTTGTCGCTGAGCGTCACGCCCAAACTGGCCCGTTCGGTGCCGCGAAACTCGACCGGTTGCGGCGGAGCGCCCGGCACCACTTGCTGGAATCTCTGCGGCGCGTTCACCGGCGGGGCCTGACCCACGGCCTGGGCCATCGCTGGCGAGCAGGCAAAGATCGCGGCCAGTCCGGCCGCCAAAGCGAAGAATGAGTTTCTCATGTTGCGTTCTCCTTTTGAAAGTAAAAACCGCTCGCGTGATGCCGTTTCCGTGGCGAAACCGTGCTCATGGCGCTGGTAGGGCGAGTCGAACATCTTTGTGCTCTTAAACATCGCCGCGACCATCCCCTGCCTCGGCACTCGTCGAACTCCGGAACTGCCGGCAGACCGCCGCCAGCGCAAACTGCTTTAACGCACAAAGGCACCCGCTTGGACGCCAGCAAATCTCAAGCCAGCGCGCGAACTCGGAGAAATCGGGCAGGATAGCCCGCTGCTTCAGCAGCAGTGAGCAGCGCGCCTGGTCAAAATCCGACCGAGCTGCTCGCGCCAGGACGACGTCGTAGCGGAAATCGTGAGATTTCCGGACATCAACGGCGACGTTTCGGAATTCTCACGAATTCCGCTACCGGCCGGGCTCAGCGTTAGCGCGCCACCGCAGGCCGCCCGGCCAGTGCGGCCCCGCCTTCGTACGCGCTGAATTCGGCCCAGACCGGGAAATGATCCGAGACTTCCAGGGCCTGGTCGAGCGGAAGCAAATATTCGTTGCGCAAGTCGAGCACGCCCCAGCGGCCCGTGTATTCCACGGTCGGCCGGCGATCGAACATGATGTTGTCGTACATGTGCGTGCGGCGCGTATTGGTGGTCACGCCCGTCACGACGTGCTGAATGCCCGGCAACTGCCCCATGCGGCCCAAGTGGTATTCGTCGGAGTTCAGATCACCCAGCAGGATCACGTCGTCTTCACCGCTGCCGTTGTTCTGGATGCCGACAAACACGTCGGCCAGCGCGTCCATCTCCTTGCGGGCTTCGTCCGGCTCGGTGTGAATGTCTGCCAGAGTAAAGGTGAAGGCCTGGCCGTCGGCCGGCCCGCGCACGCGGAAGCGCACCACGGTCGGCTCGCGCTGAAAGCGGTCCTGCGGATCGGCCACCGTGTACATCGAGGACCGGTCGACTTCGATCCGCGCCGTATCGAAGATGAACGCGTACTGCTCCTTGCTCGACGTGCGGCCCAGCCGCGGCCCGATGACGAAATCGTATTTGCGTCCGGTCGAGTTGATCAGCTCGACGAACGTCGGCACCACGTGATCGTCTTTGGCCCGCACTTCCTGAATGGCCATCACGTCGAACCGCCGGGCGACTTCCGCCAGGATATTCATCACCGGCCGCTTGCGCAGCTTCGACGTGCCGAAGACCTGGATATTGAACGAGGCGATATGGATCGGCGGAACTTTTGAAGGATCGACCGGAGCGGCCGCGGGATCCGGTGCCGGGCTGCCCGGCTGTTGACTGTCGGCCAGTTGCAATTCGCAGCCGACAAACAAGATCACCAGCAACATCAGCGCAGCCAACAAGCGTGCCAGGGCGCGCATGGCTCCCCTCCGTGGGTTCAAAAGAATTGCGGTTCCGTCCGTGCGATCGCCAGCAGCGCCGAGATCCATCCCCGGCCGCCGGCCATCCAATGGGCCGCAAAGGATAGCGGTCCTCGCCGACCGCCTCCAGCCCAATCGCCGCCGCTAGCAAGCGGAGTCAGCGAAGCGCCCTCGCACGCGAGCGCCCTCTTCTTAAGCGAGCCCCCTCTTCGTAGGCGAGCCCCAAGACGTAAGTCTGGGGAGTCCGGCGCGCGATTATTTCGCCGCAATCGCCGCCAGCGCATCCCGCGCCAGCTCCGCCAGCCGCGGATCGCGATGCTCGGCAGCGACCTTCAACGCCTGTGTCGCTCCCGCAGCCGCGGGCCCAATTTGCCCCAGCGCCCAAGCCGCGCGCTGCCGCACTTCGAGCGGCGCCGCCGGCCCAAGCACTTGCATCAGATCCGGCACGGCCGGCGCCGCAGCCGCTTCCATCCGGCCCAACAGCGTGGCGGCCCAATAAGCCCGATCGGCTTGCGCATCGTGCAGAATCTTCGTCAACTCGCCCAACAAGTCCGCCGCCGGAGCCCCCAAGCCTTCCAGCGCCCCCACCGCCGCCTCGCGCACCTCGTCATCCTCATCTCCGGCCGCCAAAGCCAATGCCGCAGCAGCCGGCGCCGCGTCCTCAGCCAACTGCATCAGCTTCTCAGCCGCCTCTAGCCGGTCCGCCTGCCCCGCCGCTTTCAGGCCAGCCATCAATGCCCGTAAATCAGCAGCCATCATCAAGCCCCAATGTTCTTTGAATTGCGTAAAAACCCGCATCAACGCACGCCAGCTTATAGCAACTCGCAGCGCTAGCGATAAGCTCGATTTGGAACGCCCGCCTCGCCGGCATCGGCCGTCGCGCGTCACCGTAGCCGTCTCGCTCCGTCGAGACGAAATGAGCGGCGCAATTCGGCTCGGCGCTGGGCGGGCGTCTGCGGCAAGCCTGCATCCCGATTGCGGCTACTGGTTCTTCGCCCCGGCATGGCGCAATGTCCTCGCCAGGGGTGTGAGCCGGTAGCCGTATTTGTCCCTTCTCCCCCTGGGAGAAGGTGGCGGCGCAGCCGACGGATGAGGGTCGGCTGCTACAGCGAGAAGACCCTCATCCGGCCTTCGGCCACCTTCTCCCAGAGGGAGAAGGATTTGCCTCGCTGCGCTCGCCAGAGGGAGATGGGTTTGCAGCGCTGCGCTCGCCGGTTGCCGCGACGGCCTCGCGGGCAATTCTTGCCGGCGCGGTGCATTGCGCGGCGCGGGGGGCTATGATGGCGGCGGTTATCGACCGGGGCCGCTGCGTCGCATTCGTCATTCATCGCTCATCCTTCCGCATTGCCGCCAATGTCTTCGACCCCGCTCGAAAATCCGTATCGGGCTCCGGCCGCGAGCTCCTGGGATCCGACCACTGCTGAACAGCCACCCACGCGCGTCCGCTATGGCGTGCTGGCCTTTGCCTGCGGGCTATCGTCGATCACGTATCTCGACCGCGTGTGCATGGGCTCGGCCGCCGGGCCGATCACCGAGGCCTTGGGCCTGGACAAGCCCGAGCAATTGTCCATAGCCTACACGACGTTCGGGCTGGCCTACGCGGCCTTCGAGATTCCCAGCGGCTGGCTGGGAGACGTGTTCGGCCCGCGAAAGACGCTGATCCGCATCGTGCTGTGGTGGTCGATCTTCACGGCCATGACCGGCCTGATCGGCATGAACTGGCTGCCTACCGCGCTGGGCGGGCTGACGGCGATGGCCGTCGTTCGCTTTTTGTTCGGCATGGGCGAAGCCGGCGCGTATCCCAACATCACTCGGGCACTGCACAACTGGTTTCCGGTCGAGGAGCGGGGTTTTACCCAGGGCCTGGTGTGGATGTCGGGCCGCATGATGGGCGGGCTGACCCCGCTGATCTGGATGTTTTTGATCTCGGGCGTGGTGTGGAACGGCAAGGAAATCAGCCCGCCGCTGATGAGCTGGCGGGCGGCCTTCTGGTTCTTCGGCGTGTTGGGGATCATCTGGTGCGTGCTGTTCACGCGTTGGTTTCGCGATCGGCCGGAGCAGAACCCGCGCGTCAATGCGGCCGAGCTCAAATTGATTCAGGCCAGTGGCGGAAACCGGCACGAGGCCGAGTTGACCGGCGTGCCCTGGCGCAAGATTCTCTCGAGCCGCAGCCTGTGGTGCCTGTGCATCATGTACGCCTGCGGGGCCTACGGCTGGTATTTTAATATCACCCTGCTGCCGACCTTCATGGAAAGGCATCACGGGGTCGAGGCCACGGATATTCTCGGCTCGATTTACAAAGGCGGGCCGCTCTGGCTGGGAGCTTTTGGCTGCCTGGTGGGCGGCCTGCTGACCGATGCCTACATTCGCCGCACGGGCGATCGCAAGATGGGGCGCCGGCTGTTCGGCATCATCGGTCACTCGCTGTGCTCGGTCTGCTGCCTGGCGTGCATCTTCACCAACAGCGCCGTGACGTTTTTCATGACGATTTCGCTGGCGGCGTTCTTCAACGACCTGACGATGGGCTCGGCCTGGGCCACGTGCCAGGACATTGGCCAGCGCTACGCCGCCATCGTGGCCGGCTGCATGAACACGATCGGCAATCTGGGCGGCGCGCTGGTGCCGATCGTCACCGCCACGATTATCAACCGCTCGATCGCCGCGCGGGCCGATGCACTGGGCGTGAGCGAAGCCGCACTTCCCGACGCCGATCTGGCCGCGGCGTCGCTGGCCGGCTACCACACGAATTTTATCATCTTCGCGGCCGTCTACGCACTGGCCGTCGTGTGCTGGCTGATGATCGATTCGACTCAGCCCGTGGCGCCCGACGAGCCGACATCGGACCAGTAGGTGCCGCGAGCCGAGCGGCACCCGATCGCAGCGGACGATCCAACGTAACCCCGGTCCGGCTCGGCTCGCCGGACCTACTTTGGCAGAGCTGATGGCCCCCGATCCTGAACGGCAGCGAATGCTTGAGTCGCGGCAAGGCGTGGCGCCTTGGACGCGCTGGGGGCCGTATCTTTCCGAGCGGCAATGGGGCACGGTGCGCGAGGACTACAGCCCGCACGGCGATGCCTGGGACTATCTTCCGCACGATGATGCCCGCAGCCGCGCGTATCGCTGGGGCGAGGACGGCATTGCCGGCATTTCGGACGACCAGGCGCGGCTCTGCCTGGCGTTGGCCTGCTGGAACGGCCGCGACCCGATCCTGAAGGAGCGATTCTTCGGCCTGAACAATCATCAGGGCAATCACGGCGAGGACGTAAAGGAGTGCTACTGGTATCTGGATGCCACGCCGACGTCGTCGTACCTCAAGATGGTCTACAAGTATCCGCAAGGCGAATTCCCTTACGCTCGGCTGGTCGAAGAAAACGGTCGCCGCAGTCGCGACGACCGCGAGTTCGAGCTGCTGGATACCGGCATCTTCGACGGCGATCGCTACTTCGACGTGTTTGTCGAATACGCCAAGGCGGCCGCCGACGACATCTTGCTGCGCGTCACGGTCCACAACCGCGGCCCCGAGCCGGCCGATCTGCACCTGCTGGCGCAGCTCTGGTTTCGCAATGTCTGGTCGTGGACCGGGAACACTGCCAAACCGGCGCTCGCGGCCGCGAAAGATGCCCCCGGCCGACGCTCGATCGTGGCCGATCATCCCAAGCTCAAGCTCATGCGGCTCGATGCCGAGGGCTCGCCCGAGCTGCTGTTTTGCGACAACGATACCAATGCTCCCCGGCTGTTTGGCACGCCCACGCCCGGGTATTTCAAGGACGCCTTTCACGAGTACGTGGTCAGTGGCAAGACTGTGGCCGTCAACCCGCGATTGACGGGCACCAAGTCGGCCGCGCATTACAAGCTGCGTCTGCCGGCCGGCGGCTCGGCCGTGATGCGATTGCGGCTCTCGAGCCAGCCGCCCGAGGCCCCGTTTGCCGACTTCGATGCGATGGTTGCCAACCGGCAACAGGAGGCCGATGCCTTTTACGCAGTTCTGCAAGCCGAGCTGGCCGATGCCGAGGCTCGCAACGTGCAGCGCCAGGCTTGGGCCGGCTTGCTCTGGAGCAAGCAATACTACGGCTACGACGTGAACGAATGGCTCAATGGCGACCCGGCCGAACCTCCGCCTCCGCCGGAGCGCAAAGACGGCCGCAACGCGTGCTGGCGGCATCTGAACAACGGCGAAATCATCAGCATGCCCGACAAGTGGGAGTACCCTTGGTACGCGGCCTGGGACCTGGCGTTTCATTGCATTCCGTTGGCCCAGGTCGACGCCGAGTTCGCCAAGGACCAGCTCGTGCTGCTGGTGCGCGAGTGGTACATGAATGCGCTGGGGCAGTTGCCGGCCTACGAATGGGCCTTCAGCGACGTGAACCCGCCGGTACACGCCTGGGCCACCTGGCGCGTGTTTCAGATCGATCGCAAACAGCGGGGCGATGCGGGCGACCTGGCGTTTCTCGAACGCGTGTTCCACAAGCTGCTCTTGAACTTCACCTGGTGGGTCAACCGCAAGGATCTGCACGATCGCAATGTTTTCCAGGGCGGATTCCTGGGCCTGGACAACATCGGCGTGTTCGACCGCAACCACGAGCTGCCCGGCGGAGGCTACGTCAACCAGGCCGACGGCACCAGTTGGATGGCGATGTACGCGCTGAACATGATGCGCATCTCGCTGGAACTGGCATTGAACGATTCTGTCTACGAAGACATGGCCACTAAGTTCTTCGAGCACTTTCTGTACATTGCCGAAGCCATCAACAGCACCGGCGACAACGACGACGGCACCGGCATCGGCCTGTGGGACCACGAGGACCAGTTCTACTACGACCGATTGCACACGCCCGACGGCAAGATGATTACCCTGCGGGTGCGTTCGATCGTGGGCTTGATCCCGCTGTTTGCGGTCGAGACGATCGAGCCCGAGATGCTCGAGCGCTTGCCCGATTTCGCCCGCCGGTTGGAGTGGTTTCTCAAGCATCGGCCGCACCTGTCCGACCTGGTGTCGCGCTGGACCGAGCCGGGCCGCGGCGAGCGGCGGCTACTCTCGCTACTGCGCGGGCATCGGATGAAGATGCTTTTGCAGCGGATGCTCGATCCGGCCGAGTTTCTGTCCGATTTCGGCGTCCGTGCCCTCTCGAAGTATCACCAGCAGCATCCCTACGTGTTCGAATGCGACGGCACGCGGCTGTCGGTCGATTACGAGCCGGGCGAATCGACCAGTGGCATGTTCGGCGGCAACAGCAATTGGCGTGGGCCGATCTGGTTTCCGATCAACTATCTGCTCATCGAGTCGCTGCAGCGCTTCCATCATTACTACGGCGACGATTTCTTAGTCGAATGCCCGACCGGCTCGGGCCATCAGCTCACGATCTGCGCCGTGGCCCACGAGCTCACGCGCCGGCTGGCGCGGATCTTTATGCCCGGCACCGACGGCCGCCGGCCGATGGTTGCCGACAGCGACAAGCTGGCCAGCGATCCGCACTTTCGCGACCTGATCGCCTTTCACGAATACTTTCACGGCGACACCGGCCGCGGACTCGGCGCCTCGCACCAAACCGGCTGGACCGGGCTGATCGCCAAGCTCTTGCAGCCCCGGCACGATGAAAATGGTGCCGCGCGGCCAGCCGGCGAGACGAGCCCGGCGAAGGCGCAAGGGTAAACGGGAAACAACGAGGGGCGCGAGCCCGGCTGGTCACATTTGTCCTTCTCCCAAAGGCTGCACTTTCCGACAAAACTGGGAGGGAATTGGAGTGGTAAATTTCTGAGCGTTTTATGAAAAAGGCTCTCCGATCCACGCAATCGTTTTGCAGGCGAGGCGTGAACAGGAGAGCCAAGGATGGCGAACAGGTTTTCGT
>DATATB010000023.1:0-19686 GCA_036268995.1 Pirellulales bacterium | reverse complement strand
AGTACTTGTTTACCGCGGTGGGCACATTTGGCAGTGCAAGCTTTGGGCTGCTAGCGTAATTTTCGTCGTAGAGCCAATATGGCGACGACGAGCGATGAATTGGGTGGTGGTGGACTGGGCCCGCCGAGCTACCAGCAGCTGCTGGAAGAGAACCGACAGCTCAAACAGCAGGTTCAGCAATTGACTCGCCAAGTGGAGCAGTTGACCAGGCAGGTGGAACAGTTGCGCCGCGAAAGCAAACGCCAGGCCGCACCGTTTCGCAAGCAGGACGAACCTGCCGCGGCGGCGAAAAAGCCGGGCCGCAAGTCGGGTCGGCGACACGGCCCACATGCGCATCGTGGCCTGCCGCCGCGGATCGACGAAACCTACGACGTGCGGCTGCCGGCCAAGTGCCCGCACTGCGGCAGCCGCCACTTGAGTGAAACGCACGTCGCTTCCCAATACCAGGCGGAGATTCCACGCCAGGTCAAGTACCGGCGGTTCGACATGCACGTCGGCGTGTGCGACCAATGCGGCCGGGCCGTCGAAGGCCGCCATGCCTTGCAGACCAGTTCGGCCCGCGGCGCGGCGGCCAGCCAATTGGGGCCGAATGTCCACGCGCTGTTGGCCATCTTGAACAAACAGCTCGGCCTGTCGCACGGCAAGAGCGTGAAGCTGCTGGGCACGTTGTTCGAGGGACTGGCGATCGCGCGGGGCACTAGCGCGCGGTCGATCGCCCGCACGGCCAAGCGGTGCGAGCCCGCGTATGAGCAAGTGCGACAGGACATTCGCGGTTCGCCGCAGGTCGTGCCGGACGAAACCGGCTGGCGCGTCGGCGGCCGCATTGCCTGGTTGCACGCCTTCGTCGGCCGACGCGAGACATGTTACGTGATCGATCCGACGCGGAGCCGTGCACCGGCCGAGCAGTTGCTGGGGCTGGACTGGTCCGGCACCTTGGTGCACGACGGTTGGAGCGTGTATGACCGATTCGCGCACGCCGCGCATCAACAATGCCTCGGGCACTTGCAGCGGCGGTGCGAGCAACTCCTGGAAACTGCCAGCGGCGGCGCCGGGTGCTTGCCGCGCGCCGTGCTGGGCTTGATCGACCGGGCCTATACGCTGCGGCGCGCGTGGCGCGGCCATCGCCTCAGCGGCGACGATCTGGCCGAGCGAGGCCTGAGCTTGGCGTGTGAACTGGAACGGCTGGCGCAGGGACGGTTCACGCACGAGCCTAACCGGCGTTTGGCGGCGCATCTGTTGGGTCACGCCATGCATTGGTTCTGGTTCCTCATCGACCCCACGATAGACGCCACCAACTATCGCGGCGAACAAGCGATTCGCCCGGCGGTCGTGAACCGCAAGGTCTGGGGTGGCAACCGCACTTGGCGCGGCGCGCGGTGGCAAAGCATCCTGACCACAGTGCTCCGCACCTGCGAACAACGAGCGTCGAAGGGATTCGAGTTCCTGCTTCGCACCCTCTGTCGTCCCGCTCGCCAACTACTGCCCGCCTGAAGCGGTAAACAAGTACTGCCAGAATTGTTGTCTGTGGTAATGGAAGTGGCTAACGAGTCTGGCCGTGTAAGTCACAACTTATCCACACACCAGCGGTGTTAGGAATGTTAAGTATTCTCTTAAAGTTAAGAAGTTAGCTGCTCGGCAATCCGTTGATCGGATTTGAAAATATGGCTATGGGTGCGCCTAATCGCCCGATGCTTTGCGCCCATTCGTCCGTGGGAACGTGCGCCTAATCGCCCGACAAGACCGCGCCCAATTGCCCGAGGCTATCCACAGGCGCCGCCGTCGCACGGCTTGGCGCGTTCAGGCCTGCTGTTTGGATTGGCGTGTTGTTGGTCTCCTTACGCCTAATCGCCCGAGTAGTCGTCGGGCAACGTGTTGAGCTTCCACGATTCGGTAAAGATGCCCCTCGTCTGCCTACGCATCGGAGCGCGCGGAAACACTAACCGCGGATGGTTATGGGCCAAGTGCGAACGGTGGACGAAATGCACGATTTCGTCCCCCTCCTGGTTCCGCCGCAGCGATAGTTCGTATTCCGGGAGTTCGTTCGTTTGCACGACTTGGCGGATGTCGATGGCGAAGTCGGAAAGCCGGGCGGCGGAGCCGGGTTTTTCATGGAGCTGCTACATGGTAAAGCTCCCGCCAGTTTGCTGGTGCCCGGCGTGCTTACGCACGACCCAGTAGAGCCAGCACTCGATGCCACCGGTCAGCAGAAAATACAGTCCTCGTGGATGGTCAGCACCCCTCCCGCTCAACGACGCCTTGGACAACCAGTCTGGGAGCGTGATGATCATGCCGGTCGGCTCGCCAGCGGCTTCGTCAATCGTCTCGGCCCTACCGTCAAGCCAATGAAATGAGGAGAACTTTTTTCTTGCCCAGAGCGCGGATGTTGGTCCGCACGGTCGCAACGGGCGCGGTCCCGCTCAAGCTGAACGATCGGCTGGTAATCGGCGTCATGCGCGCGTCGGTCACATCGACCGCCAGCACTTCGACGCGATGGCGTGGAAGAAATAGCGGCCATGATGCCATTTATCCTTGATCCGATTGATGTTGGGAGGTTCTTGTAACACCGCAGCGTTCGGTAATTAGCAGCACGAGCGTGTTTCCTTTAATGGCGACGTTCAACCGAGGATCAGATAATGCGTCAACCTTCGCTCTATGTTTCTCTGGTTCTGACGTTCCTGCCGGCGACGGCGTTGCCGTCCTTCGCGCAGCAGTCGGAAATGAAGGAGATCGTGTCCAAGACGTTTCCAACGCTTAAGCTGATCCAAATTCCGGCCAAGGGGAGAACATTCACGATGGGAGCACCGAAGGGAGAACCGGGCCAGCTTCGCAGCGAGACGCCGCACGAAGTGACGTTGAGCGAGGATTTTTACTTGGGAGTGACGCCGGTCACGCGCGGTCAGTTCGCGGCCTTCGTGAAGGATACCGGCTACAAGACCGATCCCGAGAAGGGCGGCCAGGGCTATGGTTGGGACCAAGCCAAAAAGAGCTTTGAGGGGGGCGGTAAGTACAGCTGGCGCAATCCCGGCTATGCGCAGGCGGATGAGCACCCGGTGGTGAAGACGAGTTGGAACGATGCGAGGGCGTTCTGCAAATGGCTCGGCGAGAAAGACGGCCAGGAGTATGGCTTGCCGACAGAGGCACAGTGGGAGTTTGCCTGCCGTGCGGGAAGCCGAACGCGCTACAGTTTTGGGGACGACGTGCAAGGGATGGCGAAGCATGCGAACGTAGCCGACGCCAAATTTCGCGAGGTCACCGGGATGAAGTGGGGAATCAAAGAAAACGACGGCTATGCGTTCACGGCGCCCGTCGGGCAGTATCAAAAGAATGCGTTCGGCTTGCAGGACATGCACGGCAACGTGATGCAATGGTGCTCGGACGTCTTTGGCGACTACCCCGACGGGGCCATAACGGATCCTCAGGGACCACCGGCCAAGGCAGGCTCATTCCGAGTGCTCCGCGGCGGCTGCTGGCGCAACGCCCCAATCTACGGCCGCTCCGCGAGCCGCAAAAACGGCGAGCCAGATGACGCCGGCGAGACCGTCAGCTTCCGCCTCGCAGTGCCCGTTCGGTAGGCTGACAACGAAGCCGGTGGAGCTGAAGCCCAACAGATAAACGGCAAGCGAAAGGCCGATTGATGGCGACTCACCCGTTCTAGGCCCAATGATCGCCGTCCACGCTACTGCGAAAGCAATACCGATATCCGCCCCGACGAACGGCCGAGTTAGGACGTGCTCACAAACCCCACTCGCGCTGGGTGCCAGGCCTTCCGGCGATTTATCGTGATCCCGCTCCGCTCCATGTCGCCATTCTACCAAGGGCACAAGGAAAACTCCGCCTAGAACTGCGCTGCGGTCACATCGACCGGGCCGATCCTCGCGGGGTCGCGCCGGGACTGTTTCAAGACACTGCGACGTTTGGCGTTGCCTGGCGTAGCCGGTTAGAATCCAAGGGTTCAGCAAACCCCGACAACGGGGAATGCTCGCTATATGGACGGAAGCGATGTAATCATAACTTCGGCAACAAAGGGAACCATGCAACAGCAAGGGACAACGTGGCATTACCTGGCAGCGCTGGCCGTGCTGGCGAGTTGCCCGTTGAGTGTTTTCGCCGGCGCGGGCGGTGACAGGAAAGTTGCGCCCATGCCATTGCCGCCGGAGATCGTCAAGGCGTGGACGGACTCCGGCGCCGCCGTCGGCTGGATGCAAATGAGACCGACGGAAGCGCCTAAGTTTCAGGCCCAGGCAAAAGGCGGGACCGGGGCGCTGCCGGTGTTTCAGTTCTCCGAGTGGAAAGAGGGAGTGCTGGCGAAGCTGCCCGACCCCGGGGCCGCGTTCGGCCTGAGCTTTAACGCCACGAATGTGACCGACGCAAGGCTGAAGGAGCTGGCCGGGCTCAAGAGCTTGGAAGCGTTGTACCTGAATAAAACGCAGGTGACGGGCACGGGGCTTAAAGCATTGGCCGGGTTGAAGAGCTTGCACACGCTCGACCTTCGCAACAATAAAGTGGCCGACGCGGGGATAAAGGAGTTGGCCGGGCTGAAGAGTTTGCAGAGGCTGTACCTCAATCACTGCCCGGTGACCGACGCGGGGATAAAGCACCTGGCTGGACTGAAGAGCTTGCAAAGGTTGAACGTGAGCGGCACAAACATGACGGACGCGGGGCTCAAGGACCTGGCCGGCCTGGAGGGCCTGCAAGAGCTGACCGTCTGGGGCGTGGAGTTCACCGACGCGGGGATGAGGCACGTGGCCGGTATGAACAACGTGCATTGGCTGGATATCGGCAGCACAAAAATGACCGACGCAGGGCTGAAGGAGCTGGCCGGCATGAAGAGCTTGCAATGGCTGTCCACCGGCGGCCCGAAAATGACCGACGCAGGGATCAAGCACCTGGCCGCCCTGAAGGGCTTGCAGACGCTGATCCTTACCAACACGCAGGTCACGAAAGCCGGCGCCGCCGCGCTGAAAAAGGATTTGCCCAAATGCAATATCTACGGCGCGCGATAATGAAGCGGGCGCCTTCCGTGATGAGACACCGAGCGGTAATTTGTCGGAAAACGGAAGACAACAGGGGCCCAGAGTCGGACGTCGAATTGAGTATAAAACGGGCCGAAGAAGCCGCTACAGCAAATCGGCCACGAGTATGACACCAGTGCGAGGCTCCACGTCCAACACCCCGTGAGCCGGCTGCTGATCTTGCTTTTTAACGAACCCGCGGCGGTCACATCGCCCGGCTTGGGGATGCCGACCCGGCGGATCGCGCCGAAGCGCGCAAAATCCCACTGGCTAGAGCCAGAACATGACGTGAGTGCTGTTGTCCGAGTTGCTGAGCGTGACGGTCACCGTTTTCCGTCTGTCCGATACCCATGTCGCGGATCGTCACCTTCGAGCCGAATGGATAGGCCGTCCTGTTCGCCCCACTGTCGCTGATCTTGATCGCCGAGTTAGACGTGCCACTGGCCGCGCGATGCGTTCGCTGCATTTGACGATGACCGTGGCCACGAGGCAGTCACTAAAGATCGCCACGGCGAAGTTGCTCTTCTCGAATTGCAAGCGACCTGCCGGGGACTTACTTGCACGGATATCCGGTTGACGGACGTCGTTTTGTAAACTTCACCGGGAAACGCTATCCCCCCACTTGGAATTTGCCGCAACACCCCTTGTTGAGGGTCCATGAGCCACGTAGGTTCTACGGCATGGCAAGGCGCCAACCGAGCAATGGCTCGGCATCGGAGCAGTCGGCGCAGTTTCTTCGGAACCGGCCTTGGCAGTTAGAACCGAGGGACAGATGGCTCGCAAGGCTCGGTGTTCAAGACAGCCGTCTCAACACAAAGCCGCCGGCAAACGCGCGGGCGGCGCGAAGCGTAGCTCCTTGCCGGGTCGGCTTCTGCGGCTGCCTTGGTTCGGCTTTGGCGGCCTATTCGACTCGGCCTTCTCATGCCCCTTTGCCATCGGCGTTCGCCCTCTGCAGTTTGAATTTCGAGAAAACCGCCGGCTGCTAGCGACCGTCACCTGGACCCGCGCTGGTGACGGATCAACTGGGGCAATCCAAGAAATTGGAGCAACCGGTTCGCTGCCAAGAAGCGCCGACGACGTTGTCATCAATTCCGCCACAGCGCCAATCATCTATGGAGCCGGGACGGATACGATCCACAGTTTGAACTCTGCGAATGCGCTGACGCTCGTCGGCGGTACGGTGACTGTCTCAAGCACCGTAATGGTTAGCAGTACATTCACGCTGTCTGGCGGCACGCCGATCGGCGTTACGATTGCCTCGGGAGCGACGATCGACGGAACACTCAGACACTAACAAAGTGTACACCTCTCGACTTGTGTATTTCCCGTTGCGCCGGCAACCGACGGATGGAGACCGCTGCCAATGCCGCAAAGCAAAACGTTGAAACACACCGTCGCCCGCCCGCGCGACTCACTGCGGAGTCTCGGACGACTGCTTGATTATCGATGGTGGCGGCTTCAAATGCCCAACATTTTGGACCACCCGATGGTTTCTGAGGGGGAACTCATTTCGACTGTGACTAAGGCGAGGTCACGCCGACAGAGCCGTCGCAAACGCGCAACCGGTGTTAGGAGCTACCGGAATGCTGTCGCGGCCAATATGCGGCAAATGCGGTACGAACACCTCGGGGATCCTCATCGAAAGAAACAGTCTGCCCGCTTCCGGCTCGCGTTCGAGCAGTTGGAAGAACGCCTCGCTCCTGCCGCGAATTTCGCCGCCACCGTTGTGGCGCCGCCTTCGCTGACAGCTACCAACTCGGCATTCATCACGGTTGAATACCAAAACACCGGCACCGCGCCGATGGCAGCGCCCGTGCTGCAATTTACCGCCAGTCAGAACGGAAACCTGGGTGGTTTCCTCACGCTCGACCCCACGCTCAAGAACGAGGCCTTCAACACCAATTCCACGCCGGCCGGGTTCGGCCAATCCGTACAGATCCTGGCCAGCGGCTCAACCCCGGGAATTCTCGAACCAGGCGAATCTGCCACGGTCACGGTGTACTACGGCGGATGGCTGAGTTCCCAGTGGAGCGCGGCTACGCCGGCCGTGGCGTTCACGGTGGGATTGCTTTCCGCCGACAACACGACCACCATCGACTGGGCCTCGATGGAAGCGGGCATGCAGCCGCCGAGCATCCCCAGCGCGGCCTGGCCGGCCGTCTTCGCAAACCTGGCCACGCAAATGGGCTCGACCTGGGGCTCTTACGTCCAGGCCCTGGACGCCGACGCCGCCTATCTCGGGCCGCTGGGCGAAAACGTCAGCGACGTCAACACCTTGTGGGCCCTGGAAATTCAGCGTGCCATCGGCCTTGGCCCCGTGCAGCAGCTTGCCTCCGCGACCGACATGGCCGTGCCCGTGCCCGGAGTGCCACTGGCGCTGGGACGAGTGTTTTCCGCCAGCGTGATTGGCCGCAACCTGGCCGGGCCGTTTGGCCAAGGCTGGGAGCTGGCGGGAGGGTGGGGCCAGAGCCTGGCGGTCCAGTCGGACGGCTCGGTCATCATCACGCAGCCGGACGGCTCGCAGTTGCAATTCACGCCCGCGGGAAACGGATACACTTCGCCCACCGGCGACTATGACACGCTCGCGAATGTCGGCAACGGCATCTTCACACTGACCCAGCCCGACGGTCAGGTCACCGAGTTTGCCAATGGACAGGTGGCCTACGTCCAGGACACCAACGGCAACCGAGTCACGGCCGGCTACACCGGCGCGCTGTTGACCAGCTTGACCGCGTCCTCAGGGCCGTCCATCACCATCAGCTACAATGCTGCCGGATTGATCTCCAGCGTCGCCAGTTCGCTCGGCCAGGTCACGACGTATTCGTATGATGCAACGAATCAATACCTGGCCTCGGTCGCCGGGCCCACAGGCCAGACCACCACCTACAGCTACAACACGACCAGCGGCTCCCCGGCGCAGAATGCCCTGACGACGATCGCGTTCCCTGGCGGGACGCACCAGTATTTCACGTACGACAGCGAAGGCCTGCTGTCGGGCACCAGCAACGACGGAGGCGCCCAGCCGCAGACGTTCGCGTATGCGCAAGGCCAGGTCAGTGTCACCGACGGCGTCGGCAACACGTCGGAGTTGGATTACAACGAGCAGGGCCTATTGTTCAAGAGCATCGATCCGCTCGGCAACGTGACGCTCGACGCCTACGACAGCGGCTTCAACCTAGTCAAAGTCACCAACGCCCTGGGGCTATCCGAAACTTACACCTACAATTCCGTCGGCGAGGCGACCGCATCTACCGACTTCCTCGGCAACACCACGCAATTCGTCTACGCCGGTCCGTTCAACCAACTGGCGTCGATGACCGACGCCAACGACAACACCACCCAATACACCTACAGCTCGGCCGGTGATTTGCTGAGCACGACCTACGCCAACGGGACTTCCTCGACATCGACGTTCAACCCGCAGGGAGACGCCACGTCGTTCCTGAATCAGAATGGCCAGGCGACCAATTACACGTATAACGCCGCCGGGCAAGTGCTGACCGAGACGTTCGCGGATGGTTCTCAGTACACATACACCTACAACAGCCTTGGCGCGATGGTTACCGCTACCGACGCCACCGGCACGACGACCTTCACCTACGATTCAACGACGCAACTGCTGACGAAGGTTGCCTATCCCACCGGCATGTACCTCACGTTCACGTACAACGCCGCCGGCCAGCGCACGACCATGGTGGACCAGACCGGCTTCACGGTCAACTACAGCTACGACTCGGTCGGCCGGCTCTCCGGGCTCACCGACGGCAGCGGCAACCCGATCGTGACGTACACCTACGACGCCGACGGCCGCCTCAGCGAGAAGACCAACGGCAACGGCACCAAGACGACCTATCAGTACGACGCCAACGGGAACGTGCTGCACCTGATCAACTACGCTTCGGACGGCTCGATCAACAGCCAGTTTGACTACACGTACAACGCCCTGGAGCTGCAGACGAGCGAGGCCACCCTCGATGGCAGCTGGACGTACACCTACGATGCTGACGGACAGCTAACGCACGCCGTGTTCGCGTCGACCAATCCGAGCGTTCCCAGCCAGGACCTAGCCTACAGCTACGACGCGATGGGCAACCGAATCACGACGGTCATCAACGGGACGACCACCGCCTACGTCAGCAACAACGTGAACGAGTACACCAGCGTCGGCGGCGTAGCGGACACCTACGACAAGGACGGCAATCTGCTGTCCGATGGGACGAACACTTACACCTACAACGAGTTGAATCAACTGGTTAGCGTCGTGGGACCGAGCGGGACGACGACGTTCACCTACAACGCGCTCGGCCAGCAGGTGGCGGTGACAACGAATGGGCAGGCGACGCAGTACCTGATCGACCCTTCAGGGCTCGGGAACGTCGTCGAGCAGTACACGGGGAGCGGGGCGCTGGTCGCGGACTATACGTATGGGCTGGGGCTGACGAGCCAGGTGACGACTGCGGGAAGCTATTACTACGATTTCGACGCGCTGGGGTCCACGGCGGGACTGACCAATGCGTTGGGGACCTATGTCGATAAGTATAGTTACCTGCCATTCGGAGCGAGCCTGACGACGCAGACGGTCTCGAATCCGTTCCAGTTTGTGGGATATTCGGGAGTTATGACCGAGGCAAATGGCCTTCTCTTTATGCGTGCTCGTTACGAAACATCGGCAGTTGGACGATTCATTTCGACCGACCCCTCTGAAATCCTTGCACCGAATCTTTACGCCTACGCCGGTAATAACGCAACCACCCTTGTTGACCCAACGGGACTAGACACAGCCACTTCGGATGGTGCAATTGGAAAGCTTGTATGGTTGGGCGTCGGACAGGATGTAGTTGATCTATTCAACGGCAAGAATAATTGGTTTGGTACGAGCTTGGATATGTCAGCGTTGCTTTATAAGAACCCGGTAGTTTCGGCCGGGGGCGACGCGGTCGGAATCTACAACGGAACAAATGATAATTGGATTGGCACAAGCTTGGATTTTTCAGCAGTGCTTTATGCGAACCCAGAAGTTGCGGTGGTAGCGGGTATTTACAATGCTACTTGGACGGTTCTAGGTTGGGAGCAAAACGGATTAAAGTGGATTGTAAATGCAATTCGCAACTCGTCGGCACCACCAGATACTCCGTCCCAGCAGCAGGGCGTCGACTTGCCCAATACTACAGGCAACACATCGCAAAATTACTACGACGCCACCAATGACGCCGACACTCAACCCATAGATCGTACAGATATCTTCGCCAACGGAGACTCACAGACTCTCGGTATCGGAACGGATGGCGATGTCGCCAACATTGTGACGATTTCCCCCCAGTCCGACGGTCACGATTCCGTAACCATGTCGGGCCAGGGAGCACAAGTGGCTGAAGACAATGCGTCCATTACTGTGGCAGCAGGCGCCAGCGGGACCATCGGCGGCGATGGCAATACGATTACTGCCCAAGATGGTTGCAATATTTCGATTACTACCGGAGACATCACCTTCAATGTCGCAAATTCCTGCACAATAAACATCGACCCAAGCGGACAGAGCGGTACAACGCTTTACGTGAATATGTCCGGCGGCGCGACAACGTTGATAAACAACGCACCCAACGACGCCACGATCAACGCGTCCGGGACAGGTGCGCTACAAACGCAAGGGGATCAGGGATTTCAGATCAACACCGCCGACGATTCAAACATCGCAGTGATCGGATCGAACTGCGCAATAACGGCCGGCACCAATTCCCTTTGCGCTGTGAACGGCGCTAACGACACGCTCACCACGGCCGGCGGAGATTCTGCAACCACGGACGATCAAAACACCAGCGCGTTCGCTTACAACGACGTGCTGTATGGCGCATCGCAAATTGCGAACATGTTCGGCTCCGAGCTCGGCGAAATGATTGCTGGAAACAATCCATTCGCCAAGGCTGGCGGGGCCGCAATTGGATCGGCCGTTGTCAACAATCTCTTGCAATTGGCTGGGGTCGACACGCCCTGGCTAAGCAACAATATTACTTCCAATATCGAATCCCAAGCCTCATTCAATTCGGCGCTCAATGCCGCCCTTGGTCAGCAAGGTTCGAGCGTCGTCGGGGCTTTGGAAGGAAATGCTCTATCGACGCTAAGTTCGCTTCTGCTAGCTGACGCTGGCCAAAAGCTTGGCATTTCTGGATTTGCTGGCGTGGCATTCACAAGCGCGGGAACCTCCATTGCAAGTCAAGTGCTTTCGAACGTAACAGCCGCGGTACAACAAGGCCAAGACTTAAACCAATTGACACCGGCTGCGCTTCTCGATGCTATCAGTTGGAGCACGGTTCTAACCAGCATCGGCAATGAATTGGGCGACTACCTTAGTTCGCAGATCGGAGGTGGGTTGTTCGATCCGACCAATGTTAGTGAAGAGCTGTTTGATTTGGTCGGCGGAACGTCTCTTGCGGCCGCGGGAGGTGAAATTGGCTCTGCCGTCGCGGACGCGCTGGCGAATGAGGTGTGCTTGACTGGAGGAATCGCGTCGATCGTCGATGGTGCGCTCGACGGAACTGTGCTCGGCGATGCTTTCGGCACCGCGTTGGGGGGACTGCTTTTGCCTGGTGTTGGCGCGCTACTGGGAACTGTCATTGGAGACGCGATCGGAACTGTCGTGTACAGCTTTTTGAATGACATCACCGGAGGACTGTTTTCGAACCTTTTCTCGAGCTCTCCGTGGGAGTATCAGTTCATCACCTTTGACCCAACTACGAACCAACTTGACGCGCCGGCCAGCCTTGATTTTGCCAAAGACACGACCGCAACGCTTCGTCAAGGGACATACTCTCTGACGGACGCGTACATCGGCACGGTTAACAACATCATCGCGTCCATCGGCACTGTGGACCCTGCCAGTTTTCGGCCGGCGGATACTCTGAATGGGGCTGCCTTTTTTGCGTATGTGAACAGCAGCAAGTATTGGGGTGCGAACGATTATCAAGTTGTGTTTGGCGAGGAGCCGTACAATGTAAACGAAGACGGCAATCCTGCAGCAATCGTTCAAATGGCTGTCCAATACGAGTTGACCCAATTGTCGTTTTCTTCTGGCGACGTCATGCGCATTCGGGCATTCAACGCCTGGAAGGCATCGGTGACCAATCCCGAAGATGGTCAGTCATTAGATGCCCTCATGTCCGACTTGCAAATCGCCGACGACTACACGCAATACTTGGCGAACAGCACCACGATCAACACGCTGATGGCGTCTTCACCCGATAGCGCGTTTGCGACCGGATGGGTGGCCGTCTTGCTGCAAGCCGATGCGTTGGGCTTGAATCAAACCACGCAAATAACCGTCACAAGCACCAATGACGACGGCCCTGGATCTTTGCGTCAGGCAATCATTCAGGCGAATGACGCCCCGGGCGGGGCGAATATTGTTTTCTCTATTTCGCCAAGCGATCCCGGCTACAACGCCAGTTACACGGGTATGATTGGAGAGCCTGCGTCAGGTGCATGGGTGATTCAATTGGATTCCCCACTGCAGACGATCGAAAACGAAACGGGGCCGATCACGATCTCCGGCTTGCCCGGCGATGAATCGACGACGCTTTCGGCTCCGGAAATTGTCTTGGATGGCTCAGCGGCCGGGTCAGGTGCATTTGGGTTGATTCTTGGCTCGAACGCATGCGACGTGGAAGGCCTGGGCATCGTTCACTTCAGTTCCGGCGGCATCCTGATCACGGGGACGGCGGACAATCGCATAGTCAGCAATTACATCGGCGAAAATACCGGGCCGTCGGGCCTCGGCAGCGGCATTCTGGTGACTGGCGGGACCTTTCAGAACAGCATCGAGAGCAATGTAATTGTCGATAATTCCGGAGCTGGAATCGATTTTCGGGGCGTCGGGACGAATAACAACGTCGTGAGCGGAAATCGGATTGGCGCCTCAGCTGACGGAACTTTTGCCGTTCCTAACAGTGGCCCCGGCGTGCTGATTGAACAGGGGGCCAGCCAGAATCTTCTCGACAATAACGTGATTTCCGGCAATGCCAACCACGGAGTCTATATCACTGGCGTCGGAACCGACGACAACCAGTTAACCAACAATATGATAGGAGTGCAAGCCAATGGCCTAAGTCCCCTGCCGAACCAAGGGGACGGCGTGTTCGTCCGGGATTATGCGCATGGGACTCAGATCGGAGGGACGGACGCGGACAACGGAAATGTTGACGGCGGCGATGGAAACATAATCAGCGGCAATGCTCAAAGCGGAATCGAGACGGACTCCACCGCAAGCCTTACGTGGATCGGATACAACACAATCGGACTACAGTCCACGGGCTTGGTGGCATTGCCGAATAGCTTGTACGGTATTTTCGTTCATGGAGGAGCCAATGAGGATGATATCGAAAACAACATCATCAGCGGCAACACCTTGGCGGGCGTGTTCATTTCGGGCGCAGGGACCGATAGTAACGTGCTTCGGGGCAATTTCATCGGCACCACGTCGGACGGGATCGAGGCCCTCGGCAATGGCGACGCGGGCGTTTCCATCGCCGCGGGCGCTTCGGACAATCTACTCGACAACAATGTGATCTCCGGCAACGACTCACACGGTGTCTACATCAGCGATACCGGCACGAACGACAACCAGCTCACGAACAACACGATTGGCGAGGACGTTACCGGGACCTTTGCCATCGCCAACCAGGGAGACGGCGTGTTCGTGGGTGGAGGCGCGTCAGGCACCGCTATTGGAGGTGTTACATCCGCGTCCGCAAACATCATCGGAGGCAATGTCCAGAGCGGCGTCGAGGTGGCCGGCACCACAATACTCACGCAGATCGCCTCGAACCTGATTGGCCTGAGCGCCACCGGCATGAGCGCGATTCCAAACGTGCTGTATGGAGTGTTCGTCCACGCCGGCGCGAACGGAAGCAGCATCGACGACAACACCATTAGCGGCAACACGCTGGCCGGCGTTTTCCTTTCCGATACGGGTACGTACAGCAACGTCGTGCTGGGCAATTTCATCGGCACGACCCCGGACGGGACGCAGGCCCTCGGTAACGGCGACGCGGGGGTCCTCATCGAGAACGGCGCTCAGTCGAACTTGCTCGACGACAACGTGATCTCCGGCAATGATGCCCACGGCGTGTACATCACCGGAGCTGGCACGAACAACAACCAGCTGACGAACAACCGCATCGGAGAGGACGTCACGGGCACCTTCGCTATCCCGAACCAGGGCGACGGCATCTTCGTCCGTGCAGGCGCGCAGGGGACCGTGATCGGAGGTAGCACCTCCGCGTCCGGAAACGTCATCGGCGGCAACGCCCAGAACGGTGTCGAAGTTGACAGCGGAGCCACCCAGACAGAGATCGAGAACGACCTGATTGGCCTCGACGCTTCTGGCGCCAGTGCGGTCCCGAACGCCGAGAATGGTGTGTTCCTCCACGGCGGGGCCAGCGGCAGCACCATCGCCGACAGCACCATCAGCGGCAACACGCTGGCGGGCGTTTATTTGTCCGATGCTGGGACCGACAGCAACGTGGTGCAGGGCAACCTCATCGGCACCACGCCGGACGGGACGAAGGCCATCGGCAATGGTGGCGAGGGCGTCCTCGTCGTCGGAGGCGCCTCGCAGAACCTGTTCGCCGATAACACCGTCAGCGGCAACGCGCTGGCCGGGTTCTCTCTGTCGGGGACAGGCACGGACAGCAACGTCCTGCGTGGCAACTTCATCGGCACCACCTCCGACGGGACGAAGGCCCTCGGCAACGGTGGCGATGGCGTCTCGCTCGCCAACGGCGCTGACTCGACCTTGCTCGACGAAAACGTGATCTCCGGCAACGATGGCAATGGTGTTTCCCTCACCGACCCCAACACGATTGCCAACCAGCTGACGAACAACACGATCGGCGAGGACGTGAGCGGGACGTTTGCTCTCCCCAACCAGGACGATGGTATCTACGTGGGTGGAGGCGCCCGGGACACCGTGATCGGAGGCTCGACGTCAGCCTCTGGGAACGTCATCGGCGGCAACAAAGAAAATGGCGTCGAGCTGGACACCGGTGCCACCGAGACGCGCGTCACCAATAACCTGATCGGCCTGAGCGCGGCCGGCACCACTCCGGTGCAAAACGCCCTGTCCGTGTTGCTCATCCACGCCGGCGTGACCGAAAGCATCATCGCCAGCAATACCGTGAGCGGGCCCACCTTTGTCGGCCCCGTCACGCCCACGGTGACGGTCAGCGACAGCGGCGGGATCTACACCGGCCTCACCTTCCCGGCCAGCGCGATCGCTTCGGCCAGCGACGGCACGACCGTCTACAGCAGCGCTCCCTCGACACTGGTGCCGGCTTATTTCTATCCCTCGCCTGGTGGGTCCCCCTGGGATCAGTTGACGGCCGCGGCCGCCACGTCGCCCATCATGGCCATCATGAATCCGGACAGCGGCCCCGGCACGGCGGTCGATCCGAACTATGTCTCGGCCGTCAACAAGCTGCGAGCGGCCGGCGGCAAGGTGATCGGCTATGTCGATACCGACTACGCCACCATCCCCCTGGCCACGGTCGAGGCCGAAATCGATAGTTACCGCGCCTGGTACAATCTGGATGGGATCTTCATTGATGAGATGACGAGCGCGGCGACCCCGGATGCGCTGGCCTATTACCAGGCCATCTACAATTACGTGCATGCTGCGGAATCGAGCTGGATCGTGGTGGGCAACCCGGGCACCAACGCTGCCGAGGCCTACGCCCAGTATCCAGTCGCCGACGTCCTGGTGGTCTACGAGGATGGCTCCGGCTACGACACGTACGCTCCCCCGAGCTGGGAACAGAATTACGGGGCCAGTCACTTTGCCAACATCGTTTATGACGTCACTTCCACCGCGACCATGCAGGCCTACGTGAACGAGGCCGAGAGCGAAGGCACGGGTTGGTTGTACGTCACGGACGGGCCTTCGCCCAATCCGTATGCCGCCCTGCCGTCCTACTGGAGCCAGTTCCTTGCTGCCGAGGCGGCCAGCCAGGACATGACTGGGACCAGCGATCAACCAATGACCGGCAGCTTCACCTACGTCTACACCGACAGCGTTGGGCAAACTTCGAACGTTGCACCGACCAGCCCAGGCACCTACTCGGTAACGGCCACCTTCACGAGCAGCAACCCCAACTACAGCAATGCCGTCAGCACGCCCGTCGTCTTCACGATTGCTCAGCCTACGGCGACGATTACGGTCGATGCTACCCAGGTCACTCAGACGGTGCCGACGAACTTCGTGGGGACCAACGTCGCCTTGTGGGACCCTCTCGGCACCACCGCGCAAACGCAGGCCTTGGTCCAGGCGGCCGGCATCGGCGCCATCCGCATTCCTGGTGGGTCCGCTGCTGACACTTTCCATTTCGACGTGGCACCGACCCCGGGATCTGGTGCTTCGTCTCTCGCGGAAATGGCCCAGTATGTCGCGGCCCTCGGTGCGACCGGCATCGTCACGCTCAATTACGGCACCGGCAGCCCGCAAGAGGCCGCGGCTGAAATCGCCTATCTCGATGGGTCGCCGAGCGACACCACCGTTATCGGCGTGGGCCAGCAGTGGAGCGACGCCAGCAGTTCCTGGGTGAGCGTCGATTGGCACACGGTCGGATACTGGGCCAGTCTTCGGGCCGCCAGCCCACTAGCGATCGATGACGGTCTCAACTTCCTCCGAATCGATCGGTCGGCCTCGTTCGGCTTCCAGTACTTCGAGGTCGGTAATGAAGTCTACGGGGCCAATCCGGCATATGCCGCCCAGGAAGGGACCGTGCCCTGGGAAACCGATGAGCACGCCAGCCCGGGCGATCCGGCCACTTACGTCGCCTTCGCCAAACAGTTACAAACGGTTGCCGATGAGATCAATCCCGCGGTGAAGCTCGGCATCGACGCGGACATCACCTACAGCAGTGCCTGGGTCGCCAGCGTCCTGCAGCAGGCCGTGCTCCAGCAATTCACGGTTGGCTGGATCAGCGATCACTACTACCTCCAGCAACCGGGGACGGAAAACGACGACACGCTCCTCGCTGCCAATCCCTGGGCTGCCCGGGCTGCGAGTTACGAAGGCCTGCTCCAGACATACCTCGGGGCTGCTGGCAGCCAAGTGCCCCTGTTGCTCACTGAATTCAACTCGGTTTCGTCCGACCCGGGCAATCAGACGACCAACCTCGCCAACGGGCTGTTCTTCGCAAACACCTACGGCAGTTTGCTGCAAACAACTTATCAGGTCGCCGTTTCGTGGGATGAGCACGATGGCTGGGCGACCGGCAACAACAACATCGAATCGGATGCGACTGGCGGTTGGCGTCTCGGAGGCGACTACGGCTTGCTCGGTCCGGCAAACGCCGACCCAAGCCAGGAGCCGGCGACCGGTCCGAACGTCCCTTATCCTACCTATTTCGCCGATCAGTTGATTTCGAAGTTCGCCCAGGCCGGCGATACGGTCTTTCAGGTGTCGAGCGACAATCCGCTCCTGAGCGCCTACGCGGTGCAACAACCGAATGGCCAGCTGAACCTTCTGGTCGTCAACACCAGCTCGATCAATGACCTGACCGGGCAGTTTCAGATCTCCGGGCTCACGCCGCAGGCCGAGGCCAATGTCTGGCAATACGGCATAGCACAGGACGTCGCCCAAAGCCAGTCCACCGACGGCGATTCGGCCCTGACCAACTTCAACACCATGCTCTCGGTGACCGGCTCAAGCTTCAGCTATCTCTTTCCAGCGAGCTCGATGACAGTCTTGAATCTGCAGCAGGCTGTGTCGGTGACCGTCAATCCGCTCAACATTACTTACGGGACCGCCCTCGCCGACAGCCAGCTCAGCGGCATGGCCTCTTACGACCTCAACGGGATGGTCGTCCAGGTTCCCGGCACTTTCCAATATACGAGCGCGGCCGGTTTAGTGCTGCCCGCAAGTTCCACGCCCTATATGGAGGCAGTGACCTTTACCCCGACCGACAGCACCGATTTCAGCTCGGCCACAGCCAGCGTGTCGATCCTGGTCGAGGCCGCGCCGGTCGTGGTGGGCGCCTTCGCCAGCGGCACAACCTGGAACGCCTCGTATCTGAGCATGCTTGATGCGGCCGGTTTGGGCAGTTCGGCGGCCAGCGGCGAAGGCTTCGAGCTGGCCAGCGGCGCCAATCAATTGACGACCATACCGTGGACCAACATCAATCAGATTTCCATCGCCTTCAGCGAGTTCGTGAATGTCTCGCAAAGCAGCCTGACGCTCTACAACTCGGCCAACACCACTGTTCCCATCTCGGGGTTCAGCTACAACGGTACGGCCAATATCGCCACCTGGCAGTTCGCCACGCCGCTGGTCGCCGGCAAGTACGTGATGAACCTGGCCGGCACTTCGGTTACTGACTCGAACAACACCGAGTTGGACGGCGCGTGGACCACCGGCGTCAGCACGTTTGCAGCTGGATCGGGCGACGGCAGTCCCGGCAGCGATTTCAACTTCTACTTCGACGTGCTGCCCGGTGACGCCAACTCTAGCGGCACGGTCACCAATGGCGACGTGCTGATTACCAAGCTGCAAGTTGGCGCCGTGAGCAATTCGAGCAACTACCTGGACGACGTGAACGCGTCGGGCAATATCACCAACGGCGACGTGTTGCTCGAGAAGCTTCAAGTCGGCAGCAACATAAACACCTTTGCCAGCCCGCAACTGCCTCCGCAATCCGCGCCCGCCGCGGCACCGGCAACCGTTAACAGCGACGACTCGTCAGGTGGCTCCGTAGTCATGATCTCGCCGGCTGCTGGATTCATCGTGCCCACGCTCGTGCCGGTGGCGATTGTGCCATCGGCCGACGACGACGGACCAAGCGTCGCCATCAGCTCTTCCGGCGACGGATCAACGGCCGACGACCCCGACGCCAACTCCGCGGCGCCAATCCCTCAGCCAGCTCCGGCAGCGCTCGTATTGTCGATGACGATTTCGCCCGCCTTATCGGCGCCGACGGCGCCGACTTCGACGTCCCTCTTGCCGCTCGTTCCTCCTACATCGGCGATCGTCGTGCTGACGAGCCCATTGACTATGCCGACTGCCCCTTTACCGACCGAATCTGCATTGGCCGCTTCGCCCGTTGCCGATCTGCTGTTCCAGTCGCTGGCTGAATCGACCGTGTCCGCCTCGCCGACTGTGCCTACCGCGCCGACGCTGGAGCCCAGCGACGCCTTGGCGCTGGCATTTGGCAGCCTGGTCCCGACTCCTTCCCTCGCCGCATTCACGCCTATCGACGATGTTGCCGACAACGCCGCGCCCACCTCGCTGCCGGCCGCCCTCACCTCCACATACCCGACTCCCGCCAGCCCAATGGCCCTGGACCAAGTCTTCGCTACCGGCTCCGGCTCTCCGGCCGCCGAGTTCTCGGCCGTGGATTTCGCTCTGACCCGCCGGACAGCCAGGTTGGTCATGGCCCAATCGCAGCGATGGCTCTAACGTACGATGCGAGCAGCCAATCGCCGGGCATGGACGTAGCTGGTTTTCGTATCGGATTCGATCGCATCTTGCTAAGCCGCAATGTAGCGCGCGTCGGACCGGGTGGCCCTGGGCCGTTGCCGGCCCAGGGCTCCCACAGACCCGTACGTGCTCGCATTAGAGCATACGGTTCCTCGGCTCATGGATTTGCTGCGTGCCTGTAAGCTGACCGCACGGTGCGCGCGCGAG
>DATATB010000022.1:0-4221 GCA_036268995.1 Pirellulales bacterium | reverse complement strand
TCGCAAGTGCGACGGCGAACCCGGCTGGCAAACGGTTTGGCGCGGTTATCAGAAAATCGAATCGTTACTCGACGCTTTACGCCTGATCGGGGCACTTGAGCGTCAAAAACTTGGGTAAAGACAAGGGCGTGAGCCCCTGGAAGGGCGGCCCACCAGACACTCACAAGCCCTGAAAGGGCGAAAGAGACTGTCGCCCCTCCGGGGCTTCCGTGCTTCCGGGTTCGGGAACCAGGGGCTCGCGCCCCTGGCTAATGACTTTCGGCCCCTCCGGGGCGAAGAGGGACGTCAGCAACTACCAGCAAACGTTCAAAGTCTCACGAGCATCGTTTCACCTGTTCGGAGTTGGCTTCTATGTCCGCATCGCCGCGTCGCGTCCGATTCGTCGCTGTTCTTCTGCTTGCCTGCCTGCCACTGCCGGCGCTGGCTGCGGCCAATGCGCTTTCGCCGGAAGAAATTAGCGAGGGCTGGATCCTGCTGTTCGACGGCGAGACGACATACGGCTGGGAAGCCAATAGCGACGCGAACTGGAAGGCCAAGGACGGCGTGCTGACGGCCAGCGACGGCAAGCCGGGGCTGTTGTGTACGACCAGCGACTTTGCCGACTACGTGCTGAAAGTCGATTTCCGCACTCCGCAGACATCTGGCAAGGCGAACAATAGCGGCATCTTTTTGCGATCGCCGCTCAAGCCGACCGATCCGGCCAAGGATTGCTATGAGCTGAACATTGCCAGCCCACCGCCGGAGCCGGCCACTGGTGGACGCGTTGATCCCGGCTGGAGCCCTTGGCCCACCGGCAGCTTCGCATTCCGCAAGCGCGGTGAGTATCGACCGGCCGAAGGTTGGCAAAGCTACGAGGTGACGGCCTTGGGCGGGCATTTCGTCGTCAAGCTGGATGGCCGCACGGTGCTCGACTATACGGACCCGACACCGGTGGGCCGCGGCCGCATCGGCCTGCAATATCGCTTCGGGCCGATCGAGTTTCGCAACGTCAAGCTCAAGCCCTTGAACACGAAGTCGATCTTCAACGGCCACGACCT
This sequence comes from Pirellulales bacterium, assembly GCA_036268995.1. Classification (GTDB taxonomy): domain Bacteria; phylum Planctomycetota; class Planctomycetia; order Pirellulales; family PNKZ01; genus DATATB01. The sequence continues at coordinate 3,184 of DATATB010000022.1, read as the reverse complement.
GGCCGGCTGGAAACCGTTTGCCGAGCAGAAGAGCGTGTATTCCGTGACGCCGGCCGGCGAATTGAACGTGAAGAACGGCCGCGGCCAACTAGAAAGCGATGGCCAATACGGCGATTTCGTGCTGCAACTGGAAGTTTATTCCAACGGCAAGCAGCTCAATTCGGGCGTGTTCTTTCGTAGCATTCCGGGCGAGTTTCAGAATGGCTACGAATTGCAGGTGCAAAACGGTTTCAAGGACGGCGACCGCACGAAACCGGTCGACTTTGGCACCGGGGCCATCTATCGCCGCCAGCCGGCTCGCAAAGTGATGGGCGACGATTATCGCTGGGTGGCGATGACCTTGGTCGCCTCGGGCAACCATATCGCCAGTTGGGTCGACGGCTACCAGGTGACCGATTGGACCGATACCCGGCCGCCGCAAGACAATCCCCGCAAAGGCCTGCGCACGGCCCCCGGCACGCTGATCATCCAGGGCCACGATCCGACGACGGATCTCTCGTTCCGAAAGCTGCGAGTGGAAGAACTGCCGCCGCGATAGGGCAAACCCACGGACCGCAGTCCGTGGGCTTTTGCCGGCATGCGATTGTCGAGCGGTAGCTACCAGCCCATGACCATGTTGGATTCGATCACCTTGCGTGCTCGTTCCAGGTCGCTGCCGGTTTCGTGCATGTAGAGACGAATGGCGTGCAGCTTGTCGCCCGAGGCCTTGGACAGGCAGTCGCGGGCCGTATGGCAGGGATCGATCTTCTTGCCAGCGATGCCCAAAGCGCCTTTGGAAATCACCCAGGTGTCGCGCGGCCGCTTGGTGAGGCGGACAATTTTTTCGTGCGGATAGGCATCCTGGACAACGTCGCCGGCGGCGTCCTGGTCCTGGGCCCAGGTGATGATGATATGCGACTCAGTTTCAACTTCGAATAGCGGCATTGAGACGTCCCCCTTTCCTTAAATCTTGGTGACGTGGGGTATTTTCCGACTGTGTGGGGCACCGAAGCCGGTGTCTCTACCGTGATGGTAGAACTCGTTGACCGCTCCGTCAACGAGCGCCGATCCCCCCCGTGCGGCCGGCTGGTTAAACGCCGGCAAAACGCGTCTTGATCAATTCACAAATCTCGATGTTTACGCCCGTTGGGTTTCATGCCAGCGGCTAATGACTTGGGCTCGGCTGGCGGTGCCGGTGGTGCCCAACTGCTGGACTGTGATCGAGGCGACCAAGTTGCCGATCGCGCCCGCTTCGACGGGCGTGGCGCCTGCCAACAGGGCCGAAACCATGCCGGCCGTGGCGCTGTCGCCCGCCCCCACGGTATCGACCGGACCGGTCACCGGATACGACGGCACTTCGACCGGTTCTTCCGGCGGTCGCACCACCAGCACGCCGCGTTCGCCGAGCGTACAAAACAGCGGGCAGCCGGTCAGCTCGGACAATTCCCGGGCCGCTTGCCGGGCGACGCCGGGCTGGTCCTTTTCGGCTGCCGAGCGGCCCAAGGCGGTCAGGCATTCGCCCACATTCGGCTTGAGCGTGACATGCCGAAAGCGTGCGACCTGCGCGCGGCTATCGACAAAGATCAGCTTGCCCGGCGTGCGGTGGCCCAACTCGGCCAGATGTTCGCGAACCGCGGCGGTAACGACGCCCCAGTTTTCCTCGTTCACCTGATCGACAACAATCAAACCGTCGCAGGCCTCAAATGCGGCCGTGGTCGACTCGATGACTTTTTTCTCGGTCGCCGGCGACAGCGGCGCGCAATTCCGCAGATCGAGCCGGTTCAACTCGTGCCACACGCCCGAGGCGTCGCGCTTCATCGGCTTGGTGTACGTCGGCGTCAGCCGCCCGGGGTCGCGATACAGCAGCCGGTCGTCGACCGGCAGGCGTTTGAGTTCCTTGACCAGGTCGTAGGCCTGGCCGTCGTCGCCCAGCACCGCGACCGGCAGCATGTACCCCACGCCCAGGGCTGCCAGGTTGTTCATCACGGTGCCCAAGGCGCCGGGACTGTTGCGAATCCGGGTCACCTGGTAGGCCTCGAGGCCGGTCTCGATCGAGGATTCTTGCAACTCGGGATCGAGATCCAAGTAGCGGTCGAGAAACAAATCGCCCAACAGCGCGATGCGGAGCTGCGCATAGCGGGCGAGCAGTTCTTGCAGACGTGCGAGCGAAATCATCACAGGCCCAGCAGGTGCAAGAGTTCGTCCTGGCGGCGATAGTCGCCGATGATGATGTCGGCCCCGGCGCGGATCAAGCGGTCGCGCTTCCAGGCGTTGACGCCTTGCCGCGTTTCCTCTTCGCTGGCCACGCCGATGGCCACGCCGCCATTGCGGCGCGTCTCTTCGATTTCGACATACCCATCGCCGAAGGCCAGCAACTGGTCGCCGCGCACGCCCATGTCCTTGAGCAGCCGCTCGATGATCATGGCCTTCGAGAAACTTTTATGATCGTCCAGTGCAGCGTAAATGTGCTGGCCGAAAAAATGTTCCAGCTTAAGCGCCCGGACTTCGTCCTGCACGTACTTCAGATCCGTGCCCGAGGCCAGGTATAGCGTCAGCCCGCGGTCGCGCAGTTGCTCGAGCAACCGACGACTGCCGGGCACGGTTAGCTCGTCGGGATCGATGGATTGGTCCTTCAAGCCGGTGACGCGATGCTCGATCTGCTCCCAGAGCAGGTCGTGGTAGCGGTTCTTGTATTCCAGCGGCGCTTTGGGCGTGGCGCCGCGGCTGGTCACTTCGTCGGCCAGTTGCATCATCTGGTAGATGGTTTGCTTGCCGTTGAGCCGCATCACGAACTCTTCGACGTGCACGGCCAATTGCTCGCGGGTCTCGCCCGAGCCGGTCTCGGCCAGCACGTCGACCATCATGGGAATCATCACCGCCTGCCAATTGCGGCGGATCAGCGACAGCGTGCCATCGAAATCGAACAGCACGGCCTTGAAATGGCCGCGCGGAAAGTCCGGCCGCAAAACTTCGATCGGACTACTACCCAAAATCGTATCGGTCATGGATCTCGCCAAAGTTGGAAAAAGCTGGTTAACGCCCCGGCAGGTTGACGTGTTGTTGATTCATTGATAGGTGAGCCGTATGCCAATTCGTTTGCGAAGTAGCTGTACCGCGAGGCTATTTTTCCGTAGCCCAGCCCTTCCAGGGCTGGGGCCGCAGCCGCCCCCGCGAGTCTTCCCCCCGTTTCGCTGCGGCCAAAGGC
>DATATB010000021.1:0-13399 GCA_036268995.1 Pirellulales bacterium | reverse complement strand
GACAATTCCTGTCCGACCCGCCCATTTGTTTTTAATTCCTCGTTCTTGGCGTTTTCCATTCATCATTCATCATTCCGACTTCCTCATTCTTTGCTCCCCTTCCTCCTCAGCCTGCTGCTGGCCCTGCTCCTGGGCCGCCCCACGATCGCCTGGCTGACCTCGCGCTATCGCGAACGCAACCAGAGCGATTCGCCGAAATTGCAACAGCTGCATGCCGCCAAAACCGGCACGCCGCTCATGGGCGGTCTGTTCATCGTCGCCAGCCTGGCGATCACGTTGCTGACACTGGGCAATCTGCATGACCCACAGCTCTGGCTGGCCTTGATCGCGCTGGCCGGCTTCGCCTCGTTGGGAATGCTGGACGATTGGCTAAAAACTCGCGGCCGCTGTCGCGGGCTCGCCGTTCGCGCCAAATTCGCCGGGCAACTGGCCGCCGGTGGCGTCGTTGCAATGCTCGTCGCCAAGTGGCAGCCGGCCGTTGGGCCGGTTTGGCTGTTCGTCCCTTGGGCCACGCTCGTCCTGGTCGCCAGTGCCAACGCCGTCAATCTGGCCGATGGCCTGGATGGGCTGGCCGGCGGACTGGTCGTGGTGGCAGCCGCCGCTTGGGCCTGGATCGCCTATCGCTCGGGCGCGGGCACTTGCCTGGTCATCGCTTCGGCCACTTGCGGCGCGACGCTCGGCTTCCTGTGGTTCAATCGCCACCCGGCGCGGGTCTTTATGGGCGACACCGGCTCGCTCGCCTTGGGCGGCATACTCGGACTCATGGCGCTGCTGCTCGGGCAAGAACTGCGGCTGCTGGCCATCGGCGGCGTGCTGGTGGCCGAAGCGGCCAGTGTGCTTGTGCAGGTGGGTTACTTTAAATGGCGCAAGCGGCGGATTTTTCGCTGCGCGCCGCTGCATCATCATTTTCAATTCCTGGGCTGGCCCGAAAAGCGGATCGTGGCCCGGTTCTGGCTGGCAGGGCTCGTCTGCGCCCTGGTCGGCCTGCTGAATTGGCCGGCGTGGGCGAAACTCTAGCGAGACGCGGCATGGCTCAAGATCACTCGCGGCATGTCGTCTTTTCCGGCGGCGGAACCGGCGGACATTTAGTCCCCGGCCTGGCTGTTGCGGCGAGTCTTGTGAAGTTGGACCCCGCGACGCGCATCACCTTCGCCGGCAGCGGACGCGAGTTCGAACGCCGGCTCGTGGCCCAGGCCGGCTATCGCTATCTGGCGATCGACTGCCGGCCGTTTCGTTTGCGGCCCGACCGGCTCGTGTCATTTATATTAGCGCACCGCCGCGGACTGACCCAAGCGCGGGCCTGGCTCGCCGCCGAGCGGCCGGACGTGGTCGTCGGCCTGGGTGGATTCGCCAGTGTGCCGCTGGCGCACGCAGCGGCCAAGGCACGCGTGCCGCTCGTGTTGCTCGAGCAAAACGCCGTCGCCGGCCGAGCCAATCGCTGGCTCGCCCCGCATGCGAGCCTCGTGTGCCTGGCCTTTGACGAAGCCCGCGCCGGTTTGCCGCGCACTGCCGGCCGCGTGCTGCTGACCGGCAATCCCATCCGCGAGGGATTTGATCGCCATGAACGGCGGAATCGGAATTCCGCCGGCGCTCGCCTGTTGATCGTTCTCGGCGGCAGCGGCGGATCGCGGCAATTGAACACCGCGGTGCCGCAGATCTTGGCGCTTGCCGGTCAGAGGCTTGCCGGTTGGCGGATCGTACATCAGACCGGACCGGCCGATGCCGAAGCGGTCGGCGAGCGCTATCGCACGCTGGACATCGACGCGGAAACCACGAGTTTCGTCGACGACATGCCCGACTTGTTGAGCCGCGCCAACCTGGTGATCTCGCGTGCGGGCGGCACGACACTGGCCGAGCTGGCCGCCGCCGGGGTGCCGGCAATCGTCTGTCCGTGGGCCGCGGCGGCGCACGATCATCAACGTTGCAACGCCCAAGTGTTCGAGCGTGCCGGCGCCTGCCGGATATGGCAGCCCGAGCGGCTCGAGGTTGCTGACGAGCAACGCATCCTGGCCCAGTCGTTGGCCGCGCTCGTGATCGACGGCAATCAACGAGCCGACATGAGCCGTGCCATGCAGTCGCTAGCCCATCCGCTGGCCGCGGATCGAGTGGCCGAGCAGATTCGTGCCGTGTGCAAAGGGCCGATCGGCCTCGCCGCAGACATTTCGCTCAGCGAAACGCAATTCATTAGTGTAGATTAGCGCCGATTAGTGTTCCCGTATCGAATACCTGTACTACGGCTGCTTCAGCAGTTCAGCATTTCCTATCCACATTGCGAAATACGGAGCGCTGGCGCTTTTCCGCTTCATGTAAAGCAGGAAAGCTTTGTCGAATATGAACGAACGGCGGACCTCGGACGTCGTGACCATGAGAACGCCCGAGCGTGATTCCAGCCGCGCGCCGCGTTGATCCAAATAAAACCGAATTCCCTGGCGAGCTTCGCCGATGCCGAGATCCGGTAATTGTGAGTTTTGGAATTCGCGCTTCGTCACTTCGGGATAATCACGCTCGACGCCTAGCGAAATCATCGGGACCTGCAAATGGTCACCCTCTTCAGGCATGCTGGCTTCATCACCGCGACTCTTTTCCCCAGCCGCCTTGACCCGACGTTCGACCGCTTCCAGCGTCGCGGCCAACGTTCCCTCCGGGTTGACCTTCGCCAGAATCAGTTCGTCGTCCTCGAGCGTCGTGTTCAGCCGCAGGACGAAATCATCGTCATCGCGATAATCGAGTATCGTGACCTGTTTCCTCCAGGCCCGATCTTTCGCCTTATCGGGATCGAACGTCGCGGAAAAAGCCGGAACCTGCCTGATCCTGCCCGCCGCGTGGAACTCAATGGATGAAGGCGTTTCAAAATCTTCCGCGAACGGCATGTTCCGCGAAAGGTAGCTATAGATGTACAGCACCGTATCCCGCGGAGGGTCGGGCACGCCCAGCGTGGCATTCGGAAACCGATCGGCCATCGTTTCACGGATCTTGGCGACGATGCCTTGATCCGTCCTGCCGGCCATTGCCAGGTAGCTTTCTGGCGAAAGATGGAAAGCATCCGAGTGATGCTCGTTCAGCCGGGTTGCCATTTCCGGGCTGCCGGCCAACAGCACCGGCTTGCCATCCACCTGCTCGCGCACTTTGTCCCAAGCCAGTTGGAACGTCGCGCAATACACGTAGTTCCGGCCCGCGACAATCGGGCCGTCGGGGTATGGCAGAACATCCGTTTGCGGCAACTGCGCGGCCGACACCAGCGGAGTCGACGGCTCGGGCCGCCCTCGACTACAGCCCGCTCCGTGAACCAGCATCGCCAAGCACACAAAAATCGTCGCCATGCGCATTCGGGTTGCTCCTCTGTTACGCCAAGCCCGATTCGTCCCGCCTCGATACGCCCATTATCCCACGTCTCGCCGGCACCGAAAGCAATTTCGGCCTTAGTGGCCGTCTTGCGCGTAAGCAGCGCGAAATATCCGAAACACATCGCCGAGCCCCGCAGGGGCGGAAGTCGTTAGCCAGGGGCGTGAGCCCTGGGAAACGCACGCGGAGAGACCGTTGAGCCCTGAAAGGGCGACAGAGACTGTCGCCCCTGCGGGGCTCGGCGGCGCGATCGGGCCGAGCGTCCAGGGGCTCACGCCCCTGGCTATTGACTTTCGGCCCCTCCGGGGCGAAGCAACGGCCCCGCCGCGTTGCGGCGAGTGTAGCTGCCTATTCGCCGATGCGACCGCCGCGCCAGGATTTGCCGATCCGACGAGCAAATCATGGCGGTTTCGGATATCATCAATCAAGTCTTCACCCGGCCGGTGAAGCGTCCATCCCGCCCCGCCAATCCCTCACCGCACGCCATGAGCAACCGAGCAAGAACCGGCTGCCGCAGCCTTTTGCATTTGTGCCGCGTGCTGGCGGTTTGGCTAACGCCGCTTGCGGCATTGCAAGCCGCGACGCCGTTGGCAAAACCGCAAACCGTCCGGGCCGACGCGATCTTTTTCGAAAAAGAAGTCCGGCCGCTGCTGGTTCAGCGGTGTTTCAAGTGCCACGGCGAGGACAAGCAGAGCGGCGACCTGCGCCTCGACAGCCGCGCGGCGATCCTCGCCGGCGGCAGTTCCGGGCCGGCCATCGTGCCGGGCAAGCCGGACGAAAGCCTACTGGTGGAAGCCATCCGCTATGAATCGCTCGAAATGCCCCCCAAGGGCAAGCTGAGCGAGGCACAAGTCGCGACCCTCACGCGCTGGGTGCAGCTCGGCGCGCCTTGGCCGGGAGCGGCAAACTCTGAAAAGGGGGGCCGGCCGGCTCGCCCGGAGGACAAAATTTCGGACGAAGACCGCCGCTGGTGGGCTTTTCAGCCAGTGGCCAGCGTCAAGCCGCCGACGGCCGCCGATCCCTGGATCCGCAACGATCTCGACCGATTCATCCTCGACAAGCTTCGCCACACGGGCCTGACGCCCGCCCCCGAGGCCTCGCGCCGGGCGCTCATTCGCCGGGCGTATTTCGACCTGTGGGGCTTGCCGCCTTCGCCGGAAGAGGTCGAGGCGTTTGTCCGCGATCCGGCGCCCGATGCTTACGAGCGGCTGATCGATCGCCTGCTCGATGCGCCGCAGTATGGAGAGCGGTCGGCCCGGCATTGGCTCGACCTGGTGCGCTATGCCGACAGCGACGGTTATCGCATCGACGATTACCGGCCGCAGGCCTGGCGCTACCGCGATTATGTCATCGCGGCTTTCAATGCCGACAAACCTTACGATCGGTTTGTGCAAGAGCAGCTCGCCGGCGACGAGCTGTTTCCGGGCGATCCCGACGCGCTGGTCGCCACCGGTTATCTACGGCACTGGATTTACGAATACAACAGCCGCGACGTACGCGGCCAGTGGTCGATCATCCTCAACGACATCACCGACACGACCGGCGACGTGTTCCTGGGTTTGGGGCTGCAATGTGCCCGCTGCCACGATCACAAGTTCGACCCGCTCTTGCAGCGCGATTATTTTCGCTTGCAGGCCTTCTTCGCGCCGCTGCTGCCGCGCGACGACCTGTTGGCCGCCAGCAGCGAGCAGCAAGCCGACCACGCGCGGAAAGCGGCGACGTGGGAAGCCGCCACGGCTGACCTGCGCCGGCAGATTGCCGAGTTGGAAGCGCCCTACCGGCTGAAGGCGACCGAGGCTGCGATCAACAAATTTCCCGACGATATCCAGGCCATGCTGCGCAAACCAGTGGCCGAACGTTTGCCGCTGGAGCAGCAACTGGCTGAACTGGCCTATCGCCAGGTGTTGTACGAATTCGGCCGGCTGGATCGCACATTCAAGGGCGAGCGCAAGGAGCAGATCTTGGCGCTGCGCCGCAAGCTGGCCCAATTCGACAAGCTCCGGCCGCCGCCTCTGCCGCTGGCCATGACGGCCACCGACGTCGGCCCGCTGGCTCCGGAGCTGACGATTCCCAAGAAGGGCAACGCGCCCATCGAGCCGGGCTTCATCACGCTTCTCGATCCCGAGCCGGCGCGGATCGAGCTGCTGCCGGGAGCGCCGAATTCCACCGGGCGCCGCGCGGCGCTGGCCCGCTGGCTGACGCAGCCCGAGAATCCATTGACCGGCCGGGTGATCGTCAATCGCGTATGGCAGGACCATTTCGGCCACGGCCTGGCCACCAATGCCAGCGACTTCGGCCGGCTGGGCGAGCCGCCGTCGCATCCCGAGTTGCTCGATTGGCTGGCGGCGAAATTTATCCGCGACGGCTGGAGCCTCAAGCGTTTGCACAAGTTGATTCTGACTTCGGCCACGTATCGCCAGGCGGCTGACCATCCAGATTCGCGCGTGGCCCAACTCCGCGATCCCGACAATCGGCTGCTGTGGCGTGGCGGCGTACGGCGGCTCGAGGCCGAGCAGATTCGCGATGCGCTGTTCGCGGCTTCCGGCGAGCTGGATCACACGGCCGGCGGACCTGGCGTGCCCGGCGACCGACCGCGGCGGGCGATCTATTGCCGCATCATGCGCAACACACGCGACCCGCTGCTGGATGTGTTCGACGCACCCTACTGGTTCAACAGCGCCTCGTCGCGCGACACGACCACTACGCCGGTGCAGTCGCTGCTGCTGGTGAACAGCCAGTGGATGCTGCATCGAGCCCACGCCTTAGCCGAGCGGCTGCGGCGTGAAGAACCCTCGAACCGCCAACGCAGGGTCGAGCGTGCGTATCAACTCGCTTTCGGCCGCGCGCCCACGGCCGGCGAGCTGCGTGCGGCCGAGCAATTTCTCGATGCGCAGATGCGGCGCATCCAGCCCGAAACCGCCGGTTCGGCCGAGGCGAAGTTCGTCATCGGCAAAATCCCGTATCGCGACGGCCAGGCCGCCGTGTGCGATCCCGACGGACCGCAGCGCGCCTTTCAAGTGGCCGCCGCCGAGCCGCTCCCCGCGGGCGATTTCACCGTCGAGGCCTTTGTGCTGCCTCGCTCGATTTATCCCAGCGGCGAAGTGCGAACCGTGGCCGCCACGTGGGATGGCAATGCGAAGCAGGCCGGCTGGCTGTTTGGCATCACCGGCAAAGGCTCGCGTCGCAAGCCGCAGACGCTGGTGCTGCAAGTTTTCGCCGACAAGCTGGGCGGCACGTTCGGCGAGGAGGCCATTTTCTCCGATCAGCATATCCAGCTCGACAAGCCGTATTACCTGGCGGCCGCCGTGCGGCTGGCAGCGGATGGTCCCGGCAGCGTCACGTTCTATGTCAAAGATCTGTCGAACGACGACGAGCCGCTGCTGGTGGCCCGAGTGCCGCATTCGATCACCGGCGGCTTGAGCGGCCGCCACCCGCTAGGCATCGGCAGCCGGAGCCTCGGCCGTCGCGGGTTCTTTGACGGCTTGATCGACGACGTGCGGCTGTCGGATGCGGCGCTGGGTGTCGAGCAATTGCTATTCACCAACGAAGCGACCAACCGTCACACGATGGGCTATTGGCAGTTCGAGCCGAAGCCGGGCGTGTTCGAAGACTCGAGCGGTCATGCCTTGCAGATTCAACCGGCCGAAACCGCCGGGCCGGCCCATGTGAACCTGGAAGAAGCCGCCTTGACCGATTTCTGCCACGCCCTGCTCAACTCGAGCGAGTTTTTGTATGTCGAGTAACCGCCGAAGAACGATACGGGGATCGTTCTTCGATCCGCGCAAGGTCTCTCATCGGGTGCCACTGCTGGCTTGTCCAGCAGTGCGACGCCGCCATGTGCCTCCCTCCGACCAATTCGTGTCGCCGGCCCAAGCCAGGGGTTGGCGCCTGCCGCTTCGCTCCACTGCTGGACAAGCCAGCAGTGGCACCCCGATAACGTCCGTTTGCTAGGAGGCACTGCACCCGTGTCCGTCCCCAATGATCCGCGCTGCGGGCGTATCGATCCGGCATTCACGCGCCGCGAATGGCTGTCGCGCTCGGGCGCGGGTTTCGGCGCGTTGGCTTTGCAATATCTGCTCAGCCGAGACGTCGCCGCAGCCGCCGGCGGCCAGCCCAAATCTCCACTGGCCGCCAAGCCGCCGCATGTCCGCGCCCGGGCCAAGAACTGCATCTTTTTGTTCATGGAGGGCGGGCCGAGCCATCTGGATCTATTCGATCCCAAGCCGCTGTTGAACAAGCTGGCCGGCCAGCCGCTGCCCGATAGTTTTGGCAGCGTGATCACCGCGATGGGCGAGTCGCGCTCGCCGCTGATGCGGTGTCCCAGAACCTGGAAGCAGCACGGGCAAAGCGGCACCTGGGTCTCCGACTGGCTGCCGCATACGGCCCAATTGGTCGATCATCTGGCCGTTATTCGATCGTGCGTCGCCGACGGCATCAATCATTCGGCGGGCGTCTGCCAGATGAACACCGGCTCGATCCTGGGCGGCCGACCCTCGCTGGGAGCCTGGACGACGTACGGCCTGGGAACCGAGAACACCGACCTGCCCGCCTTTGTCGTCATGCAGGACGGCAGCTCGCAGGTGGTCAATGGGCCGCGGAATTGGAGCGCCGGGTTCATGCCTGCCGTGTATCAGGGCATCCGCATCCAAGGCGGCAAGGAGCCGATTCCCAACCTCAGCACGCCCGAGGGCGTGGTCGAAGCCCAGCAGCGGGCCAAGCTCGATTACCTGCATCAACTCAATGCGGCCTACGCGGCCGAGCATCCCGAACAAACCGAGCTTGCAGCGCGCCTCACCAGTTACGAGCTGGCTTTCCGTATGCAGGCCGAAGCGCCGGGCGTGGTCGATCTGGCCCACGAGACCGACGCCACGCGCAAGCTGTACGGCATCGATCAGAAGGAAACGGCCGAAATGGGCCGGCTCTGCCTGTTGGCGCGGCGGTTTGTCGAGCGCGGCGTGCGCTTCGTGCAGGTGTATCACGGCGCCGGCAGCAAATGGGACGCCCACAGCAAACTGGAAGAAAACCACGGCAAGCTCTGCCGCTCGATGGATCAGCCCGTCGCGGGCTTGCTGCGCGATCTGCTTTCGCGCGGGCTGCTGGACGAAACGCTGGTCGTCTGGGGCGGCGAGTTCGGCCGCACGCCGATGAGCGAAAAGGGAGACGGCCGCGACCACAATCCCACGGGCTTTTGCATGTGGATGGCCGGCGGCGGCGTGAAAGGCGGCCAGGTGATTGGCGCCACCGACGAACTCGGCCTGCGGGCCGTCGAAGACCGGATGCACGTTCACGATCTGCACGCAACGATCCTGCACCTGCTCGGCCTGGATCACATGCAGCTTGTGTATCGCTACAAAGGCCGGCCCGAGCGGCCCACGCTCAACGAAGGCGCTCCGAACTTGCGGCTGCTCGGCTAAACACTCGCTATGGCCATCGACTCTCGCGCGAAGCCGGCCATCTTCATCACCGGCACGTCCACCGGCATCGGCGCCGCCTGCGCGGTGGAACTGGCCAATAGCGGCTACCGCGTGTTTGCCGGCGTGCGCCAGCCGGCCGACGGCGCACATTTGCAGGGACTGAGCATGGGCGAACTGACGCCCGTGCTAGTCGACGTGACCGATGAGCCAACCGTGCGTGCCGCGGCCGAGACGATCGGCGCCGCCGTTGGCGAGGCGGGGCTGGCCGGGCTGGTGAACAACGCGGGCATCGTCGTGGCCGGTCCGCTGGAACTGCTGCCGACCAGCGAACTGCGCCGGCAGCTCGAAGTGAACGTGTTGGGCACGCACGCCGTCACGCGGGCCGTGCTGCCACTCGTTCGCCGCGCGCATGGGCGGATCGTGATGATGGGCTCGATCAGCGGCCTCATCGCGCCGCCCTACATCGGCGCGTATGCGGCCTCGAAATATGCTTTGGAAGCCATGACCGACGCGCTGCGCGTGGAGCTGGCCCGCTGGCGCATCCGGGTCTCGATCATCGAGCCCGACGCCGTGGCCACGCCGATCTGGGACAAGCTCGACCGCGCGATCACCGCGCTAGGCGCCGATGCCGATCCGCAAATCCAGCAACTCTACGCGGCCGAAATCGAGCAAATGCGCGTGGCCGGCCAAAACCTAGGCAAAACGGGCGTTCCCACCTCGCGCGTCGTCCACGCCGTGCTCCACGCTCTCTCCGCCCGCTGGCCGAAAACCCGCTACCCGATCGGCTGGCGTCCCTGGCTCGCCTTCGGCGGCGCGCGCCACGTTCCTCCCAGCCTCCTCGACTGGATCCTCCGCAAAAGCATGGGCTTGCCGTAAGTAGGTTGAATGCAGTTCGGCGTGCCTTGGTTTGTCACCGGAGTTGCCGGCCACGCCGAATTGAAAGCTGAAGACTGCGACGATGACAAACCCCAGCATCTCGAACGTTGACCAATTCATCGATATTGCGGTTCGCAGTCAGCTCTTGGATCGCGACCAGCTTCAGCGCGTGCGAACCGCCTTGCGTTCGCAATCCGAAAATGCCGCCGTGTCAACCGACAGCTTCTGCGAAGCGCTCGTTACCCAAGGCCTGATGACCCGCTGGCAGTGTGCGAAGCTGCGCGAAGGCCGATACAAGGACTTTTTCTTCGAGCAACGGTACAAGATTTTGGAACACGTCGGGTGCAGCCGCGAGTACAGCCGATATCTGGCCATCGACTTGGAGAGCCAGACGAACGTGATCCTGTGCATATATCCACCGGACGTGCGTGGCAGCCACCACTATGTCGTCGAGCCAGTGTATTAGAGGCATGCAAGCGCTGCGGCCTGTTTCTTTCGGCCATCGTAGACATCCCGCTCCGCCGGGATGAACGGATATCACCACCGACCAGCCCAGCGCCAGCCGAGTTGCGTGCTCAGGCTCGATAGCTTCGGCTCGGCGGAGCGAGCCGACTACGGTGACGCGCTGGGACTGAACAGGCTCTATGCGGGCGACGGGTCGGCCGCCTTACTTCCGCTCATCGCGATGCTTGGCCGCTGCGCGGCTGGCCTCGACGAAGTCGGCGAGGGTGCGCAGGTTGGCGATGAACGTGCTGGAGCGAATGATTGGGCCGGGCGTGCTGTCCGGCGGATCGAGTTTCAAGCGATCGGTCTCCAGCCAGCGGCCGTGGTCGTCGAGCGAGGTGATGGCGCGTTTTGTCCGCGCGGTCAGGTCCGAACCGAGTTGCGGCGGCTTGGCGCGCTGCGCCGGCTTGAGGCCTTTTTTCTGGAGCCGATCGTACTCCTTCTGGATGTTGTCCAACCGGCCAGACATTTTGAACGTGTAGTGAGTCGGCGCGTCGGAGTCGCTCTCGGTGAGTTGATAGTCACGCGTAAAATACAACGGCGTGTTGGTTCGCAGTTCGTAGAAGCGGGCCAGCCGGCCGTCGGGCAGCCGCGATGCATTCAGATAGGCAAGCGCCCGCGGCACGGGCTCGAGGTATTTGCTCTGGCCGGTTTCGCGCGCCAGTAGCAGCAACATGATGAGCACGCTTTGACTCTCGCCGCCCGTGATCGCCGGCGGCTCGAACTTACGGGCCCAGGCCGGCTCCATGCGGGCGTTGTACTGTTGCGCCCAGGCCGGCTGGGGATCGGGCATTTGCGCCAGCAGAATAAAATCTCCGGCCCGCTCGGCCGCCCGCCGGTACTGCGAATCGTCATAGACGCGGGCCGCTTCGAGCACGACGGCGACAACGTCGCCAATGGCATTGTCGTTGAACGTGTAATACGAACTGTATTTGTCACGGGTCCAGGTCCTGGACCACTGGTCCGGATAGCGCGCTTTCAGCACCGGAAACTCGCTGGCCACCGGCGGCTGGCTGTAGCGCTGCGGCCAGGCGCCGTTGGGATATTGCGCCGCCACTAGGCTCGTCAGAGCATACTGCGCGGCCTCATGGACGGTGTCGTCCTTGAAGCCCAGCGCCTGGTCCATGCGCATCAGCAGGCGAATCGCCGCTTGTGTAGTATCGTCGTCCAGCGTGGTGACATTGGCGCCCTCGGCGCCGGCAGGCGCCACGCGATAGGCGATTTTTTTGCGCAGCTGCGGATCGAACTCGATCTTGTAGTCCCAACCGCCGGAGCGCAGTTGGCCCTTGATCAGTGCTTCCGCGGTCTGCCTGGCGGCTTGCCGATAGAAATCGTCGCCCGTGGCCTCGTAGGCCCGCAGATAGGCCATGCCCACGGCTGGGGTGCCCGGCGGTTGCACCCAGACCATGGTGTCCGTGGCGGGGAGTTCGCCTTCGCGGCGTTTGAGGTCCGCGCTATAGGCGTAAAGGTAGCCCCCTTCGGTGGCGACTTGCCGGGTGAAAAAAGTGGTGGCGCTCCGCATCGCCGCCAGGGCCTCGGCCACTTCGGGCGGATCGTCGGCGGCAAACGCCGGGCAGGCAGCAGCCAAGCTGGCAAATAGCCATGACGCGATAAACAGAGCAGTTGCGAAGCAGCGTGGGGAAGTCATAACATCGCGACTTTCTGGGTAGCCGGAGCGAGACGGCGAGGGTGATACGCGGAAATCGCGCGGGTTGGTTAGCGCCGGCCTTTGTACGCGCCGAAGTCGTTGAACCAGTGCTTCTTGATGAAGCGGTAGGCCCAGCTCTTTTCGGGAATTTCGTGGCCGGGCTGGTATTGCGAGCCGCGCGGCTGCATGACCTCGAGCTCGATGAGCGCGGTCTTGCGCGCGGTCGTGTCACGGGCTCCATGCCGCAAGGCCAGCTCGCGCACCAGGTCGGGCCGCTCGAGCACGATGCAGCCGCGCGTGGCGCCGGCGGCCATCTGGCGGAAATCGCTCAGGAATTCCGATTGCGCGAATTGCTCGCGCAGCGGGCGGGCATCGTGAATCGATTCCTTGGCGAACTGCACGATCGGGCAAGGCTCGATGTCGCCCCAGGGGCTGATGTGGTGGCTGATGCCCGTGGCCGCCGGACAGAGAGCTTGGCCGCCGCCGTCGTAATAGGCGTCGATGATGGCGATCGGCTTTTTGGCCCGCATGTCGACGACGAACTGCCGGGCCTTGAGCTGCTGGGCCGGGGTCAGGGCCAGCTCGGGCTTCGCGTCGGGCCCCACGGGCCGGTAGACGTGGAACCAGCAGTAGAGCACGCCCATCTCGATCAACCGGTCGAGCCAGGCCTCGGTCAGCAGATCTTCGAAATTGGTCTGGCAGAGGCTCGTGGCCACGCCGGTGAGCAGCTTGTTGCGGATGCAGCTCTCGAGGCCGGCCATGGTTTTGCTGAGCACGCCCGAGCGGCCGCGGCGCTCGTCGCTGATGATCTCGGTGCCTTCGATGCTGACCAGCGGCGTGACGTTGCCGATCGCTCGCAGTTGGGCGGCCACTTCGTCGGTGATGAACTGGCCGTTGGTGAATACCTGGAAATAGCAATCCGGATGGGCGGCGAGGATTTCGAGCAAGCCCGGGTGCATGAAGGGCTCGCCCCCCAGGATGCCGAAGAAGCTGTTGCCGACGGCTTTGGCCTCGCCGATGAGCTTGTGCATGGCGGCCACGTCGATCACCTGCCGCTCGGCGGCCACGTCGACCCAGCAGCCCTGGCAGCGGAGATTGCAGCTATTGATGATCGAAATGTAGAGAAACGGCGGAAAAAATTCGCCCCGCTTGAGCCGCTGCTTGTACTTCTGCACCGAGCGGATGCCGCGATAGCCCATGTTCAGGGCCAGCTTCCACACCAGCCGCTTATCAGTCTCGCGCCACACGCGCTTGGCCATCTTGAGATACATTGCTCGGTTCTCGTGCCGCTTGCAAGTTCGTTAAATGGCGAGCCTCGGGACATGAGTCCGGGGACTTGCTACCGTAATATACCCGATACGGTTGGGTTCCACGAATCGCCATTTGACAGGCCGCCCGGACGCGGCTCGGTAATCGCACGATGTCGCAGTCTGATTCCACCGGCTACCGCACCGATCTCGCGTATATCCACGACGTGGGATTCGGCCATTTCGCCCGCGAGGCGGCGCCGGGGCTGCTGGATTGGTTGTCACGCGCCGGCGTCGAGAGCCGGCGCGTGGGTTATCGCCGCGTGGTCGATCTGGGATGCGGCAGCGGCTTGTGGTGCCGGGCCCTG
>DATATB010000020.1:0-9217 GCA_036268995.1 Pirellulales bacterium | reverse complement strand
GCTGGGCGTCAAAGGTGGCTACGAGGCCGCCATCCGCTTCTACGATGCGCTGCAGCTGATCACCCGGCTGGTGAACCTGGGCGACGCCAAGTCGCTGGCCTGCCATCCGGCTTCGACCACCCACCGGCAGATGTCGCCCGCGGAACAGCAGAGCGCCGGCGTGCTGCGGGAGATGATCCGCTTGAGCATCGGGATCGAACATATCGACGACATCCTGGCCGACCTCGACCAGGCCCTGAACGCGGCAATGTAAGCGAGAGCGCCGCTCGCCACGGCGCGGAACGAAGAGTGTGCCATGCCAGTCTTTGTGAACCCGAAGTATCCCGGTCTCGAGCGGCGGTCAGGTCTCAACTGGCCGCGCGTGCAGCCGTGCGCGCTCGAAAGGGCAGGCGGCAATGTTCTGCACATCGGCCTGGTCAACAACATGGCCGACGCCGCGATGTGCGCGACCGAGCAGCAGTTTCTCACGCTGCTCGAGGCTGCCGCGGGAGACATGCAGGTCCACTTCACGCTTTACGCTTTGCCCGAGGTGCAACGCAAGCCCTCTGCCCAGCGCCGCGTAGGCAGCTTTTACTTTGGGATTGAGCAGCTTTGGGAGCAGCCGCCGGAGCAATATCCGGACGCGCTCATCGTCACGGGCCGCGAGCCGCTCACCGCCGACCTGCGAGACGAGGCCTACTGGCCCAGCTTCCAGCGCGTGCTGACGTGGACGCAGGAGCACGGGCGTTCGGCAGTCTGGTCGTGCCTGGCGGCTCACGCGGCTGTGCTGGCGCTCGACGGCATCGGGCGAGTGCGCAGTCAGCACAAGCACTTCGGGATCCTCACCTGCGAGCAGGCAGCGCCGCACGCACTGCTGGCAGGCGCGCCCGCCAGCCAGCGCGTTCCTCATTCGCGCTGGAACGGCCTCTGCGCGGGCGAACTGGCCGCGAAAGGATACCAGGTGCTGACGCGCACCAGCGACTGTGGCGTCGACGCGTTCGTCAAGCAGGATGCGGGGCTGTTCGTGTTTTTCCAGGGCCATCCGGAGTATGCGTCCGAGACGCTGATGGGCGAGTACCGGCGGGACGTAGGGCGATATCTCAAGGGCGAGATGGAAACGTACCCCTTGCTGCCGCTGGACTACTTCGACGCGGAAACCGAGCGGTCTCTGCGCGAGATCGAAGCCAAGGCACGCTCATCGCGCCAGGAGAAGCTCTTTGACGAGGTGTCTGCCGTGCTGGGCAGCGTCCGGATCCACAACACCTGGCGCAGCACAGCCGCCCTCATCTACCGCAATTGGCTCGAGCACCTCTGCACGCAGAAGCGACAGCGGCTGACTGCCGCTGGGCAGATGGTATCATGACGAAAGAGGAGACCGCCGAAGGCGTCCCTCTTACAGGATCAATGGCATGACCTCCAGAATGAAAACCACCCCATTGCTACGCGCTGATATTCCGGAATTGAGCCGGTTTCTCATCAGCGGCTTCGGCCTTCCCGCAACTTCTTCTATTTTCTCTCACGAAGTCCTCGCATGGAAATATTTTGATGGACCGGGCGGTGCTACGGAAGACTCGGTCTGCAGCCTGGTCGCGCGCTCGGCGGGCAAGATCATCGGACACATCGGCATCTGTCACCGCCAGTTGATCGTCTCGGGAGACGGCGCGGCGCCCGTCTCGACCATGCACGCCATCGACTGGCTGGGCTCGCCTGCGCATCCCGGCTCGGGAGCCGTTGTGATGCTGGAAGCCCTGGCGACCAGCCAGACGCAGTTCGCCGTCGGCGGAACCGAACAGGCGCAAGCCCTGTTTCCAAGGTTTGGCTTCGAGCAGAAGCCCACGGTCGCCGTCTTTCGCAAGGTGCTCGCACCACTGCATCGCTTGCGTGCCAGGGATCAGGGATTCTTCCGCAGATGGGCCGGAACCGCTAAGGACATCGTGTCCGTTCGGCCAGCGCGCAAACCACCGGTGCCGCAGATCGTCGAGCTGCGCACGGCGCCTACGTTCACCGAAGATATTGATTGCTTACAGCGACAGTCTTCACGGCGCATCGTGACCTGCCAGCGTGACCACTTGCTGTTCAATTACTTGCTGCGGTATCCCCTGTCGGGCTTTTCTGGCTGGACGATTCACACATCCGAGCGAATGATCGGCGCCGCCGTCTTGAAGATCACTCCGCACGGACCCGTCCAGGTCGGAAGCATCGTGGATTGTTGGCTTGAAACCGAGGATCCCTCCTATTGGCAGGCCGCGGTCGCGGCGCTCGTCGATCGCTGCCGCGCTCTCTCTGCTGACGACGTCAGGTGTTTTGCCACCAACCCGAGCCTGCACGCGGCATTGCTCTCGAGTGGCTTCGTCAAAGCGGGGAACCGAAACGTGTACGTGCGCGACAAGCAGCAATTGCTGCCCCGAGATCTGCCTTTCGGACTCTCGGAGTTTGATGCCGATGGTGCCATTCTTTAAGAGCGTACGCAGCTCGCGGCGATCGAAAGGCACTTCCCGAGCCCTTCCGCACGCTTGCCTTGGCAGCGGGAAATGCTTTCAGCATGGCCGTGCGGTGCTCTCGGACTCGAGTCGATCTTGGGAGACCGAAAATAAACCGGTAGCGCTGCACGTCTGAATAGATGTCGATCCCGGCGTTGCCCGGGCGGCTTGCCAATCGGTCCCTCTTCCCATTTCGAGACTACCATGCGCTGGTTTTTCGCATTGCTGATGTCGTCGCTGGCAATTGCCGGCCAGTCCTACGGCGCTGAACAGTCCTTCGGCGCTGGACAGAGCAAGCCCAACATCTTGTTCATTTATGCGGACGATCTTGGCTACGGCGAGCTCGGCTGCTACGGCGGCACGCGCGTTCCCACGCCGAATATTGACTCCCTCGCAGCCGGAGGCATGCGATTGACGCAAGGTTATGTCTCGGCGCCGCTTTGTTCGCCCTCCCGCGCCGGACTGATGACGGGCCGCTACCAGACCCGCTTCGGCCACGAGAACAACACCATGGGAAAGAGCGGCGGCTTGCCGCTAGCGGAGCAAACGTTGGCCGATCGCCTCAAGAAGCTGGGCTACGCGACTTCGATCGTGGGCAAATGGCATCTTGGCGGCGCGTCCGATCGATTGCCGATGGCGCGGGGTTTCGACGAGTACTACGGCGTAACCGGCAACCCGGGCTCCTATTTCACGCCGGGCGGTTTTATCGATTCGAGGATCTCGCCGGCCGTGCAGAGCGTCGAGGATAAAGATTTTTACACGACCGACGCGTTTGCCGTGCGCGCTTGCGATTGGATCGCTCAGCACCAGAGTAGCCCCTGGTTTTTGTACCTGCCCTTCAATGCCATTCACGGCCCCCACGACGCGTCGGAAAAGTACCTGAAGCGGTTTGCCGACGTGCAGGACAAAGGCAGCCGCCACTTGCTCGCCATACTTTCGGCCATGGACGACGCGGTGGGCCAGGTGCTCGCCAAGCTGCGCGAGACCGGCCAGGAAGACAACACGCTGATCTTTTTCGTGAGCGACAACGGTGCGCCGGGGCATGAAGCCAGCGGAGGCAACGGCGTTCTGCGCGGCCGGAAGTACACGTGCTGGGAGGGCGGCATTCGGCTGCCCTTTATTGTGCAGTGGAAGGGGACGCTGCCAGCCGGCAAGCTGTACGAGCAGCCGGCCATTCAACTCGACGTCATGCCCACCTGCATCGCCGCAGCCGGCGGCACGATCGATCCGGCCTGGAAACTCGACGGCGTGAACTTGCTGCCCTATCTGAGCGGCCAACAGCCGGGGCTCCCGCACGAGACCATGTACTGGCGTATCGACGGCCGCTGGGCGATCCGTCACGGCGATTGGAAGCTCGTTCAGGGCCAGCCGGCGCGCAGCGGCGACGCGCCCGAGTTGTTCGATCTGGCGACCGACGTTGGCGAAAAGCACGATGTATCGAAAGAGCATCCCGAGAAAGTCGCAGAACTCAAAGCCCTTTGGGATGCCTGGAACCACGAGCAAGCTCCGCCCTCGGCCGTGAAAGCCAAAAACGCCAAGAAGAACGCCAAGCGAAAAGCGCGGCGGAACAAGCCCGCGGAATCAACCTGATCCAGGCGCACTGGTTGACCGCTTCAGGCGGGCGGTCATTGCGAAGCGGGTGGCCGTCAGCGGTGCCAAAATCACGGGGCGGCTGGGTTGCTCATTTCAAGGAACAGACTTACGCCGCCGAGGATGCAATTCGCGCAGAGGATTTCGCGATTTCGACGCTTCGCAGCCATGTCTTCCGCAAAAGATTTGGCTCTTAGGGCATCCGAGTCGTCGCTCGCGACGAACGCTCCTGCTCTTTCCACAATTGCTGCAACAACTCGACCGACGTATCGACAAGCGTCTGAATGCCCTCGAGCGCCACGAAATTCGCACCTGCCAGGGTCTCGTAGCCCTCGTGCTTGAAAGCAAGTGCGGTGGGCTCGTAGCCGATCCAATCATTCGTCAGCTCGCTGACAATCGTGTGAGGAAACGGGGAACGTCGTTTGACTTCGATCCCCCATTCGACAAACAACTCGCCCGCATTCGTGGCGATGGCAAACGGCCCGATGCGCGCGGCACTCACCGGCACGTTCAGCATCGAAGGCATGGCGGCAGCGGTGCGCTTCGCCCCCTCGAACGATTCAGGACGCCAACCAAGCCGGGTGATGGCTCCCTCGCGTTGGGCCTCGGCATTGCAGCGCGGCACATCCACGTCGCGACGCCGATAGCCCACGACGACGGGCTCTTCGACAGCAGTCGCCCCCTTCGCTGCATCCACCGCCGCCCTCGCAAAGACGGCGGATCGCTGCTGCCAATCCAGGGTCCACTTCACCGGAGGCTCGATGTTGCCAGAGCATCCTTGCGTGAAAATACACACCGCGTGTTTTCCATATGCCCGGGCCATGTGCTCTGCAATCACGCCTGGAAAATCGGCTGACCACGTGTGAATTTTGATGCGATCATGAAGGCAAGGATGGCAACTAAAATTCACCAGCGTGCCGAGCATTTTGCCATCGAGCGAGTCAAAACGGACGACCCACAGCTCGGGATCGATCGGGCCTTCGCTTCCCAACACTTGGGGCACCTGCTTCAGATCGTCCAGCTTCTTCAACCAGATGTTCAACGCCAGTCCATCTTCTTTCGAGATCACTCGGCGATTGCAATGCCCTTCGTAAACCAGCGACCGTCCGACCGACATCCGCGCAGGTTGCAGCGCTTTATCCGCCGCCACAATGCTGTCGGCAATCAATTTCGGCAGTGTGTCGATATAGGCTTTGTTGGCCGTGGCTCTGTCGCCTTGTGCCGGAATCAATGGTGAACTGTGATTGTGGCTGGGACAAATCAACACGGCATCGCGAGTGATGTCCGTTTGCCTGGTCACCAATGCGATGGCTTGATCGGCCAGATCGCGTCGAATCTTCACCAGGTCCAGCCCGACGATTGCCAGCTTTCGGTCGCCGCTCTGCACGACCATCGCCTTCGCGCGCAGCGGGTCGTCGGTGCCCGTGCTCACGGGTCCCGATGGGCCTGTGATGATGGCTCCGACCGGCGGCGTGATATCGACCTGGCTGAACCCGACCTTCAATTCTCCGCCCGCGGCCTGAAGTTCGCTGGCGAATGCGGAAACGGCCAGCAATACCAACACGGCGCTTGATGCAACGAGGCTTTTCATGGTCTCTTTCACGAATCAGAAGGCGGACGATCGACGTGTTTTAGTAGAATGTTTCGCCAGCGCCCGTGCTGCGATGGGAGCGCTCACCAAACCGGGTGTCGTAACTGCCTCCGGCAAATGCCCTAACTTTGCTAGTTTAGGCCCGCCAAAGTCGGTGAACCAGTCGGATGCGGCGTAACGACCGCATGGGGGAAATAACAAATTGACAAATTGCTTCCGTCAGCGATTTAGCTTGTTGCGAAATGACGAACGCGGTAGCATAAGCGACTGTTGATGCGTGCCGTCAGCTTGGCCTTCACGCATTTATCAATCGTTTCCGAGGACGCTTCCATGGCCGGTAAGCGAATGGGTCAGCAGATTGGGCCGACTGCCGACTATTGCCCAACGCGCCGGCAATGGTTGGGACGCCTGAGCGGGGGCATCGTCGGCGCGCTGTGTGCCGACTGGCTGCGGGCCGAAACGCTGACGCCCCGTGCCAAGGGGCGGCCCGACCGGTCAGTCATTCTGATCTTCAACTGTGGTGCTCCGAGCCACATCGACCTGTGGGACCCGAAGCCCGACAGCCCGGCGGCAATTCGCGGCCTCTATCGGCCCATCGCCACCAATGTGCCGGGCATTCAGTTTTCCGAATTGCTGCCGCGGATGGCTGCGCGAGCTGACAAGCTAGCCATCGTCCGCACGGTCCATCATGAGCACGCATCCCACAACTCGGGAATGTACTGGTCGATTGTCGGCCGGCCGTATCCAGTCGACAGTACGCTGATCCATCCCAGCCGCACCGACTTTCCCAGCTTTGGCACGCTGACCGGCTGGCTGGCGCAACGCGATGGCTACTCGGGCGCGCTGCCTCCGTACGTGATCACACCGCAGCCGCATTGCGACAGCCTCGTTTACGTCACGCCCGGCCAATACGGCTCGTGTCTAGGCTCGCGGTTCGATCCGCTGGTGCTCAATAGCAACCCGAACGCCGAACAATTTCAGGTGCCCGACATTTCTCTCGCCGAGGGGATGAGCAGCGAGCGGTTCCAGCAGCGGCAGAAGCTGCTCGAGCATCTCGAGCAAAACGGCCGGCCGATCCGTAGCGAACAGATTGCGGACGTGGACGTGAATCGTGGCAAGGCGCTGCGCCTGGTCATGTCGGGCGAGTCGCGCAAGGCGTTCGATCTGTCGAGCGAGCCGGCAAAAGTGCGCGAGCGCTACGGACGCCATACCTGGGGGCAATCGCACTTGCTCGCCCGCCGCCTGGTCGAGTCGGGCGTTCGGTTCGTGACGACGGTCAATGGCCCGAGCATCATCTGGGACACCCATAAGGACAATTTCAATCGGCTCGAAAAGCAGCTCGTCCCGCCGATGGAGCAGGCCTACGCTGCACTGCTCGACGACCTCGACGAGCGAGGGCTGCTCGACAGCACGCTCGTTGTCTGGATGGGCGATTTCGGCCGCTCGCCCGTGATCAACAAGGACGCGGGACGCGACCATTGGCCGGGCTGCTATACCATGGTGCTGGCCGGCGGCGGAATTCGCGGCGGCCAGGTCGTGGGCCAGTCAGACAAGCACGGCGCTGCGCCGGAGCGGCGGCCCCTGCGCCCAGCCGATATTCATGCCACCGTGTTCAGCGCCCTGGGATACAACTCCCGGGCCATCACCTACCGCACGGTCGATGGCCGACCGGTGCCGCTATCCGAAGGCGAGCCGATTGGCGAATTGCTCTAGTTTCTCTGGTCCCACGGTTGATGCATGCTTTCCATTTTTGGCAACTACAAACGACTCTGCGATGGGCTGCCGCGCCGCGACTTCCTCACCATCGGCGCACTGGGCGTCGGTGGGCTGACGCTGCCCGGCCTGCTGCGGGCCGAATCGCGCCACCGCGCCGCCAGGTCGAAGAAGTCGATCATCATGATCTACCTGTGCGGCGCCCCACCGCATCAGGACATGTTCGACCTGAAAACGCAGGCCCCGGCCGAGATCCGCGGCGAGTTCCAGCCGATCGATACCAACGTGCCGGGCATTCAGATTTGCGAGCACTTGCCACGCTTGGCGCAGATCATGGACAAGCTCACGCCGATTCGCACCGTCTATGGCTCGCCGGACGGCAATCACGATTCGTTTATTTGCTATACCGGCCGTAGTGTGCGGCAACAGCCGCCTGGCGGTTGGCCGTCGCTGGGCTCGACTGTGTCGAAACTGCTAGGTCCCGGCGCCGCCGGCGTTCCGAGCTTTGTGGGGCTGGCGCCGAAAACCGGGCATCCGCCGTATGGCTCGCCCGGACATCCCGGCTTTCTCGGGACTGCGTGCACCGCTTTTCGGCCCAATGCCGAGGGCCAGGCCGATCTTAAGCTTAGCGGCATCACGCTCGACCGCCTCGAGGATCGCAAGCTGTTGTTGGCGAGCGTCGACCGCATGCGCAGAGACGTCGACACGAGCGGCAAGATGGCAGCCCTCGATTCTTTCACGCAGGACGCCTTTGGTCTGCTGACTTCCAACCGGCTGGCCAACGCGCTTGACGTCAGCCGCGAGGACCCTCGCGTGCGCGAGCGGTATGGCAAGGGCGACCCGCGCAATTACGGTGACGGGGCACCGCGGAACCTCGAGCATTTTCTGATCGCGCGCCGCCTGGTCGAGGCGGGCGTGCGGTGTGTGACCTTGAACTTTGGCCGCTGGGACTTCCACAGCAACAACTTCTCGGAATTCAAGAACACGCACGGCCCGCTGTTCGACCAAGGAATGAGCGCGCTGGTTGAAGATCTTCACGAGCGCGGCTTGGATCAGGACGTGTCGGTGGTCGCCTGGGGAGAATTCGGCCGCACGCCGATCATCAACAAGGACGCTGGGCGCGATCACTGGCCGCAGGTCGGTTGCGGATTATTGGCCGGCGGCGGAATGCGACACGGCCAGGTGATTGGCGCCACCGACCGGCTTGGCGCAGCACCCATCCAGCGGCCCGTCCATTTCGGTGAAGTCCTGGCGACGCTGTATCAACGCCTGGGGCTCGATCCGAACACGGCACCGTTTCGCGATCTCGCCGGCCGTCCGCAATACCTCGTCGACCAGCACCGGCCGATGCCGGAGCTGATTTGACACGGCCGCGACGGTCCGTTTTACTCACCGGCCCATCGCAGCGGTCCCTGCCGGCGCGCTCTATAGCGGAGGGGCGCCGACACTATTGCCGTTCGCGTCGGGCGAGCTTCGGCGGCGGCGCTGACGCCAGCCGAGGCCGGTCATGCTCAAGGCGGCCAGGCCGGCGAGCGCCATGCTGCCCGGCTCGGGCACCGCCGACGGACTGTAATCCAGCGCCACATAGCCGGCGCCGCCGGGCAGCGTGTTGCCCACCGCGATCGAGAACGTACCGGGTTCGGACGGCAACCCATTGATCAGGTTGAATTCGTTGGCGGTCACGCCGTTCAAGCCACCAGCCGACGTGATGAAGTCCCACTGATAAGCCTGGGCCGGATTGAAGTTGTTCAGGCTGCCGTTGACCGTCACGTTGAACTGAGCGATCGACGACAAGTTGTCCGCCAGGCTGCTGACCGCCAGCAGGTTCCAGTTCGAACCAGAGCCGGAGCCGAGGCTGGTGGGA
>DATATB010000019.1:0-16953 GCA_036268995.1 Pirellulales bacterium | reverse complement strand
GCCTTCGTGCTGCTCTCGCTGGCGGTTTCTCAGATCGTCCAGCAGTACGCGGCGGCGTGTTTGCCGCGCGGCGCCAACGTCGCTGGGTGGGTGCAGACCGGTCGGCCCGGCCTCCGTGTCGGTGAGGTACAGGTATCCGTAGCGCGCCCCCAAGAACCCTGGACCGCGCGTCACATTGGGATAACCGATCACCACGTACGGGGGCACGCCCTCGGCGGCCGGTCCGCGCTCGTGGCTAACGATCGAGCCGATCGACGGATAAACAATCGTGTCGCTGGTGGGGCGGCCGGTTTTGAACAGATTCGTGGGCCGCGCGTGTTCATCCGGCATGTCGTGATGGACGCTGCGCAGGATCACTCCGCGGTCTAAAATCGCGGCCGTGCGCGGCAGATGCTCGCAGACTTTGATCCCGTCAATCGCAGTCGGAATCGCGGCATAGGCCGAACCCGGCTTGCGCAGCAGGGGGTCGCCGCGCCGCTTGGGATCGAACGTATCGAGGTGGCACATGCCGCCGCCGAGCCAAAGAAAAATGCAAGCCTCGGCCCGGCCGCGTGGGGCAGGCGCGGCGCTGCTGGCAACGCCAGGCAACAGGGCGGCAGTCCCTCCGGCGACGAGCGCTTGCTGAAATTGGCGACGATTCATGCGAACTTCACTACGGCAGCCAGTGGCTAGGGTACAAGCACAAATTCCGGACAGTTGACGAGCGCCCAAACCACGTCTTCGGCGCGCTCGCGGAAGTCGGCACTCAAGCGGACCGTGGGCGCGGGGCCCTGGCGAATCGAGCGCGCGGCCTGCAGCAACTCGGTGGTGGTTGCGCCTTGCAGATGCCGATCCCAATCGACGTGGGCGGCCGGGCGCGCCGCCTGCCGGGCAGCGGGCTTGCCGGTCAGCCGCCGGTCGAACCCGGGAGTCAGCACAGCCGCGATGGCCGCGCGCTCGTGGGTGTCCGGTCGTCGCGCGAGCACGCAGACAAACAGCCGCTCGGCCAGGTCGGCCGGGCTGGTCGCTTGCAGGCAATGGGGCAGCAGCCCGCTGTCCTCGGTCAAACGCAGAGCGTGATTCACCATCAGGCTGTTGGCCAGGAGCAACGGCTGCGACGGGCCGGCTTCGATCACTCCGCGCGTCAGCGGATCGGGCCGGGTCTCGCGCCAGCCAAACGCCGACAGCACGTCGACGATCTGTTGATTCACTGGCAAGGCCAGGGCAGGGCGGTCGCGCTCATTGGCCAGCGACGCGCATTGCCACGCCCGCTTGGGCGCCGGCAATTTCAGAAAACCCTGGCTTCCATGCGGGTCGAAATTCAACTCCTCGGCCTCGAACGCCTTGCCGGCAATCAAGTAAATCGAGTCCACGAGCTGCTCGGCCGAAAGCCGGCGGCGCGTCGGGCCGGCCAGCGTGTGGCCGGTCGCCTCTCTTTCCGCGTCGGTCTGCACCTGGCGCTGGTATGCCTGCGAGGTCACGATCAGTTGCGACAGATGTTTTGCATCGTAGCCGCTTTTGACCAACTCGCGGCTGAGCCACGCGAGCAAGTCGGGATGCGAAGCCGCCGTGCGATCGAACCACTGATCGAGCGGCTCGACCAGGCCAGCGCCCATGAAACGCTGCCAGAGGCGGTTGACCATCACGTCGGCAAAGCGCGTCTGATGCGGCGAAAGGATGATCGAAGCCAATTCGGCTCGGGGCTGGTCGATCCAATCGGTCAGCCGGTAGCCGTTGCGGTCACTGGCGGCTGGCAGGAGTTTTTCGAGCGGCCAGGCCGGCAGCACGCGGTCGCCGGCCGCGAGCGAACTGCTGACGGCCGGCTTGGGGGCGCCGACCGCGGCCAGCACTACACTTTGAGCCGGAACCACAATCGGCCGCTCTTCGAGCATGGCCGCCAGCGAAAACAGGTCGGCTTGCCCGACCGCCGCGTTGGGCGCGTCGTGGCAACGCGCGCACTTCATGTCGATGCCCAAAAAGGCCTTGCCGATGACGTGGGCCTTCATCGCCATCGGCAGGTCGTTGCCGCTGGCCTGGCCAAAGCCGGCCGTACCGCCCAGCTCGTCGATCCCGTCCATCAGCAGCAACTCGGCGGCAAACTGATCAAGCGGCTTGTTGTCGGCCAGCGAGCGATGGATCCAGAAGCGGAACGGCCCGCTATTGTTGAGCGTCGGCTTGAGAATACTGGGGTTTTCGGCCAGCAGGTCTTGCCAGTAGCCGACCCAGGCATCGCCCCATTCGCTCGAGGCCAAGAGGCGATCGATCAGACGCTCGCGCTTGTCGCGCCGAGTATCGGACAAGAACGCCTGGGCTTCGGCATACGCCGGCACGCGGCCGGCCAGATCGAGCGTGACGCGGCGGGCAAACGTGGCATCGTCCACCAGCGGCGCGGCCGAAACGCCAAGCTGCCGCAGCTTGTGATCGAGAAAGAAATCGATCGGATGCTCGCCCGGCGGCGGCTCGACGACCGCGAGCCCTTCGGCAACGCTGACTGCCCAGGCATGCCGCTGGGCCCAGAACTCGTCGCGCCGCCGCGCCGCCTTCGAGCGACGCTCGGGCTCTTGCTGCTGCCAGGCTTCGAGCATGCGTCCGCGATAGGCCAGCCACCAGTAGGGAGCCGTCATCAGCGGTTGAGCGCTTCCCAGCAACTGCCACTCGACGGGTTTGCCCTTCGAATCGAGCTTCGAATAGGTGACGATCACTTCGTCGGCGCCCAAGCCCGATTCGGCGCGCGGGGTTTGATCCGGCTGGTTGTCGGCGGCCGCAGCCGCTTCGGCTTTGCCGCTGCCGAAATCGACCGCGACGGTCAGCACAAAATCGTGCGCGCGGCCATCGGCATGAAACTCGACCGACATCGGCGGGTCGGTGTCGGCGGCTTTAGCGCCAGCCGGCTTGGAATCGGACGAGCCGCTGGCCGACGATTGGCAATCGACGAGCGCTTTGCCATCGATAGCTAGAACCGCGGCGGCGCGCGTCTGCAGCCGGATCGTGTAGTTGCCCTCGGGCAGCGTCATCCGTCGGCTGGTGCGGGCCGCATGCCAACCGCGGCGGGTCGTGGGCACGCCCGAGAACGAGTAGGCCGGCGGAAAGCCGGCCAGCGGCAGGGCTTCTTGCGTTTGGGTCTCGACCGGCGCCGGCAGATCAGTCCAGGAAAAGTCGGGCTTCAGCGGCCCAAAGAATTCGGCCTTCACGGGCCGCGACACCGTGCGGCGGCGAACGTGCAAGAACTCGGCCGGGGCCAATGCCCGGGCGGTGATACGCAGTTCGTCGAGAAAGCCCTCGAAGCCGCGGTCGACCTTGCCGCCGGCCGCGTTGCGCCCGCCGATGGCCAGCAGCGCCGGCCCCGGCGGCAGCAGCGTGCTCTCCGGCGCCAGTCCATCGACGGTGAAGTAACCACAGGGCCGATAATCGAGATACCAGGTGAGTCGGCCGTAGCCAATGGTCCGGCCAAACGGCTCATAGGTGACCGCGAAGTGATGCCACACATCGGGCCGGACTTCCAGCGAACCCAATCGGAGCGAATAGCCGGTGAGTGCGACGCAGAGGCGCGGCAACTGTCCGTCGCGCGGGACCGTCAGTCCGACCGCCAGGCGAGTGCGTTGCGAGTCGGCGTCGGCAAACTGCGTGAGAAATCGGTCGGAGATGGCCTGGTCGAAGGTCACGCGATTGTCGCGGGGCGAGAGGAAGAACCCCTCCCAGGTAAACGCACCGGTCCAGGCCGAGACCGGCAGGCGGCAATGCACGAGCGTTCGCCGGCCGTCGAAATGCCAACAGCCACGGTTATTGAGCGCCGGTTGTTCGAGCAGTTGCCCGCTCTGAAAGCCACGGACTTGGGCCTCCGCCGGCGCCGCGGCCCAGGGCGAGATTTCGGCCGGTTCGCAACCGAGATAAACCAGCGATTGACCTGCGACCGGTTGATTGGAGCCGGTCGCCAGCAGCAACAGCCAGGCAAAACACTGCGGCATGACACGACGCGGAGTGGAGGGCCAGAAGGAGCATGGGAGACACTTGGGCGGACGCTAATGGCCCTCCTGGCACGCCCGCCTGGAGGCGGATTCTAACCTCTCCGGCGGCGAACGCAAAAAAAGTCTCATGACAAAGAACACGCCTCGCCGGCCCGCCAAGAAGCGGCCGCTGACAATCGGCGGGCGACTGCCTAGAATAAGCAGAAGCACTTCTCTGTCTATCGAGTTCCGTTTCTGGAGCGGCCCCGGCTTGGAATATCTGCCTGCGATCGAGCTGTTGGAAGCGACCCACGAGTTTCCAGGTCCCTACACGTTCAAGGTGATCGGGCACGTCGCCGACGGCTTTGTCGGCCGCGTCGTGGCGGCCGTGCGCGAGGAACTCGAGTCTCCGGCCGATCCGCCTTATCACCTGCGCAGCACCAGTAGCGGCAGCCAGGTCTCCGTGACCTTGGAGCCGCACATCACGGCCGCCAGCCAGGTGATCGACGTCTATCGCCGTATTCGCGGCATGCCCGGCCTGATCATGATCTGGTGAGCCGAATCACGATTCGGAATTCTCACGAATTCCGCTACCGGCGCACGGCTTCGTGCTTACTTCACCGGCCGCACTTCGAAGCGCAGCAGCTTGGGCTTGGCCGTGTCGCGAATCAATTGATCGGCATCGTCGATAGTTTTGGCTAGCGCGGCGAGCCGGGACTTTGCGTCGGGGCCGCCGGTGCCTAAGGCCGCCGCGCGCGACAGCGCGCGCCATTGGCCGACAAAACCTTCCTTCTGCGCGACCTTGTCGAGGATCGCCTGGCCCTGGGCGGCAATTGGACCGGTGGCGAAGGTGGTCAGATTTACGCCGGCAGCCAAATCATCAGCCGATGCCTGGCCCAGCTTCTGGTCATTGGCTCGCAGTTCGTACTGCCCAGCCGAGAGCCCCGTGACCTTGAGCGTGTAGTCGCTGAGTCGCAAGATCGTGGGAAACAGCGGCAGAACGCTGTAGGTGCCGGCGGGAATGGGAAACGGCAGCCGCTCGTCCAAACGTTCGAAAGCCACGCCACTATCGACGGCGCGGGCACCCGTGATCGTGCAGTAGTCGCTGTCGAGCACTTTGCCGGAACTGTCGAGCGAAGCGCTGCTCGCGTGCGGCTCGGCATTGAGTGCGGACAGCAAAGCGGCGGCCATCATCAGCTGGCCATTGGGGCCGGGATGCACGGCGTCGCCTTGCATCGACACCGGCTGCGGATTGACGTCGGCCATTTCGGTGAGGAAATTGCGCAGATGGCCGACGCCGGGTAGCTGATCTTCACGCGCGGCCGCGGCCACGGTGGCCATCAGATTCGCGCGGTTTTCCTGCGGCTTGTTGGCGCCCCACACGTCGAGCAGGGCATGGAACTGGTCCGCGAAGGGGGCGTCGTGCTCGGAGGCGAACTTCTTGAGCGCTCGGGCGTAGGCGTCGAGCCGGCCGTTGATGCCCAGGTTCGTGCTGGTCGAGCCGCTATTGACGGGGCTGGCCGTGAAATACACGGGCCGGGCACCGGACGAACGGATCCGCTGGTCAAGCTGCCCCATGTTCTCGATGAATTGCTCGACCGTGTATCCCCCCTTGTCGTTCATGCCCAGCTCGATTGAAACCACGGTCGGCTTCCAGGCCGCGACATCCCAATCGTAGCGGGCCAGCACCTTGGGAATGGTGTCGCCGCCCACGCCCGAGTTGCGGAAGCGGAAGCGCATGGCCTGGTATCGGGCGTAACAGAAGGCTTCGAAGTAATTCGAGTGCAGGTGCTGGGCCGTGATGCTGTCGCCGGCCATGACCCAGGTGTCGCCGTCGTGCAGCGGAAAGTTCTCGGCTGCCCGCACGCTGTGGCAGGTCAGCAAGGTCAGCAACAAGACAGCCAAACCCCGGATTGCGTGCTTCGGTCGCATGGGAAACGCTCACTAATAGAAAAAGAGGGACTGCCATCGGCAACGGCTACTCTTTTAACCTTCCCAGGGGCGAGAATCCAGCGTTTAGGGAGGTCTGAATCGATTGTGCCGAGGCCGCCCGGGGTGCGTTGATCTGTGAGCTATTCTTGCACAGGCGCTCAGAACCGCGCCCGCACTACTCCTGTTACCGGAACCATCCGACCATGACTGCCGAGGCCGCGACTCCCAATTCGTCGCAGATTTCCGACCGCGCTGCGCCCGTCGTCGTGCGCCTCAGCGACGGCACGCAGCGGGATGTGTCGGGCCTGAGCGTGGATCAACTCGTGGAATTGCAGTGGCAGGAAGAACGGCGGTTCGCGCAGCAAATTCTGACGGCGTGCAAATGCTCGACCCAGCGGGCCGAAATCACCAGCCAGGGCTACGACACGATCACGACGCTGCTACGCTTGAGAGATCAGCGAAGCAGCGAGCAGTTTGCGATGGGCCACAGCCCACGCTACGAGCGCCTGGTGCTGCGACTGCTGGCCGAACGTCATCGGCGCGGAATCGCCAGCCCGATTCTCTTCGAGATTGGTTTCGGCTCGGGGTTGCTGCTCAAACGAATTCAGGACCAGGGCTACGTGGTTGGCGGTCTGGAAGTGTCGCAGGGCATGTATGAATTGGCGCGCCGCCGCCTGGGCGACCAGGCTCAACTGCACCTGGGCGATTTGCGTTCGCTGGGCAAAGGTACGCGCGGCAAGTTCCACGTCGTCTTCTGGAACGACGTGTTCGAGCATATCGCCCCGGACGAGATTCTCGACTACCTGCGCATCATCCACGAACTGCTGGCGCCCGGCGGCGTGTTGGTCACGATCACGCCCAACTGGCATGTGCGCCCCAGCGACATCACGTCGAAATTTATGGGGCCGCGCAGCGAGGCGGTCGGCTTTCATCTCAAAGAGTACACGCTGGGCGAGGTGGCCGGCCTGCTGCGGCAAGCCGGCTTCAAGCGGGTGGCCACGCCGCTGCTGGTCACGCGGCCCGAAATGATCTTCTGCGGCAGCGGCCTGGCCGGCTGCAAACGCCTGCTGGAACCCTGCCTGGAATGGCTCCCCTTTCGTCTGACACGCGTCCTGTGCACCGGCCTGGGGCTGGATTGCACCGTGGCACAGAAGGGAATTGCGGAATGATGAACGATGAATGCCGGATAGGCGTACCCTGTTCATCATTCCGCATCGATCATTTCCGCATTTGCACGACTTCCCGTTTTCCTGACTATAATGGACCGGGGCGCCTTTTTTCCCTGGCTTTCGGCCCAAAACATGACGAGACACCATAGTAATCAACGGCTTTTGCTGGGGGTAGTTCTGGCGTTGGGCCTGGCCAGTTGGCTGCCGGCCACGACGGCTCGCGCGGCCGAGAAACTGTCCGAGCGCGACCGCGTGACGCTCACTGCCAAGCTCCGCTCGAAACAGGTCGACTCCCGGCTGGACGCCGTCCAGAAGCTGGCCCAGTTTCCCGAAGTCGAAGCGGCCAAGCTGCTCCTCAAGTTTGCTTTGCGCGACACGAGCGACCAGGTCCGCCGGGCCGGTTACACGGCCTTGGTCGGGTTCAAGAACGAGGCCGAGGTCTGCGACCTGCTGATCGATCAGCTCAACCGCCAGGCCAAGCAACTGCGGCCCGATCCGACCACGCCGCTGTTGTTGTGCGTGCTGCTGAGCAGCGAACTGCCGGACGTGCAGAAGTCGAGCCTGCGGTATGTGAACGACAAGCTCGCGCCGGCCCGCGATGGGCCGCTGTTCGTGACCGCTTTGGCCGACGCGTTGGCGTTGCGTCACGAGTCGGTGGACGTCGCCCCGCTCAAGCGCCTGGCCGAGTCGAAGACGATGGAAAACTTCGCGGTGCGGCGTTCGATCGTGCGGGCCCTGGCACAAATCGACGATTCCGAGGCCCTCGACGCTCTCATCGGCATGCTGACCAAGATCGACGGCGAGGCCCGGGCCGATGCCATCGAGTACCTGGCGCTCGTGACCAAGCAGCAACTTGCCGAGCCGGCCGATTGGCAGGACTGGTGGGTCAAGAACAAGGCGACATTTCAGTTCCCGGCGCTGTTCGAGCGGCCGCGCACCCGGGCGTACGAAAACCTGATCTACGGCCGGGCCAGCACCTACTACGGCCTGCCGCTGTATGCCAAGCGGATCGTATTCATCATCGACGCGTCCGGCAGCATGGAAGGCGCGCGGATCGTGGCGGCCAAGCGCGAGATGACCAGCGCGATCGAGGCGCTGAAGGACAATGTGTCGTTTGGCATCGTCGTATTCAACAGCCGCGTCGTGGTCTGGAAGCGCGAGCTGGTCGAGGCCATCAGCAGCAACAAGCAGGCGGCACTGCAATTCGTTGAAAAGATCGGCGCCACCGACCAGACGGCGACCTACGACGCCCTGGCGGCGGCTTTCCTGGTAGACGCCGAGGCGATTTATCTGCTTACCGACGGCGCCCCGAGCATGGGCCGCTACGTGCAGTTCGACGACATCGTGCGCGCGATCAGCGATCAGAACCGCAGCCGCCGCGAGTCGATTTACACCATCGGCATCGGGCCGGGCGAGGCGGGCAGCCCTTTCGAGAAGTTCTTGGAAGAGCTCGCCCAGCAGAACTACGGACTCTACCGCCGCGTTGACGAATGAGTGCCCGACTCCAGCGACGAAAGTCGGCCGGTTATTTTAATCCGATCGACCCGCCGGTCACAGGAGCCCGTGCCACGGTCGCCGCCGGCTTGTTCTTCTCGGCCGGGGGCGCGAGGCGATAAAACGCCTGGTCGCCTCGGCTAAGACGCTGAATCGCCGAATCGTCGGCCGGCTTGGCCAGCACTTCGCCCGACTGCACGCGCACGACCCGCAGAGTGGTCACCTGGTTGCCGCCGAACCATCCGGTGTGCTCGACCTTGATGATGCTGCCGACCGGCGGCGGCTGCGTACCGAACACCAGCCGGGCGGTTTGCTGCGAACGATCGACGTCGATGACCGCACCCTTGCTCACCGGCGCCGGCCGGCTGGCTGTTGCCGGCGAACCTTTGGCCGCGGCGGCAAGCTGCTTGCCCTTGGCAGCCGCGGGCGGCGAATCGATCTCTGCCGCGTGATCCTCGCCGTCTCCTCCATCTGTCTTGGCAACGCTGGGGATGCCGGCATGTTGATTTTTTGTGGCGCGAGCGACGGTTTTGGCCGGCGTGGGATGCAGCTCATCCAGTCGCGCCGCCAAGGGCTGTCGCGGGGCTTTCGCCGGGCGGCTGGCCACCGGCGCGCTTTGCCCGCCATTGGTATCCGATGGATCCGCCGCGCGGAAATCGATGGCCGGCGTCGACTGCCCAGCGGGCCGGCTCATGGGCTCGGGCCTTGGCCGCGTGGCGGCACGAGTGGACTGCGCGAGGGGCGTCGGCTCGGTCATGACGGGCTCGGGCCTCGCTTCGACGGGCGCCGGCTCGGTCTCGGTCGATAAGCGAAAACGCACGGTCTCCCCGTCACTTGTGTCGGCTTCATTGGCCGCCACGGCCTGGTTCGGCGATGCAGCCGGCTGTTCGTCGACGAGTGGGGCTGGCCGACGCGCTAGCGTGGGCGCGGGGCCCGACTCACGCCGCGATGGAGCGACCGGTTGCTCGGGTTCGCGATTGCGTGAGGTTATCGCCAGCCGTGCCGACGTTTTGGGACTCACGCCCTCGTCCCCCTCTTGCTGTTTCGAAGCCAAGCTCGGTAACAGGTGCCGCTTGATTTTATGCATCGGCTTCACCAACTCACCGGCGGCCTGAGTCGTTGGTGAGTCGGAAGTGCCAGCCATCGAACCTCTTGGCGAGCCGGGAGCGTTAGCGACCGGAGCTTTTGGCGCGGGAGCATCAGCGACCGGACTGGGTTCGGCGAATGCCGCCGTCGAATCGTTCGCCGCTTGTTCCGATTGCGTCGGCGCGGATTCCCGGCGCCGCGGCGGTGCAAGATGCGGCTCGCTCGACGACCGGGAGGAAACATTCGCCGCGCCCGCGTCGGACTGCACGAGGTGACGCTTGGGTGACGTGGGCTTCTCCGCGACCGGCGCTTCGTCGGGCGTCGCCGACCAGGTCGAAGGCCGCGGCGGTGCAAGATGCGGTTCGTTCGGCCGCGAGGCAACATTCGCCGCGCCCTTGGGCTTGGCCAAGGTCGGCGTCGACTGTTTAGGGCGAACGATCGTGACGACTTTCGTTTTGCTGGTTGACGGCAGTACGCGAGCCGGCGGCGGAATCACGGGCTCGGGCGGAGCCTCGTCGGTGGCCGTGACAATCTCACCGCCCGATTCGTCGGCCGGTTCGGCAGCCTGCACCAAATGGCGCCGGCTCGTGCGGCTGTTTGCCGACGGCCGCCAGCCTGTGGCTGGCCGGGGGGCAGCCGGCGCCGGCGAAGCCGCTTCCGTACTCGTTTCAGCGACCGGTACGGGCATGGCCGAGCCTTCCGGCTCCTGCACAAACCGCAGCGGCTCGGACGCCCATGCTGAGGCCGCAATCAATCCAACGCCAACGGCAATCACGCTTCGCGCCACCATGCCCAATCCCCCCTCGTCGTTTGACACCAACCGGCAAGCTGACATCCAGTCCAACGCGGTGCGTCCGCTCCAGCCGTGCGCCAGCCCGATGCTGGCGCCGCTGCTCCGTGCGGCCGCACTGTATTGATGGACTTCGGCTTTGCCCGTGTGATGGATTCAACGGATTCGCGCGTTTACACCGGTTTTAGCGTATCTGCGTCCCGGACATCTTTCCCAATCGCCCGTAAATGAAGCTCGCCGGAACGACTTCTGTGGGCTCACTAAGCCAGCATGCCTGCGGTCACTGCTGATCGCGGGCGCACGCGCGGACATCGCGAGCAGTTTTCCGGACAAAGAATCGCCAACGTGATCAACTAACCAGGCTGGCCAGAAGCCAGGCCACCACCGCACTTTGCCGCTGCATTGCGGCCCACGATCATCGGCACCGACGGTGAGCTGGCACGCGACGAGATGTTGTTCGACGAGAATGTCGCCCGCGTGGTGGCAGCGCTGTCGGGAAGCGGCGTTCCGGTGGACCACGCGGTTTCTACGTTGCGAGTGTTCGCGATGAACCTCTCGGCCGTGTTTTCTAACTTGGCGAACGACCTCGAGACACTGGTTGTCCACAGGCGCGACTCCGGCCAAGCCGCCGGCCGCGCCGGTAAGGGCGGCGTCTAGACACCGCATAGCCGAAAGCGCCGCGCTAGCGGTAGGAGTCATTCGCCGCGTGGTTTACGTATACGGAACGCAGCAGCTATTGCTGCTGATGCTGCTGTGACTGGTAGCTCGCGTCGGGCGCTCCGTTGCGATAGCGGGCGGCGATGGGCATCAGCGGGACTTCGAATGGCGGCAGGGCTTCCTGCCATGAGAGCGAGGGAAGCCGGTCGAGTAAACGGGTTTCGACGCGGACGAAGATGCATTCCTCGGACCGGCCGTGATACACGCCCTTGTTGGGCGACACGTCGCTAAAGTCGCGGCCCGCGGCCACTTTGACGAAGCCATCGTATTCCGCCAGCCGATTGGTCGGATCGATCGCGCACCAGCCGGCTTCTGGCAGCCACACCTCGCACCAGGCGTGACTCTGAGAGTCCTTGTTCGGCCGGTGCATATAGCCGCTGACGTAGCGGGCCGGAATCTCGTAGCTGCGCAGGATGGCGATCATCAAATGCGTGAAGTCCTGGCACACGCCCTGGCCCTGCGTCAGCAGATCGTCGATCGGGCTGGTGGCCAGCGTCACATCGCGGGCGTAAGTGAAGTTGTTGGCAATGTAATCGGCAACTTCGAGCACGAACTCGGCAATCCGCTGCCCGGGCGAGGGCTTGAGCCGCTCGAGCAGCGGTTCGAGCAGCGGCGTGGGCCGCACCGGCCCGGCCAGCGTCAGGAAGCCGTAGCCCGACACGTCCAGCGCGGCCAGGTTGATGGGATACGTTGCCCGACTCTCGACGAGCGGCGAGGGAATGGGGTGCGTTTCGACGACGCTGGCCGCCACGACGCGCAGCTTCTGGCAACTGTTGAGGACGTTGAAATGATGGACCCGATTTCCGAAGCCGTCCTGGTAGCGAAACACCTCCGAGGCCGGACTGACCGAGAGATGGAACGAGCGGCAGCTCTGGTTCTGGTCGCTGATCGGCTCCATGCGAAATTCGGCCAGCGACTCGGTCACCGGATCCGAATAAGCCAGACAGGTTTCATGCTGGATTTCGATAATCATGAGGGCGTCATCTCGAACTCAAACTCAAATCCCCACGGACCGCAGTCCGTGGGCTTGTTTTTTTATCAACGCGAACATTGCTAATGCAGCGAGTATTGGTCCTGCACGGCGTGGCTGGCGGCCGTGCAGCGGTCGAGCAGGTCGCGGAGAAACTCGTGCAGGTCGCAGTGCACGATCTCGGCGACGTCCAGGTATTTGAGATCGTTGAGCATTCGCCCCAGAATCCGATCGGCGGGGCTCAAGGGTCGATCCGCCGCCGGCGGCTCGATCTGCGCTAGCGCCGCGGCGGCCGATTCCAGGCAAAACCGCACCGACCGCGGAAACGTGGGGTGCAGCAGCAGAAACTCGAGCACGTGCTCGGGCTCGACGCGTCCCACGTACAGGCTTTGATACGCCTCGTACGCGCGGCAACTGCGCAGCACGGCTCCCCATTGCAGATTCGACAGCGACAAGTCGGCCGGATCCAGTAGGCCCTGGAGCAGGTGATATTGCACGTCGAGGATGCGGAGCGTCTTGTCGGCCCGCTCCAGGAATTTGCCCAATTGAATGAACTGCCAGCCTTCGTCATGCGTGAGCGTGGCGTCGCAGGCGCCCTGCACGAGGTGGCTGCCGCACTCGACCGCTTGGTAAAAGTCGTGCGGCGATTCGCGGGCCTGGTTGCAAAAATCGTCGTCCGCAAGCTGCCAATACAGCTTGTTCAGCTCCTTCCACGTTTCGGCATTCAGCGCGCCGCGCACGCTACGCGCGTTGTACCGCGCGCGGCTGACGCACGACATCACGCTGTCCGGATTGGACGAGTCGAAGGTCAAGGCCCGGCTCACGGCCGTTTCGGCCGGCTCGCCGTTGGAAGTGACGCTCAAGCCCGGCCGCACGATGGCCACCAAGGCAGTCCAGTGCAATTCGAGCGGGCCGGACGCCACGCCGTGCAGATCGAGTTCCTGGTGAAAGCACACGTCCAGCAACCGCGACACGTGCTCGGCGCGCTCCAGGTAGCGACTCATCCAGAACAGCGCATCGGCAACGCGGCTTAGCATGCTTCAAGTACCCGGTTCAATTGGCTGGCAGCGGCTGATCGGCACGCAGCCGCGTGCCGTCGCCGCGTGTTGCCGACTGGCTCTCGGCTAAAACCCACGTATCCTTGCTGCCGCCTCCTTGCGAGCTGTTCACCACCAGGCTGCCGCGGCGCAAGGCCACGCGCGTCAGCGCGCCCGGCACCACCGTGATTCGCTGGCCGCAGAGCACGAACGGCCGCAGATCCACGTGCCGGCCCTCGAGCCGCCCATCGACAAAGGTCGGATGCACCGACAAGTCGATCGTCGGCTGGGCAATGTAATCGCGCGGCCGGTCTTGCACCCGGCGGCCGAACTCCTCGCGCTCGGCGGCCGTCGAGGCCGGACCGATCAGCATGCCCGAGCCGCCCGACTCGTTGACCGTCTTGATCACCAGCTTGTCGAGATTCGCCAGCACGTGGCTCAAATGGCTGGGCACCAGCGGTCGAAACGTTTCCACGTTCGCCAGCAGCGGATCCTGCTTGAGGTAATAGCGGATCATCTCGGGAACGAACGGATAAATGCCCTTGTCGTCGGCGATGCCCGTGCCGATGCTGTTGGCCAGCGCCACGTTGCCCGCGCGGTAGGCGTTCACCAGTCCCGGCACGCCCAGGTTGCTGTCGGAGCGGAACGTGAGCGGATCGAGAAAATCGTCGTCGATGCGGCGGTAGATCACGTCCACAGGAGCCAGGCCACGGGTCGTGCGCATGAAGACCCGGTTGCGGTCCACGACCAGGTCGCGCCCTTCGACCAGTTCGATGCCCATCCGCTGCGCCAGAAACGTGTGCTCGAAGTAGGCCGAGTTGAAAATGCCGGGGCTGAGCAGCACGATCGTCGGATCGTGGCGGCCATTCGGCGCCAAGTAACGCAGCACGTCGAGCAGGGCGGCCGGATAATCGTCGGTCGCCCGCACGTCGTAGTGCTCGAAAATCTGCGGAAACACGCGTTTGAGCACTTGCCGGTTTTGCAGCATGTAGCTCACGCCCGAGGGGGTGCGGCAGTTGTCCTCGAGCACCAGGTACTCGCCGCTGCGGTCGCGAATCAGGTCGGTTCCGCAGACGTGGATATAGATGTCGCGAGGAACTTTCGCGCCCATGAACTCGCGGCGAAAGAATTCGGCCCCGTGCACCAGATGGGCATCGAGCACGCGATCACGGAGGATGTGCTGATCGTGATAGATGTCGTGCAGAAACAGGTTCAGCGCCGTGATCCGCTGGGCGAGCCCCTGCTCGATGCGCGCCCATTGTTGTGCCGGAATGATCCGCGGCACCGGGTCCATCGGCCAGACCCGCTCGATGCCTTCTTCCTGCCGATAGACGGTAAAGCCAACGCCGTCTTGGAGCATCGACAGGTCGGTCATCGCCTTGCGGCGGCGGAACTCGTCGCCGGTCAAAGCCGTCAAGCGCTGGTGCAGCGTTTCGTAGTGCGGGCGCGGAACGCCTCCCGAGTCGAACATCTCGTCGTACGCGCGCGCTAGCTCGTAATGCTCGAGCAGGCTGCCGGCCGGCCGCCGCTGGCGCATCGCCTGCTGCCCTAGTGACACTTCGCCTGCTGCCATAGGAATTTTCGAACTTTCGCGGCTTGCTCGGACTGTTCGGGAATGCTCAACTCGGTTTGGCAACCTCAAAGGATTCCGGCATGCGCCGGACTTGCCACTTCATCTGTCCAGACACGAAAACCATCCAGCCGCGCCGGACCAAAAGACGTCGTCAATGCCGTGTCGGCCGCGTCGCGGCCGCGAGCCATCACGATCCGGCCGATGCGCGGGACATTGTGCCGCGCATCGAACGTGTACCAGCGATGCCCCACGTACGCTTCGAACCAGGCGCTAAAATCCATCGGAAACGGCGCGGGCGGGATGCCGATATCGCCCAAATAGCCGGTTGCATAACGGGCCGGGATATTCAATGCCCTGCACAACGCAATGGCTACGTGCGTAAAGTCGCGGCACACGCCTTTACGTTCGCTCAGCGCGTCGCAGGCCGTTTTCGTCGGCCGGGCATGCTGATAGTCAAAGGTCAATTCGTTGTGTACCCAGTCGCATACGGCGTGCACCCGGGCCCCGCCAGTCGGGCCATTGCCGAACAGCCGCCAGGCCAGATCGGCCAAGGCATCT
Source organism: Pirellulales bacterium (assembly GCA_036268995.1). GTDB lineage: Bacteria > Planctomycetota > Planctomycetia > Pirellulales > PNKZ01 > DATATB01. The sequence goes on along the minus strand of DATATB010000019.1, from coordinate 1,704 downwards.
GCCTCGCAATACCGGCTGGCCAGCAGAAACTGGTGCGTCTCTGGCGGTAGTAGCTCGACCGGCACCTCCACGGCTTCGGTCGCCACAGGGTCCGGCAGGCCGGTGTCTTCCACCAGGCACTCGCTCCAAAATCGATTGCGGCCCGGCCGGGTCAGCACCCGGGTTGCACGATTTCCAAAGGCATCCAGAAACTCGACACGCTCCAGATCCGGCTCGAGCGTCAGTTCGTCCGGCTGCCGCAGGCTGCCTGCACGTTCCGGATGGATGTGCAACAGCAACACCATCGCCGTGGGATTGGGCGTGTCGAATACCAACTCGAAACCGGTCTTAATGAGCATGGCTGTGCGTCAATGGTCGTGACAATTCAGGCTTGGCCGACGTCGTAGCCGGCCGGGTACACCTTGCTCAGCATCCATACTAAAAGATTTCCTGGAATTTCACGCACTGGGCAAACCGTGTGCCACTCTTGTATTGCGGCTTTTTCACGTCGTTCGTCCGGCAACTGCACAATCCCCTCGCGATGCAAGCCGCGCAACCGGGCACCGCAATCTGTCCGTTGTCCGCTGTTCCGTCCTTCATCCTTCCTTCCCCCCTTTCCTCTTTCTTCGCGCCCTTCTGTTCAATTTCTTCGTAGTCTCACCCGAGTTGCTCCCCGATCCTTGGCTTGTTCTCACCCGGCAGGTAGGCTGAAAGAGGCGACGGCAAAAACCTCGTTTCACCTTGAAGGACCACAATGACTTACTGTCTGGGGATTATGACGCACGAAGGGCTGGTCATGGCGTCCGATTCCCGCACCAATGCAGGCTACGACCAAGTCAATGTCTGCCGCAAGATGTACACCTTCGTGCAGCCCGGCGAGCGGGCCTTGGTCGTGCTCACCAGTGGCAGCCTGTCGATCACCCAGTCGGTGATGACGCTCTTGCGGCGGGATTTCGAACAAGGCCGGGGGCTGGCTGCCACCCCGTCGCTATACGACGCGACCCGCGTGATCGGCGAACAAGTACACCGCGTGGCCGACATCGATCGCGAGGCGCTGGAGCGCGACGAGTACAAGTTCAACATTCATTTGCTCTTGGGCGGGCAGATCAAGGGCGAGCCTCCGAACCTGTACCTGATCTATCCGCAGGGCAATCCGCTGGCGGCGACCGAGGAATCGCCCTATCTGCAGATTGGCGAGTGTAAATACGGCCGGCCCATTCTCGACCGCGGCATCCGCTACAACCGCACGACACTGGCCGAAGCCGCCAAGTACGCGCTGATCTCGATCGATTCGACCATGCGCTCGAATGTCACGGTCGGCCCGCCGATCGACATGCTGCAATACTACGCTGGCGAGTTCCAGGTAACCCGTCGGCGGCAGTTGCGCAGCACCGATCCGGACCTGCTCGACGTCCACATGCGCTGGGAGACGGCCCTCCGCAAAGCCGTGCAGGAGCTGCCGAGCATCCGCTTCGACGAAGCCGCCAACCAGCCGGAACTCTCCAGTTCGAACGATTTTGTGAAAAACGCCAGCGATTTCCAAAGCTGAGGCCGCATGCGCTGGCCGCGGCCGAATCCAGGCATTTGCGGGCGGGCTCGTTTTCTTTCAGATCGTTCAGCCAGCCGCGACGCGATTCGTCGTAAATGCCGCCGGTCCAAGCGCGCGGGTTCGTGTCGATCTCGACCTGGTAGCCGTGGACCCGGCCATCCCTATAGTCGGGCTTG
>DATATB010000018.1:0-35173 GCA_036268995.1 Pirellulales bacterium | reverse complement strand
CTGGTCTGCGTGAACGCCAGAAACAACTGCGGCGATAGCCGATCCACTGCATTCTTCGCCTTCGTTCAAACAACGCTTTTCACCCACAGATTCCGCTGAAGACCCCCAATGTTGAGCGCTAATCCGAACTAGCAAGAGGTTGTGTCGGGGACAGGCATGTTGGCGCATTCCAAGCACGCGACCCGACTTGGATATGCGAGGGACACAACGACGGTCACCATGCTCCGGGATCCCGTATGAACCTGTGGAAGCGATTTTTTGGGAAGAAGGAATCGGATGCCACGGCGTCACGGCCTAAGAAGGCGTCACAACGGCCGGGGCTGCCTGACCCATCATCGCAGCACCTAGCGCCACAGCCCTCCTCAGGCAGCAAAAAGTCGCCTACCGCCTCGATTCAACCGCAGCTGGCCGCGGGCAAAGACCGTGTCATCCGCGTTTTCGTCTCATCTACCTTTCGCGACATGATGCGGGAGCGCGACCTGCTGGTGAAAGAGGTGTTTCCCGAACTGCGCCGGAAGTGCGCCAAGCGGTTTGTCACCTTCACCGAAGTGGATTTGCGCTGGGGGATCACCGAGGAACAGGCCAATGAAGGGCAGGTGCTCCCGCTCTGCTTGGCCGAAATTGAGCGCAGCCGGCCGTATTTTATCGGCCTGCTGGGCGAACGCTACGGCTGGGTGCCGGACACGATTCGGCCCGAGGTGATCACACGGGAACCGTGGTTGAAAGAACACATCGAGGATCGCACTTCGGTCACCGAGCTTGAAATCCTCCACGGCGTGCTCAACAACCCGAAGATGGCGGACCACGCCTTTTTCTACTTCCGCGACCCGGCGTACGCCGCTGATCCGGCGTTGACCGGCGACGAGCGCTGCGAAATGGTCGAGCGCAACATCCCGGCGGAAGTTGAGCGACACGGCGCGACGGGGGCGACTCGTCGTACGGAAGCGCGCAAGGCGAGGCTCGCCGCCCTCAAGCAGCGGATTCGCGACAGCAAGTTGCCGTTGCTGGAACCCTACGCCAACGCCGCGGCGCTGGCCGAGATCGTCCGGAAGCAATTCGATTCGCTCATTGACCATCTCTATCCTGAGGAACAGACGCCCGATCTGCTGGCGCAGAAACGGATGGCCCACGAGGCCCATGCGAAGAACAAGCTCTTCGCCTGTATCGACCGCCCTGCGCATTTGGCGGCGCTCAACGCATTCGCCGCGCCGGTCGAACAGCGGGGCCAGGGTCTGGTCGTCATCGGCGCGAGCGGTGGCGGCAAGACGGCGCTGTTGGCCGCCTGGGCTCGTGACTGGGCGAACAACCACCCGCAAGATTTCCTGTTCCAGCATTACTTCGGCGCCACGCCCGACAGCACGTCCGCCGACGTCTTCCTGCACCGATTGCTCGGCGAATTAAAAAGCCGTTTTGGCATCACCGACGACATTCCCACCGATCCGGAAAAACTCCGCGAGGCCTTGCCGCTCTTGCTGGCCCAGACTGTCGGCAAAAGCCGCATCGTCCTGGTGCTCGACGGATTGAACCAGGTGCAGGGCAACGAGGCCGACCGTCGGCTGGGCTTCCTGCCGCGGCACTTTCCCCCGCATGTCACGGTGCTCGCCTCCGCGCTTCCCGCCCCGGCACTAGACACCCTGCGCCAGCGCGGCTGGGCGGAACATGAGGTCCCGCGCGCCAGCGAGGCCGAGGTGGACGCCATGATCGACGAGTATCTCAAAATCCACGCCCGCACGCTGGAGCCGGCGCTGCGGCGGCAGTTGGCCACCGCGCCCGGCGCGCAGAATCCGCTCTTCCTGCGTACCGTTCTCGAAGAACTGCGGCAGTTCGGCAGTTTCGAGCGACTGCCCCAACGAGTTCGCTACTACCTCGCAGCCGGCAATCCCAAAGACCTCTTTCTGCGCGTGCTGCGCCGCTGGCAGGAGGACTTCGACGGCAAGGACCCAAAACAGGACGCGCCGAAGCTCGATCTCGTCCGCCGCGCCCTCGCCCATCTCTGGGCCGCGCGGCAGGGGCTCTCCGAGCCCGAATGGCTCGACCTGTTGGGCACCCGAGGTGAACCGCTTCCCCGCGCCCTCTGGACCCCGTTGTTCCTGGCCCTAGAGCCTCACCTGAGCCAGCGTGCCGGGCTGTTGGCCTTCGGCCACGATTTCCTCCGCCAGGCGGTCGAGGCGGCGCTGGTGCCATCGGCCGACTTGCAGCGGGCCGCGCATCTGTCCGTGGCCGACTACTTCGAGCGGCATCCGCAGCAGCAGGAAATGACGCCGCGCAAGGCTGCGGAGTGGCCCTATCAGCTCCACGCCGCCGAGGCCTGGGACCGGCTGGAAGCCTGCCTCACCGACCTCCGGCTTTTTCTTGCCCTCTACAACAACAAGATGCAGTGGGAGTTGACTGGCTTCTGGCATCCGTTGCGGCACATGGGCCACGATATGGGCGGCTGCTATTCCGCAGCCTTTGCACGTTGGGCCGCTGTTCCGGTCAACGCCGGCGACTATTACGTTTCAGGCATGCTTGGGCAGTTTCTTTCCGACAACGGCCTAAATCGTGCTGCGGAGCCTCTGCTAACGCGCGCGCTCAAGGCCCGCGAGCGGGTGCTGGGGCGGGAGCATCCCGACACGCTGACCAGCGTGAACGATCTGGCCCGATTGCTGCTTGATAAAGGCGACTTCGCCGGCGCGGAGGCGCTGTTTCGGCGGGCGCTAGTGGCCCGCGAGCAGGTGCTGGGGCCGGAGCATTCCCGAACGGTGGAGATTGTAAGCAACCTGGCCGTATTGCTGGAGAGAATAGGCGACTTCGCCGGCGCGGAGGCGCTGTTTCGGCGGGCGCTAGCGGCCCAAGAGCGGGTGCTGGGGCCGGAACATTCCACGACGCTGATATGCGTAAACAACCTAGCCGGATTGCTTTCTAAAAAACGCGAATTCGCGCGCGCGGAGCCCCTTTATCGGCGGGCACTGGAGGCAACAGAGCGCGTCATGGGGCCGGAGGATCCGTATACGCTTTGCTGCATGGACAATCTGGCCTTATTGCTGTCGGATCAAGGCAACTACGCGGACTCGGAGCCAATGCAGCGGCGGGCGCTGGAGGCCAAAGAGCGCATCATGGGGCCGGAGCATCCCGCCACGCTGATCAGCCTGAACAATCTGGCCTTATTGCTTTCGAGGAGAGGTGACTACACGGAGGCCGAGCCGCTACATCGGCAGGCGATCGAGGCCATCGAGCGCGTGCGGGGGCCGGAACATCCCGACACCCTGGCATTTGTGAATAATCTGGCTTTAGTGCTGTTTTCCAAAGGCGACTACGCGGGCGCGGAGCCGGAGTGTCGGCGGACGCTAGAGGGGCTTTTGAAGATCTCAGCGGCGTTCGGCCGTTCCCACCCGAACTTGAGAGTCTCACTCGACAATTATGCGGGCTGCCTCAAAATGCTAGGCCGCAGGCCCGAGGAGATCCGAAACACCTTGGACGCGATGATGCGCCCGTTCGGGATAAGTTTTGGGGGCTGACAACTCATGGAGCGACCATTCCCAATGCAGGCGGTGATCCACAAGTTAGGCGCGACTCGTCAAAACTCCAGGGGATCGCCGCGCAGCTCCAGCGTGAGGACACCAAACTATTCCGGTGACTCGCGCAACGCTTTCAAAGCCAGCAATAGCAATAGCGGCGCGCCGGCGGCTCTGCGCCGGGAGCCACTGGCTTGCCAGGGCGCCGTCCCATTTGGAAGTCGCCGGGCGATCGCTGAAAGCACGCGTAGTCGTTTCCTCCACCGTCCGCGCCATACACGCCGCTCTTGTCCTGCCTCGAAGTGTGTCGTAAAGTCACCCGTTTCCTCGGATCTGCCACCGTTGGACCGTTTTCCGTCAGGCCAATGGCGAGCCGCGAAGCGCGTCACGGAAATTGCGGCTCGCCAAGGCCGTCTACCTTCCGGTTAGGGAGCGTCAGCCCGCACACGCACAAACGACGGAAAACGTGGCACTCCGCGATCAGTGAGTTCCTGGTAGCGGAAAGTGATCTGGGTGCCCACCGGCGGCGGATCTTCCCGTTGGGCATCAGTGAAGCCGGTTCCAACGGAGAAGGTCGTGCCGTCTGGCAACTGGACGAGTAGCGCGCCCATTCGCCCTTTGTGGCGACCGGCGCCGGGCTGGTGTTCGATCACCTGGGCTTCGGCGTCATGGAAGCGTTTCACTTTCAGCAGCGTGCTTGAACGGCCGGATTCGTATTGCGATCCAGGTTGCCGCAGCATCAGACCTTCGCCGCCGCCGGCCAGGACCAGTTCCAGTTCATCGCGTAGGTGCTCCAGGCTGCGACATTGCTGCTGAGGCAGTACGCCGACGTAACGCAACCGAAGCTGTGAAAAGCAATCGCAGAGGTACTCGATGCGCTCCTCAAACGGCTCACGCAGAGCCGGGGCATCAAAGATGCGGAATTTGATGTGCGCCCACAGACTGTTGCCATCGTGGCGGCGCACAATGCTGACCGTGCGCTGGAACGCCTTACGGGCCAGCCAAAGCTCACCGTCGAGCGGAATGGTGGGCAAACCGGCCGTGAACCAGTCGGGTGCGTGGAAAACATTTCCTTGCCGAGACAAAAACCGCTTACCATCCCAGTACGCTCGGACGCCGTCAAGTTTTTCGCTTAGCCACCAGCTTATGACGTCGGTGGCGTTGTCCCAGCTTTCGGCCAGCAGAATGGGCGGGGCTGTTGCTTTGGACGTGTCGATAGCTGGTGGGCTAACGGTGCGAGCAAGTCGTTCTGCTTCGGCTTGTTCACCTCGGTAACGAATCAGGTGTTTGCAGGTGCGCCGTTCGATTGGCAGCGACTGGTTTCTCCATGCGGGACAGGTGCATGAGTAAACGCCGCCTACGTTCTTCAGGATGTACGGCAAGCGGGCTGAGCCTTGAACCTCAGTTGACTCGCCGTCTTGCAGATCAGGCATAAAACCTCCGGGATGATCAGAAATTGAAACAAGCGGCAGCCGGGCTAGTGCCCAACCACCGCTCGATGAAATTGCGAAGTTGCAGCGCATGGCTGCGAGCGCGAAAATCACGCCCGCTCGCGTCCCTTGGCCTCCAGATGCTCGAAGTTCGGAAACTGGCTGATCTGGGAAACGAACTCCGGACCAAAATCATCCTTGAGCCGGCCGGCCCAGCCGGCGATGAGTTCGTTCCATGCGCCGACCGTCTGGGCCAAGGCGCGCAAATCCCGATTTTCCCAGAAGCCGCCCTCGTCGCTGAGGCTGGACAAGATCTCCAGCTTCCGAGCGTGCTCGAGCAAAGCCACCACAGCCATGTGGCAGCGCAAAAAGTTCTCGAAGCCGCCGCACTCGGGATTCGAGGCGTACTGCGTCTTGCAAAAACTACCCCAGCGCCAGCCGTCCAGCCGTGTACGGATCGTTCGAAAGCGGTCGGGCTGGCGGGGATCCGGCACGGAAACCGTCGATGGATAGCGGCACAGACCGAAGTTGGCTTGTTCGCAGCCTTGACCTGGCCAGGTGGAGAAGGCGATCACATGCTGCGGTGCGACCCTGCGATCGAATTGCACATCATCGCCGGCGCCACCCTCAATGAATCCACAGGCTTGGATCAGCAGCCAGCGAGTGGGGTCGTCCGGGCTACAATGCTCGAACTGGCAAGCGTCCTGCTCCAGTTCGACGATTTCGCTCACCCGCTCCAGCGGGAGGTCCATGGCCCGCTCGCGCAGCTTGCCAACTAGCGCCCGGGCCGCCAGCTTGCTGCGGGTTTTCGTATGCAGGCTGTAGTGAATGGTCAGTCCCATGCTCAGTTGTCCTGGATTGAATGTAAGGAAACATGGCGACGAGCGGCAGCTGGGCGTGACTGTTTTGCCGCCTGGTTAGTTCTGCGATGGGTCACGATTGACCTTGCGGCCGGGCTTTTGGCCCCGGACGCCATCGCGCTTGTAGATGCCGGGCCGGTCAGCCGATAAACACCGCTCGTGGGCCCAGCTTCGTAAGCGCTCGACAGCTTCGCCGGCGGTACGGGCGACGGGAACAACATTCTGTGCTGCTTCGACCAGCGAAACTTCAAGAAGCGCCGCCAGGCGGCAGCAAGCGCGAATTTCGGCGCCTGTCCAATCGGCATCGACAGGCTTGGGCTGCGTGGTGTCCAGGCCGAACTTGTCAATGTAAAGCTTCCAGATAGCTCGCCGCTGCGCCACGTCCGGTAGATCAACGAAGAAAACCCCGTCAAAACGCTCAGCTCTTGAGAACTCGGGCGGCAGCTTGCTGATGTCGTTACAGGTGCCCACGAAGAACACGTCGCTTTCGTGGTCGTTCAACCACGTCAGCAGCCGGCCGAACAAACGGGCTGAAACGCCCGAATCGGTTTGCCCCGAGCCAGCCACGCCGCTCAAAGCCTTTTCGATTTCGTCACAGAATAATACGCAGGGTGCCATCGCGTCGGCGATCCGCAGGGCATGCCTGATGTTCTGTTCGCTTTGGCCGACCAGGCTGCCCAGCAGCGAGCCCACGTCGAGCGTGAGCACGGGCCTGCCCGTTTCGTTGCCAAGCGATTTGCAAAACGCGCTTTTCCCGCAGCCTGGCGGCGAAAGCAGAAGCACGCCACGCGGCCGGACATCGGAGTTCTGGTTCGCACGCCGGCGCATGGCGCGCAAGCAAAAGCTCTTCAGCGATTCCAGGCCGCCAAGCTCGCTGAACCGCTCGCTACCTCGATGCAGTTGCAACGTGCCGCTTTTTTTTAGCATTCCCGCTTTCAGCTCCCAGATAGCTTCGGGAACAAGCTGCGTATGCCGAACCAGGCTCAACGAAAACGCGTTCTCAGCTTCCATGCGCGTCAAACCGGCCGCGGCGTCGAGAATCGCAACCAGGCCGTCGCCCTCGGGGATTTCGCCAGGCTCGGTTGCTACGCCGCGGGCAATCTGCTCGATCTGGTCGCGGTCGGGTAGCTCGTGCTCAATCACGGCAAAGGCTTTTTCCAGCTCAGTCGGAATCTGCACAACGGGCGACAGGATCACGATGAACGTGCGGTTTTGCTTGCCGGCTGTGACTTGGGTAGCCAGCGTCTGCACGACTTCAGCAGAGTTCAGAAACCGGTGAAAGTTCACCAGCACCAGCAGCGCTGAGCTGTCGGTGCTGGACAAGGCATTGAGCGAACGAATTGCAGCCAGTGGATCGCCGGCGCCGGCATCAGCCTCGCCACTTTGACCGGCAATCTTCAGCCCCTGGTCAATAGACCAGGTTGCCAGCCGCCAATTCTCCCGGCGGCAGAGCTGGGCGATTTCGGCCAAGGCATCGTCATGTTCGTGCGATTCGACCCATAGGCCGGTGAAGCACGCGCGCACATATTCAGCCAGACGCACTGCGAGCGTCATGGGATTTCTCCAGAGAACAAGGGGCGGGAAGTAAGCTGACCAGGATGGCCAGGATGGCCAGGCTAAGAGCGCTCAAGAGCGGCTATTTGCCGCTCGAGCCGGGCAACGCGAGATTGCTGTTTTTCGACGGCACGGAATGCTCGCTTCAAGCGGCGCATCCAACGGTTTAAGCTGGCTCGCTCTTTTTCAAGCTGCGACCGCTTGCGTTCGATCTGAATCTGCTGCCGATGATTGGCGACTGGTGCAGTTGAGCTACGGAGCACGCGACGACGAGTTGCTGTGGCCATTATGCCTCCTCATGCAGCCGGCTTTGCGCGGGCTGGTAAAACTCGGGCATTAACTGTTCGCTAGTGCGTTGGCCCAGTGCCTGCTCGATGAATCGGCTGGCATCCTGGCAGCTTGAGCCAGTGAAACCTTTGGTCTGGACCGAGGTCTGGCCGGTGGGTGAAACAATGATCTCGATAATCTGATTCAAGCGGCACCTCCAGCGACCTGGATGGTCAGCTTGATCGAGCCGTCGGCCAGCGATTGCTCAGTGACACTGTGGCCACGCTTGCGAGCTTCGATCTTGGCTCTTTCGACGGCGTAGGCCTGCAGAAACTGGTCGAGCTGCTGCTGATTGCCCCAATGGCCGCCGAAGTTGTCGTACTTGAGCTGGCCCGAAGCCAGATCGCACACGACCGGATAGCGCCAGCTGGGCAGTTCGACAGCCAGGCCGGTGACTTCGGCACTGAACAGCCGGACTTGGCGGTTCGTTGGTTGGGAAAGTCCAAGGCGCTGGCAAGCAGCCCGCACGGCTGCCGCGTCGCGCACCTCGGTCTGAATTTGAACGATATGGGACACGCAATCCTCCTTTCGTGATTCTGAAACGGTCGCGACCGAACTCATCCTTCCAGTTCTGCCTGCCAGACGTGCCCGTTGGGACAGATCACGTCGATAAGCCCATCGGCGTTGGTCGGGGTTTCCTGCCCATCCCAAAGAACCTCAGATTCACCGGCGAACTCGGCGGCATCATCGTCGTCGTCGAAATACAGAAGCGCGATTGCCGGAATCACGTCACACGTGCCCTTGGGCAAATCTCCGCATTCTGGGCATCGAGCGGGATCGAACCGCATCGGTACAATCCTTTCGTAAACAGGGATCAATCCGCTAGGCAGACTACTTGGCAGGGAGCGAAGCAGGCAGATCGTTGGGAATCGCTCGAAGTTCGCTCGCTGGCCGTGGCAGCAACATCGGCTCTTCGCTGGCGAATTCCTGGACCAGCAACTCGGCCAAACCGTCATCCGGACTCTGTTCGCCGGCGTTCCGCACAACATAAATTGCCAGCACAATGGGCAGCACGCAGGCGACCAACAGGGCCGCGTCTAGCAGCGCGTTGGCGACGATCGGATCTCGATGTCGCTGGGTGGCGATTTGCTTGCGTTCGCTTTCCAGGTCGCGGTGCGCTACAAGAAAATCCTGTCGCATCTGGGCATCGGACTCGACCAGGCGCTTGGTGCCCTCGGTGACCTGCTCGTTGAGCTTAGTGATCTGCTGGTTTTGCTCGGCCTGGCGAGCGGCATACTCGTTTGCTTGGCGGGCCAGTTCCTCTTCGTCACATCCGGCGATCAGTATCGCCAGTGCGATTAGGACAGCGCGGATCTTGATTTGGTGCATGGGGTCTCCAGTGTGCTAGAAAACGGGTCAGTAGCGCCTGCAAGGCGACGCGCAGATGCCTTTCCCGCACGAAGGCAAGCGTGATCAGCAGCAGGGCCAGGCAGGCGACGATCAGCGGAAGCGTGGTGAGTGGCAAAAGGGCCTCCTTTCGCGAACGGATTGATTGTGGGCAACGTGACTGCGACCGGGCTTCTGCCTCGCGGGCGGGGACGGCGGCCCAGGCCACCTGGAGCCGGATCGCATTCTTGGGCTGCGGCGGTTGCCGTGACGGTCGATAGTAAATCCGACGAGCTGTTGCGCGGCGAAGCTGCAGAAACAGCACCCTGTCATGACTAAGCGGGCTGCTCTACCTATATGCCCGCTTTTTCGAAGTAATTAAGTCCTGAGACGAAGCAGAGCGGTGAAATCCGGTCGCTGCCGGCCGGCTAACGCCTAGTGGCATTCGCTTCCGCGCATTGCCGCCTTGGCAGATTTGCACGCGGCTGAACAGCGGCAGCGGCGAATGCGCAAATGCGTCGCGCTGTTGATCGAGGACGGCGCTCGGCAGCAACTCGTCGCAACGATGCAGAGGTCCAGGTCTGACATCTTCTTCGGTGTACCCGCGACCCGAATGCCAGAACTTCACGATCCGGAACGTGGTTCGCCAGAATCCTCTGCACGAGATGAAGCTGGTCCCGCGAAAGATTAAGCGGCGCTTTCATTGAATTCCCACATGCCGGTTTCGGTGAGGCGCGTTCGCCTGAAGGGCATCTTGCAGTCTTCGAATTAGTGCCTCGCCGGCCTTCAACTACGATTGCTGCTCGATGAACGCGTCGTAGTTGATGATCGTTCCGAAACCATCACACGGGACATTCGAATGTATACGGCGGATCTTGAGGAGTCTTCCACGCATGGCGGACACGCGGGCGAAGCTATAGATCATCGTCGCAATCAGCGCCAGGTCGCGAAGACCGATGAGCGGCAGGATTGTCCGCGGAAAGTGGCAAGGCATCCTCATGATTGCTACCGGCAGACCCAGGAGTCGCGACAAGGGGACCAACAAACCGCGATCTAAGCTGTACCACCACTTTACTCTGATACACTAGGCATCCGGCGAACGGCCCACATAATAGAAGCCCCACCAAGTCACCAAATGACCAAGCACCCATACGGAATAGTGTCAATGCCACAACACATACCGCTACGATAATCGCCGGCGCGAGTTCGTACCACGCGGCCTTTCCGCAGCGCGCCCGATTGAGATATCCTTCGTACTCCCAAAACCGCCTTTGGCCGATGAGGCTCTCAATTAACGGGCGTACGTGCTCTTCGATATATACAATGCAATGGTAATGTTCACCATTAAGCTGGTAATATATAAGCACAATGAATTCAGCGACGGCCAACGACCCCCAAAGTACAATCTCGTGCGGAATAGATGTCCAAAGTTGAACAATCAGGGCCAGGTAGAGCAGGAGAATAGGCCACAGGCTGAACTGCAAAGTAATCCAGTACGTGCATCGGGTAGTAAGCGCCTGATACTCGGCGATATGCAACTGAACTAACAGCTCAGTATTGTCTTTGAGCGCGTCCTGGGTGGATGATGCTATAAAGGTCATTGGCATCTCTTCTGGCTTCATTATGCCCTCTAGCGTGCGTGAGACATCTATCCTCGGTTGAACGACCCGCGCATGTTCCACGCCGTTGTGCCAGGTCACAGCTATCTTGACACTAGGCGAGCAACCATGGAGCCCGACTCGCTTGCCCCGGGCATTCGGAACCCCCGCAACGGGAGACGGCACTTCCAAAGGGCTATGTTCCATGTAACTGTTGGAAAAGTTGGCTTGAAAAGCCAACTAATCCTAGTAAGCGCATCATACCTGGGAGCTTTCCGGATGACAGCGAGTTTCTGAACTCGGCAGTTCAATTTGATGTCTGGCCGCCACGGCTAAGTCGCGGAAGTTATTCGATAACATGGATTTAGCGGCGACGCGTGGCGTATAATCCGTGATGTGTCCTCCGAGCAGGACGCTCCGGACAATGAAGGATTTGAAGATCCAGATCAAACGATGCGACAACTGGCACATACCCCGGAAACCAACGTCATAAAGACCTTGGATGATTGGCAGTTATTTATGCTGCTGGGAAAGGCCGTGACCAGCAGGAGCCTGATGCGTGCGGGACCAGATGGCGCTCGCCAAGAACGACCTCTCTCAGTTCGTTACCGAAGAGAGAAGCTTTACCGCCTCCTCCGTTCAACTTCTGACAGATACGGCAGGAAACAAGTACTTAAGGAGGCGCACGACCGGGAAGAAATCGCGAGGCAGTTCCTTCGGCAGGGCGAAGTCACCGTAACGCTACCTGTGCTCGGTGTGCAGACAGCCGGCTTCACACATCTCTCACCGTCGTCAGCTAGAGTCGGGACGCCAACGATCGTGCTCATCCCGGGGATTTCCAATGATGTTGGCTGCGTTGAAACTTTGGCCGAGGAACTCGCTTTCTCGGGAAGAATCGTCGTAGTCATTTCCTTCCCCGATGCAGTGCTGGGGAGGGTAAGCCTCGCTTTTGCTGACGCAGTCGAACAGTCCGCCACATTTGGTCCGCACGCAAGTTTTTTTAAATCAGCGATCAAACGCCTTCTGCCTGAATCAGAGGAATTGGAATTGTGGTCCTACTCGACCGGCGCGCCAATTATGGCGGAAATGCTCAACGATGACCCGGCATTTTCTGAGAGGGTGAAGGAGGCAGTACTCGTCAACCCTGCTGGGTCAGTATCACAAGGGCGTGTGCAATTTCTTTTAGGATTAGTGAAAGAGATGGTTTCCCTGCTTGCACACCCGCGCGATCTGCCCTCGTTTGTATTCGGACCTCCAGACAAGAAGCCTTCGGACGACTCTCAGAAACAAAAGGAGCAGAGTGAAGCAAAAAACAGGATTATCACCGCGCTATTGGAGCACATTGTGAAGCAGACCGATTGGAGCCAGATGAAGGTGGCGCCAGGTGGGCAGATCACCGTAGTAACCAGCCAATCCGACGATGTGACCAAGTGTTACAGGGCTTTCAATAAGAGAACACGGCCACCTAATCCTGCGATAAGGGTTGTCGAAATTCCTGGGCGACACTGCACCCCGCTGCTGAAACCTGCAGAGGTGATCACTGCAGTCAGGGCATCATTGTAAGTGGGATGAGAGAACTCCTCAGCCCCGGACGCGCCGCCAAGCCAAGCTGGGCACACGCCACACGGATGAAACGCGCCGCAAGATGAGCGAGGCGCACCGGCGGCGAGGAACCAAGCCGCCAAAAGCCGGACGGGCATGGTCAGCTGACGAAGATGGCCTCGTCCTGAACTTGCCCGTGCAAGAGGCCGCTCGAAAGACAAAGCGCACGATAAATGCGGTCAAGCAGCGCCGGTGGAAGCTGAAGCAGGTCGTCAGCGCCTAGTTGCCTGCAACCCGATGGTGGTCCGCAAGTTCACGTGCCAATCGTTTTTCCTGCCGCTGAACGCGCCGGATCGCCTGGCTGCGGAATTCCGGCGAAAGCAGGTCCAGGCCTTCAATGTAAACCAGGTCCCGGCCTTGCGGGTGTTCCTCGTCGTAGCAGGTATTGCCCAAGGAGCCAGCGCGGCAAGCGATCGAGTAGCCGTTCGCGCGTCCGCTGCCATTCCCGCAACCGTTCTGGTTGTTGCCCCTTGAAGTTGCGCCAGAGTAAGCAGACCAGGCGTCGCAACCCAGACGTAGGTGCGACGCGGAACACGCGCCCACTGAAGTCCTTCTGCCACGGGTGGTTCCAGGCAACTCTGGCAAGAATGCCGACGCATGCGTCGCGTGGGACGCAAAAACACAGCCGAATTCTGGCGCATCCCAACCAGGACGGCCGCCTGGTAGGCCGTACCTCAACCGACAACCCGCTCCGTTCATCTCGCTGGCGGTCACTGTCCGCATCTGTACAGTAAAAACAAAGGCAATCATTGACTTTAATTGTCGCACCGGTAGGATTTCAAACTGGGTTTTTCTTCGCTGGAGTTCGCCATGCCCAGATTCCGCAGCAGCAAGGAAGGCGCAGCTACACTCGTCGGCAGGCTGTTGCTGCTGATCGCCGGCGGCAAGGAGACGTCGGCCAGCCTGGCGAAGAAGCTGGACGTTTCGCCGCGGCAGGTCAACCGCTACGTACTGCAGCTGATCGCGGCGGGCTGGCAGATCGAGCGGGTCGGCGAGTGGCTCAAACACGATTATTACTTCGAGCTGAAGACGCCCAGGATCATCGTCGCGGCGTCCAATGCAAAGCCGAAGGCCAACAAGAAGGCACGGAGGACCACACCCAAGCAGAAATGAACGCTCCGGCATGAACCAGCCCTGCCGGGTCCTGCGTAACTGCGTGGCTGAAATTCAAGGGAGGCGAACCAATGGAAGGCATCAAGGTGAGGGTCGTCGAGTTCGGCGACCGGAAATGCTACCAGATGCAGTATGTCGACCCAGTCACGCAAAAGAAGAAGACGCGGTCGACCG
Organism: Pirellulales bacterium; assembly: GCA_036268995.1. Classification (GTDB taxonomy): domain Bacteria; phylum Planctomycetota; class Planctomycetia; order Pirellulales; family PNKZ01; genus DATATB01. The sequence continues at coordinate 21,695 of DATATB010000018.1, read as the reverse complement.
AAATCGAGCGGGATGGCAGCAAGAAGGCCCGCACAGCGGCCGAGAAGGCCGCCGGCAAATGGGAGGCTGAACTGCGGGAGGGGCGGTACTGCGATCCGAGCAAGACGACTTGGGCGCAATTCCGGCAGCGGTATGAAGACGAAGTGCTGACGGGGTTGGCCGGAGGAACGGATGAAAAGGTTTCCGGAGTGTTCAACCTGTTGGAGCGCATCGTCGCCCCTGGTCGGCTGCGAGACGTGACGGCTGCGCGATTGAGCCATTTCCAGGCCAAACTGCGGGAAGAAGGGCGTGCCGAAAGTACCATCGCGGGATACATGGCCCATATGAAGGCGTCGCTACGATGGGCTGTACGCATGGGCTTAATCCCGAAAGCCCCAGAGATCTGCCGCGTTCGACGAGCCAAGGGCTCGAACGTGATGAAGGGTCGACCGATTACTGGCGAAGAGTTTGATCGCTTGCTGGGCACGGTAAAGGCAGTTGTCGGCTCCGCCTCTGCTCCATCCTGGAAACATTATCTCCGTGGTTTGTGGCTGTCTGGCTTACGCCTTACCGAATCTTTGAATCTTTCCTGGGACGATGAAAGCAAGTTGCTTATCGACCTGTCTGGCAAATATGCCATGCTTCGCATCCCGGCTGAGTTGGAGAAAGGTCACAAGGACCGGTTGCTGCCGATTGCCCCAGAGTTTTCGGAGTTCCTGTTGGCGACGCCACTAGCTGATCGGACGGGCTTCGTATTCAAACCAAAGCGATGGGCGAATGACCTTCGGCCCAGTCGCGAGTTCGCGATTCGGACAATCAGCAAGATTGGCGCTACGGCCAAGGTGGTCGTCGCCACGGTCGAAAAAAAGGGAAAGGCAGCGACGAAGTATGCGAGTGCGCATGACCTACGCCGTAGCTTCGGCGAGCGATGGGCTACTCGCGTGATGCCACAAGTCCTGAAGGAGCTTATGCGGCACGAAACAATCGAGACAACCCTTCGCTACTACGTCGGCCGGAACGCCCAAACGACGGCGGCCGTATTGTGGGAGGCCCATGCCAAATCGCAGGCCGGTAACACTCCTAGTAACATTGCCCGTTCTGGCAAGGCCGCCAATCGTCGTAAGTAACTGGCCGAGGCGGGGATCGAACCCGCACGAGGGTTACCCCTCACGGGATTTTAAGTCCCGTGCGTCTGCCTATTCCGCCACTCGGCCTGGATTGGGAAGGCGTCAGCAGTTTCGGGCGGTTTGGGAGAAGCGTCAAGGGTTTTCAAGTCGCGTCGGGCGAGATTGACGCTGGGCGGGAGGCTATCATGGCAATGCTGGCCGACCGGAATTTCCGGGGCGAGAGGCCTGGCTGGCCGACCGATCCGAAATGCATCACGGCGATCCGTCATGTCCGCACACGATCTACGCCAGATGTTTCGTCCGGCACGCCTCAAGGTCTGGCTTCCGGCGGCGTGCGGCGTGTTTTTTCTCGCCATTGCCCTACCATTCGCCGCGTTGCCACTGGTTGTAAATAAGAGCAATCCCGCCTTGTATTTCGTGGGTCTGGTCGGCCTGTTCATGGCCGGGCTGGCGGCTTGGATGTTTTTGGCGGCGCGTAACGCCGCATGTGCTCTCGTGGCGATCGGGGACGAAGGACTCGAACTCAGCTTGCAACAGTGGGGCCTGTGGAAGTTCGGTACCTCTCGCAGGGAGCAATTCCGTTGGGCGGAAGTTCAAGCCGTCAAGCTCTGCCAACTCGAGAACTTCATGCAGCCGAGCGGCCTGGAGCAGAATTACATCGTCTGCACGCCCCGTGGCGAGTTCGTTCTGCCCAGCACGCTCTGGGCCGGCCGGGCTCGCGAAATTGCCGAGGCAATCGCGGCGAGAATCCAGCAGCCGATTCAGATGCCCAGTTCGGAACGACCCGTCGACGAGAGCCTTCTCCAGCCGGGCGACCGGCTGGGCCTCAAGCTGATGCGCGGCTTCGGCTGGTTGAGCATGATCTTGGGCTACGTGGCCATCGCGCTGTTCGTGCTGGTCCTCGGCACCAAAGGCGAGTGGGACAGTTCGCTCGTGCTCGGCATCTTTGTCTCCGTGATCATGGTGATCGGAGGCAAGTCACTGCGCCGCTTTAAGATTCGCATGGGCTAAAGATCGCGGCCCGCGCCCAACGTGACAGCGAAGCTTGTTACGCTGCGCCCAGTGCGGCGTAGAGCAGATCGACCTGAGCCAGGTCGAGATTGGCCGCGTTGCCGAAGTGCAAGGCGGTGACTGCCAGAGCTGGGCGCTGCGTCTGCACTTCGGCGCCGAGCGACGTATCGTTGTCGACATCACTGCCGGCGGGATTGAATGCCGCGAATCGGGCAAAGGCGCTGTCGGCGCCCGACGTCGGCACCGCGGCTTGAGAGACATTGGCCGTGGTGGCAAAGCCGCCGTTGGAGCCGGAAGCCACGTCGCTGGCTTCGCTGCTGGTTTGGCCGGCAGATGCCGCGGCGGAGTTGGGGCCCAGCGCGTCGGACACGATGGCGCCGCCGACCACTGGCTTGGACGGTGCGCCGCTGATGGGCGTCGCGCCGGAAGCCGTGACTGCGGTGAAAGCCGAGCAGCTCGTCTCGAGCTGGGCCCAAGTGAGCTGACCCGGCTGATCAAAGCCCCAGGGATTGTAGAGGGTGAACGTGTTGCTCGACGCGTTGTAGCCGGTGACCGCGTAGGCATGCGACCCGTAGAGGCCGTAGATGGTTTCGGTCGTGCCGATCGTCACAGCCTGGCCGCTGGCTAGGGCGTTGATCAGTTGCTGCTCGGTGGCCGTGCCCATCTCGTAGTCGGTGGCGTTGTGGCCGAGGATTTGCGCATCGACCGTGGCCATCCAGCCGCCCTCGATCGAGGCGTACGAGTTCGTCCCGTCGCGGCCCTCTTGGCCTGTCTGGTTCCACTGGGCATAGGCCTTTTCGATCAGGGGAATCCACAACGCATTGTTGGCGTTGGTGACACTCGCACCGTAATCGGCGTAGTCGAGCATGCCAGAGGTAGTGGTCGGCAGTTGGAGGTTGACGGTCACATATTCGGCCGTGCCGGTGCCGTTGGTAAAACCATCGCTAAAGCTGCCGTTGCTGGCGTTGTACGAGGATCCGTAGCTGCCCGTGTAGAAGCGGACCGTGTAGGTTCCGTCGCCATTGTTGATGATCATATTCTCGATCGCAGCCGGGTCGCGATCGGCAATCGTGCCCAGTGCCGAAATCAAGTAGCAGTCGCCCAGTTCGCCCTGGTATTCGTTCGTATGCGAGGGCGTCGTGGGAAACAGCGAGCCGGCGGCCGTCTTGTAGACCAGCGACGAATCGGTGAGCGTCGGCAGGTCAGTGCCCAAGAACCACTTGTCCACCAAATCGGTGAGCTGAATGGCGGTGCTGCCCGTGGCCAGGTTGCCCAGCGTGTGGCCTTGGTACGTGGCGTTGGCCACGTTGCCGTCGACCACGTCGGCCGACAGCACTTGCACATAGTTGGGCATGTTCAAGGTCGCGGCGTCGCTGACGATCGTTTTCAGATCGCTGAACTCGGAAGCCGTGACCGCACCCTTGGCTGCCACGGCGTCGAGAATCTGGATCATGTCGTTGCGGGTGATCGAGCCGCTGGCGTCCAGCGTCTGGACATCCTGCGCGAGGAAAGCATTCTGCAGGTTCAGGAAGTTCGAGCTGCCTTGAACGCTGATGGTCGTCGTGCCGGTCAGCGAGCCGTTGTGAGCGGTAATCGTATCACTGCCGGCTGTGCTGGCAGCGGTGAAGAGGCCGCCGATGGTGATCGTTCCGCCGCTGGTGCTCCAGGTGAAAGCCGGCTGCGCGGCCAGGGCGTGCTTGAATTGATCCAAGCCTTGAGCCACGAACTGCTGCTTGCCTCCCGTTGAAACTGTCGCCGAGCCGGGCGTCACGACGATGCTCGTGAGCGTCGGGACCACCGTCACGGTTACGACGGTCGAGACGTTCGTCGCGCTGGCATCCTTGGCCGTCAAGCTGTAGCTGCCGGCCATCGCGAAAGTGATGGTCGTCATGCCGCTGGCAGTAACGAAGCTCGGAGCCGCTGCGCCGCTGGGAAGCGTGGTCGCCGACCAGGTGATCGCCGGCTGCGAGGCCAGGGCGTTGCCGAACTGATCGGCGATCGTCGGGACGATCAGTTTCGCGCTGGTGCCGGTAAACGTCAGTGCGGCGGACCTGGTCATGCTGGCGGCCTGCTGCGCGACCGTCACCGTGATGGACTGCGAAACCGAGTCATGGGCACTGTCGGTTTCCGTCGCCGTGAGGACATACTGGCCAGCCGCCTTGAAAGCCGCGGTAGTGTTGGCTCCGCTGGTCGAAAACGTCGGCGAGGCCGCCCCGCTGGGATGGGTCGTGACGGCCCAGGTGACGGACGTCGACGACTCGGTGACGGGCGAGTGAAACTGATCCTGGAACTGGCTGACGGTGAATTGAGCGGTGGTGCCCGTGATCGTCGCTGCGCCGCCCACCTGGGTGACCGTGATGTAGGTGGGCTTTGCGACGACCAGCATCGCGGCCGTCGTCTTGATCACGGCGCCACTGGCAGAAGTGGCTTGGACCGCTTCGCTGTACGATCCGGCCTTTCCAAAGGTAATGGTCTCGGTGGCGCCGCTGGCGCTGAGGCTGGGAGCCGGCGCGCCGCTGGGAGCCGTGGTCGACGACCATTTGAACGTCGGCTGCACGGCCATGACGTTTCCGAACTGATCCAAGCCCTGGGCAACCAGCGCCTGGCTGGCTGCCGATACCTGGAGCGAGGTCCCCGGGTTCACGACGGCGTTGCTGGGAGTGGTGACCCGGATGCTCGTGAGCGTGGCTGAAACATTGACGGTGAGGCTATTGGTCACCGACAGGCCGGAGGGGTCGATGATCTTCACGCTCACGCCGTAGGTGCCGGCCTTGCTGAAGGTCAGCGTCGTGTTTTGGGCCGCGTTGTTGTCGTTGACGCTGAAGCTCGTCGACGCGCCCGCCGGCTCACTGGTGATCGACCAATCGTAGTTCAGCTTCGATGCGCCCGCGGCGTCGCTGCCGAGCACCGAGAGCGCAGCCGACGTGCTGGTCACCGTCGAGCTGCCGCTGACGCTGATGGGTCGGGCAACCGTGGGGCTGCCGCTCATCATCAAGCGTGGTTCGAGCCATTCGCTGCGCAGGAGCCGATTGCGAAGCGACGCGGACTTATCGGCACGAGAACGCCGAGCACGGCCAAACATAGACGCTTGCCCCAAAGGTCACTGGATCGAAGATGGCAATCAGAAAGGAGTCGTGAGTGCCGAGTTCGATCCCGGCCGAGTCGATTAGCTTTGCGAACCGCACGTAGAGGTGATTGCTGCGGCCCGTTACCGAATGGCGGCCCCAGCAGCGTCCGAAAACGCGTTGCAAGGGAACCCTAGGTCACGTTTCCGACCGTGACAAACTGTCGGCAGGGGCAAACGCTTCCGGCGTGTTCCGCCGGTGCCGTTTGTGCCGCGGATTCGGCCGTTCGTAGCCGCGGCGCGCAACCGGACCTCGGCAGGAATTCGCAGGAAATCGGACCGCTGCCGCGTTAAAATGCGATTTGCCTGCCCCCAGCTCCGCCCGCCTCCCCCGAACCTGACGTCGCTGATGCGAACCGCCCTGCTGCTTGGCCTGCTCGTTGCAAACCCTTTCGTGACCGCGATTTCGGCGGCCCCGTCGTCATCGCCTGGGTTTGCGGAAGCCGTCGAGCCTTACTTGCGGGAGCACTGCCTGCGTTGTCATGGACCGGCCAGGCACAAGGGAGACCTCCGGTTGGATGCGCTCGGCCGTGATTTTGCCGGGGGCTCGGAGACCGAGCGTTGGATCGAGGTGATCACACGGATCGGCGCCGGCGAGATGCCGCCGGAAGATGAGCCACAGCCGACGGCCGAGGCATCTGGCCGAGTGATCGAGTGGCTCTCGGCGCGGATCAAGGAAGGTGAAGCCACGCGCATGGCTAAACGCTCGCCGGTGACCCACTATCGGCTGAGTCGCGAAGAATATTCGCACGCCGTGTACGACCTGCTCGGCGTGCGATACGACGCCCGCGCGCCCGGCGCGTTCTCGGAAGATCCGGATTGGCAGGGGTTCGAGCGGCTGGGCAGCGAACTGTCGCTGTCGCCCTCGCATGTCGAAAAATACCTGAAGGCCGCCGCGGAGATTATCGATCAGGCGTTCCCGGACACGAAGCCGTTTCAGCTCAAATCGCACCGCGATGCGCTGGCCATCGACTGGGGCAATGCCGACAAGCGCAAGGAGCTGGATGCCCTCGGCATCACTCCCCGGATTCGCACGCTGTTCTGGCCCGGACACGAATTTTCGTATCTGCGTCCGGATGGCGGTTACCGGCAGGCGGCCGGGCTGTATCGGGCGCGGATGCAAGTCAGCGGACTCACGCCGGCCGGCGGACGGGCACCGCACGTCACGCTGTTTTCTCCCGAGTTGGACCGCATGATTTTCGAGGCCGATGTGCTGGCGCCCGAGGACAAGCCGGTGGTGCTCGAGTTCGAGACGTTTCTGCCCGCCGGCAAGTTCGGCATCAAGATGAGCAACGCGGTGCCCGGCCCGTCAAACAGTCCACGCTCGGGCCGCAACGGCAACCATGTTTTCACCACGCTCAAGGATCCAAAATCCCGCGACCCTTGGCAGCGCAAGCTGACGGACGACGAAGGCCGGCCGCTTTATCCGCTGCTGATCTTCGACTGGATCGACTGGGAAGGGCCGCTGGAAAAACCGGACGACGTGCGCAAGCGCGAAGGCCTGTTTCCAGCGGGCGATAAAAACACAGACAAGTCGAGCGCGGAGGAAGTGCTGGCTTGCCTCACGCGCTTTGCCCAGCGCGCCTGGCGGCGGCCCGTCACCCGGGAAGAAATCCTGCCGTACGCGGATCTCGTCACGCGCGAACTGGCGGCAAAGGCCCCCTTTCGCGCAGCATACAAGACGGCGCTGCTGGGGCTGTTGGCCTCAAAAAACTTTGCCTATATCGCCGAGGGGTCGCCGACGGAGAATCGGGCGGTGCTGAGCGAGTGGGAGCTGGCCTCGCGACTGTCGTTTTTTCTGTGGAGTTCCCTGCCGGATGAGAAACTGCTGGCCGCCGCTGAGGACGGCAGCTTGCGCACCCGCGAAGGCCTGCAGGCCGAAGCTGCCCGCATGCTGGGCGATCCGAAGATCGCGCGTTTCACCGATTCGTTTCCGCGACAGTGGTTGCAGTTGAAGAAGGTCGGGTCGTTTCCGCCGGATCAAAAGCTCTACCCCGACTACGACGACTGGCTCGAGCAGAGCATGATCCTCGAGACGACGCACTACTTCGACGAGATGTTCCACAAAAACCTTCCGCTGGCCCAATTTCTGGACTCGGATTGGACTATGCTCAATCCGCGGCTGGCGCTGCACTATGGCATCGATCCGCCCGCCACGGCTGGATTCGAGCGTGTCACGCTGCGCCCGGAGCAGCGGCGCGGCGGCCTGCTCACCCAGGCGTCCGTCCTGTCGTTGACGTCGGACGGAACGCGGCATCGTCCGGTGCATCGCGGCGTGTGGGTCTCGCAGGTCGTGTTTGGCAAGACGCCGCCTCCGCCGCCTCCGAATGTCAACGCGATCGAGCCCAACCCGGTGAATGAGCCCAAAGCCACGATCCGCCAGAAGCTCGCCGCACACAAAGCGAACGCGAATTGCGCTGCCTGCCATGCCAAGATCGATCCGTTGGGGCTCGCTTTTGACAATTACGACGCCATCGGCCGTTGGCGTACGCATGAGATTGTTCTAGCGGGCAAAGGCGACAACCCGACCGTCGACGCCAGCGGTCAGCTTCCTGACGGGCGCACTTACGCCGATGCCGCCCAGTTCAAACGCTTGCTCGCTGCGAGGCCGGAGCCCTTTGCCCGCGCCTTCACGACCAGGCTCGCCGTCTATGCCCTGCGGCGCTCGATGACTTTGGAAGACGAGCAGGCGATCAATCTCATCGTTCGGCAAACCAAAAGCCGCGATTACCGGCTGCGTGATTTGATCGAAGCTTTCATTACCTCGGACCTGTTCCGGCAGCGTTAACCCGTCCCCCTCGCCACCTATTATCGAGCGACCGGTCACACCATGAACACTTTTCGGCAATCCTGGCTGCTAAATCGGCGCCATGTGCTGCGCGGTCTCGGCGTCTCCATCGCGCTGCCCATGCTGAACTGCATGCGCCCGCTGCTGGCCGCACCCGTTGCGCCGAAGGCCAAGCGCAGCGTATTCATTTATCTGCCCAACGGCGTGAACACGATCGACTACCAGATTCTGGAGGCCGGCCCGGGGTATCGCTTCAGCCGAGGGCTGAAGCCGCTCGAACGGCACCGCGCCAATATCACCCCCATCTCCGGTCTGCATCATCCGCACGGGCTGGGGCATCATCACAACTGCCAAAGCATCTGGCTGACCGGCGCCGAGATCGGCCAGGGCAAACGCAACAGCATCAGCCTGGATCAGTTGATCGCCGGCAAGCTGGCGGCCCAGACGCGTTTTGCCTCGCTCGAGCTGAGCGACACTGGCCGGTCGCTCGCTTTTAACGGCGACGGCATCACCCTGCCTGCGGAGACCAAGCCGCGCGACGTCTTTCGCCGCTTGTTCGAAGCGCCCGCCGGCGGCGTCGGCAAGGAGCGCGAGGCATTGCACCGCCGCGGCAGCGTGCTCGACGTGGTGCTGGGCGAGGCGCGGGCACTGGATCGCAAGATCGGGAGCGAAGATCGCGGCCGACTGGATCAATATCTCACCGCGGTGCGTGAGGTGGAAATTCGCACGGCGCGTGCCGATGGCTGGCTGGACGTGCCGCGTCCCACGGTGCCCGACCCGGTCCGCCGGCACCTCACGCGCGATGTTCCGCAAACCAAGCCGAGCGATTACTTCCGCACCTTCTACGACCTGATGGTCCTCGCCTTGCAGACCGACACCACGCGCGTCATCACGTTCAGTTCCGGCGACGAGGGCAAGGGCCTTCCGGTTCCCGAACTTGGCATCAATCAGACTCGGCACGCCCTCTCGCACCATAACGGCGATCCCGACCAGTTGGACCGCCTGACGCAAAGCGACGCGTTCAACTTCGAGCAATTCGCCTATTTTCTCGATCGCCTGGCCGAAACGCGCGATGGCGACACGCCGCTGCTGGATCTGACCGTGTCGCTCTATGGCAGCGGCATGGCCTACGGCCACAGTCATGGCAATGCCAATCTTCCCATTGTCGTGGCCGGCGGCCGCAAGCTCGGCTTGAAACATGGTGCCCATCTCGACTTCAACATGGGTCATTTCCAAGGCTACGACCTCGACGAGCAGGGGTCGCTCAAGACCTCGCATTATCAACTTTGCTCGCGCCCCGTGAACGAGCGGGCGCGGCTCAGCAACCTGCTGCTCACGCTGGCGCAGAAGATGGGCGTGGAAACGCCCACGTTCGGCGACAGTCTGCAAACGCTTTCGCAACTGGAAGGTTAGGACTCATGCGCATCGTGCTTCTGGTGGCCGTGCTCATTGCCGCGAGTTCGCTGGTCTATGCGGCAGATCCGGCCAGCCCGCCGGATCCGCGCATCGCGCTGGATAGCGCGTTTCCCCAGGCAAAAGCAGGCACTCGATTCGCTGGCGAGTTGATCCTCGTCGAGCACGTGAATCGCCGCGGCATCCTGCGTCTGGATCGCGACGGCACGATCAATAAGTACTTCTGGGATTTGCCGCACCATTTTCAAATGCTCCCCTATGCGGCCATCACCTATCACGGTGCTCCGGCCGAATTTGCCGACCTTCCGCTGGGCACGCATCTCCACGGCATCTTTTATCTTGGTCCCGAAGGCGACTTCAAAGTCGAGCCGCCCGAGAGCGGATACTTCGCCGGCAGAATGGCGGCGCCCGATCTCCGCTCGGTCGTTTCGCAATACTCGCGCGTGCTGCGCTTCGAAGACGATTGCAGCTATCATCAGCGGCGCCGCGAAGGCTGGAAGCTGGCCGCCTTCGGAGCCGACAAGAGCACCGTGACGATCGAACGCGTCAAATTGGCCGATGGCTCGGCCGTGAAAAACGCGGACGATGGCGTCAAAGACACCCAGGTGCTGCGGCTGGATCGCGGCACGCGAATCTGGAAAGGCCGCGAAATCGCCGCGCTCGAAGATCTCGCCCTGGGGCAGATTGTCGAGCTCAATCTCAGTTGGGCCACGCTGCTGGGTTCCACCAAGGAAGACGGCCTGTGCCGCGAAATCTGGATCGATGCCCGCAGCCGCGAAGTCGCGGCCGAGCAACAACGGCAGATTCACATCGCGAATCGTAAACGTAGCGGCGTGCCGGCGATCATCCTCAAAACGGAATCGGTCCCCGGCGAGGGTGCGCGCGGTTACGTGACTTTCGCCTTTCCCGCCGGCATCGACCCCGAGCTGATCGAAGCCTTCCAGGCGAAAGCCTATCTCAAGATTTGGGCTGCCGAACCCAGCCTGCGCGGCTGGGACGGCGTTGTCTCGGGCACGGTGCAGGACGTCGTGCGCGTCGAGAAACCACCTGCGGGTCACCGTGGTGTCGAAGTGCGGATGCACCTCTACGAGATGCTCGAAGGCTTCCGCGCTGGCAGGACAATTCTCCTGGCGCCGCACTCCTGGGATCCGCCTCCACGCCCGCGCGAGGACGAGCTCTGGCCCAACGACACTCGCATTTTCCGCGTCGGCCCCAAACCCGTCGCCAATCGCGACGCGGATCCGCCGCAGGGGAAATAGCGACCGAGCCGATTCGCGCCTGTTGACTCCCCCACGCCCGAGCCGACAATAGAACTATGAGCACAACCGAAGCCAAAACCGATCTGGAAGCCGTCTTTCAGGCACTCGCCGAAAAGCGTCCGTTAGACCCAGAGATCGCGAAGAGGATTCACGATCGCGCGGCAGAAGTCCGTCTGAAGTTCGACCACGAAGTTTCCGTCGAGGTGCTCCGCTCAATCCGCAATGAGTAAGTTTATTCTCGATGCAAGCGTGGCTTTGAAGTGGGTTCTGAACGAACCCGATCGAGACCGAGCTCTTCGGCTTCGCGAGGAATTCCAAAACGGAACTCACGAGCATTTAGCTCCGGACATTTTTCCTATCGAAATTGGGCACGCGTTTTCCAAGCTCCACCGGCGAGGAAAGGTGCCGGAAGACGTGGCCCATGCCTACCTCGCCGAGGTTATGTCCACGTCCCCGGAGTTGTATCCATCGCTAGCCCTGATGTCCCGGGCATACGAGCTGTCGCTCCAGAGTCAGAAAAGCCTTTACGATTGCCTTTACGTTTCATTGGCCGAGCAAGAAGGCTGTTCAGTTGTCACGGCAGACCACGGAATGATTCTCAATCCGCGCTCCAAGCTTGTCATCCATATCTCGACACTTGGTACAGGCGAATAACGTCATCGCGACCGGCGAGCCGGCCTCAGCGGCCGCGATCCTTCCGCCCAGCGGCCCAGGCCAACGCGTTATCCTCGGCTGGTGGGGCAAATGCCGGTCGAGCTATGATGGACTCTTCGCGCCCGGGCCGCACGCCGACCGGTCAACGCGTGTCGAACCAGTGGGGAGCACTACCGCGGTGTTTGGGCCCGTCATTACCCGAGAAGCGCTGACCAGCGCGCGCCGGCCGCGCTTGTATCTCGCCAGGGTGGCTTGCGCGGCCGCGCTGCTGGTGCTGATTTGCACGGCCTGGCAAGTGGTCACCGGCACGCGCGTCGTGCGCAATACGGGCGACCTCGCCCGCTTCAATGCGCTGGTATTCCAAGTGCTCGCGCCGCTGGAGCTGGTCGTGTGCATGTTCTTGTCGGCCATCTCCGTTGCCCTGACCGTGACGCAGGAAAAGGATCGCCGCACGCTCGCCTTACTGCTACTCACGCGCCTGGCGAATGTCGAGATGGTGCTGGGCCAGTTGGCAGCCGGACTGCTCGGCATTGCCTCGCTAGGGCTGGCGGCCGGCGGCGTGTTTTTCTGGACCTACTTGTTGGGCGGTGTCTCGCTGGCCCAGATTCTGGGCACCCTGTTGGTGCTCGCCAGCACGGCCCTGCTCTGCGGCAGCTTGGGCTGCACCATCGCCCTGTGGCGTGAAAAGACCTTTCAGACGATGGCCGGCACGGTGCTAGTGCTGGTGTGTTGGACGGGCGGCTGGGAGCTGTTTGCAAGTGGTGGATGGCCACTGGCGATTTCGCCCGAGTCGGCCGCCGCGTGGGCCAGCCGATTCAGCCCTTGGCACGCCGTGTTGCAGGCCGCGGCCAATCCCGCGGCCGGCATCGGCAGGCAGCAACTCGAATTTCCCCTGGTCGCGCTGCTGCTGGCCATTCTGCTCAACGGATTGAGCACGTGGAAAATCCGCGCCTGGAGCGGAGCGTCCGAAACGCATGCACCGCTCGAACCGCGCATCGACGCGCCGCCGGCGTCCGAGGACGAGCAGCACGCGCTCGACCGCTTCGGACGCCAGGACACGGCCCCGGTCAAAGCCGGACGCGTGCGCAGCGTGTGGGCTCGCCCGATTCTGTGGCGTGAAATCCGCACCTGGGCCTACGGCCGCAAGGTGCTGGCCGTGCGAGCGGCGTTTGCGGCGTTGGCCATTGCCGCGATCGTCGCGCTGGGCGATTTGGAAACGACCGCCGGCGCCTTGTCGCGGCTGGATGCGGCCGCCTGGCTCGTGCCGCTGTTTGTCCTGGGGTTGCTGCTAGTCAATGCCCAGGCCGTGACCAGCATCACCAACGAGCGCGATGGCCAGACGCTCGACTTGCTCCTGGTGACCGATATCACCCCGGGCGAGTTTATCGGCGGCAAGCTGGCCGGTGTGCTCTACAACACGAAAGAAATGGTCCTGCTGCCCATCGCGCTGTGCGGATATCTGTGGTGGCTGGGCGAATTGAGCGGCGAGAATCTGGCGTACTTGCTCGGCGGCTGGTTGGCTGTGCTCGCGTTTGCGGCCGTGTTGGGCCTGCACGCCGGCATGAGCTACGGCAATTCGCGAGTGGCCATCGGCGTGTCGCTGGGAACGCTGTTTTTCCTGGTGATTGGGGTCGCCACCTGCATGCGGATCATGGTGGCCTTCAGCGGTTCATTTTCATTCCAACTGCAACCGTTTCTGGCGGCGATGGTCGGTGGGTTTGTCGGCTTGTACCTGGCACTGGGCGCCCGCAATCCCTCGCCGGCCATCACCGCCGCGGCGCTCATCTGCCCGCTGGCCACGCTCTACGCGCTGACCAGTTTTCTGCTGGGCTACACGCTGGCCGTATTTCTCGTCACGACGGCGGCCTACGGCTTTGCCGCCGCGGCCATGCTCGTGCCGGCGATTTACGAATTCGACGTCGTCGAGCGCCGCCGCGGCCGCGACGAGAGTTGAACGCGCGTCACCGTAGTCGTCTCGCTCCGTCGAGACGCCTGGAGCGCGTTCGACGTGGCGTCCAGCGGCGATGCCTTCATCCCGACGGAGCGGGATGACTACGGTGCAACCAGCTCAGCGCCGGCCCGGTGGCCATGGTCGTGGCCAGGGCCATGAGCACCACGCCGAAGTGCAGACCCGCCACGTTTGCAAGTCAGATTGAATACTCCGGCGCGAAGACACGTACCCGCCGTGGCGAGACGTACACGGTCTGCCCCGGTTCGAGCCCGAGTTCCTGGAACCGCTCGGAGCTGATATCGACGTTGATCCCCACACCAAAGGCCGGCGATACGGCCAAGACTTTGACGACCGGCCCGGCGGCATTGATCCGCTCCACTTTGGCCTGCAAGCTTCCGGGGCCGATGGCCGCGTGATCGATGTCCAGTTCGTGCGGCCGGACATAGACCGGCGCCGTGCACGATTGTTCGTGCGGATAATCGGGGCAGTCGACCTCCACGTCGCCCAGCATGGCCCGGCCGTTTTGCACCCGGGCATGAAAGACATTCACATTGCCCAAAAAATCCATGACAAAGGCGTTGGCCGGCTGCTGGAACACGTGCTCGGGCGTGCCCGACTGCTCGATGCGGCCGCGATTCATCACGACCACTTCATCGGCGACTTCAAAAGCTTCTTCCTGGTCGTGCGTGACAAACACGCTGGTCATGTGAATCTCGTCGTGCAACCGCCGCAGCCAGCGGCGCAGCTCGCAGCGCACCTTGGCGTCCAGCGCGCCGAAAGGCTCGTCGAGCAGCAGCACGCGCGGCTGAATGGCCAGCGCCCGGGCCAGGGCCACGCGCTGCCGCTGGCCTCCGGAGAGCTGCGAAGGATAGCGATTCCCTAGCGCTTCGAGCCGGATCAGCGCTAGCAGCTCGCGCACGCGCTCGGAGATTTCGGCCTTGCCGCGACCCCGCACGCGCAGGCCGAAGGCGATGTTTTCGAACACGGTCATGTGCCGGAAGAGCGCGTAGTGTTGGAAGACGAAGCCCACGTTGCGGTCCTTGGCCGGCTGCCGCGTGACGTCTTCGTCCTGGTAGCGGACCGTGCCCTGGTCCGGCGCTTCGAGGCCGGCGATCACGCGCAGCAGCGTCGTCTTGCCCGAGCCCGAGGGGCCCAGCAGCGCCAACAGGGCCCCGTCGGGCACATTCAGGCTGACATTGTCCACGGCCAGGAACGAGCCGAAACGCTTGGTCACGCCGGCAAGCTGGATGCTCATGCTTCGACTCCCGGAGAGTGCATGCGGCTGGCTTCTAGCAGCTCGCGATGCGTTTTGCGTTCCAAATAAACTTTGATTACCAGCGTGACTAAGGCCAGCGAGGTGAGGAGCGAGGCCACGGCGAACGAACCGGGGTTGTTGTATTCCTGGAACAGCTTTTCCACGCGCAGCGGCATCGTGTCAGTGCGGCCGGCGATGTGTCCCGACACGACATACACCGCGCCGAATTCGCCCATCGCCCGGGCGTTGCAGAGAATCACTCCGTACAGCAGGCCCCACTTGATATTCGGCAGCGTGACATGCCAGAAGATCTGCCAGCCACTGGCCCCCAGGCTGACCGCCGCGACTTCTTCCTCGCTGCCGATGGCTTCCATCAGCGGGATCAGCTCGCGTGCGACAAACGGCAGCGTGACCAGCGTCGTGGCCAGGATCAGTCCCGGCGTGGCGAACACGACTTTGAGATGATGCTCGCGCAGCCAGGGGCCCAAGTAGCCTTGCAGCCCAAAAATCAGCACCAACATCAACCCGGCCACGACCGGCGAAATGGAAAATGGCAAGTCGATCAGCGTGACCAGCACGGTCCGGCCTGGAAACTTGAACCGGGCAATGGCCCACGCGGCCGCCACGCCAAACACCATGTTCGCGCACACCGCCACGGGTGCGACGGTGAGTGTGAGCAAGATGGCACTGCGCGTATCCTCGTCGCCCAGCAGGTTGTGCCAGTACGTAGCGAACCCGCGCGATAGAGCCTGGTAAAACACGTTTACCACCGGAATCACGATCAGCACGCCGACTATCGCCAGCATGCCACCGATCAACACCAGCCGCACCAGCGGATGATCCTGTTGCGGGGTGCTCGCGCGCACGGCGACCGGCGGCCTGGCGTCAGCCTTCATAGCGTTTGCTCCAGCGCTCCAAGGCATTGATCACGATCAGCACGCTGAACGACATCAGCAGCAACACGACGGCAATCGCCGTGGCTTCGCTATAGGCGAAAGCTTCGAGCCGGGCCACGATCAACACCGGGGCAATTTCGGTCCGAAACGGCATATTGCCCGAGACAAACACCACCGAGCCGTATTCGCCCAAGGCTCGGGCCAGCGCCAGTGCGAAGCCGGTAAGAATCGCCGGCATGAGCATCGGCAAGATCACGCGCACGAACGTCTGCCAGCGATTGGCGCCCAGCAGATGGGCCGCTTCTTCCACGTCGGCCTCGAGGGTCTGAAGCACGGGCTGCACGGTGCGGACCACGAAGGGCAGGCCGATGAATGTCAGCACCAGCACGACAGCCAGGCGTGAATAGGCCCCCTCGATGCCCAGCGGCACGAGAAATTGTCCCAGCCAGCCGTCTTTGACGTACAAACTCGAATACACCAGCCCGGCCACGGCCGTCGGCAGGGCAAACGGCAGATCGACGAGCGAATCGACCAACCGCTTGAGCGGAAACTCGTAGCGCACCAGCACCCACGCCACCCATACACCTAGCACCAGGCTGATCGCGGCCGAAATGAGCGAGGAACTGAAGGTGAACGCATACGCGGCGCGAGCCCTCTCGGTCCAGACGGCAGCCCACAACCGATCGACGGGCAAGCTGGCCGCCTTGGCCACGCAGGCCGCCAGCGGCACGATGACCATCGCGGCCAGGTACAGCACCGTAAAGCTCAAGCTCAGGCCGAAGCCCGGCAACACGCGGCGATTCATTGCAGCCTCGTCATTTCGAATAAATCTGATCGAACACGCCGCCTTCGCCGAAAAACCGCTCGGTGGCTTCTTGCCAGTTCGCGGCCAGTTGCTCGATCGTGAACAGCTCGAGCCGCGGAAAGGCATGCCGGGCCAGCACCACGGCATTGATCGGGCGGTAATAGTGCTGGGCAATGATTTCCTGCCCTTCGTCGGTATACAAATATTCGAGATACTGCCGGGCAGCGGCCGCAGTCCCCTTGTGCTCGACGTTGACGTCGACGACGGCCACCGGCGGTTCGGCCCGAATGCTCACCGGCGGCACGACGATCTCCAGCTCGCCGCCCGATTCGTGCACTTCCAAATGGGCTTCGTTTTCCCAAGTGAGATGCACGTCGCCGATTCGCTTTTGGGCAAACGTCGTGGTGGCGGCCCGGGCGGCCGAGTCGAGCACCGGCGTCTGCTTATAGATCTGCGTGACCAGCCGCAGCGCCTCGTCTTGCGAGCCGCCGCGCACAATCACCGAACCCCAAGCGGCGAGAAACGCCAGTTTGCCGTTGCCCGAGGTTTTTGGGCTGGGCGTGATGATCTCGACGCCCGGCCGTACCAGGTCGGACCAGTCCTTGATCTGCTTCGGGTTTCCCTTGCGGACCACGAACACAATCGTCGAGACGTACGGCAAGCTGTGGTTGGGCAGCCGCTCCTCCCAGCCGGGCGAGATCAGCCCCGCCAGTTCGATGGCGTGTACGTCGCTCCACAGGGCCAGCGTCACGATGTCGGCGTCGATGCCGTCGATCACGGCCCGTGCCTGGCTTCCGGAACCGGCGTGCGATTGCTTGATCGTGAGCGGATGGCCGGTCTCGCGCTCGTACTTGGCTGCAAAGCGGGCATTAATCGCCCGCCAAAGCTCGCGCGTCGGGTCATACGAGACGTTCAAAAGTTCGAGCGGCCGCGCTGCCGGGTCGGTTTGCGGCCCCGCGCCGCTGCGGGCAAACACCAGCCCGGCCCCGATCAAGGCCAGCAGCAACAGACCAAGAATCCAAGTACGAGTCATGATTGCGGCCCCTTATTTGAAATGGCTTTTGATGGGGACGTCTCCGTCCGCTTCGAGACGCCCCGGCAACTAATTATCACTATGTTAATAACTATCGTGATAATCAATGGCCGTCCGCGAGTAAATTCGGCATATTTCGTTTGCGCGCGGCCGGCGACATTTCGCAACAAAAACTGCATAACCTGCTTTACCAAAATACTTTGCGAAAATAACGCTCGGGCGGCTCAACAAAAAACCCTTCTCCCCCTGGGAGAAGGTGGCCGAAGGCCGGATGAGGGTGCTTTCAAGCTGGGCAGTGGCCCACCAACACGACGAACGGCCGACGCATGAAACGCCCTCGCGAACTCCGATACCAGTGACCAGTCGAATGCACGAGAGCGCGACGACAAGCCCTAAACGAGCCGTTGCGGACCCTCATCCGTCGGCTGCGCCGCCAC
Organism: Pirellulales bacterium; assembly: GCA_036268995.1. Classification (GTDB taxonomy): domain Bacteria; phylum Planctomycetota; class Planctomycetia; order Pirellulales; family PNKZ01; genus DATATB01. Next base: position 3,963 of record DATATB010000018.1, on the reverse strand, counting down.
CGCTCGGCTGAGCGCTCGCGCCGCCACTTTCTCCCAAACGGAGAAGGACGGCGCCCGGCACGCCACTGTTCTTCGCCCTGCGAATCGGTGCGAACCCGGCCTTGGCCGGCAAATCCGTCGCAGGCGGTAGGCGAGAAATGCCGGGCCGCTCGGGTTCGGGCGCAAGTTGATTTACAGCCTAAATGGGTACGGTTAAACTAAGAAGACCGGCCGACTTGCGCCGTTGTGATCCAGCCGCGGCAAGGCCTGCCGCGCACCAACGGCAGACGGTCCCCTTCTCTCGACCGGTAGGAAGCAGTTGCCCATGGCACAGGCCGTTGTCGATCCCCAAGAACTCAAGCGATTTGCCAACAATCTCAAGCATTTCGCCAGTGAGTTGCAAAGCCAAATGGCCTTGCTCCGCAGCCAGATGATGAACCTCGGGCAGTCCTGGCGCGACCAGGAACACGAGAAATTCGCCACTGAGTTCGAGCAGACGATGCAGGTGATGGGCCGCTTCACCGAGTCCGCCAGCCAGCACGTGCCGTTTCTGCTGCGTAAAGCCGAGCGGATCGAAGAATACCTGCATCAGCGCTAAAATTCCGTTTCACCCCAGCCCGGGCCTTCGGGTGACTGCCGCAATTGGGCGGCCGGCGCCTCCGCTGGCCCTGCGGTCCCTTTCGAGCATGCGCCATGAGTTCAGCTAATGTGCGGTCGATCCACATGCTGCACGATTTTCGTGCGGCAATGGTCGGTTTTCGCGAGGATTCGGCCCAGGCGCTGGGAGCCGTCGAGGTCGAAATTCGGCGGATGGTCGACTGGCTGACGCACGATCAGCTCAAATACTGGCAGGTCGAAATCCGCCGCCGCGAAGACGTGGTGGGCGAATGCCGGGCGGATCTGAACCGCTGCCTGATGTCGACCGCCTCCGAAGGCGTGCCCTCCTGCAGCGACCAGAAAAAAGCATTGGAAAAGGCCAAACGCCGGCTGACCGAAGCTCAGGAAAAGCTGGAGAAGGTCAAGCAGTGGAGCCGGGTCGTCGAGCAAGAGGTGTCGGAGTATCGCGGGCCGGCGCAGAGCTTGAGCAATCTGCTCGACGCCAATGTGCCGCAGGCCTTGGCCCTGCTCGATCGCAAAATTGCCATTCTCGAGGCGTATGCCGACATGCTGCCCGGCGGCAGCGGACCGGCCACCACCACGAGCACGGTCACCAGCAATCCAGCGACGGGTGCCTCGGCCACGAAAAGTGCGGCCGACGATACGCCCACCGAAGCGGCGGCCGATCGCGCGCCGCGCCAACCGTAGGCCATAGACACGTAAAGGACGACGACCATGAGACGTGGCGACTTGAGCATCGTGGCCAGCTCGTTGCAACACGCGATGAAGACGCTCTTATTCCGTTGGGACGAAACGCAAGACGTTTGGAATGACTCGGTGCGGCGGCAATTCGACGAAGAGTACATCGTGCCCTTGGCACCACAAGTCTCGACCACGCTCAAGGCCGTGAACCGGCTATCGCAAATTTTCGCCCGCGCGAGCGAAGAATGCTCATGACAACTCACCGGCCGCTGGCCGGACTCAGCCACGACGCGCTGCACCCCACGACCGATTTCGCTCGATGACTCAGCCCGAACTGATCCGCCGTCAACAAGGCATCCTCACCGGGTTGGCCCGGGCCGTGGCCGCGCGCAACGAGGCAGCCGCGGCGGCCGATGCGCAGCTCAAGGCGGCGTTGGCCGAAGTGGAAGCCCGTTACGAGGAGGGGCAGCAGCAAGTGGCAGCCCGCTCGGCCGAAGCCGCGCGGCGTGCGGCGCAGGAATTCGAGGCTCAGCGCGCGCAGATGCAGGCCGAGTTCGACGGCACGCACGGCCCCTCGGAGCAGGAATACAAGAACAAGCAGGCCCGCATCGCCGAGCGCTATCGCCGCGACAAGGCCAAGGGCAAAAAGACATTTCAGGAAGCCCGCTGGGAAACGACCACGGTTTTCGAAGCGACGCGGCACAAGCCCAAGCGCGAGTTTCTGGAAACCGACGCGCAAGTCACCCTGCGTGCGCAGCGGCTGGAGCAGATCGGCGCCGACGCCCGGCAGTATCTGGCCGATTGCCGGCTGCTGCGCGAGCCGGAGATCGACGCCGAGGGGACGCCGCCCGAGCCCGATGAAGATCCGCTGCGCGTGTTCGTGGACAAGCTGGCCCAGGCCGAAAACCGTCTGCTGGGGCTCAAGTCGGCCCGGCTGCCCCGCTTCTGCCGCAATGGCGGCTTCCTGTGGCTGTTTCTAGGCGCCTGGCTGCTGCTGGCCGCGCCGTGCGGCTATTTCACTGACTGGCATGCGTCTTGGCTCGTGATCAGCGCCAGCGGCGCGGTCGTGCTCGGCTCGGTGGCCAGCGTCTGGATCTATCTGCGAGCGCGGGCAGAGGTCAAGCGGTTGTTTGATCCGCTCTGCCAGGACCTGGTGGATGCGGAGCTGGCCCGCGAGCGGTGGAAGGCGCAGGCCTTGGCGAAAATGCAGCGCGAGCAGACGGAGAACAAGCAGAAATACGACACGGACCTGGCCCGGGCCAACGACGAGTATTCGCGGATCAAGAGCGAAGCCGGTATGGTGCGCGACCGGTATACCCGCGAGATCGAGCAGCAGTATCCGCCCAAGCTGGCCGAGATGCGCGCGCAGTTCGATCAGGCGGTGGCCGCGCGCGAAACCGAGCGGCGGCAGCGGATCGGCCAGCTCAAGGCCGAACAGGCTGCGCAATTGGCCGAAGTCGAAGCGGCCCATGTGCGGGCGGCCGACGAAGCACGCCAGGAGCACGAGCGCAACTGGCAGCAGTTGGCCGATCAGTGGCGGCAGCACCTGAACGAAATGTTTGGCGCCGCCGCCGAGTTGAATGGCCAGCTCCGCCGGCAGTTTCCCGATTGGCATGCGGCCGACCTGAACGGCTGGCTGCCGGCGCCCAGCGTCTCACCGGTGATTCCCGTCGGGCACTTCAACGTGGATCTCAAGCAGATCCCCGGCGCGATGGCGGGCGACCCGCGGCTGGCCTTCCAAGGCCCGCACACAATTGAACTGCCGGCGCTGTTATCCTTTCCCGACCGAGCCTCGCTGGTGCTCAAGGTCGTGGGGGCGGGCCGCAAGGCCGGAGTGGAAACGCTGCAAGCCGTGATGCTGCGGTTCATGGCCGCCGTGCCGCCCGGCAAGATGCGATTCACGATCATCGACCCTGTCGGCCTGGGGCAGAATTTCGCCGGCTTCATGCACCTGGCGGATTATGACGAAGCGCTGGTGGGCGGCCGAATCTGGACCGATGCGGATCAGATTGACCAGCGGCTCGCGAATCTGACCGAGCACATGGAGACGGTCATCCAGAAATATCTGCGTAACGAATTCGCGACCATCGACGACTACAACGCGCAGGCGGGCGAGCTGGCTGAGCCGTATCGCTACCTGGTGATCTCTGATTTTCCAGTCAATTTCAGCGATGAGTCGATGCGCCGGCTCAGCAGCATCGCCAGCACCGGTGCGCGCTGCGGCGTTTATACGCTGCTGATGCGCGACACCCGCGTCAGCGTCGCCGGCGGCACGATGCACGTGGACGATGTGGAAGCCCACAGCGTCAATCTCTATCGCGAGGGCGATCGATTCGCATGGCGCGATCCGGTCTTCAATCGATTCCCGCTGACGCTGGACCCCGCTCCCTCGGACGATGAGCTGAGCAAGATTCTCCATCAGGTCGGAAAAGGCGCTCGCGAGGCCAAGCGCGTGGAAGTGGCGTTCGACCTCATCGCGCCAAAGCCAGAGCAGTATTGGACGCTCAAGAGCGACGGAGACGTCGGCGTGGCTGTCGGCCGCTCCGGCGCGACGCGCGTGCAGATGTTCCGGTTGGGCAAGGGCGTTGCCCAGCACGCGCTGGTGGCCGGCAAAACGGGTTCGGGTAAATCGACGCTGCTTCACGCGCTCGTGACCAACCTGGCGATGTGGTATTCGCCGGATGA
>DATATB010000017.1:0-21972 GCA_036268995.1 Pirellulales bacterium | reverse complement strand
CTGACCGTGCATCGCGAGCCGGGGCTTGCCGAGCGCGTGGCCAAGCTCTGGGGCCACGTGGACGGCGCCACCACGGCCGACATGCGCGAGCAGATCGCCCGGCTGCAAAAGACGCTCAAGGCCGGCACTGGCACGCCCTACGCCGGCAAAAAACTGTTCAGCGCCACGTGCGCCAAATGCCATCGGCTGTTTACCGACGGCGGGCAAATTGGTCCCGACCTGACCAGCTTCAAACGCGACGACGTCACGAACATGCTCACGAATATCGTCAACCCCAGCGCGGAAGTCCGCGAAGGTTTCGAGACCTACGTGGCCGTCACGGGCGATGGCCGCGTGGTGAGCGGCTTTCTGGCCGATCGCGACAACCGCATGATCGTGCTCCGCGGCATCGACGGTCAGAACGTCGCTCTGGAGCAGGACGACCTCGAACAGTTCGAGCGCCAGAAGCGGAGTCTCATGCCCGAGGGGCTGTTGCAGAAGATGACCGATCAACAGATTCGCGATTTGTTCGCCTACCTGCGGAGCACGCAGCCGCTGGCCAATTGATTGTTTTCGCCGGCCGCGGTCCGGAGCGTCGGGCGAGCCCGGAGCGTCAGCGAACGGGAGTTCTTTCACGAAATTCGAACGGAGCAAAACACCGTGTCGCGATTGTTCGCCTTGGCTTTGATATTCGTTTCGCTGATCGCTACTTCGGTTCGGGCTGATGCCGAGCCGGGCAACGTGGTGCTGATCAGCATCGATGGATTTCCGGCCTACTTGCTGTGGGACGAAAAGCTGCCGATTCCCAACATCCGCAAGCTGGCCCGGCAAGGTGCTTGGGCCGAGGGCATGCGGGTTTCGAATCCGTCGGTCACCTGGCCGAATCACACGACGCTCGTTACAGGCGTGCGGCCCGAGCGGCATGGCGTGCTGTTCAACGGCGTGCTGGTGCACGGTGCGCCCGGCATGCCGGTCAGCTTGGACCCGCATCGCGACCAGCGCGAACTGATCCGCGTCCCCACGATCTTTGACGTGGCCCACGCGGCCGGGCTGTCGACCGCCGGCATTGATTGGCCGTGTACGCGCAACGCCCCGGGCCTGGACGAAAACTTTCCCGACGTGCCCGAAGCCGGCCGCTATGCCACACCTGCTTTGCGCAGCCAATTGCTCGCCGATGGCGTGCTCAAGAGCGAGAGCGACCCGGTGCTGGTTGCCAACAGTGCGCCGGGCCATGACGAAGCCTGGACCACGATGACTTGCCGCGCGATTGTCAAACAACACCCGCGTTTGCTGCTATTGCACCTGCTGAACGTCGACGCGACGCATCACGGAGTTGGACCTCGCACGTCGGGAGGCTACACCGCCGTGGCTTATGCCGATGCCTGTGTGGGCCGTGTCCTGGCGGCATTGGACGAGGCGGGAGTTCGCGACCGGACCACGATTTTTGTCGTGGCCGATCATGGTTTCACGACGACTCCCAACGGCCTGTTGCCCAACGCCCTGCTCCGCAAGCACGGCCTGCTCACCGCCGGCCGAGGCGGCAAAGTGGAATCGGCCGACGCGATGGTCTTTCCCGAAGGCGGGATCGGCATGCTGTACTTCACGCGTCCGCATCCGTCGGCCGCCGATTTCGAAAAGGTGAAAGCGATCTTCAAAGATCAGGAAGGTCTGGTCACGATCCTCGAACCGACCGACTACGCACGCTATGGCTTTCCACAGCCGCGGGACAATTCGCAAATGGCCGATCTTGTGCTCGTGGCCAAAGACGGCTACGCCTTTGCGGCCAGCGCCGAAGGGGACGAGTTTGTCGTGCCGCGCGTGGTTTCCAAGACGGCGACCGGCAATCACGGATTTCTCTCCACCGATCCGAAGATGAATGCGCTGTGCGTCGTCTCGGGGCGCGGGATCAAGGCCGGCGCCCAGTTGCCTGTGATCGAAAATATCGACGTCGCCCCCACGATCGCGGCTCTGTTGAAGCTGCAACTGCCCGGCGTGCAAGGCCACGTGCTCAATGCAGCACTGGTCGCGGAATAAGTCAAGCCGGGCATCAGCGCATGAAAATCACGCAACTGAGGACCACGCTCTTCGGCCTCGGGTTTCGCAACTCGATCATTGTCGAGCTGCTGACCGATGCCGGGCTGGTCGGCTTGGGCGAAACGGTGCTCAAGCGGCATAGCAAAACGGTCGAGCAGCACCTGCACGAGCTGGGCCGCTACCTGGTCGGCCAGGATCCGCTGCGGATCGAAGATCATCACGAGAAGATGTATCGCGATTCGTTTTGGGTCGGCGGGCCGATGCACGCTAGCGCCATCAGCGCGGTCGACATGGCCCTGTGGGATCTGCAAGGCAAGGCGCTGGGCGTTCCGGTTTATCAATTGCTGGGCGGGCCGACGCGCGATTCCATTCCCGCGTACTGCCACTGCCCGGCGGGCGAAACGCCCGAGGCGTTTGCCGCCAACCTGCGGCAGTGCCGCGAGTGGGGCTATCGCGCCGCCAAGACCACGCTGCCGCTGTTCTACGGTCGGCCGGCGGTCGCGGCGCAGACAGGCTACTCGGGCGCCGGCGGCGCCGTGCCGTCGAGCTTGCGCGAGACCGAATGGCTGGCCACGAGCAGCTTCGGTCGCATTGCCGAGTTCTTTGCAGCCGGCCGTGAGGCGGTGGGGCCGGACTTCGAGTTGGCGCTCGATTGCCACGGCCGCTTGAGCCCGGCCAATGCTATCCGGCTATGCCGTGCGCTCGAGCCTTTTCATCTCTTGTTTATCGAAGAGCCGGTGCCGCCCGAAGACCCGCAGGCCTTGGCCGAAGTCGCCGCGCACAGCGCGACGCCGATTGCAGCGGGCGAGCGCCTGGCGACGATCTACGGCGTGAGGCCGTTTCTCGATGCTCGCAGTTTGGCGATCTTGCAGCCCGACGTGTGCAATTGCGGCGGCCTCACAGCCGCGAAAAAAATTGCGGCCTTGGCAGAATCGCATTACGTTTCGATTTGTCCCCATAACCCGAACGGACCAGTGGCCACGGCGGCGTCGCTGCATTTGCTGGCGGCCATTCCCAATTGCCTGATGCTGGAAACCATCGGCTCGCCGGCCGACTACGAGCTGCACGCCCAGATGGCCGAGAGCCCTAACCGCCCTAGCGACGGCAGGTTTAAGCTGCCCGCTGGACCCGGCTTGGGCATCACGCTGCGCGCGGGCGCCGAGCAACAGTTGCCCTACCAGCCATTTAAAGGACACCGCTAGCGTCGCATAAAGCCGCGACCGCTAATCGCGGGCTTTGCCCTTCCGCATTCTCCCAGGGTGCTTGCCGACGCTCGTGGCAGACGTTAGTGTGATGGCGCGTTTACTTGCCAGGGACGAGCCGCCCCGCCAGGCCAAACCTTGCGGCTCAAAACATCGTGGCCACGGAGTTGCCACTGGAACCGGTTGCCTTGGTTCGGTGGGGGCTTGTCTGGGTTTGCCGGCTCCCTATGATTCCGGCTCCGGCAGGAACTGTTTCGACGTGACTAACAAGCGTGTCGTTTCGTACTTCTGACGATTTTTTTCCAGGAACGAGGGACGAATTATGAAATGGTTTGCAGGCATTTGTGCGATTGCCGTTCTCGCGGCTGCCACCACCGCCCGCGCGGGCACTGAAGTGAAAAGCGGCCCGCAAGAGGGCGACAAGATCGGCCCGTTCGACGTGGTCAAGTGCGCCGGGGCGACTGACGACGGCGTGAGCGTGGGCGACAAGCTGTGCTACCGTTGCAAGTACGGCGCCAAGCCGATGGTCATGGTCTTCACGCGCAAGAGCGACGAGATCGCCGGCCTGGTGAAGAAGCTCGACAAGGCGGTGGAAAAGAACTCCGACAAGCAGCTCCGGGCGTTCGTGAACATCATCGGCGAAGATCGCAAGGACGCCGAATCGTGCGCCAAGAGCCTGGCCAAGGACAACAGCGTTGAAAACGTGCCGATCGTGGTGCCCGAGGAATCGACCAACGGCCCCGATGACTACGGCATCAATCCCGACGCGGTGGTGACCGTGATCGTCGCCCGCGAAGGCAAGGTCGTGGCCAGCCACGGTTACACCAGCATTCCCGATAGCGACGACATCAAGCAGATCATGCACGATGTCCACAAGGCGGTCGAATAGTCCCGCATTCCCGCATTCGGCCGCGCTGGCGGCCAGCATGCGGCCGCGATTCATTCGACGTTGCACATGCACTGACCGCGGGCGGCCTCTTGGGGTCGCCCGCGGTTTTTGTTTGCGCGCGTGGTGCCGCGAGCGCGCGGTGGCGCGCACATCGCTAGCGCTGGCAGGTGTCAGTGCGGGCGTCCGCGGGCGAGAAAATTTAACGGTCGTGGCGCTGGTGCGCGGTGCGCGCAGTGCGAGCCCACGGCTAATCGCTTCTTGCCGCTCAACCACCGGCCGAGCCGATGCCGATGGTAACTCCGTAACGAGCCCCCCCGCAAACTTGAACCGTAGGAGTCTATCCATGAGCGAGACGATTCGGATCCAAGATCTCAGTGCCGGCGAAATCCGTATCGCTCTGGAAGAGACTGGCGACGACCGCCGGCATGCCGTCGAGCAGTTCGTCGAAGAAATCGGCGGCCTGCAAAATGCCCGGCTGGCGATTCAAATGCTCTGCTATCTCGAAGCCGCCTGAAGCTCGCGCTTAAGCTGCTAGCCGTGCCAGCGCAAACGTTTGGCCGCTAGCATCCATTGCCGTAGTCGTCTCGCTCGGCGCACGAGGGCTGCCGCTGGGATCAGCCCCCGGGGCAGCCGGCCGCGATCGCCCAGCCGCGGAACGAGACGACTACGGCGGCGCAATCAGCCGATCGCATGCAAGCGGCTATTTGCCCCGCCGGCAGCCGACGATTATCCTGCGCATAGTTCTATGTCGCGCAGGGGTCGAGGCCGCAGGCGGCTGCGGAAGCCAGGCGTGTCGCTCGCACAAGCTGTCCGCTGTTGTTTCGCGCTAGTGCTGCTCTGGAGCATACAGGCCGTGCGCGCGCCAGCCGCCCAGCAGCCGGCGCTGGTCGTCGACACGCCGTGCCCGCCGCCCGCTTGGGCCCTGCTCGAGCGCGAGTTGTTGCGGGCCAACGCGGTCGCGTGCCGGCAATTCTTCGATCGTTATTTTGACGAGCGGGGCTATTTGCAATGCGTCGAGCGCTGGGGCGCCGACGATGGTCCCGACGACGCCATCGAGTGCGTCGACGATTGGCCGCTGCTGCACGCGCTGGGCGCGCCGGACGAAGTACTCACGCTCTATAAGCGTGCCTGGGAAGGCCATCTTCGCCAGTACACGCAAGCACGCACCACCGAAGTGCCGCTGGCGCGTGGCGGCATGTACTATCGGGAATTCCCGGTCATGTTCGACTGGGTGCACAATGGCGAAGGCCTCACGCCATTCAACCTGCAGGGCTTGTCGGATCCGTCGGACGCGAAGTTTCAGCAGCGCGTGCGGCGGTTCGCTGGCTTCTATATCGGCGAAGACGCGACGGCGCCCAATTACGATTCGCAGCACAAGATCATTCGCAGCCTGTTCAATGGCAGCCGCGGCCCGCTGCTGCGCAAAGCCACGGCGCTGGACTGGGCTGGCGACCCGATCGAGATTGCCGGCCGCTTTCATCCGCAGCATGGCGAACGCAGCTATGCCGAAATGCTCGAGCACTTCAAGGACTACACCGACGTCGTCGGCGACCATCCGCTGAACCTGCTGGCGACTTCGCTGGCCCTGAATGCCTTCATGCTCTCCGGCGAGGTGAAATACCGCCGCTGGCTGCTCGAATATGTCGACGCCTGGCGCCAGCGGGCCGCGAGCAATGGCGACGTGATCCCGTCCAATGTCGGGCTCGACGGCAAGATTGGCTCGGCCGCCGGCGGCAAATGGTATGGCGGCGCGTATGGATGGGGATTTACCGTCTTCGATCCCGGCTCGCGCAAAATGGTCGATCGCAACACGCATCGCATGGCGCTCACTGGCTTTGGCAATGCCCTACTGCTGACCGGCGACCAGCGCTATGTCGACGTTTGGCGGCGGCAGACCGATGCGATCAATGCCCAGGCCAGGCAGATCGATGGTCGGACCCAGTATCCGACCATGTACGGCGACCAAGGTTGGTACAGTTTCCAGCCGCATCCCTATGCGATCGGCTCGCTGGAAATTTATTACTGGTCGATGGATCGGGCCGACCGGGTTCGGATTGCCAGCCCACAGTCGCCGGCCTGGCCGCGAACCCGACCACGTTGGCAACGCAAACCGCAAAACGACTGGCTCGCGTTTCTGGATGGACAAAAGCCCGACTACCCCGAGGCAGCGCTACGGGCGGACCTCGACGCCATTCGTCAGCAAGCCGCACGCATCGCGGCCGACCAGACCACGCCCGACACGCGCCTGGCCGACGATCCTATGAACCTCAATCCGGCCAGCGTGACCGCACTGGTGCAATTGATGCTCGGCGGATTGTATCCGGGCAATCAGGGCAGCCCGCTGCACTGTCGGTTGCGCTATTTCGATTCTCAGAAGCGTCGAGCCGGCATGCCCGAGGACGTCGCAGCCTTGGTGACGCAACTGACCGCCGACTCGGTCACGGTCGAACTCGTGAACGTCGGTCCCGTCGAAGCTCGGACGCTGCTCATTCAAGCCGGCGGCTACGGCGAGCATCAGTTCACGAGCGCGACGCTGGCTAACCGCACGATCCCGCTCGCTGCCAACGCCTTCAGCGTACGGTTGGCGCCGGGTTGCGGGGCCAAGCTCGTAATCCACATGCGCCGCTACGCCAATGCCCCCACCCTGCTCTTCCCCTGGGAAAAGTAACAGGCATACTCCGTATGCCGTCGCTCGCAAACGAAAGATTGGCAAAGCGAGAGACCTTTCGCACGGCAGTTATGGCACACGCAGTGCGCCTACTACTTTGGCGGGTCGTCGGCAGAAAAAACTTTCGCCGGCAAGCCGCATTCGCTTATGCTGAAGGCGGTCCAGCAGCCCGGCGGATGAAAATGATCGAGAGCAAGCTAGCGTCTGTCCGCCCGCGCGTCTCGCTACCGGGGATCTCCGAGCCGCTGCTGCTGGAAGACGAGGTGCGCAGCCGAATCGAAGCGCGCGAGTGCGGCCTGGTCGAACTGGCTGGCCCTGTCGGGTCTGGAAAAAGCGCGGCGCTCGGGCATCTGGCGCATCGATTGGGCGAACATTCGTTCTTGCTGCTTGCCGATCGCCCTGACGAATTCGAGCTTGTGTCGCTCGTCGATTCCGCACGCGATCATTTCGTCGTGTGCGCGTCGCCCGCGTCGAATTTTCCGTTGGCAGCCAATCAACAATGGCGCCTGTTGCCTTGGGGACAGGACGAGTTCATCGAATACCTGTTGGCGGTTCACCGCGAGCGCTGTGCATCGGTGATGCGCCGGTTGCAGGCTGACGCGAGCCGGCGTTGGCTCGGCGGCGTTGCGGAACTCTGGCAGGTCGTGCTGGATCGGTTCGCCGCGGACGAATCCATGGCGGACGTTCCATCGGCGCTGCGCGATGCGGTGTACGTACGCCTGCCAACTGCGCAATCGCGTCAACTGGCACGCGAGTGCTGTTTTGCGCGGTTGGTGTCGGCCGGTGTCGATACGGCGGCGGTCGAGCTTAGCCGGACGCGAGACGTCGCGCCCAAAGTGTTCTCGCTCCTGCGGCATGAGCGCGTGCAAACGCTGCTCGCTGCGGAGCATCTTGCCGGCCATTTACGAGCTGATCCCCGGCCGGCTGTCTTGAGCGCGCGCCTTCCCGAGCCGCTGGTTCGCATTACCGCACAATGGGTGCGCGACGAATTGCCCGTGCTGGACCGGCTGCGCCTCGTGGCCTCCGGCCCCCAGCGGGCAAGCCACGCGATGGCCGCCAGCCTGCTGCACGCCGCGGGCGTGAAGTGGATCCCAGCCGCCGGCCGCGCTCCCAATTTGTCGCGCGCGTACCTGGCCGGCGTGCACTGGCCGGGCGTTCGGCTGCGCCGGCTGAATCTGGCCGAGGCCGATTTGACGGGCGCTGACTTGAGCGAATCGCGATTGAAGAAGGTCTGCGCGCGGCGTGCGCAGCTGTCGGGCGCCAATTTGCACGGCGCATTGCTCCAGGGCTTTTCGGCATTCGAGGCGGCGCTAGCCAATGCCGACTTTTCGCACGCGCGCGCGGCACAAGCCAACTTCGTATCGGCTGACCTGCGCGGGGCAAATTTCGAAGGCGCGCTGCTGCGGCGATCGCAGTTCGAAAATACCGATCTGCGCGGAGCGAGTTTCCGCCGCACCGATTTGGCCTTTGCACGTTTCAGCGGCTGCCAGATCGAAGGCGCTGATTTGTCCGGCGCGGATTTATCGTCGGCACGATTCTATGGCGCCGTCTTGCGGGCAGCCGACTTCACCGGCGCACGCTTCGCCGGGATCCGCCTTTACGAGTGCGACTTGGAAAGCATGCGCCTGCCGGGCGCCAACTTCGAAGATGCCGCCATCCACCGCTGTTATTTGACCGGCAGCCGCATGCCAAGTGCGGTCTTCCGCAGAGCCAAGCTGATTGGAGCGGGGCTAGCCGAAATCGACTGGGAAGGGGCCGACCTGCGCGACGCCGACCTGAGCTATTCCACTTTCCATCTCGGTTCGTCGCGCAGCGGTCTCGTCGGCAGCCCCATTGCCAGCGAAGGCAGCCGCACCGGCTTCTACACCGACGAGTTTCTGGATCAAGGCTTTAAGTCACCCGAAGAAATTCGCAAGGCCAACCTCTGCGGCGCTGATCTGCGCGGCGCGTGGATCGGCAATGTGGACTTCTACCTGGTCGACCTGCGCAACGCCCGTTACACGGCCGAGCAAGCCGATCATTTCCGCCGCTGCGGCGCTATCCTCGAAACGCGCGTCTAGGCGAGCCGCCTACGAGCTACACGCGAAGTGCGAAGCCGCTACTACTTACTCGCACGCTTCTTGCGAGCGCTCTTCTTGCCGTTGCCGTCGGTCTCTGGTTGCAGCGCTTCGAACGCGGGCGACTCGCGATATTTCCAGCCGTTGCCCTCGTTCCACGGGCCGCGAGCATCAATGGCCCCGTCCTCTCCCTCGCCGGTCGAGTCGTTGAAGTATTCGTCGACGAGGCCTTTGGTGGGCGGGATCTTCCCGATCGATAGCGCCGGCTTCTTCATGCTTTCCAGCGCTAGCATAAACGCCTTCATGTGCGTGATTTCGCGCGTCATGAGAAACTGCAAAGCGTCCTTCGTGCCCGGATCGTCGCAAAAGTTGATCAGTCGCTCGTAGACGATTTTGGCGCGCGCTTCGGCGGCAATGTTGCTGCGAAGATCGACGTCGAGTTCGCCGGTGATTTTCAAATAGTCCGCGGTCCAGGCATCGCCCATCGAATTGCACAGCGTCACGCCGCCGCCGCCGGCGATCGCCACCAAGGGATCGGCTTCGGCCGCATCGCGGTCCGTTTTCATGGGCAACAGGTGCAATCGGGCGAGGCTGCCCACGATTTCGAGATGGCTCAACTCCTCGGTGCCGATATCCATGAGCATGTCCTTCCGCTCCGGATCATCGCAATTAAGCCCTTGAATAGAATATTGCATGGCTGCCGCCAACTCGCCGTTGGCGCCGCCAAACTGCTCCAGCAACATGTTGCCGAAGCGGGGATCCGGCGTGTCGACGTGAACGGTATACATCAGCTTCTTGACATGGTGGTACATTGCCATCTCCGCTAGAAAACTGGGTTTACCTCGGTGGACTGCCAATCCGCCGCCGGTGTGCTCGATAACGCCATCGCCGCGCAACGGGCGTCGTTACAGGCGTGGCCAGCCCCACGGCAAATGTCGTACCCACGGCTCGCCGCTAGCGATTCGCCTCGGGCGCTGCTGATTCCGCAAGGCACCGGCAGCCGAAGTGACGTGCGCGCTATCAAGTTGATCGCCACCGGATCAGATTATGCGTATCCGCGCACAGTCCTGCGGCCAATGCCGCGCGGAAGTGCCGTTGCAATTTGCGTTAAGCCTGGCGATCCAATACGTTTTGGAGCACGCGCCGCGCGGGGCACTTGCAACATCGACACTGCGGCCGTCACGATTTGCCACCTAACGGCTGTCTACGGCTTCGGAATTGCAGGGGGGCCGTTCCCGTTCGCCTGGCTTAAGCGCCCAAGTCATCTCACGCTCGAAGGGGTATGCCTATGCAGAATGCATCAGTCGATCGACCGATTCATGGTCATCACAAGCTCGCGGCCGCAATTTTTGTCGGCGCACTCGTGCTCGGCGCCGCGATAATCCTCGCGGCAGAATTGATGAAGCCCGAACGCTACGAGTTCCACCCCGGCGCTACTCCCACGACCTACGTCATCTACGATCGTGACACGGGTCGAGCCTCCAGTGTTGAATTCAATTCAAAGAATCCCAAGGCGTTGCTCGGCGACTAACAGCCGCCGGCAGCGTGGTCGAGTCAACGAGCATTGAACTGCACGGTTCTCAAGGAGCATCAATCGTGGAACTTCTCGCGTACTCCATGTTCCCGCTGGCCGCGATCGGATATTCGCTGGTGTACCTGCTGGCCGGTGGCGGTGTCGGCGGCGCCATTTTGATTTTTATTGTCGCGAAAATGTTGGGCGACTGATCGCCGCCGTGACAAGGCCGCCCCAGCTTAGCGGCTTCCGCCAAATCGCTTGGTCTGCATTTCGGAAGCGCGCAAAGCTGCGGCGGCGCAAATAAAAAAAGCCGCCAGTCCCTTCGGACGGCGGCTTCCATTCAGAGCGGAGGGCACGGGGCTGCCAAAGGGTGATCGTAAGCCCTTATAACAAGGCACTTACGGCAAACGGCTGACACCGTATCTGACACATTAGCTGACACCTTTTCGGCGCATTTTTTTCTGGTCAGCCCCGATAGACCTTCACTTCGCCCCAAGGTTGCCACGCCGCCGAATCAAGGAGCTTCTGGGTGGCCTCGTCAGCTTCTGGCGTGCCTTGTGCTTCAATGTCCTGCGCCAAGCTTACGACCGGTCGGGCAGTCAAGTCGTAGCCGGGTTCTTCGGGCGTGGCAGCGGTGGTCTTATACCACGCATTCGCTGCCACGATGGACGTTTGTCCTCGCACCTTGGCCGTCACGCCGTTGCATCCGGCCCTTTTATCGGCCAACGGTTGCGTAGACCAGCGGGAAGGACGATCTTTGAGCACCTTTCCTTGACTGCCGAATTGGGTGTGGCCAAACTACTTGTGTTCGTTCTTCGATCCTGGAGCAAGATCACAGAACCGAAAGCCGACCGGGCGCAGGACGCCCGCTACAACTTGAAGAGCTTGGCCTTATCGCTGTCGCGGGAAAACCGCGACCTTTCTTGAACAGAACGGCGTCTGAGACGGTTCCCCGCAAGCGGAGCCACCGGGCGCATTTTCTGTTCAGCCTGTCGCAGGGCTTCCCAGGAGTGCTTCGGTGCGTTCCCTGTTTTTTTGGCCGGCGCAAGCGAATTTTGGGCCATCGATTCCTGTTTTTCAGAATCCGTGTCAGGTTTCTGTCGCTGCTTCCGCTTATCTGATTGATGCCCAGGCTGGGAGCGGCTCCTGCGAGTTCTTCGTCGAGGACATGCCGATGCTGCCGACTCCTGGAAACACGACGCAGTTACAGGACTTGCTCGACCAAGCCGCCCAGGGGAACGCCCCGGCCTACGACGAGCTTGTCGCCAAGGCTGCTCAACGACTGACGAAGCTGACCCGGAAAATGCTACGGAATTATCCACGCCTGCGGCGGTGGGAACAGACGGACGACGTGTTTCAGAACGCCGTCATCCGACTGCACCGATCTCTGTCAGAAGTGAAGCCGGAAACCGTGCCGCAGTTCTTCGGTCTGGCGACAACACAGATTCGACGAACGCTGATCGACCTGGCCCGGCATCACTTCGGACCCGAGGGGATCGGGGCGAAGCATCAATCCGATGGCGGTCGTTCGGCATCGGGTGGGGGGCAACACGCCGAGCGAGCGACGGATCGTACCGAAGAACCTGGATCGCTTGAGGCTTGGGCCAGCTTTCATGAGACGATTGAAACGCTTCCGGTCGATGAACGTGAGGCGTTTCAGCTTGTCTGGTACGGAGGCATGACACAGCGAGAAGTAGCCGACGCCCTCAAAGTTTCGGAACGGACGATTATTCGTCGGCTCAATCATGCTCGATTGCTCATTAACCAAGCCATGCACGGACAGTCGCCACTGGTCGAGGAAACCTGAAATGCTCGACGAACAAAAACTCGATGATCTTCTGGTCGAGTGGCAAGAGCGTCGCCAGCAAGGCCGCGAATCATCGGCGGAGGAGCTCTGTCAGCATTCACCAGAGTTGCTCGTCGAATTCAAGAACCGAATTAAGCGACTGAAATCGACTGATTGGCTGTTTGAAGAAGATGCCGGCGATGACTCCGAGGAGTTCGCATTAGTCGAACTTTTGAGCCAAAAGACGGATCGAGGAATTGCCCTCGCTTCCATCTCCTGCGACGCCTGCATTCGCTCTTTGAAAGAGACCGGACTGATCTCGGCAAATGACCTTCAAGTTTTGAAGGCATCTTCGCCCGCTTCGGCAACGGGGGCTGATGGTTCGGGCATTCTTCGACAATTAGTAGCTCAACAAAAGCTGACTCGCTTTCAAGCCACCCTGGTTGCAGAAGGAAAAGCGAAGAGTCTCGTTCTCGGCAACTATGTGCTACTCGACACACTCGGGGCTGGGGGCATGGGACAGGTCTTCAAGGCGTGGCACCGGCGCATGGATCGCATCGTGGCGATCAAGATGCTCCCCACGGCGATCACCAAAGACCCTGCGGCAATCGCTCGCTTCGAGCAGGAGGTAAGGGCGGCAGCGAAGCTCAACCATCGGCAAATCGTCTCGGCCTACGATGCCGATCAGGCCGATGGCACTCACTTCCTTGTCATGGAATATGTCGAAGGGAGCAACTTATCGACCGTGGTCAAGAAGCGTGGCCCGCTCTCAGTCATAGCAGCGATTAACTGTATTTCCGAAGTCGCCCGCGGTCTGGAGTATGCCCACAGCCAAGGAATCGTTCATCGAGACATTAAGCCCAGCAACATCCTTTTGAGCACGGCAGGTCGAATCAAAATCCTCGACATGGGCTTGGCTCGTTTCAAGGGAGGCGACGGCTGCGCCGCAACGGCAGCGGAGTTGACAGGCACCGGCCAGGTCATGGGGACGGTTGACTACATGAGTCCCGAGCAGGCTACGAATACGAAGCACGCCGATATGCGCTCTGACATTTATAGCCTGGGCTGCACGCTGTACTTCCTCCTGACCGGCAAGGCGGTCTATTCGGGCGAAACAGTCGTCGAAAAAATTCTCGCTCATCGGGAACAGCCGATCCCTTCGCTGAGCAAGCAAAGGCCCGATGTTCCGCTCTCGCTCGACACTCTTTGTCGGAAGATGCTCGCCAAGAAGCCTGAAGATCGCTACCAGTCGATCAGCGAAATTCTAGCTGACTTGAAGAATTGTCGAGAAGCACCCGCCACGTCGCCCGTGTTGACGCCTCCGCCAATTTTGGCAGAGGCCGAGATTCCCACGCAGCGGGCCGTCGCCACGGGAGGTGATCTTCCGGCATTTCCATCGGTTGAACGGGTGCGCCGCAAACCGATTGCAGATGCGTCGGGTGGTCGCTTCCGCTTCACGAGAAGACCGCTCGTCGTCGGGGCTGCGTTCTTTGGTTTTGCTGCAATCCTTGCTGGCGTAATGATCAAGATCACGACTGATCAGTCCACAGTGACCCTCGAAGTCGAAGAGGGCAAGGATGCCGTGGTGCAGGTACTTACGGGTGCGAAGACCGAACGTGAACGGCTCCGTCGCCAGTTCGATCAGCGTTGTTCAGAACTCAAAAGGCAGATGCAGGCTGAATCGGAAGCAAAGCTAGTTGAGTTGGAGAAGCGGCTCGGCAAAGAAAGTGACCAGCGGCTTGCGGCAGCCGCAAAACCTCTGGCGGATGCCGAACGGAGAATGGAGGTTGCTCAAGCTCGCCGTGCGCAGATCGAGCGTGAGATCGTCGAAGCTCACGCAAAGTGGGCAAATCCTGGACCCGGCATGCCGCAAGCTCTAAAGGATGCACACAAGCCCGACGACGCAGCACCAGCAGCCCATGATGTACGACTCAATGCGAAGAGCCTGCCGCCGACCGTCGTCAGGGTCATGGCATCGCTCAAGAAGCTTGGTGGCACCGTTGTGCTGAATCCTGAAAAGACCGGCGTGTTAAGCGTAGACCTGTCCGGTTCCCAGGCAACAAACGCCACCCTCTTGCAGTTGAGACTGCTCGCCGGCCTGAAGGCGTTGAACTTGAGCAATACTCGAATCACCGATGCCGGGCTGCTTCACCTTGCCTCGCTTCCGACTCTCGAAACGGTAAACGTGTTCGCTTGCCAGGTTACCGATGCCGGGATTGAAGCGCTGCGGAAAAAGGCCCCGACTATCGCCGTGGCCCAGACAGCCGGCCCGGCAGCCCAACAAGCAGCGATTGACGTGATTCGACAGATCGGCGGTAAGGTCGAGATGAGAAATGGCAAAGTGACCGCTATCGATCTTAGAGATAGCGCCGCAACGGACGAGACGCTTCTTGTCTTACCCGCCTTTGCCGACCTGGAAAGTTTGGGCCTGGAATATATCAACATTTCCAATGCGGGACTTGCTCCCTTGCGCCATCTCAAGAATCTGCGTCGCCTCGATCTTTCCGAATCGGAAGATCATGCGATCACCGACGAAGGGCTCGAACATATCAAGGGGCTGACGAACCTGGAGTCGCTCGACCTGGAGCGGGCCGTGATTACCGATGTCGGGGTGAAGAAACTCGCCGGTATGACTAAGCTGCGGCAGCTATGGTTATTCGGAGCGTTTACTGACACTGGAATGGAAACGCTCGCTCATTTCCCTGACTTGGAAGAACTGTTGATCTTTTCCAATGGCATAACCGACGCTGGCCTGAAACACATCAAGGACCATAAGCGATTGGATCGCCTCGTTATTACATCGTGGACAGGTCAGCAACTACTCATTACGAATCGGGGCCTCGTGTGGCTTCAGGGGTTAACCAGTCTGCAATGGGAACTGAACCTTGCTTACACGCAAATTGACGACGCAGGTTTAGTCCATCTGAAGACTCTCGTAAACCTGAAGGCGCTTGATCTTACGAATACTCATGTCTCACAGTCGGGCATCGAGAACTTAAAACGCGCTCTCCCCAAGCTTGTGAACATCAAGTTCTGATAGGAAGCGGAAAGCAACGCTATCCACCCAAACGTCGCCTACAACGTCCAAGGAACATTACAGTGCGAGCACTCACGCGCTCATCGTTGGTCATCGTTGGTACGCTGTGTGCTTTATCTGGCTGCGGAACGCAAAAAGCATCCTCGAACGTCCCCGTAGCTGAAGCAAACAGAGAATCCGAGGCCGAAGTCGAGCAAATGCGACGTGACCTTGACGGACGTGCAGAAATCTTGACGAAGCAACTTCAAAGTGAACAAGTGAAGATGTTGGCCGAAGCAGAAAAGCAAATTCGTGCCAAAACCGATCAGCAGGTTAGAGTCCTCGAAGAGAAGAGCGCAGAGTTCGAGAAGCGAGCGGATGCCGCCGAAGTCATGCTGGCCGATGCCGAGAAGGCATTAGCCCTGGCCCAACAAAAGCCTGCTGAACCTGCGGCATCCCAAGTTATTCCCGCACCAGAACCAGCCAAACTCGCACAGAAACCGGCCGTCGAAGCGACGCTGGACGAGAAATCCTTGCCGCCCGCAGTAGCTCGCATCGTCTCGATGGTGAAGAAGCTCGGGGGATCCGTCGAGTTTGAATTCGGAACGACGGAAATTCTCAAAGTCGATCTCTCAAACACGAAGACAATCGACCTGGCACTCTCGCAACTGAAGTCGCTGGACCGGTTGAAGGTCTTGGACCTGAGCAATACCCACGTCACGAATGCAGCGTTGCAGCATATTGCCCGATTCGCTGGGTTGGAAGAACTTCTCTTGGTTGGGACAAAGGTCAACCCGCAGCAGGCGGAACGGCAATTGTTGCCGAAGTTGCCCAAGCTGAAGATTGTCTGGGAGCCGCCGCCGCTCTTGGAAAGTCGCGTCATCGAATTGGTTAGACACGCCGGTGGCCAGGTGCAAGTTTCAAAAGCGACGGATGCGCCCGATTTCTACATTTCGGAAGTTACGCTGCCCGACGACAACGCCACTGACGAAATGCTCGCTTGGCTTCGAGGGTTGTCCAGAATCAAGCGGCTTACCGCATCGTCGGGCCACATTACCGATGCAGGTATCGCTTACATCGCAAATCTCAGCAGCTTAGAGCGCCTGCGGATTGACTGGTCGCAGGTCACGGACAGTGGCCTGCTTCAACTCAGTGGGTTGACCAGGCTCCGTGGTATCGGCCTTCATGGGACAAAGGTCACGGATGCAGGCCTGATCCATTTGAAGGACATGAAGGACTTGGAATACGTCTACGTCGGCGTCACACCAGTCGTTGGAATCGGGTTCGGGCCACTCACGTTGAAGTCATTGGCTCGAATTGACATTAGCTTGAGCATTACAGACGACGGCCTGTCGGGCATGAGCGGGCTGTACGGGCTCGAACAACTCTACATCCAAGGTGCCCCAGAAGAAATCCGCCTGACGCCGATGGCGATGAAAGCATTCGCAGCGAAGCATCCGAAGGCCGCGATCATCTCTTGGGATGGAATGCAAGAACGAGTCTTTGACGGCAATGCCTGGATTCGGCGGAAGCGATAACCCACGGCAGCAGCACCCTGTTCTGCGAACTGCTGAAGGAGTTTCGCTACTACAAGCTGCCTGACGAATCGGAGCCGCCGCCCAAGTTGCGGCAACTCGTTTCAGCAGGTTCACCGAAGGCGAAACTGGAGCAACGGCCGACGATTTCAGAAGCTTTGGCGAGAAGTAAAACTTGCTGCTGCGTCGTGCCGTGGATCCGCTGGTCGGCGATCTGCGCCTCCCAGTGCCAGAGAAAATCGTTCTGGCGACCTTTACTTCAAGACGCGCACGTTGCGGAAGCCGGCAGTCTCGCCGAACACCAGCCAATTCAGGCCATTCTTCGGCTCGCCGATCACTGCGTGTGAACCTCGGATCACGGCGTCGTTCACTTGCAGCGTGGCTTCAGCTCCCTTGATCGTTACCCGCACCGGATACCAGCGGTCCGAATCGAGTTCGAGCGCCTTGCGAGCCAACGGATCGGTTTTTTCCTGGCCTTCGCCCCGCGAGGGATTCTTGGTAATGCCCATCTGCGATCGCGCGATCTCGAAGCGAAAGCTATGCTGGCGGTCGCCGGACTCAATGCGGAGTGAGTGCCGATTTGCTCCGCGAAAACTAATTTCGTACTGAATTGTGCCGTCGACAAAATCAACAGGCACGCGGAGTGCGGCGCCTTGTTTGTCTTTCGGCTTCTGGGCGCCCCACGATCCGCCGTCCATGGCAGTCCAGACGCCGCGCATAACCTTAAAGGGGGCCGCTGGCAATTCCTTTAACGACGCCTCCAGCGCCGACTCTCCTGCAAGCGGCGGCAAGCGGGCGATCGGCTTCTTCGGTTTCAGCATTGCCGGCGGCAACTCGCGGCTATAGCCGCCGTCGCGGTAGCGATTGAGCAATGCCGTCAGCTCTTGCACAACTTCCGGATGAGCCGAGGCAACGTCTTTTGTCTCGGCCGGGTCTTCCTGAGTGTTGTAGAGCTGGGCGTGGAATTGACTGTACTTGGCTTTGCGCATGCCGGGCTTAACGTCATCTACCGGCGTGCCCTCGATCCACTTCCAGGGCCCTTTGCGCATAGCAAACACGCCGTCCGAACTATGCACGATCATGTGGTCGCGGAGTGGTTGCTCCGGGTCGCCAACGATCGCCGGCAGGAAACTGCGACTATCTTCGGCGGACTGATCGGCCGGTGGCAGCGCCTCGCCGACGATCGCCGCAGCCGTGGCCAAGATGTCGGCGAGACTGATCATCTGATTACACACCGTGCCGGCCGGCGCTTTGCCCGGCCAACGGATCAAGAATGGAACTTTGAAGCCTCCTTCCCATACGTCATGCTTCCCGCCGCGCAGATCGCCATTGACGTGCAAACCGGCCTGAAACGCCTTGGACTGCAAACTATCTACTTTTTGCGGAACGAATACGCCGCCATTGTCGCTGCTGAAAATCACCAGCGTGTCTTTGGCCACGCCGCGCTGGTCGAGAGCCTGCAAAATGCTTCCCACGCTGCGATCCAGTTCGTGAATCCAATCTCCGTACAAGCCGGCGGCGCTCTTGCCGGCCAAGTCGGTGTCAGGGGTGACCGGGTTATGGACGGCGACCGGCGTGAAGTAGAGAAAGAACGGCTTATCGGGAGATTGCTGCTCGATCCACTGAACTGCTTTTTGGGTCAGAACGTGCATTACCCGCTGGTTCTTTCGACGCGGCGCATCCATCTCAAGAATCTGCGCGCGCCCGCTCTCCGTGTCCTTCGCTTCGTAGGTGGCTTGATAATCGTCATCGTCGGCCGAGGGTCCGGGAATTTTCACGCCGGCGGGAATCTCGCCGGACCGAAGCCCGTAGACGAAGCGGTTTTCGACGAAGACGCCGGTCAAGTCTCCGTGGTTACTGGGAACTCCGAAGTGATAGTCAAAACCGATGTCGAGCGGCCCTGGCGACAATTCGGCCCTATAATCGGTACGCCATTTCGGGGAGTCAGTGGGCGTGCCGTAACCGAGATGCCATTTGCCGACCGCGGCCGTCGAGTAGCCATGCTTCTTCAGAAGCGATGCCATGTTCAGCCGCATCGTCTCAATGTGCAAGGGCGAGAAAGTGCCTAGCACACCATGCTTTAACGACGTACGCCAGCAGTAGCGGCCGGTCATGACAGAATAGCGGGTGGGCGAACAGACCGACGACGTGGTGTTGGCGTCGGTAAAGCGCCGCCCTTCTTTGGCCAGGCGATCCATGTTTGGCGTATGAATGAGCCGGGGATCCGCGCCGCAACAGCCGGCGCTTCCATAGCCGAAGTCATCCGCAAGAATGACGACGATGTTTGGCTGCCG
Organism: Pirellulales bacterium; assembly: GCA_036268995.1. GTDB lineage: Bacteria > Planctomycetota > Planctomycetia > Pirellulales > PNKZ01 > DATATB01. Next base: position 2,996 of record DATATB010000017.1, on the reverse strand, counting down.
CGCGTCGGCCGCCATCAGACTCGTTTCAGAATTCGCGAGCAGGGCGCCGACGACCAGCGCGAAGAGGGCGTGGGATATCGTCCGAAGCAGCTTCATGATCGGCCCTTTGCGATAGGGGAGTTGTCTTGGAGGGCGTGGTCTCCGGAGGCTGACAAACGTGCCCCTTTTTTACGCGCGCAGTCAGCCCTTTAGGGCTGACGCACGGACCAAGGCTTTTATTTGCGCGCCAGGTGCAAATCAGTTGAAAATGGCGACAAAACGACCTGGCCATCGCGCAGGTGGCGCGCATTCGACCTTCGCTCGTCCCTGCGATTGGCAACCTGATGCGGCGCTGTCGATGCATGGAGTAGACCGGCTTCGTGCCTGACGACAAGCCTTATTCGCCTGCAACCCGGACAAACGACGCCTCGCCGCAGAAGCAGCGAGCCCGCTTCTCCAGCGGCCGGCGCATCGGCACGCCCATGCCGTCGGCCGTGGCTACCAGCAGTTCTGCCTCTTCTTCTGGCGGCGGAGCCGCGTGTTGCAAGCCAAATTCCTCGGCACGCTGGACCATCCGCTGATTGATCTGCTCGACTGCCCGCTCGCTGGGAGCCAGGCCCAACAACTGCCGCAAGTCCGTGACCGCCTCATGAAACGACTCTTTCATGCACAGCCGCTGGAGCCAATCCTTCAGCACATAAGAAAAGTCGCCTGCCGGCAAGTCCAACCGCTCATCGAGCGGAGCGCGCTGGATCTGCTGTTTCTCTCGCGCGGCGTACACGCATCGCCGGATGTGCAGTTCGCCAAAGATCGTGGTAGCGTGGCAAAGGGCTCCATACCCGCTGCCGGTCGATGTCCGGCAGATACATCCTCAAGGCCGGTTCGATCTTTGCCAATGTCCCGTCGCGCTTCCATTCGTCCAATCGCCGCCAGCAAGTCATGCGATGATTGTGCTGCCCGGGCCTCCGGCGCTTGGAAGGTTCTGCGCCGGCTTGGGAGCTTTGTATCAGCTACTGCCGATGTTCAGGTTCAAAGCCAAGCCGTCGTAGTCGTTGTCGTTGCCGAAGAGTTGATCCATGATGTGCAACGTGAGCTGCGAAGGATTGGTTGCGACCCCCTCGGGGCTGAAGAAACGGAAGTGATCGGTGCTGTCGGGATTGGCGGAAGTGAACGAGAAGAACGAAACCGGTCCGCCGGTGGCGCTGTTGCTCGAGTTCGTTGCCATGAGCTGGGACGTGGTGCCGTTGGAAATTGCATAGAATGCAATGTAGCTGCCCGCCGGCGCGCTGTCCGACGCGATATTGTCGGCCGAAGCGCCCGGCCCAAACAGGACTTGGTAGTTGCCGCTGGTCAACGCCGCGGCCGCGTAGCCAGGCGACCCTGGCGCAATCCCAGCGACATCGCCCGAGGCATCGCTGACGTAATAAAAGCCGATGTCGCCCGGGGCGGAATCCAATGACGTGTCGCCCAGCAGCACGGCGGCGATGTTCACCGCGCTGCCGCTGCTAGGAACTTGCAGCGCGTCGATCGAACCGCTGGGCGTGCCCGCCGGGCTCACGGTCATCACCACGTCGTTGAAGTCCTTGTCGCCGCCGGTGTTCATGTCCTCCCAGTTGTATTGCACCTGGCCGATAGTCGGGTTCTGGATCACCTGCACATGCTGGAAGTTGTCCGGATTGGCGGCCGTGGCGGTGAAGAAGATCAACGGGCTTCTCGAGATCGAGTCCGATGGGTTGTTGGCCAGGAAGTCAGCCGTGGTGGCGTTTTGAACCAGATAGAAGACAATCAACTGTCCTCCTTGCACCGACAGCGTGGCCGACTCGCCGCCTTGGTCGCCGCTGGGGAAAATAACGTGTGAAGTGCTTGTGACCGCAGCCTGGGCATAGCCGCTTGCGCCGGGTGCGACTCCACCGACGGTACCCGAGAGCGACGAGACCGTGAACCAGCCGACTTCATCGTTGTACGCAGCCTGGCGCGAAACCCAGTCGACATCCAATGTTTCGGCCGCGCCTGGGGTCCCGGGCACCGTGTACACCTCGGCGAAATTGGGCGCGGAGGTGGCGGCGATGATGGTAAAGGTGGCCCCGGCGTTCGTGATGATGTAATCGGCGGCCAGTTGCGCGGCGGTGAGAGTGGTGCTGGACAGGGTGGCGGTGATCGGGTAGCCCCCCACGTCCTCGCCGGCCACGCGGCTGTAGGTCGCCGTCACGTTGTCGGCCGCCAGGAAGGTGCCGCTGCCCGTGGTCAACGGGCTCGGGTCAGCGCTGCCGTAGGTCTTGCTGTTGGGGTTAGTGGTCCAGGTCGCCGCCACGGGGTTGACGGTCATCGCCCCGGCCACGTAGCTGATCGTATAGTCGGAATCCACTGCGCCGCTGGCCGTGATTGAATACGGGCTGCCAGAGACCTGGCTGGCGGCCGTCGCCGTCGTGGTTGCGGTTGGCGCTGCGGTCAGGTTGGCGGCCGTGTCGCCGTTGACGAAGCCGGCATAGCTCACGGTCAACGTCGGCAGCGCGGCACCGTAGGCCTTGGTCTGATTGTCGGCGGTAATCGTCAAGGCCACGGGGTCGACGGTCAGCGCCCCGGCCACATAGCTGATCGTGTAGTCGGAGTCCACCGCGCCGCTGGCCGTGATGCTGTACGGGTTGCCCGAGACGTGGCTACTGGCCGTGGCGGTGGTCGTCACTGTCGGCGCTGTGGTCAGGTTGGCAGCCGTGTCGCCGTTGACGAAGCCCGCATAACTCACGTTCAACGTCGGCAGCGCGGCAGCGTAGGCCTTGGTCTGGTTTTCGGCCGTGATCGTCAGGGCCACCGGGTCGACGGTCAGCGCCCCGGTCACGTAGCTGATCGTGTAGTCGCTGTCGACTGCTCCGCTGGCCGTGATTGAATACGGGTTGCCCGACACGTGGCTCGAAGCAGTCGCTGTGGTGGCCACCGTGGGCGCTGTGGTCAGGTTGGCGGCCGTGTCGCCGTTGACGAAGCCCGCATAGCTCACGGTCAACGTCGGCAGCGCGGCAGCG
>DATATB010000016.1:0-62012 GCA_036268995.1 Pirellulales bacterium | reverse complement strand
CGTGTTCTTCAGCTCCAGAATTTCGCCGCGCGCATCCACGGTGATCTTGGTCGATAAATCACCCTTCGCCACGCCCGTCGTCACCTGCGCAATATTACGGACTTGCGAAGTAAGATTGCCCGCCATGAAGTTCACGCTGTCGGTCAAGTCCTTCCAGGTGCCGGCGACGCCGGGCACCTGTGCCTGGCCACCGAGCTTGCCTTCGGTGCCGACCTCGCGGGCGACGCGGGTCACTTCCGAAGCGAAGGCGTTGAGCTGGTCCACCATGGTGTTGATAGTGTCTTTGAGTTCGAGAATTTCGCCCTTTACGTCGACAGTGATTTTGCGCGAGAGGTCGCCGCGGGCAACCGCGGTGGTCACGTGCGCGATGTTGCGCACCTGGTCGGTGAGGTTGCCGCACATGTCGTTGACCGAGTCGGTCAAATCTTTCCAGGTGCCGGCGACGCCGGGCACGTCGGCCTGGCCGCCCAATTCGCCTTCGGTGCCGACTTCGCGGGCCACGCGAGTCACCTCGGAAGCGAACGAGCTGAGCTGATCGACCATCGTGTTGATCGTATTCTTCAGCTCGAGAATTTCGCCGCGCACGTCGACCGTGATCTTTTTCGACAAGTCGCCGTTGGCCACGGCCGTGGTCACGGCGGCGATATTGCGCACTTGGCCGGTGAGATTGCCGGCCATGAAGTTCACGCTGTCGGTCAAGTCCTTCCACGTGCCGGCCACGCCTTTCACGTCGGCTTGGCCACCCAGCTTGCCTTCGGTGCCCACTTCGCGGGCTACGCGCGTGACTTCCGAGGCGAACGAGCTGAGCTGATCGACCATCGTGTTGATCGTATTCTTCAACTCAAGGATTTCGCCGCGCACGTCCACCGTGATCTTCTTCGACAAGTCGCCGTTGGCCACGGCCGTAGTCACGGCCGCGATGTTGCGCACCTGGCCCGTGAGATTGCCGGCCATCGAGTTCACGCTGTCAGTGAGATCCTTCCATGTGCCGGCCACGCCGCGCACGTCGGCTTGTCCGCCGAGCTTGCCTTCGGTGCCCACCTCGCGGGCCACGCGCGTGACTTCCGAGGCGAACGAGTTGAGCTGATCGACCATCGTGTTGATCGTGTCTTTCAGCTCCAGAATTTCGCCGCGCACATCGACCGTGATTTTTTTCGACAAGTCGCCGTTGGCCACGGCAGTGGTCACCGCGGCGATGTTGCGCACCTGGCCCGTGAGGTTGCCGGCCATGAAGTTCACGCTGTCGGTCAAGTCCTTCCAGGTGCCGGCCACGCCTTTCACGTCGGCCTGACCGCCCAGCTTGCCTTCCGAGCCCACTTCGCGAGCCACGCGCGTCACTTCCGAGGCGAACGAGTTGAGCTGATCGACCATCGTGTTGATCGTGTCTTTCAGCTCCAGAATTTCGCCGCGCACGTCCACGGTGATTTTTTTCGACAAGTCGCCGTTGGCCACGGCAGTGGTCACGGCGGCGATGTTGCGCACCTGGCCGGTAAGGTTACCGGCCATCGAGTTCACGCTGTCGGTGAGATCCTTCCACGTGCCGGCCACGCCGCGCACGTCGGCTTGCCCACCGAGCTTGCCTTCGGTGCCCACTTCGCGGGCCACGCGCGTGACTTCCGAGGCGAACGAGCGCAACTGATCGACCATCGTGTTGATCGTGTTTTTCAGCTCGAGGATTTCGCCCTTCACGTCCACCGTGATTTTCTTGGACAAGTCGCCGTTGGCCACGGCCGTGGTCACAGCGGCGATGTTGCGCACCTGGCCGGTAAGGTTGCCGGCCATGAAGTTCACGCTGTCGGTCAAGTCCTTCCACGTACCGGCCACGCCTTTCACGTCGGCCTGACCACCCAGCTTGCCTTCGGTGCCCACTTCGCGGGCCACGCGCGTGACTTCGGCGGCGAACGAGCTGAGCTGCTCAACCATCGTGTTCATCACGTTCTTGATCTGCAGAATCTCGCCGCGCACGTCGACCGTGATCTTCTGCGTCAAGTCGCCGGTGGCGATGGCCGTGGCCACCTTCGACACGTCGCGCAACTGCACGGTGAGGTTGCCCGCCATCGAGTTCACGCTGTCGGTCAAGTCCTTCCAGGTGCCGGCCACGCCTTTCACGTCGGCCTGGCCGCCTAATTTGCCTTCAGTACCCACTTCGCGGGCCACACGCGTGACTTCCGAAGCGAACGAGCTGAGCTGATCGACCATCGTATTGACGGTGTTTTTCAGTTCGAGAATTTCGCCCTTCACGTCCACGGTGATCTTCTTCGACAAGTCGCCGTTGGCCACGGCTTTGGTCACGTCGGCCACGTTGCGGACCTGGCTCGTGAGATTGCCGGCCATGAGGTTCACGTTATCGGTCAAGTCTTTCCACGTGCCGGCCACGCCGCGGACGTCGGCTTGCCCACCGAGCTTGCCTTCGGTGCCCACCTCGCGGGCCACGCGAGTCACCTCGGAGGCGAACGAGCGCAACTGATCGACCATCGTATTGATCGTGTCTTTCAGCTCGAGGATTTCGCCCTTCACGTCCACCGTGATCTTCTTGGACAAGTCGCCGTTGGCCACGGCCGTGGTCACGGCGGCGATGTTGCGCACCTGGCCGGTGAGATTGCCGGCCATGAAGTTCACGCTGTCGGTCAAGTCCTTCCACGTGCCGGCCACGCCTTTCACGTCGGCCTGGCCGCCCAGCTTGCCTTCCGAGCCCACTTCGCGGGCCACGCGCGTCACTTCCGAAGCGAACGAATTGAGCTGATCGACCATCGTATTAATGGTATTTTTCAGCTCGAGGATTTCGCCCTTCACGTCCACCGTGATCTTTTTCGACAAGTCGCCATTGGCCACGGCCGTGGTCACGGCCGCGATGTTGCGCACCTGGCCGGTGAGGTTGCCGGCCATCGAGTTCACGCTGTCGGTGAGATCCTTCCACGTGCCGGCCACGCCTTTCACGTCGGCCTGGCCGCCCAACTTGCCTTCGGTACCTACTTCGCGGGCCACGCGCGTGACTTCCGAAGCGAACGAGCGCAACTGATCGACCATCGTGTTGATCGTGTTCTTCAGCTCGAGGATTTCGCCCTTCACGTCCACCGTGATCTTTTTCGACAAGTCGCCGTTGGCCACGGCCGTGGTCACGGCGGCGATGTTGCGCACCTGGCCGGTGAGGTTGCCGGCCATCGAGTTCACGCTGTCGGTCAGATCTTTCCACGTGCCGGCCACGCCTTTGACTTTTGCCTGGCCGCCCAGCTTGCCCTCGGTGCCCACTTCGCGGGCCACACGCGTAACTTCCGAGGCGAATGAGCTGAGCTGATCGACCATCGTATTGACGGTTTTGGCAGTGCGCAGGAATTCGCCCTTCAGCGGCCGGCCTTCGGTTTCCATGGCCATCGATTGGGACAGATCGCCCTTGGCCACGGCGCCGATGACGCGCGCGGTTTCGCTGGTGGGATGCACGAGGTCGTCGATCAGCGCGTTGATCGAATCAACCGAGTCGGACCACGATCCGCTGACGGTGCCCAGCGAGGCGCGCTGCGCAATGCGTCCCTCTTTGCCGACGACGCGGCCCAGCCGCTCCCATTCGCAGGCCATTTTGCGATTGAGCTGGATGACCTCGTTGAAGGCGTCGGCGATCTTGCCGTCCAAGCCGGTGAGATCGACCGGCAGGCGAACGGTGAAATCGCCGTCCTTGAAGGCCAGCAGGGCCTCGAGCAGTTGCTTTTGATCCAGCTTGCCCGCGGCCTCGGGAGCCTGCGGGGGCGGGGCGACGGGCGGACGTTGAGTAGCGCCTGTTTTGATCGCGGATTCGAGTACGGCGGAAGCGTGGCCAGCCCCCGAGTTCTTGCCGTTGCTATGGATGGACGAACGTCGGCGGCGGCGCACGGTTGCCATAGACTCGGTACCTCAACAGCGGGGGGAGATCTCGGGAAAAGAAGGCGCATAAAAAAAGCTCCGCCCTCTAAAACATAGTAGGGAGGAGCCGTCATGGCTGCCATAGCCTGCGATACCGACGACAGCGGCATCGATCAGAAAAACTAGGGTACGCAACGAATCTGGGAATTGTCAAATGAAATACGCGGCGCCCAAACATCCAGCCTGGTGGTGGGACGTCGCCCGGCCCAAACAGCCGGCGCCGGCAATGCTGTCAGTGCAGCCAGCAACCCCCTTCGGAAAGCGGGGTCTAGCGGCCAAATGCCGCTGCGGAAAATGCCCTGTTTTCCTATGATTGCCGGGCTGCCACAGGGCCGGCCAGTCCGACACTCTGGGTTTATTCCAGGTGCTCGAATCGGTCGATGGTATTGGCGCGGCGCTGCGCGCTCGTTTGCGGCGCTTGCCGTGCTGCCGGTGGCGGCTTGGAGGACGGGTTACCCACGGGTCTCAATGCGGAACTTCTGCTCATCGCTCGCGTCTGGCAGCCGCGAGCGAGGGGCTAGTGATTCTGCCCAACAGGAAACTGCCTGATGCGTAAGCTGCTGGCAAGCATCGCGGCCTTTTTCATGTCGTCGCTGTTTTGGGGTGGGCTGGCTTCGGTCGGCTTCTTCATCCTGATCCAGCGCCACGTCCTGCCGTTCAGCGACCTGTTCATTCGCTATACGACGCGCGAGTGGGTGCAGCAAGTCGAGACGGTGTTCTTTTTCATCGGCATGGCCGAACTGTTGCTCAAGGCCTTCGACATTGCCGAGCAGCGCGGTCAGTTGCACAGGCTTGAGCTGATCGGCGAACCGCCGGCCAAGCCGGTTCCGGCCTCAGAAGCCCATCCGCTGATCGAGCACATCAAGGCGCTGCCCGCGCGGCACCAGCAAGGTTATTATCCGCGGCGCCTGCGCGAGGCGCTGGAGACGGTGTACCGCAGGGGCTCGGCGGCCACGCTCGAAGACGAGCTGAAGTACCTGGCCGACCTCGACGCGGCCCGTTCGCACGCCGGCTTTGCCTTCATGCGGATCGTGATTTGGGCCATCCCCATTTGGGGATTTTTGGGCACGGTGCTGGGGATTACCGGCGCCATCGCCAGTCTCAATCCGGCCGAAATGGAAACCTCGCTCAGCCAGGTCACGCACAACCTGGGCGGCGTGTTCGACACCACGGCCCTGGCGCTGATGCTCTCGATCAGCCTGATGTTCGCCCAGTACTACGTCGATCGCTACGAATTCAAGCTATTGAGCGAAATCGACTTGAAAATGGCCGCGAATTTTTCCGGCCGCTTCGAAGTCAAAGCCGGCTCCGACGACCCGCAGATGGCCATCATCCAGCAAACGGCGCAGGCCATGATCGAAAGCGCCGAAAAGCTGGTCGATCGGCGCATCGAAACCGCATTGGGTCAGGCGATGGCCCGGCACGTCGAGGAGCACGGCGTGCGCCTGGCCGCGGCCGATGCCGAGTCAGCCAAGCGCAATCGGCGGCATTGGCGCCGCGTACACCGCGAGCTTGTCGATTGTACGCAGGCGCTCAAGGCCCAATCCGACGTGCTGCTGCAAGTGGTCGATGCAGTGGGCAAGGTCACGAAGCTCGAAGACGCACTGAATCACAACCTGTCGGCGCTGGCCGGGGCCCAGCACTTCCAGGAAACGCAAATGAACCTGTTGGCCGCCGTCCACCTGCTCAATGCGCGGCTCGGTGACATGACCGCCAAACCGCAGGTGGCGCTCCAACATCCTGCGTTGGGCCATGCCGCATGACACGGAAACTCGTCCGCCCCCGCAAGGAAGCGGCCAGCATCTCGCTGTTTCCGTTCATGGACGTGTTTCTGTGCATCATGGGCGCGCTGATCCTGATGTTTATCATCATCGCCCAGACGCCGGGCGAAGTCGTGGTGCGGGCCTATGCTTCCACGGCCAGCGCGATTGCTGCCATTTCCCCCAGCCAGCGGCCGGCGCTGGAAGACAAAATCAAAACGCTCCGCGCCGGCTGCGATGATGCGAACCAGGACCTGAGCCAGCGCCGCCGCAGGCTGAGCGCCCTGGATGACCACGTCCGCGAGCTCCGCGACCAGTTGCTCGCCTCCGACAAGGCGGTCGGCCAGTTGGACGCCGCCAGCGCCGACGACGCCGAGACGGCCGGCTTGCGGGCCGAGCATGCCCAGCTCGAATCGCGGATCGCCGTGGCGAAGAAGGAGTTCGTCAAAACGCTGACCAACCCGGAGCAGAAGTCGTACGCCATCATTCCCTTCGAAGGCCCCAACCACACGCATCGTCGGCCGATCTACATCGAATGCCGCGCCGACTGCGTCGTCGTGCAGCCCGAGGGCATCGTGCTGGTCGAGTCGGATTTCGAACTGCCGGGCAAGGACAATCCGCTGGCCGCCACGCTCAAGGCAGCCCGCGAGTATCTGCGCGTCAAGGCGGCCCGCGAGTTGGAGCAAAGCGGCGAGCCGTATCCGCTATTGCTGGTGCGGCCGGACGGCATCGTGGCGTATCACGTGGCCCGAGCGGCAATCAGCGGCCGCAATTTCGATTTTGGCTACGAATTCATCGATGCCGATTGGAAGATCGAATACCAGCAGCCGGATCCGAAGATGGCATTGGTGATGAACGAGGCCGTCAGCAGCGCCCGCGATCGGCCGATGCGCTTGGCCCAGGCCGCGCCGAGCCTGGTCACCCCGAAAGAGCGCGAGGCCATGCGCGAGGCCGGCTACTTCGACGAAAACGATCGCTCGACGCCCGCCAGGCGCAGGTCCAAGAACAGCGGCGGAGCGGGACGCAGCCATGCCAGCTCGGGCGTCGGTGGAGGCGTCTACGACGCGGCCGCCGATGCGGCCGCTAATGGCCAACCGGGCCAGGGTTCGGCCGGCGGCGCTGGTTCGGGGTATGGCAATGGGCCGGGTGGCGGCTATGGCCCCGGCAGCGGGAACGGCCCGGGCGGCGGCCCGGGCGGCGCCTATGCTCAGGGCAATCCATACGGCCCGGCGGGAGCAGTGGCCGCGGCGGGTGGCTATGGCGGCGCGGGCGGCGGAAACGGCAGCGGAGTCGGCGGTCGCTATGCCGGTGGTTATCCCGGCACCGCTTCGCCCGGCTATGGTTCCGGCCAGGGGGGTTCCGGCTACGGACAGCCCGGCGCCGGCGGACAATATCCTGGCGGAGGAACCGGCAGCGGCCTGGCAGGCCAACCTGGCGGCGGAACTGGGCCAGGCGGCGTACCCGGCGGCGTGCCGGGCCAGGCGCCTGGCGGAGCAGGCGCACCAGGTGGCGTTGGGACGGGCAACGGCACCGGCGACGGGCGATATCCGGGCGGCACGGGCGGCGGCGGTTCGCCGGGCGGCTTGGCTTCTGCCAACGGCGCCGGCGGGTCGGCAAGTGGCGTGGGCTTCGGCGGCGCGGGCACCGGCGCCGGCAGCAGTGGATTCGGCTACACTTTGCCCACCGGCGCGGGCGGTGCGGGCGGCACCGGCTATGCCGGCGGCACCGGAACCGGCAACGGCCCCTACTTCGGTGCCGGAAACTCCGGCGCCGGCTCGGGCGGTGGAACCTCGGGCACCGGCGGTCCCTACAGTCCAGGCGGAGCAGCAGGCACCGGCGCGGGTGGCACCGGACCGGGTGGAGCCGCAGGGTCGGGATCGCCCGACGCGGGCAGCTTGGCCGGCGGCGGCATGGGAAGCCCGTTTGACCCAACAGCCGGCATCCAAAACGGCGGCTACGGCAGCGCGGCCGGCAGCCCGTATGGCAGTGGGGGCGGAGGAGGCCCAGGCGGCGGCGCGCCGGGTGGAGCCTACGGCGGTGGATCCGGCTCCGGTGCGGCGGGCGGCGGCGGGGCATATGGCAATTCCGGACCGTACGACAGCCAGCCGGGCGGCAATGGTGGAACGGCGGCGAGCGGTGGAAATGGCGGTGCCGGCGGTGGAGAATCGGCCAGCAGCAGCGGCGGATATGCCGGCGGCACCGCGGCAGCCGGCGGCAGCAGCGGCGGATCGGGCGCCAACAGCACCGGGTCGTCTGGCGGAACCGGCGGCACCTCGGCTGGCGCCGGACCCGCCAACGGCAACTCCAATCCCTCGGCGATGGCTTCCTCGGGCGGTGGTGGCGGCGGCGGTGGTGGTGGTGGTGGTGGTGGTGGTGGTGGAAGCCCGCAGATGGGAATGCCTGGGGGTGGCGGCGGAAGTCCGGCGTTGGGAAGCGGCTCGCCCGGCGGCATGGGCATGGCCATGCCCAACATCAATCTCTCGCCGGATGCTCAATCGAACCTCATGACCGAGGCTCAATCGTCCAGCGCCGGCGGCGACCCGCCGGACAACTCCAATACGACCAAGCCCGGCAATTTTGCCGGCAAGCGCTACGCCAAGGGCCAGCCGGGCGGCTCGAGTTCCGGCTCGGACGGTTCCGGCGGCGGCGATGCGGACGGAGATCCCAGCCAGACGAGCAGCACCGTCTCCAGGGATTTTGGCAAACAGCCGTCGAAGTCGGGCCGTTCGCATGGCCACAAACGCTTTGCCGAGCAGTCACGCTCGCTGGTGTCGATCTCGCGGCCGATCAAGCTCGAGTGCTACAGCAACCGGCTGGTGCTGGTTTCCGACGACGGCGATCCGTCCAACAACAAGGAGATTGCGGTCAGCGGATTTGCGCGGGATGCGGTCGATCAGTTGGAGATGGACATTCACGAACGGATCGGTTCGTGGGGCATGGCCGGCCGCGGCATGCAGTGGCATCCGATCGTCGTGGTACACGTGGCGCCCGATGCAACCGAGCGGTTTGCGGCCGTGCAGCGGATGCTCAAAGGCGACGGCCTGGAAGTCCGCGACAAGAACGCCCCGGCCACAAAAGCCCCTGGGCCGTAGTTGACTGGACAAAAAGACTTTGAACAGAAGATCGCGAAGGACGCTAAGAAGCAAAGGGAGAGAAGAAAAAGAAGTAAGGGTCGAGTTGTTTCATCATCCGTGCGATCCGTGAAATCCGTGGTCCGTCTTCCTTTTTAGAAGAACTGACCACGGACGACGCTGATAAGACGGATACGAATTCGGGACGTGTGAACGACCAAGACAAGCAATCGCCATGTCTCAACAATCGAGCGAAGTTTCTTTCGGCAGCGATTCGTTCCTGGATGTGATGGCCAACATGGTTGGCATCCTGATCATCCTGGTCACGATCGCGGTCATGCATGCCAGCAAATCGCGCGGCAGTTCGGTTCCGCCCAGCCAGCCGGAAGATCTGACCGGGCTGTCGCAGCAATCGCAATCGCTCGAGCAGCAAATGCAGGCCCTCTCCGGCGAGTCGCGCCGGATCGCCCAATCGGCGGCCGATCGCCAGAGCGAGTGCGACCGGCTGGCCGTGCAACTGGCCGGCCGCCGGCAGCAGGTCGACGCGCGCCGGCAGACGCTCGAGATGCGGTTGCGCGAGAAGGAGGATCTGAAACTCTCGCTAGCTTCCACGCGCTCGGCGCTGGCCGAAATCGAAGGCGAAGTCGTCCGCAAGCAGGCCAGCTCCAAGGCGACCATGACCATTCAATGCTATCCAACGCCCATCAGCCATTCGGTCTCGGGACAGGAGATTCACTTTCGGCTGTGCGGAGGTCGGATCGTCTATGTGCCGATGGAAGAACTGATGGCTGAATTCGGGCGCGAGGCGAAGACGCGCGTCGAGCTGCTGCAAGATCGGCCGGTCGTCAATGGCGCGATCGGCCCGGAAGGCGACTTTCGGATGCGCTATACGCTGGAGCGCGAGACGCTGCCGGGCGGCCGGTTCAAGGTCGAGGCCACGTTCCATTTCCTGCCTGTCGAAGAAGATCTGGGCGAAACCCTGCAAACGGCGCTGGCGCCGGGCTCGGAGTTCCAGGAAATCCTGACCAAGTCCCACGCCCGGCAAACCACCGTCACGCTCTGGACTTATCCCGACAGCTTCCCGATGTACCGAGCAATTAAAAAAGAACTCTACGGCCGCGGCTTCTCGGTCGCCGGCCGGCCGCTGGAACTCGGCCAACCCATCGGCGCCTCGACCAGCGGCACCCGCTCGGCTGCCCAGTAACACCGGCGAATCGGAGGGCCCGTCGTAGCGGAAGCCGTGAGGCTTCCGACCGGGACTTTTGGCGCTGCCATCGGAATTCTCACGAAATCCGCTACCCAGCCGGCGACATTTGAGGGAAATTACGGTGTCTTTTCCGGACCCAGTTCGGTTCAACGCGGGGAGGCGCCCATGTCGCTCGTCTGCCCACACTGCCGGGGCCCGGTTCAAATCGTCGGCAAGTTCACCGTCTGCGCAGAGCACGGTCCGATCGAACCGGTTGAAGGCGCGGATCAACCAGTACGCGCGTCTGCCGGCAGGCCCAAGGTCTTTATCAGCTACGGCCGCAAGGACGCCCGGGAATTGGTCGATCGGCTCTGCGTCGATCTGACCGCCGCCGGTTTCAGTGTCTGGCGTGACACGCGCGAGATCCCCGCCGGCACCGATTGGCAAGCCGAAATCGTCGACGGTCTGCGCAGCGCGCAAGTTGTGGTTGCGGTCATGACGCCCCACTCGGTTCGTACGTCGGCCAGAAGCGTCGATCAAACCGATAGCGTATGTCTCGGCGAGATCGCCTATGCCTTGTTCAATCCGCCGCCGCAGCCGGTCGTGCCCGTCATGGCCTACTCTTGCGAGCCGCCGCTGGCGATCTACCACCTCGATTATGTCGACCTGTGCTCCTGGCAAGCTTCCGACAATAACTATCGCACCGGCCTGGCGCGGCTGGTCGATGGTATCCAGGCCGCGCTGCGCGGCGAAAAGCGCTTCCGTGCCTGGCATCACCAGCTTCGTCCGCTCGATTTCGCGGCGTTCTTGTATCGCAAACGACAAGACTTCACCGGCCGCGAGTGGCTGTTCGACCGGATCGACGCCTGGCGAACTTCTTCGGCCGGCGAACGTTCGCTGTTGATCAAGGGGAATATGGGCGTTGGCAAGTCGGCCATCGTGGCCCAGCTCATCCATCGCAATCCGGATGGCCAGGTGTTGGCCTATCATTGCTGCCAATGGGACGACGACCAATCCCGCATGCCGGGCCGCTTTGTCCAGACCATCGCCGGCATGATCGCCTCGAAAATCGACGCGTACGCCCATTTACTGGAGCACGATCCGAATCTGAAGGACACGCTCAGCGAGGCGAACTGCGCCAGCGACCCACAAGGGGCCTGGCAGCATGGCGTGCTCGAGCAACTCGAAAAACTCCCCGCTCCCGACGGCGCCCCGCGCTATCTGCTGATCGACGCGCTGGACGAGGCCCTGCTGTTGCCGGCCGGCGCGACGCTGTCGATCGTCGATCTATTGGCCACTCGGCTCGATCATCTGCCGGGCTGGCTGCGCGTCGTCGCCACCACGCGGAACCATCCGGACGTGGTCCAGCGGCTCAAAGGCTTGCGGGCCGAAGAGTTGGATGCCCAGGCGTCCGAGAATCTCGACGATTTGCGCAAGTATCTGGCTGCCCGGCTGGCATCTCCGAACCTGGCCGAGCGGCTGGCGCAAGCCGGCGTGCGGGCCGACCGAGTGCTCCAGCAGCTTCTGGCCCGCAGCGAAGGAAACTTCCTTTACGCACACCTGGCGCTGGAGGCCATCGAGCGTGACCAGCTCGACGTACGTCACGTCGAGGACTTGCCGCCCGGTCTGACCGGCCTGTACGAAAACCGCTTCCGTAAGGAGTTTCCCAGCCCGGCGGCCTTCGCCGAGCCCAAGCTGGTGCTCGAGACGATGGCCGCCGCACAAGAGCCGCTCGATGTTGGGCTGCTGGCTTCGGCCACGGGACTCGATCCCGAAGAGCAGCTGCCCGCCGTTCTACAGCGTCTGGCGACCTATCTCCCCAAGCGCCCCGGCCTCGCAGGACACGATGTCTACACGTTCCATCATAAGTCACTCAGCGATTGGCTAACGTCCAAGGACCAGCGCGGGCGGGTGTTTTTTGCAAATGTAGCGGCCGGGTGTCGTCGCCTGGCCGAGATGGGCTGGCGCGAGTACCAGCACGGTCTGAGACAATTATCCAGCTACTCACGTCGTTTCCTGCCTAAGCACCTGGTTGCTGCCGAGCGTTGGGACGACCTGGAACGACTCCTTACCGATTTAGCGTATTACGAAGCAAGAAACGCGGCGGGTGAGGGATTTCAGTTGGCCACGGATTTGTCGGCGGCGTGGCGGGGCATGCCCAGCGATCGGCCGCAGCGCATTTTGATTCGACTGCTCAACGAGGCATTGCAGCGTAATATCCACTTCACCCACCGCCATCGTGAAAGCTATCCACAGGCCCTATTCCAATCCATCTGGAACGACGCCTGGTGGTACGACTGCCCGGAGGCAGTTCACCATTACCAGTCGCAGGGCGAATCGGCGGACGAACGACAAGGAGAGCCTAAGCCAAAGCTCTACAAGCTCCTCGAAGATTGGCGGCGACAGCGGGAAGCTCGCGAACCGTCTTTCGTCTGGGCCAGGTCGTTACGCCCCCCGGTGATTCCTCTGGGCGTCTTCCGGATGGTTCTGGGTGGCCACACCGGAGCTGTCAACACAGTCTCGGTCTCCACCGACGGTGAACGGCTCCTGTCGTCCGCGGACGACGGGAGCGCGCGCCTCTGGGACACGACGACCGGGCAGCAGCTTGCCCAGTGGCAACCGGGCGGCCATTACGTTTTGAGCCGCATGTCGCCCGATTCGCGGCACGTCGTCGCCACGGTCGCTATGAGTCATTCACTGTTCCATTGGGACGCGACGACCGGACGAAAGGTAAGGGAGTTTGGACCCTTCCCGGCGCCGATCTGCTGCGTGGCCTTCTCGCCTGATAGCCAATACATGGCCGCCGGATCGGAGATTGGGACAATTCATATCTATGAACTCCGCAGCGGGCAAGAATTCGTGAGTTGGCATGCGCATGGGCGGCGCTACGAGGGAGAGCGAAAGGTCGGCGACGTTGCCTTTTCCCCAGACGGAGAACGATTGGCGTCCGGTGGTGGGTGGGGGTGTGACGACGAAGGCGCTGTCTACGTCTGGGACTGGCGAAACGGGCAAGAGTTGGTTCGCCAGCCACCGCATCGCACAATGGTTCACCGTGTGGCCTATTCGCCGGACGGCAGCAAAATCGCGTCGTGTTCGGGAAACGTGAGCGGTTGGCGTCTCCATGTTTCGCACGCCGGGACTGGCCAATTATTGGCCGAGATGAAGGGCCACTCTGCATCCGTGGATGACGCAGGTTTTTCTCCAGATGGCAGCCAGGTCATTTCAGGGTCTTGGGATGAGACGGTGCGAATCTGGAGCGTTCTGACCGGCTCGCAGCTGCAAGTTATTCACACGGCTAACAAGGTGAACTGCGTTGGTTTTTTGCCGGACGGACGCCGATTCTACTCCGCGGGCTACGACAACGTCGTGAACATCTGGGACGCGGGCGAGACCATCTCGCCTTCGCCAACGCGCCCCGACTTTCGGGACAACATCTGGCGCCTGGTCTACTCACCGGATGGTCGTTTTTTGGTCACGGGATCCGAGCGCGGGGCGTTGCGGATCTGGGACGCGCTCACGGGGCGAATGCTTGGAAGACTGGGGCAGTATTCGCTGCCCGGCCCAGTGAATAACCTGGCATTCTCGCCAGACAACTGTCGATTGGCGGTCGCGACCGGGCATGTCCCTTGGGCAGACGATGACGAACCATGGAACGGGCGGGAGGATTATGGCATCAGGATCTACGACTTGATGACAAGGGAGCTCGTTGCCGAGCTTTCTGAGCATGGTGGCAAGGTAGAGCCCAGGGCTCTTCATTATTCCGCCGACGGAAGCGCCATCGTCGCGCCATTAGAAGACGGTTCGGTCTGGGTTTGGGATGCCCATCAGTTCAAGCTCGTGGACGTGTTGCGACAGGAAAAAGCCTCCGAGGCGCGGCGCGCGTTGCCGCGTCCCTCCAGCACCCCAGCCGGCGTGTGGCAGGCCCGACTGGAAAAGCCCGAAACCGTCGTTGTCGATACGAGCACCGGTCGGGATGTCGCCTGGCTGGCCGCTCCGCTCTACGAATTGACTCCTCATCCATCCGGGCACATCTGGTCCGGCCGCACCGACGAGGTCAAGGCCCATGGCGACGAGGCGCGAAAGGTCGAAATGTTTTGCGTTGAGGGGCTGTGTTAAACGCCGGCCGCTGGAAGTGGGCCAAGGCATGCGTCCCCTATAGCCCTCTACCAGATATCGAGCTGCGTGCCGGTCTTCGCCTTCCACTGCTGCTTCTGGGCATTGGTCATCAAGGCCTCGATCTTGCTTTCGCATTCCCTGCGCAACTGAATGACTTTGGGCAGGATCTCCCGCGGATTTCCACCGGACTTGGCCGCTTTCATCAGCGGCGCGATCTCTTGTTGCATCTCCTGAATCGCGCCGATGAACTGCTGCCGCTGCTCGTCCGTGATTTTCAGTTCGTTCACGATCTCAGGCCGGACTAGAATCGACGGCACGTTGTACTGGAGTTTCAGTTGCTCGAACCTCTTGAGCTGTTCCGGCGTAAAAATTTCTTTCAGGAACAGCTCGAGCTTTTCGTAAGACTTCTGGCGCAGGGCCCGCATCGCTTGTTCCCGCTCGCTGCCCGTAAGGCTCTGGACCCGCTTGGTTTCCAGCACGTCGTCGGACAGCTTCTCCCGCAGCTTGTGCTTCTGGTCGTCCGAGAGCTGCAAGTCCTCCTGCACCTTGTCGCGGGAGACAAAGAACGGACCACCGAGCGCGTGCAGCAGGTGCGCGCGGCCCTCCTCCCCAGGAGCCCGGGTTTTCTCCTCGTCGGGAACCACGGTTTTCTCTCCGGAGGAGATCAACGCCAGGATCTGATCGGCCACCTTGTCCACTTCCTGCCATTTCTTGTCCTTCACGAGCCCCTTGATTTTTTGCATCAAGGCCGTGGCCTGGGCCTGTTGTCCCGATGTTTGCACCCAGCCGGGTAGCGCCTTCTGAATCCGCTGCATTTTGTCCTGCAAGTTCGCGGCGGAAAAACCGGAGGCGGCGGTTTCGATCAGGCTCTCGCCGCGCAGAAATTTGGCATACGCGGCCAGAGCCTCGGGCCCCTCGGTGGCTCGGCGGAAGAAGTTGCTGCGTAGGGCGTCGCCGCCGATGCCCCATGAAAAGATATTCGTCATCACCGCCCCGTGGTTGAACATCCGTCCCAGGTAGGTCTCCATGTTCGCTTCGCCTGGCATTCCGGTGGGCGACACGTTGGTGCCCTCGCCAGAAATCCAGCCGGGAGAACCGTGCTCGGCCAGCGCCGCATTAATTGCCTTGAAGGTCGACCCTTCAGGATAGGTGGAGAATCCCGGGCGGTAGGCGGAGCTGAACGCCACCTCGACCGGAGAGAATTTCGATCCACCGCCTGTTTTCAGATTCTTGGGGTCCAGCCCTTGGGACGTGAAAACGATATGGCAAAAGGTTTTCTCGCGCGGAACTCCCGCCGCGTGAAGCGCGTTGGCCCAGAGTTCGATGAACTCCTTGACGACGCTGACCCGCTCGAGGTCCGCATCCTTGGGCGGACGGCGCTCGCTGAATCCCCGATGGCTGAGCGCCCGATAACCCAGCGGTCGGTCCGTGTCGAAATCGCGACCCATCTGCGTTTCCCAGCCGGCGATCACGCCGGCAAACAGATGCTCCTGGCCGGAGCTCTTGAGCGTGGCCAACTCTCTTTTCACTTCCGCGCCGATGAGCGCGGCCCTGGCTTCGACAGCGGCCTGGATATCGGGACTGTTGAAACACATCTGGGGCGGGAACTTCGTGGGCTTGGGTCCCCAATCGGCGCGCCGGCCCGTGTTGGGAATTTGTTTCCAGTCCGCGGTCTCGATGTTGTCGGGATTGGACAACAGATCTCGGCGCTGGCCCCAACACATCGAATCGTCGATGTGAAAGGCCACGGCCACGTCATTTTCGCGGGCAACCGCAAAAGCGTCGTGGATGAACTGCCGCGTTTCTTCATCAGACATGTCGAAGCAGAGCGGCCCCACGGCAAAACCTAACTTACGTCGAACGTCTCCCGTCACTCCAATCGTCTGCACCACATCGCGAACAAACTCCGCCAACTGCGCCTTGCTGAGCGCGTAATGGCCGGGCATCGGCCGCGGGCCCGCATACCCGTACAGGCCGGTCATGAGTTGAAACGTCAAGTATTTGGTTTCAGCGGAATCGGCAGTCTTGGGCTCGGTTGCCGACAACCTGCCGCATTCAGCCGCAAGCACGGCGAGAAGCAGGATTGAGGTCATGCGGCGCGTCATGGCTAAGATCCGTTTGGTTTGCCGAAGAGGTGCGCGTGAAGACGAGGTCTTATCACGTGCTGAGAGAAACAGGCCCTTCTGCCCGTTACTACCCGAAAGACGGTGCTCGGGTTTCAGCGTTGCGGCTTTTGCCGCGAGACATCGGCTTGAAGCCAATCTGCCGAGTCAATCGGCCGCCGCTTCGGCCAGGATCTTGCGGTATGCCTGCCGGGCCACTTCGTAGGCTTCGGCCGCGGCGGGGCGCTCGCTCTCGCGAATTTTCGGCGACTTGGATTCCCAGCACACGTCGACCGCATCCAAGCACCACTGCGCGCTCTTCTTGCTCGCGCGAATCGGCCGGCCGTCGAGTTCGACGAATACCGGGTTGGTATGCGAAGCGGCCGGGATCCGCACGGCGATCCAACTCGAGCGGTCGGGCGTGATCTCGAAACTCAAGTCCTGCACGCGACCATCGGCCACGAGCGTTTGTTTGTCTTTCGGCCAACCATTGACGACCAACTCCACCGGCACGGTTCGCATCTTGCCGCTGCGGGCGCGCTCGAGGCTCCAGTACGGTTTTTTATCCGGGCCGAGGCCGCGAATCTCTTCATGCGGCTGCTCGTCGAGTAGGGCGGCCGCCCGAACGGTGATCTTCAGCGGCTGGCCCGCTTTGGCTGCCAGCACACTCGGCCGGCCACCAGAGCCCGGCTCGCCGACGCCCAGGCCGCCCACCTCGAGATCGAACAGATGGCTGTGACCGTCGGTGCAGTAGCTCCGGCCGTCGCGCAATCCATCCGCCCAGGCGTCATAGGTCAGCGGATGGCCGTCGAGATTGACATAGGCCCGGCCGAGCCCGACCCGTTCGCCATAGATGCAGGGAAAATCGGTTTCGCCGCTGATTCGCGTCGTGAATCCGCAATTGAGCGTGTGGTACCAGATGTTCATTTCCCAGGGATACGGTGTATCGACGGCCGAGATGAAATCGCAAACGCCGTGAACCGTGTCGACGATGAATTCGTTGGCGCCGATGCCATCGAACGGCGGCATTTCGTAGTTGGGCACTTCCTGGCTGACCGTCTTCAGCCCCCAGCCGCTATGCGCAAAGCCGACGACGGCCCCCTGCGACTTGCCCCACTTGAGAATTGGCAGGTCCCAGCTCGGCCACTCTTCGATTCGCGACGTGCCGGGATAGTCGTCCTCTTTCAGACGCAGCAGGCACAGATGGCCGCAGTGCGAGCTGGGAAAGCCCGAGACTTCGACGTCGTAGCGCATTAGCGACTGCGGCAGCGAGAGCTTGCTCACCTGGCCTTCGAAAAATTGTTTCTGATGATACCAGCAAGGTCCCCACGACAGGACACAGCCCACGTTCAAGTCTTCTCCCAGAATATGACGCAGCATGTCGACTGGCAGCACGCCCTCGGTCGGAGCCTCGTAATGGGCGCAACCGGCGGCGTGCACATGATGATCGCCCGAGTACCAGCCGCGATCGGCCATCTTGATCCACCGCTCGAGGCGAAAACTCTCCTCGTGCATCGGTGCATTGGGCACGGTAATCGACCGCTGCGCGACGCGGTATTCCGGCCCACGGGTAAACGTCACCTGGAACTTGCCCGGCGGCAGCAGCATCGTTTCGCCATTGTGGCGATACACCTGGTCGTGGAAAAAGAAGTCGGGAGCCAGGCGGCGTGCGCGGGCCGGATACACGCGGCCGCGATCGTCGCGAAACACGAACTGGCCAGTCGTCGGCCGGCCGTCGTCGTCGATGACCTTGAGCGTCACGCTTACCGCCGGCAGGCAGTTGAACAGCACGTTGATCTCGCTGCGAAAACCCAAATCCTGCGTTCCCTGCCCGACGTCAAAAGTCAGGCTGGCCTCGCGCCGGCCCGCATCGCGGCTAGACAACTCGAGCACACGGTACTCGACTTCCAAGCCCGAGAGCGTTTTATTCAGCGGCTGCGCTTCGTACAGGTTCGCATCGAGCCACCGGTCGGAGGCTTGTTGCGTCGAGATTGAAGGCTTCGGCTCCGCGCTGCCGCCGGAGCGTTTCTGCATCGGGGCAGCCTGTGGGCTATTGACGCGCAAACGTGCCGTCACGCCGGCCTCGTTGTGCACCTTGACCAGGAATACTCGCCAGCCCTGCTGGATCAACTCGGCGGCGGCCGGCCCCCGAGCGACTTTGACTCGACTTTCGGGATTGATCTCGACCAGGGCCAGGCACAGGGGATCGAACACTGCCTGGATGCCTGCCACGCTTCGATCGTTGTCGGGCACATTGAGCGCGGCTTCCAGTTCCTTCCGTTGCGGGCCGCTCAACGGCGCGCCCAGCAACTCCAGCGTCTGCGCCACGCGCCGAGCCTGCGCCCGCAGCGGCTGCGCTTCGACATCCGCAACAACCGGCAGCGCCGGCTCGGCCAAAACACGGCCAGCAAGCAGCAGCGGCAAGAGCAATGCGGTGTGGCGACATCGTACAACCAAACCATTGCGCCGGCGCGCGACGAGCATCGTCTGGAGAACCCATCGAATGCAATGCATAGACCGCTCCCTATTGACGTTGCTTCACGATAAGGCCAGTCTCTTCAGCGATCAACAACTTGCGCCCTCATTGCGTGCAATGCTCCGCCCGTCGATAATCGCGCTGTGAACCAAAATGGCATCGCCGCACGTTGCTCGAAACCACAAGGAGAGTTGCCATGACGCAGTTTCATGGGTGGGCCACGCTCGCGGCCGGTCAGCCGCTCGCTCCGTATGCGTTCGATCCCGGCCCGCTGAAGCCGGAAGAAGCCGAAATCGCCGTCGAGTATTGCGGTCTCTGCCATTCGGATCTTTCGGTTGTCAACAACGATTGGGGCAACACGCGCTTCCCGCTGGTGCCGGGGCACGAAGCAGTCGGCCGCGTCGTGGCCCTGGGCGAACAGGCCAAGGGACTAAAGGTCGGCCAGCGCGTGGGCATCGGCTGGACCGCCGAAAGTTGCATGTTCTGCCACCAATGCCTCAGCGGCGATCAGCACTTGTGCGCCCAAGCCCTGCCCACGATCCTGGGCCATAACGGCGGCGGCTTTGCCGACCGGTTGCGGGCACATTGGGCGTGGACCATTCCGCTGCCCGAGGGAATCGACGTCGCGGCCAGCGGTCCGCTGTTGTGCGGCGGCGTGACCGTCTTCGCCCCACTGGCCACCTTCGACATCAAGGGCTCGGACCACGTAGGCGTAATCGGTATCGGCGGCCTGGGGCACATGGGCATCAAGTTTGCCAACGCCTGGGGCTGCGAAGTCACGGCTTTCACTTCGAGCGATTCGAAGCAGGCCGAAGCGCGCGGCTTCGGCGCGCATCGCGTGATTTCCAGCCGCAGCAAACAGGCCATTGCCGACGCCGCCAGTTCGATCGACTTGCTGCTGGTGACAACGAATGTCTCGTTGGATTGGCCCGCCATGTTGCAAACGCTCAAGCCCCGGGGGCGGATGCACGTCGTCGGCGCGGTCGTCGAGCCGATGGGCATTCCGGCCTTCAGCTTGATCGGCGGTCAGAAGAGCGTTTCCGGATCGCCCACCGGCAGCCCGGCGATGCTCGCCACGATGCTCGAGTTTGCCGCCCGGCACAAGATCGCGCCGCAGGTCGAATATTTTCCGCTCAGCAAGGTGAACGACGCCCTGGCCCACCTGCGCGCCGGTAAGGCGCGCTACCGCATCGTGCTCGATGCCAGCAAGTAACCACGAGACGGAACCATGGTAAATCCGTTGCTAATCATTGGGGCGGTGGCGCTCGCCGTAGCTGCGGCCGATGTGCCCAAAGACGAAACCGTGCCGCTCGTCGGCCGTTATGTGGCGATCGACAACGTCTGCGCCTGGCCGAACCTCACCATGCTCCGCGACGGCACGATTGTCGCTACGATCTTCGGGCAGCCGTCGCATGGGCGCCTGCCAGGCGACGTCGAATGTTGGGCCAGCCGTGACGGCCAGTTTTGGAAGAAGCGCGGCATCGCGGCCGAGCACGAACCGTCGGCCAATCGCATGAACGTGGCCGCCGGCCTCGATCGCGACGGCAATTTGCTTGTGCTCGCCTCTGGCTGGTCGCTCAAGCGCGAAGCCGACAAGTTCGTGCTCGGCGAAGTTCTACCGGCGTGGTCCTGCCGTTCGCCCGATGCGCGGGCATGGAAGGTTTGCAAAGACGCTTTTGCGGCGCCGGCCGAGGGCACCAACAATTACATTCCGTTTGGCGACGTGGTTGTCGCCGCCGACGGATCGCTGCGCGCCGCGTGTTACGCCCAGTTGGCGACCTCCCAAGGCCGGAAGCCTGCCCATGCACGTCAGTCGTGGGTCTTCCGCAGCGAAGACGGCAATCACTGGCAGCGTGGCTCACTGATTGGGCCCGTGCACAACGAAACGACGCTCTTGCATCTCGGCGGCGATCGCTGGCTGGCAGCTGCGCGCCGCGAGTTCGTCGAGCTCTTTCGTTCCGACGATGACTGCGCAACCTGGCAGAGCCTCGGCCCCGTGACTGGGCGGAACGAGATCAATGCGGATTTGCTCAAGCTGGCCGACGGGCGGTTGCTGCTGACCTTCGGGAGACGAATCCCCGACCGCTTTGGCGTGGGAGTGCGCCTGAGCAGCGACGAGGGAAAAACCTGGAGCAAGCCGCTGACACTCGTCGGCGACCTGCTCTCGGCCGACTGCGGCTACCCGAGCAGCGTCGAGCGGCCCGACGGCACGATCGTCACCGCCTATTACGCCTCAGGCATCGCCGCTCATCGGCGCTATCACATGGGCGTCGTCCTTTGGAATCCGCCCGCCAACTAAAAGGGGTCAGAACTATTTTTTAAAATCGTTCTGACCCCTTTGTTCAGCAGGCATTCGTGAGCAGTCCCGCAGGCGGACAATGAGCTTGCTGCGTAAGCTTTAGATCGTGGCCAGCTTGTTCTCCGATTCGCGTGGCCTGGGATAACCAGCACTGGACTGCGTAACCAGTCAAGAACGCGAGACTGACCCCCGCCGCAACGATGGCTAGTTGTTCGTCGAACCAATTCGAAGTGTCCAGCCAGGCAATCATGCCGTTAAAACACGTCGCGGTGAAGAGCAGATTGACGCCCAGCGTCGAGGCCCGTGTCTGCGACCAGCGACGTGGGGCGACCATCGCAACGATCAGCCCAGCGGCAAGCACTGCGGTATGGTGGCCGGTGAGCGATGGATAATTGAGCAGGACGAACGTCCAATTCCAGAGCGTGTAGCCAATCACCCAGCGCTTGCTGGTTCCATATAGCAGATCGCGGCAGCAGTTCGCCGCGTCGATCCGCGTTGAATCCTGACCGTAGGGCATCGTTGCGATCAGCAGCAGACCCGCGACAGCGTTCAGCGAGTGAGCCGCGCCGTGCCCGCATAGGTCGACGACCACCGCTTCCAAGATGTTCACCCCGAGCAACAGTGGGATCGTCGAGCGAGCCCAGGCTTTGCTCCCCAGCGATGTGTAGCGCAGTGCCGTTCCCCAGCACACACAGAAGAAGACGGTGTAGTACTTGAACCACGAAAAGAGGCCAAGCTCGTTCACCTGGATCCAGTAGGGCGTTAACAGGGCCGGCAGCAAAAGGAATGCGCCCCAAACGGCCCACCGACTCGCTCGGCGTAGCGCTTCCTGGGCGAGAAGCAATAACACCGTCAAGGCGATGATTTGAAGGAGGACGTACATGGATGCTGCTCCAAACGCAGGCGCACCATCTCCCTTGGCGACAACGCTCCGCCTTTCGGAGAAACATCGCAACCTGGGGATTCAAGGAGCGCGAACGGGTCAAAAGAGTTGGACTTACACGTGAGAGGACGCGCACTTCGCGTCTATCACTCACAGCGGAGTCGGCCGGAAAGTGTTACATGCGCGCCGCCTTGCTGGCCGGTGGCTAGCTGGGCGGTTAGGATGTGGGTCCGCCCGAATTTGCTCCCGCTCCAAAAACCTGCCTCGGAGTTGGTATCCATGCGCACCGATCGCCGCCAGTTTGTTAAAACCGCGTTGGCGACCTCGCTGGCCTGCCGGCTGACCGGCCCGCGCCGCGCGCTGGCCGATTCGCTGGCGTCGTCCAACGATGCCATTCAGCAAGCCCGGCAAGTGGCGCTCTCGATCCTTCGGCCCAGCGATCGCGACATCGCCCACGGGCTGGAACTGCACTCGCAGTCACTGGTGTTTGATAGCTACGGCTTCGCGCCGCGGGCCGCGATCGACGGCCAGGCCTACCAGCAAGCGGCACTCGGCGGTGCAAGCGATGCCGAGCTGATCGACCTGCGCGAAGACATGTCGATGACGCGCTATGCCACCGACGAGTCGGAGCGGCGCGAATTTTTCGAGGCATTTCGCGCTGCCGGCGTGACGTGTGTTTTTCAGAACGCGGGCGAAGAAGGCAGCGACCCGCTGCGACTGCTCAAGCGGCTGGCGCGTTTCACATTCGCCACCGACGTGCTCAGCCCGCAATGCTCCAAGGCCATCACTCCCGAGCAGGTGGTCGCGGCCAAGAAATCCGATCGTTTGTGCCTGGCGTTTACGACCAACGGCGTGCCGCTACGGCAGCATTGGGAAAGCACGCGAGACGAGCTGCGCGACGTGCGGCTGTTTCATCAACTCGGGGTGCAGATGATGCACCTGACTTACAATCGCCGCAATCCGCTGGGCGATGGTTGCGGCGAACCGAACGACGGCGGCGTGAGCGATTTCGGGCGCGTCGCGATCAAAGAGCTAAACCGGCAGGGCGTGATCGTAGACGTGGCTCACAGCGGCTGGCGCACGAGCCTCGAAGCCGCCAAGGCCTCGTCCAAACCGATGGTCGCCAGCCACACGGCCTGCGCGGCGCTGCACAAGCATTATCGCGGCAAGCCCGACGAGACGATTCAGGCCATCTGCGATACCGGCGGCTTGATCGGCATCTGTTGCATTCCAAAATTTCTGGGAGCGGCCGGCGACATTCGAGCCTTCCTGGATCATTTGGACTATGCGATTAAAAACTTCGGGGCCGACCACGTGGCGATCGGCACCGACGTTGCCTATCAATCGCGGAATGACAAAGTCGAGCGTGCGAAAGTCGGCAAACGCCCCGACGGCAGCTCGCCGCTAGCGGTCAGTGGTTCGACTTGGGAGCATCTTTGGCCGGACTTCAAATTCCGGCCGGCCGACGACGCCGTGCAGAGCCTGGCCTGGACTAATTGGCCGGTCTTCACCATTGGCCTGGTTCAGCGCGGCCACTCCGACGAAGCCATTCGCAAGGTGCTCAGCGAAAATATGCTGCGCGTGTGGCGCGCCAATCAACAGACATCGTGAATTAGCCAATGAAACCTACAACATATAGATCTATCTGCGTCACCGCTGCGACGGCCCTGTTGCTGTTGGGCGGATCGCTAACCGCGGCGCCCCCCGAGCCCGACGGCGATTCGAAGTTCGGCGAAGTCACCGAGCGGCATGTGATGATCCCCATGCGCGACGGCCAGCGGCTGTCGGCTTACATCTACCTGCCCCCCGGCACCGGCCCCTGGCCGGTGCTGTACGAGCAGCGCTATGCCGACGTGCGCGGGCGTGGAACGCGTGAGTCGTTGGCTCGGCTGGCGAGTCATGGTTACGCGGTGGTGGTCGAAAGCTTTCGCGGCGCGCAACTGTCTGAAGGCACTTGGGTCGGCTATCGCGCGTTGGGCTGGGGCAAGCTACAAGACGGTTACGATTCAGTCGAATGGCTGGCGAGGCAGCCTTGGTCAACCGGCAAGATCGGCACGTTCGGCGGCTCGCAGGCCGGCTACGCACAGAATTTCCTGGCCGTCACCCGGCCGCCGCATCTCGTCTGCCAGTACATGATCGACACCGGCTTGAGCCTGTTTCACGAAGGGTATCGCATCGGCGGCACCACGCGGCCCCAACGGTTCCTCAAGATGGCCGCCGTCTGCCGCAATCCGGCCGATTCGCAGCGGCTGCTCGAAGAATGGTTCGCCCATCCGCGCTACGACGACTATTGGGCCGACGAGGATTGCACGCGGCATTTCGACCAGATGAACGTGCCGTGCTTCACGATCGGCAGTTGGTTCGACTTCATGTGCGTCGGATCGGTGCAGAGTTTTTTCGGCCGGCAGCATCACGGCGGCCCCCAATCGCGCGGGCGGCAGCAATTGCTGCTCGGCCCGTGGCTGCATGGTTCGTTCAAGCAGACGAGCAAGGCCGGCGAGTTGACCTTTCCGGCCAATGCCAGCTTTGACCAAGACGCTCACATGGTCCGCTGGTTCGACCATTATTTGAAGGGTAGCGCCAACGGCGTCGAGCACGATCCCACCGTGCGCTACTACGTGATGGGAGCAGTCGGCGAGGACGGCGCCCCGGGCAACGTATGGCGCGAAGCGGCCGATTGGCCCATCCCGGCCACCGCGACTGCCTACTACTTGCAGCCCCACGGAAAACTGTCGACGCGCGAGCCGGGCGAAGCGGACGGCGCCACGGAGTTCGTCAGCGACCCGCTGCATCCGGCCGAGATTCCCGGCATCGCGTTTCCCGGCGCACGCGACGCCCGGCCGTTCGAGGCTCAGCCACAGGTTCGCACGTTCACCACCGAGCCGCTCAAGCAGCCGCTCGAATGCACCGGCCTGGTGCGGGCCGAGCTGGCCGTTTCGTCCACGGCCCCGGACACCGACTTCATCGTGCGCGTCAGCGACGTCTATCCCGACGGCCGTTCCATTCTGCTGGTCGATTCCATTCGACGTGCCCGATACCGCGAAGGCTTCGATCGCGAAGTGTTCTTAACGCCCGGCGCGGTGGCGCGCGTGGCGTTGGATATCGGCTGGACCAGCCAGATTTTCAATCGCGGACATCGCATCCGCGTCACCGTGGCCAGCACGGGCGCGCCGTTTTATGAATCGAGTCCGAACACCGACGAGCCGCTCACGCTCGCCCCGCCGGTGCGAACCCAACTGGCGACCAATCACGTGCATCACAACCGCAGCCACGCGTCACGGGTTTTTCTTCCCGTGGTTGTTGAGCGGTCGCCAAAGGCAACTGCCGAGCCAAAGCGGATCACCGCGCTGTTTCTCGGCGACCACGGTCATCATCAACCGGCCGAGCGGGCAGCCGGCTTGATCCCGGCGATGAAAGACGTCGGCATCGACATTACTTATACCGATCAACTCAGTCGCCTCACGCCCGAAAACCTCCGCCGCTACGACTGTCTGATTCTGTACGCCAACCACGCTGCCATGTCGCCCGAGCAGGAAGCGGCCCTGGTCGGCTTTGTCGATGCTGGCGGCGGTTTCGTGCCGATCCATTGTGCCAGCGCGTGCTTTGGCAAATCGGCGAAATTCGTGGCGCTGGTCGGCGGCCGGTTCAAAAGTCACGGCACAGGCGAGTTCCGGCCGGTCATCGTCAAGCCCGACCATCCGATCATGCAAGGCTTTCGCGCGTTTGAGGCCTGGGACGAAACGTACGTACACAGCGACCTATCCGACGATCGCGTGGTGCTGATGGAACGCGTCGATGGCAAACGCCGCGAGCCGTGGACCTGGGTCCGCCGGCAAGGCACAGGTCGCGTATTTTACACTGCCTCGGGCCACGACGAGCGGGCCTGGCACAACCCGGGCTTTTTGAATCTCATCGAACGCGGCATTCGCTGGTCGGTGGGCGGCGATCCCACGGTGGCCGGCACGACCGAAGATCCGCTTACCTTCGACGTGCCGCCTATGACACCGCCGCGCAAGGACGTCAAACCGTTTGAATACGTTCCGGCGAAGGTTGCGTTCTATCCTCCCGGCGGCCAGCGGAAAGGCGACGGCGATTGGAACCAGATGCAACTGCCGCTGGAACCTCAGGAGTCGATCAAGCACCTGCGTGTTCCGCAAGGATTCACTGTCGAGCTCTTCGCCGCCGAGCCGCAAATCGGCAAGCCGATCTGCATGAATTGGGACGAACGCGGCCGGTTGTGGATCGCCGAAACGGTCGATTATCCCAACGAACTTCAGCCCGAAGGGCAAGGCCGCGATCGCATTCGCATCTGCGAAGATACCGACGGCGACGGCCGGGCCGACAAGTTCACCGTATTTGCCGACAAGCTGAGCATTCCCACCAGCCTGGCGTTCGCTCGCGGCGGCGTGATTGTGCACCAGGCCCCGCACACCCTGTATCTCCAAGACACCGACGGCGACAACGTGGCCGACCAGCGGCGGATTCTTTTCACCGGCTGGTCCACCGGCGACACGCACGCCGGACCCAGCAACTTGGTCTACGGCCTCGACAACTGGATGTACGGCGTCGTCGGCTACGCCGGCTTTTCGGGCACGATCGGCGGCGAAAAGCTGTCGTTCAAACAAGGTTGTTATCGTTTTCGGCCCGACGGATCGAAGCTCGAATTCCTGCGAAACACGAACAACAACACCTGGGGCATCGGCTTCAGCGAGGAGGGTTTGCTGCTCGGCTCGACGGCCAATCACAATCCGAGCGTCTACATGCCGATCCCCAACCGCTACTACGAAGCGGTCCGCGGCTGGTCGAGCACGCAGTTGGGCACGATCGCCGACACGCACCTGTTCCACGCCTCCACCGACAAGATTCGCCAGGTCGATCATCACGGTGGCTACACGGCCGCGGCGGGCCACGCCCTGTACACGGCCCGCGTGTATCCGGAGGCCTATTGGAACCGCACGGCCTTCGTGGCCGAGCCGACCGGGCATCTCGTCGGCACATTCGTGCTGGCCCGCGAGGGAGCGGATTTCAAGTCGACCAATCCTGGCAACCTGTTGGAAAGCGACGACGAGTGGACCGCGCCGATCATGGCCGAGGTCGGGCCCGACGGCAATGTCTGGGTCATCGACTGGTACAACTACATCGTGCAGCACAACCCCACTCCGGTCGGCTTTAAGACCGGCAAGGGCAGCGCCTACGAAACCGATCTGCGCGACAAGCGGCACGGCCGCATCTATCGCATCATCTACCCAAGCGGCCCGGCATCCGACCCGTTCGATTTGCGCGGAGCTTCGGCCGAAAAGCTCGTGGCAGCCCTCGCTCATCCCAACCTATTCTGGCGGCGGCACGCTCAGCGATTGCTCGTCGAGCGCGGCAAGTACGACGTGCTGCCGGCCCTGATCGCTTTGGCCGGTAATCGCAGCATGGACGAAGCCGGTTTGAATGTCGGCGCAATTCATGCGCTCTGGTCGCTGCACGGCCTGGGTACTCTGAACGGCCAGCATCCCGTAGCGACCGCAGCCGCGACCGCGGCCCTCACGCATCCGTCGGCCGGAGTGCGGCGCAATGCCGTGGCCGTCGTGCCGCGAACCGAGCCGTCGATCAAGCCCGTTCTCGCCAGCGGCATGCTCGACGATGCCGATGCCCAGGCGCGCATGGCTGCGTTTCTGGCGTTGTCCGAAATGCCGTCGAATCCCGACGCCGCACGGGCGATTGCCACGCGCGTGAACAAGCCGGCGAACCTGAACGATCGCTGGCTGCCTGATGCCATGACCAGCGCCGCCGCGACGCATGCCGTGCATTTTCTCCACTCGCTGGTCACGCAAAGCAACACGACGCTCGCGCCCAAAGCCCGGCCGCTGGTCGCGATCGTCGCCGAGCATTACGCCCGCGGCGGGCCGGCCGATACGGTCGGCTCGTTGTTTGCCGCGCTCGCGAGTGCCGATCGCCCGACGATCGAAGCCATCGTGGCGGGCCTTGCCGCCGGCTGGCCGAAGAACGTTCACGCCGTTTTGGGAGCCGATGCACGGGCTGCCGTCGGCATGATCCTGGCGCAATTGCCGCCGGGGGCCAAGGGACAACTTGTGAATCTGATGGCTAAAATGGGCAGCAACGCGCTGGACGGGTACGCCCGCGGAATTGCCACGGCGCTCGAAGCCACTATCGCCGATGCGAAGCAGTCCGACGCCGAGCGGACTGCCGCTGCCCGGCAGTTGATGCAATTTCGCGCAAGCGACGCCGCGGCTGCCGCCAAGCTGATAGACGTCATTACGCCGCGCACTTCACCGGAGCTGGCGATCGGTTTCATCGACGCGCTGGCCGCGAGCGAATCGACTTCTACCGGCTCGGCCGTCCTGGCCAAGTTCGCGGAGCTTACGCCCGCTGCCCGGGCTGCGGCCATTCGCCTGCTGCTCAGTCGCACAGCTTGGACCGAGTCGCTGCTGGCAAAACTGGAGGCTGGCGAGGTCCTGCTGGCCGATCTTTCGCTTGATCAGAAGCAGGCGCTCGCGGCACATCCGAACAAGCAACTCGCCGCTCGGGCCCGGCAAATCCTCAAACGCGGCGGCGTGCTTCCCAACGCCGACCGCCAGAAGGTGCTCGACGAATTGCTGCCGCTGACGCGCCAGACCGGCGACGTCGCGGCGGGCAAGGCCGTCTTCGTCAAGCAGTGTGCCAAGTGCCATACCCATAGCGGCCAGGGCAACAAGGTCGGCCCCGATCTGACCGGCATGGCCGTGCATCCCAAGGCCGAGCTGCTCACGCATATCATCGATCCCAGCCGCAGCGTCGAAGGGAACTTCCGCGCCTACACCGTGGTGACCGACGACGGGCTGGTAATGAACGGCCTGCTGGCCTCTGAGACGAAAACGGCCATCGAAATCTTCGACGCCGAAGGCAAGAAGCATACCGTGCAGCGCGACGTGATCGAGCAACTCGTCGCGTCAAACAAATCGATCATGCCCGAGGGTTTTGAAAAGCAACTGCCGGCGAAAGACCTGGTCGACCTGCTCGAATTCCTGACGGCCAAGGGAAAATTCTTGCCGTTGCCACTGAACAAGGTGGCCAACGTGGTGACGACTAAGAGCATGTTCCACGAGGCGCCGGGTGGCCCCGACCGGCTGATCTTCGACGACTGGTCGCCAAAAACGTTTGCCGGCGTGCCGTTTCAACTGATCGACCCGCGCGGCCAGTCGCTGCCCAACGCGGTTCTGCTCTACGGCCCCAGCGGGACGCTGCCGCCGAAAATGGCCAAGAGCGTGCGCGTCCCCTGCAACGCCAAAGCCCGGGCGATTCATCTGTTGAGCGGCGTCAGCGGCTGGGGCTATCCGATCGGCCGCAAGGGAGACGTGTCGATGATTGTCCGCCTGCATTACGAAGACGGGCAGGCCGAGGACATTCCCCTGCGCAATGGCGAGCAGTTCGCCGACTACATTCGCCGGGTCGACGTGCCCGGCTCGCAGTTCGCCTTCGCCCTCCGCGGCCAGCAGCTCCGCTACCTGGCCGTCTACCCGCAGCGCGACGCCATCATCCGCGACATCGAGTTCATCAAAGGCCCCGACCACTCCTCCCCCATCATCATGGCCGCCACCGTCGAAATAAAGGGGTCAGAACTATTTATTGAAAAATAGTTCTGACCCCTTTTTTATTCATTCGCCGGGTCGACGTGCCCGGCTCGCAGTTCGCCTTCGCCCTCCGCGGCCAGCAGCTCCGCTACCTAGCCGTCTACCCGCAGCGCGACGCCATCATCTGCGACATCGAATTCCTCAAAGGCCCCGACCACTCCGCCACCATCATCATGGCCGCCACCATCGAAACAAAGGGGTCAGAACGATTTTTCAATAAATAGTTCTGACCCCTTTTTTAGCTCTTGGATGGCGCGGTGGGCTTCGGGATTGTCGTCGATGACGATGGAGCGGCGGAAGCAGGCGAGGGCTTCGGCCGTGGCGCCGCGACGGGCGAGCACGGCGCCTAGCAGGTTCCAGGCGCGGGGGTTCGATGGCTGCTCGGAGAGCAACTCGCGCAGATGGGATTCGGCTGGCGCGAGCTGCTGTTGACGGTAGTAGATGGCGCCGAGATTGAAGTGAATGGCCGCGCGGTTGGCATGCGGCAACGACAAGGCGACCGTAAATTCCTTTTCGGCCGCGGCCGGATCGCCCCGCATCGCCAGCACATGCCCTAGATTCGTGTGGTAGCCGGCGTCGTCGGGGTCGAGTTCGATTGCTCGGCGCAGCTGCGTTTCGGCCGCCGCGAGATCTTTGGCGGCAATCCGCGTGGCCGCAAATTGGCTGTGGGCCAGGGCGGAAGCGTCGTTTTTCTCGAGCGTGTCGGCCCACAGCGTGGCGGGCCCTCGAAATACCTGGCACCGCGTGTACGTCAGAAATCCCAGCGCCGCAATCACGGCCCAGAGCGCCGCGTACCACGCGACCTTCTTCGGGCCCCACGGCATCGAGGCCAGCGGGCCGGCATCTGCTTCCGGGGGATCGGCCCGGGAAACTTCCGGCGGCTGTCGGCGTTTACGGTTCTTCATCCCGACATTGTAACCTGCCGCGGCACGTGGTGGCCGCCGTGGCCGGGCCTCACGCGTCCCAGTCTTTGAGGCGCTCGACGAGCACAAGCACGTCGTCGCGCTTCTTTTCGAACGCGGCGAAGACGGCGATGATCAGGACTCCGGTGACAATGCCACTGACGGCCCACAGCCAGGTCTGCTCCAAGTCGACCGCGGCATGCCAAATCATCGTGAACAGCGAGAGCACGAGGAAGGCGGTTCCCAGGAAGAGAAACGCCCGAACTTGCAGCATGATGCCCAGCACCACGCCGGCCAGCGAGATGCCGGCCAGCACAAAGGGCAGCCACGGGGCCTGAGCCACGCCGTTGAGGAAGATGTCGGCCGTGGACGAGACGTAGATCGTGATCGCCGAAAGGTAGCGAATGGTGGTTATCTGATCGTCGTCGAGACGGTCGCGGTTCAGGTACGCTGCGACCAGCACGCTCAGCGCCGGCGGGATCAGCCACAATTGCGGATGGACCAGCAAGCCGTACTGGCCCTGTTCGTTCAAGAAGAACCACAGACCGCCGTTAGCGGCCAGCGCGGCCAGCAGGCCAAAGCCGAACGAACGGCGCGTGACCGACAAGATGGCATAGAGCATGCCGACGGCCAGCAATTGCAGCGAGTAATGCACGCCGGTGGCCGGAGCCACCCAATAGCCCAGCACGGGCAACAGCGGCAGCAGCACGCCGGTGCGCTCCAGCGGTTCGGCCAGCACGGCGTGACGCTTGCGGCGGAACAGCTCGGCCAGGCCGACTCCGACGAATGCCACGAGCATCACGACCAGCGGCCAGTAGCGCAGAAACAGGCCGTGGAACAGCCAGGGGAGCGTCAGCCGCACGTGCAGCAAGAGCAGGGCCAGCAGGCCTTCGGCCGCATACACGTAGATCGTGCGCCCGCGCTCCGACAGTCGCAAGGGATCGCGGCCTGGCACCAGCGCGGCCACCAGCGCGGCGCCGGCCAGCGCCGCCAGCGCGAGCACGACCGCCACGATCGCCGGCCAGGCGATGACGACTTGCCCGTGGGTCGCATAGCCGTGGACTTCCATCGCCAGCACGGCGCACAGCGAAACACCGCCCAGCGCGAGCAAGTTCGGCAGCATCCGCCGCGCGCTTTGTGTCCACGCGCTGGGCGGCAAGAATTTTGATCCCAGGCCGTAGGCCACGCTCATCGCGCCCAGCGCCACGCTGACCACCACGGCCCGATCGAGCAGCCGAGCGGGCGAGGCGGGATCAATCCAGGCCCAACCCCAGGCCACGGCTCCCAGCACGGCAAATGCCAGCGACGCGTCCCGCAATTGCGACCTTCTGCGTCCGCGGGCCAGCATGCCCACGGCGATCGCTTGCAAGATGGCGGCATTGCCCGACAGCAGCCGAAGCGGCTTTTCGGGAAACGTCAGCTCGACGCCAAAACAGGCGATCATCACGGCTACGGCCAAGAGCCAATTGGCGGGCACGAGCCAGGCCAGGCCCGAGAAGGCAGGGCCTTCGCGGCGCGGAATGGCCAGCCAGTCGGCGATGGCCAGCAGCCCGCGACGGCGGCTCCAGAAATAGCTGGTCGCCAGGCAGTACGCGGCGGCCAGCATCATGCCGGTCCAGACGAGCCAGCGCGGCGAGAGGTTGCAGCCATCGACCACCGCCGCCAGCAGCACAAATCCCAGCACGTACAAGCCGGCGATCGGCCAGCGGGCACGCGCATCCCACAGGCACGCGACGATGGCCAGGGCGACCGCGCCGATCGTCAGGCCATTGAGCAGCACGCTTGCGGGCAGCGGCGAACTCTTGAGATCGGCGGCCAGTGAAATGGCGGTGACGGATGCCAGGATCACGAGCGCCCCGGCCGCTGCCAAATTGTGCATGGCGGCAGACTGGGACGAAGCGCGGCGGTTGCCGAAGCGCAGGTCGACGATCAGCCAGGCCACGGCCGGCAGTGCCAGCGCAATTGCGTTGACTTCCAACAGCGCCAAGATTGTGGCATGAAATGACGGTGGAACCGGCTGCCAGAGCGGCTTTTCGATCCACCAAATCGTCGTCGCCAGGTTCAGCAGTCCAGCGGCGATCCACAAGAACTGCTGCCGCGCAACGACCCAGGACAATCCGGCCGCGACTGGCACCAGCGCCACGAAAGCGCCCACCGACCACCAAGGACGTTCGGGATCGCTAACGCTCGCGCGGATGGCGAGCACGAAGACCAAGCTGCCAACGAGGCCGGTCCAGCGCACGGCCGCCGGCGGTTGTTTGACAAGTCGCAGCCAGACGTCTGCGCCCAATAATAACCAGGCGACGACCGTAAAGCTCAGCAGGAGCGTGTGGTAGGCTACCCAATTGCCGACATCCCAGCGGCTGGCCTCGAAGGCGGCCAGCGAGGCGGCGGTGAGCAACGCGGCCGCGAGCAGATCGGCCAATCGGCTGCACAGTCGCGCGATTTCGACGAAACGCAAAGTGAACCAGACCGGCGCCGCAAAGGCGACGAGGCTAGCCAGCCAACCCCAGGGACCGGCCGCCTCGAAAAACGAAGTCCCCGACGTCGGCCTGGCAAACAGCGAAATCACGTTGGGACCAATCAGCAGCGCCATCACCGCCGCACCCAAAGCGGTTTGGAGCGTGAATAACACGTTGGGCTGCGATCGCTCCAGTTCCTGCTGCCGGCGACTCCACCATGAGACAACTGCCAGCCAGGCCAGGGCAAAGCTGCCGGCCGCCAAGGCGTTGAACTGCATCAGCCGAAAGCACTCGGTTGTGCCAAAGCTGCCACCGACTGTCACCACCGATAGTGCAAAGCCGAGCGATGTTGCCAGGTTCAAGACAAGGCCGGCGGCGAAGGCGTAGATCGACGAGCGCTCGCGAACCGCGTGGCCGACCAGTGTCGCGAAGACCAGGCCCAGCGGCACCATGAAGGCTGAAAAGTTGCCGATGCGCGCGAAGAAGGATCCCGGGCCCGGCCCGATCAGCGGGTTGCCCACGATGGCCGCCAGCGCCGGAATAGTGGTCAACAGCAGCACGGGAAATACGCCCAACACCAGCAGCAGCCATGTGGCCGGCTCGGCCAGCCGAGTGCAGCGCGATTCCATTTGCGGCCAGGCTGCACGTTGCGCCAATCGAAAGACATTGCCGCGGAACCAGATCGGCAGCGACAGAAGCAGAGCATATCCGGCCGCAGACCAGCGCAGCGCCGAGGCCGACGCGTCGGCAAAGTGACCGGCCACCAGCGGGCAGACGGCCCAGACCACGAGCATCGCAGCCAGAACCGCCAGCGGGCGGAACGCTTCCCACTGCCGTGCAGCCAGCACCGCGATGAGCGCCAACATCAACAACCAGGTTCCCAGTCCCAAGGCATCTTCCGAAAACATTCCCGGGAGCGACAAGGCGCCGAGCGAATCATTGAGTTGCGCGGCCGCAGAAGGGTACGTCAGCTCGTGGGTCACGCTGGGCAGCGCTCCGTAGCAAGCCAACACGAGCAGCCCGGCGATTAATACGCCCGTCAGCCAACGATCGAGCGTGGGCCAGGGCGGAAACAACAGCGTGCGGATTACTGCCGGCAACCGCCGCGCTGACAGGCGAACGGCGATCCAGCCGCCGTTGAGCAGCGTTAGGGCAATGCCTTGCGCTTGCAATCGCCGCGGATCGAGCCAGCCTTGCGCCGGAATCCAACTGGCCGCCGCCAGCGCGACGCCCAGCGATAGCGCAGCTTGACACGCCGTAAACAGGACTTGCGAACCAACCAGCCAGGCCAGCGCGAACCAGTCGGCGGCCAACCAGAAGCTACAGCCAGCCACCGCGCCGGGCGTTTCCCAGCGCAACAGGCCGGCGATCAGCGGCACGGCGGCCAAGGACGACGCCAGCGCCGAGTGTCGTAGCGCATCCCAGCGTCCGGCGCATTGCGCGCGCGATCGAAATCCAGCGGCCGCTGCTAACGTCATGAGGCTCGAGTGAGCGAGCAGGGCCACGACCCACGGCTCGCGGCAGCCGAGCCAATCGGCATAGCGAAACACAACGCCCTGGACGATGGCCGTCAACAACAGGCCGGAACCGATCCAGACGGACGCTGGGCCAACGCGCATGCCGGCCGCCAGCGCGATCGCGGCATAGAAAAGAATGATCCAGGTTGCCCCCGCATCGGGGCTGCGTCCGAAGCCGAAACCGATCACCAGAACCAAACTGAGGACCGCGATTGCAGCCGCAGCGATTGCGAAGAACCGGCCGTGCGCTGCGCGCACGCCTCGAGCCAGCCACCACGATAGGCCGCCGATCAAGGCGACCAGCGGCACCAACGCGCTGCCGCTGGCGGCGGAAAGCATGGCGTGGGCCATGTCCGCACGCGTTGCCCGATGCCAGCCCATGTGACCGGCCATCACGTGAAATACCGTCAGCCAGGCGGGCACCAGCGCCGCCGCGGCCAAGAGTTGCGCAGCGGGAATCTCGAAAGCCAGGCCCACCGTGGCAAACACCACAAAATCGGTGATGCCCACCAGCACGAGGCTGGCCGGGTTCGTCCATCCCAGCACCAGGCCGGCCAGCAGCACGCCGGCGCCGAGCACGGCGATGCTCGTGCCGGCAGTTCGCAGGCCGGCGAGTTCGACCTGTTTGAGCCGCTGCATGATGAGCAACCCCACGGCCAGGGCCGGCACTCCGCTCGTGCTCGCCAACGGCGCCAGTTGGCACAGGGTTTCCCAAACGGCTCCGGTTTTGACGAGCAGCAATCCGAGCGTCACCGCGGCGGCAAACGATACAGTGCCCAAGAGTTCGAGCAGTTCGCCTGCCTCGGCTTCGCCCCACTCGGGCCAACGCCGCGCACGTTGGACTATTGTGCCGACTGCGCCCAGGTAGCAGGCCAGCGGCAGGCAGGCCATGCCGGCGATGATGGCCAGTTCCGCGCCGGGTGCCACAAATCGCCGCACGAGCAGTTCGGAAACCGCGCAGCCGACCACGCCCAGCGCCATTGCGATCGGTGCGCGGGCTGCGATGATTCTCGCCGCTCCGTAGACGAGCGCCGAGAAGAGCACGATCGAAATGAGTTCGCCGCTGATCATCCACGGGCTGGCCGGTGTGGCACCTTCCGAGAACGCGGCGATCGCCAGAAAATTCAGCGGCACCAGCAGCGTGCCGATCGTCAGCAGCCCCCGGCTTGTGGTCCGCAGATTCCAGCGCCGGTGGATGTAGAAGCCGAGGCCAAACAGCCCGGCCGTGACGCCGTTGAAGACAAAGAACTTGAGAAACGGCCGCTCGGCGATCTTGCTCCAGAAGCTGATCACCAGCGCGATCGAGCAGCAGACGATCAGCAAGCCGCCGATCAGCTCGCCCCAGCGAATGTTCTTTTCCTCCATGAAATGAATCAGCAGTTGCGACCACGGCGTGGCCGGCGACGCGACGGGCTCAACTTCGGCCGTCGCGGCTAGGGCCGTGTGACGCTGCTGGGTATACGCCTGCACGCGCTCACTGACGTCGGTGGCCAGCTCGTTTGGAGTGTGGACCGGCGCGGGACGTGGGCTTTCGGGCGCGGGGCTGCTGGCGGGCGCGAGGGTCAGAACTTCGAGCACCTCGGGCTGTTCGAGCGCGGCTGGCCTGGCGGCAGGGGCCAGTGTGATCGGTGAGACCGATGCTGCGGCCAGTTTGGCTTGCTCCTGGCGCACCGTTGCGGTGAGTCGCGCGGCGGTGGCTGGATCCAGAAGCTGGAGCCGCTCGAGCCGTTGCAATTCGCGCAATAGCGCGTCCAGGCCCACGCTGGCCGGGGCGTCGGACGATGGCCTCAGCGGCCAGCCACACGCCGGGCACAATCGGCGGCTGCCGGGCAGCGCCGCGTGGCAGGTCGGGCAGTTGATGTGGTCAGCCGGAACAAGCTCGGCCGGATCGAGGCTTTCGGCCTTGAACAGCTTGGCCAGCACGACCCACATGCCATGACCGACGACCGTGACGATGCCCAGCACAAAGCCGGCGGAACAGAGCAGTCCGAGCATTCCGTCCATGCAACGACCCTCGACCCCGGCGAAGCTGGCAGCCTGAGTTAGTTTAGTGCCTCAATCAGAAGGGGGGATTAGGAAAAGCAGAAGGCTGGGAACCGTGGGCCGCACAGCCCGCACAACCGGCAAGGCAGGCAACCGGGCCTTTGCGAACTGGGAATGCTGCGATGGCGGTATGCACTCCGCGGGTCGCCGCCGCGAGTGATCTTGGTCCGATTCTTTTTTGCTTGTGCGCTCAGAAAACTGCCTGAATAATGTGATGCAATCTGCAGCAGTCGCAGGCATTTTTCCATCCACATCTTGAATCCGAGGCGCGTCGATTTCGATGACCCTTACCGCCGTACTCGCTGCGTTTTGCCTGGCTGCAAAGATCGTGGGCACGCCCGCCGAGGAGCCGTGGCTCGATCGGGTGCTAAGTGCCGAGCCGGCCGCGGTGCTCAAGGCCGCGGCCAGCCGTGCTGCACCGGAAAAAGCGGACGTCGAGATTCTGCTGCACGAGGGACGGTATGAATTCGACGCACAAGGCCGCACCCATCGGACGACGCGGCTGATTTTTCGCGTGCTGGGCGAATCGGCTGTCTCGGATTGGTCGGTGGTGCGCGCCACGTGGTCGCCGTGGCATCAGGAGCGGCCGGTAATCAAAGCTCGCGTGATCTCGGCCGATGGCAAGGCGCACCTGCTCGACGCGGCGACGCTGAGCGAGGCCCCGGCCAGCGAGCGCGAGGCCGATCTGTTCAGCGACCGGCGGCAGTTGCACGCGCCGCTGCCGGCCGTGGCGGTGGGCGCGGTGGTCGAGGAGCAGATCACGATCCGGGAGTCGCAGCCGTTTTTTGCCGCCGGCGTGCTCGAACGCTTCGATTTCTGGTCGCACGTGCCGACGCGGCGCATTCGCTTGAAGATCGACGCGCCGGCCGACGCGCCGCTGCACTACCAGGCCCTGGCCATCAAGCTCGAACCTAAGCGGACAGTCAGCAATGGCCGCGTGATGCTGCTGTTTGAAACGACCAAGGTCGCTGCGCCGCCAGAGATCGAGCCACTCGTGCCGTCGAGCACGCCGCGGCTGCCGCACGTCGCGTTTGCCAATGGCCGCAGTTGGGCCGAAGTGGCTCAAGGCTACAGCCAACTCGCCCAGCCCCGGCTGCGATCGGACAAACTCCAGCAGTTGGCGGCCGAGATCGTCGGAAACGAGAAGTCGCGGACGAAGGTGGCCGGCAAGCTGCTCGCCCATGTGCAAAGCCTGGTCCGCTATACGGGCTTGGAATTCGGCGCGGCGGCCATTGTGCCGCATTCGCCCGACGATACGTTGGCCCGACGCTATGGCGATTGCAAGGATCAGGCGGCGCTCTTGGTGGGCCTGCTGCGCGCGGCGGGGCTGCCGGCCCACATTGCGCTATTGCACAGCGGAGGGCTCGAAGATATCTCCACCGACCTGCCGGCGTTGAGCGTCTTCAATCATGCGATCGTTTACATGCCGGGCAATCCGCCGCTGTGGATCGATCCCACGGCGCCGAATCTGCGCTGTGGGACTCTGCCGCTGGCCGACCAGGGAAAGCTGTCGCTGGTGATCGCGCCCGAGACGAAGGCGCTGACCCGTATTCCACAAGCGTCGGCCGCCGAGAACTATTTGCTGGACACGCGCGAGTTCCGCTTGAGCGAAGCGGGCAAAACGCGCGTGATTCGCGTGATGGAGGCTGGCGGGTCCATCGAGCACTCCATGCGCTGCGACTACGCGCAGCTACGCCCCAGCGAAATCCGCCAGCGCTGGGCCGACTATATCGAGCAGGCTTACCGCACCAAGCACATCACGCACTTCGCTTGCACCGAGCCGAAGAATGTCGACCAGCCGTTTCGGCTGCGTTCCGAGGCCACGGATTCCGACCTGGGACTCGTGAACGACACGGAAGCCACTGTGATCTTGTCGCCGTCGACCGTGCTCGATCGCTTGCCCTATTTTCTGCTCAAGCCGGACGAGACGAAAAGCACCGGCGACGACACTGCCAAGCGGGCCACGCCCGGCCGCAAGGCACCGCTGGTGCTCAACGCGCCTTACCGTTATGAGTTGACCTACCGAGTCACGCCGCCGGTCGGCTATCTCGCCGATCGGTCTGCGCCGGACAAGACGCTGCGATTCGGGCCGGCCTCACTGAGCTGGAGCTTCGAAACCGAGGCCGACGAGACGGTCGTGGCTTCGATCAAATTCGATGCGGGCGACGGCCACTTCCAGCCGGCCGACGTCGACCACTTCCGATCGGCAATTTCCGAGCTGCGCGAGCATCGCGGAACCGAGGAGTGGCATTTCACGCTGCGTTTCGAGCATCGGGCACAAAAGCTGATTGCCGCGCGGAAATTCCGCGAGGGTTTGGCCGAATATCGCAAACTGCTGACCCAGCACGGCGACAACGCCGAGTTGGAAGACCGTTTTGCCGACGCGCTGGTCAGCGCCGGGTTCGGAACCGCCGCTCAACTGCACGCGCGGCGCGCCGTCCAACTGGCGCCGCGCTCGTCGGAGTGCTGGCACACGCTGGGCCGGATGCTGACCTACGACGAGATGGGCCGGCATTTCCGGGGCAACTTTGACTGGCCGGGGGCCGCTGCCGCCTATCGGCAGGCCTTGCAATACGATCCTCACAATCTCACGGCGCGCTGGAACAACGCCATCCTGCACGAGTACGACGAACTCGGTCGCCGCTTCGGCCACCAGGCAAAATTGAGCGCAGCCCTCGACCAGTTTCGAAAAGTTCGCGCCGAGTCGCCCAATATCGAAGCGCTGAACGACTCGTTTCTCGTCACGCTGCTGTATGCCGGGCGGTTCGCCGAAATCAAAGAAGTGACCGCCGGCATGAAGCAATCGTCCACGGTCGACAGCATGCGCCTGGCTGCAACGGCCGTCGAGGATGGGCTGAAACAATGCCTGGCGCTGGCCGACAAAACAATCGAGTCGGCCGACGATCGCCGCGCCCGCATCATCGACGCGGCCGGTTACTTGGAGGAGAGCCGGCAATATGCGCTCTCCGTGCAGCTCTTGCAGCAGGCCCGCGTCGACGAGCCGCTGGCCTCGCGGTTCCGCGCGTTGAGCAAGACCTTGCTGCAACTGCGCCGCTACGAAGAGGTGCTCCTGCCGCCCAGCGATCCGTGCCACGTCGTCCAGCGACTGTATCTTGCCGTGCTGCTCGGCGGAAATCCCCAGAGCGAGATCGCGGCCCTGTTGCCCGCGGGCAGCAGCGACGAGCCGCATTCCGGCCTCGAGGGCCTACAAGCGTACTTGCACGCCGTGCTCCAGCACTTTGAGCAGCGCCACGTTCCGGCCGATCGCCGCGGCGACGCGGTCTCGCTCGTGACCTTCGAATCGGCGGGAACGGACGAGACCGGTTATCGCATTCGGGCCAAGTATGGCAACGCTGGGCCAATCACCTGGTATGTGCAGCGCAGCCCGCAGGGTTATCGCCTGTGGGACGTGGGGGCCGCACTCGGAGGGCTGGGCGCGGCCGCCATGCGCCAGTTGGAGCGTGGCAACGTCGACGCGGCACGCCAGCAGTTGCAATGGGCCGCACAGGAACTTAATGAACCGATCTTCATGCTCGACCCCTACGGCGGAACGCCCTTCGGGCGGCTGTGGCTCGGTATCGACAAATCCAAGGCCGATCAGCTTCGGCTGCCGGCGGCCTTGCTCATGACCAATCGCCGCGACTGCCAGTCGGCGATCGAGTTCCT
Source organism: Pirellulales bacterium (assembly GCA_036268995.1). Taxonomy (GTDB): domain Bacteria; phylum Planctomycetota; class Planctomycetia; order Pirellulales; family PNKZ01; genus DATATB01. Next base: position 22,016 of record DATATB010000016.1, on the reverse strand, counting down.
GACAAAAGTCCGAGACCAGCAGGATTCGAAATATCGCAAGCTGCAAATCGATCGTGCGCTGGCCGTCGGACTGGCGCAGCGCAATCGACTGGAGGAGGTCATAAAAGTCGCAGACCGCATGCTCGAGGCTTATCCCCAGGCGACGGAGCCCAACGCCAAAAAGGCATCGGCATGGGTGCGGCTGGGCAAGCCGGAAGAAGCCCAGAAGCTGGGTGAAGAGCGGTTGAAACAACTGTCCAGTGATGTGTGGGCCCGCCGGCTGTTGGGCGACCTGGCCTGCGAGCGCAATGATTATCCGGCCGTGGAAAAGTACCTGCGCCACGGGATCAAGGCCGATCCGGGCGGCTACTTCGCCAACACGATCGCCTGGAATGCCGTGTATTGCACACCAGTGCCGGCCATTGCACTGGCCGACGCGCAGCGGGCCGTCGAGATTTACCCGTCGGCCGCGGCGCTGCACACGTTGGCCACGGTCTACGCCGAGCTCGGAAAGACGGACGAGGCTCGCATCAACTTGAAGCTTTGCATCGACTCGCGCGGCTTCGTCGAGAACATCGACTGGTACGTTCAAGGGCGAATCGCCGAGCAGGACGGCTGTCCAGATGTCGCCCGCGAGGCCTATCGCAAAGTGGTCGAGCCCACGGGCCGCTGGTTGACCACAACCTATTTGCTGGCCCAGCGGCGGCTGAAGATTCTGGGCCGGTAGCCCTATGCCGATTGCCGATTTTTTGCGTGCGCTGGTTGAGCATGGCCGGGTGCGGGTGGCGAGATTCGTGCCAGGCGGGGGCGAAGAACAGGACGGGCCGGCGGTCGATGCGGTGCTGGATGATTGGGATGCGGCCAATCGCCTGGAGTTCCCGGGCGCGGCGCCGGCACTCGATCGCGCGGCCGCGCGCTGGGCGGCCGAGCAACTGTATCGCGCCAGCCAGTTCGCCGTGTTTCGCGACGTCGATGCGAACACGATCCAGTCCAAGCTGGGCGCAGCTTGCCCGAGCGCCAGCCCGGCGGCAAGCGTGCATTATTCGGTGGACCTGGCGTTCCGCTTTCTGCCCGATCTGTTACGGCATGCGGCCGGCGTGTCTCGGGCCGATCCGTTGTGCGATCAGTTGCGGGCCTGGGGCGGCCAGTGGCCGCTGTCTTCGGTCGGCATGCCGGACGTGCAGGTTGCCAGCATCGACGTCATTTGTGGGCATGCCGGCCTGCTGCGCCTGTATATTGATCGTATCGTCGTCCGCAGCGACGTGAGCCGGCTGGCCGACCCGCGCGTGCGCGCGGCCTTGCAGGCGGCGCTGGGACACTATCCAGACTTGGCACCGGGGCTGGCCGCGGCACTGGCCGGCGCAAAATCATTATGAAAGAAGACTGCGTGGATCGGATCGGCGGCACCGGCTCGGGCATCGGCCATAAGCTGGTGACCGAAGTGCTCACGCCGATGAAAGCCGCCTTCGTCGGCAAGGACGAAGTCATCGACCTGCTGGGCATTTGCCTGGCCGGCGGCGAAAACCTGTTCATCCTCGGGCCGCCCGGCACCGCCAAAAGCGCCTTGGTACATGAGCTGGCCCGGCGCATCGAAGGCCGGGTTTTCGATTACCTGCTCACGCGCTTTACCGAACCCAACGAGCTGTTTGGCCCGTTCGATATCCGCAAGCTCCGCGAAGGCGAGCTGGTGACCAACACCGAAGGCATGCTTCCGGAAGCCTCGCTCGTGTTTCTCGACGAGCTGCTGAATGCCAACAGCGCGATCCTCAACAGCCTGCTGATGGTGCTCAACGAGCGGATCTTTCGCCGCGGACGCGAGACGCGCAAGCTGCCGCTGCTGATGGTCGTGGCGGCCAGCAATCGGCTGCCCGAAGACGATGCCCTGGCCGCGCTGTTCGATCGTTTTTTGTTGCGGGTGCACTGCGACAATGTCGGCGACGAGCGGCTGGCCGACGTGCTCGAAGCCGGTTGGCAGCTCGACTCGGGCCGCCTCGAGCGGCAGTTTGGCCTGTCGGTGGAAGACCTGCGCCAGTTGCAGCAGCACTTGCCCGACGTCGACGTGACCGCCGTACGGAGCGAGTATGTCGACGTGGTGCAAAAACTGCGCAAGGCTGGCATCCCGGTGTCCGATCGCCGCGCCGTCAAGCTGCAGCGGCTGGTCGCGGCCAGCGCCCTGATCTGCGGCCGGATGCAGGCCAATTGCACCGATCTGTGGGTGCTGCGCTATATTTGGGACACCGACGAACAGCGCGAGATCATCGCGGCCATTGTGCAACCGGCCGTCGAGCGCGACGATGCGCAGTCGCAGGCCGCCAGCCACCCGCGCTCGCGCGGCCAGGACGCGCCCAATGCCGACGAGTTGGCTCGCGATCTCCAGCGGCTCGAACAGCGCTGGGCCGCCGACGGCCAGCAGCCGCAGGAGCGCTCCGTACTGCGGGACCAGCTCGGTTTGCTGGCCGGTCGCTGCCAATGGTTGGCCGACGCTCAGCAGCGGACCTTTTTGGAAGGCCGAATGGAAACGCTCTTGCGGGCCTGGGGCGACGAAACTTGAAACCGCACTGGGCTCTTCGAGTGGACTCGGCCCAGGCCGAGTCGCTGGCGGCCATGCGTGCCTGGCCTGGAGTTGAGGTGTGCGCGGTTGGCGAGGCCGTCTGGTTGCGTGCCGAATGCCTGGACGAACCGCGGCAGGAGGCTTGCCGGCGCTTGCCCGGCGCCGATCGTTTCACGGTGCTCGACGACGGTCAGCTATTGCCGATTAGCGCGCTGGTGCCGCGAGGGCATTTGCCGCCGGGGCCTTGGCAGCCGTTGGTCGCATGGCTGAAAGTCGTTTTGCCGCCGGCGCTTGCCACGGCCCCGGCGCCGCCGCGCGTGCGGTTGACATTGGTACGCTGCGGCGAAGAGCGCGAACCCAGCTGGCTGTTGACCGATCTAGAGAGTTGGGCCCGCTACGCTGCCACGGCGCCGCAAGTGCGCTTGGCGCGACTGGCTTTTGCCGCCAACGGCCAGGGGCAAGTGATCGTGCGCGGCAGCCCACTGCCACCGCTGGCCGGCCAGCGGCTGGTCGAGCAAGCTGGCATTGCGGTGCCCAGCGGTTGGACTTGGACGCCGGCGGTTGACGCCACGGTGGTGCGTGACGTGTTTTTGCTCGCGGCCGGCGATTCGGCCCTGTGGCTGGCCGATGGCTCGTGGTTCAAAATCGGCAGTAGCGATTGGGTGCAAGCCACGCGGTCGGCGGCGCGGCTATCGCTCGAGGAGCAGCAACGTGTCAGTCGATGACCTGCTCGCGAACGAATATTTTCTGGCGCCGGCCGATTCGTATTGGCAATGGCAGGATCGCGGCAACGTGATCGCCTGGGCGGACGGCACCACGATCGCCTTCCGCGGCGAATTGCTGGCGGTGCTCAAGCGGTTGGAAACGCAAAGCCTGCCACCCTTCGGTGCCATCGTCTTGCTGTTGGCCGCCTGCCGCGACAGTTGGCACGAACCGCCCAGTAAAATCTTCATCCTGCAAGGTCTGCTGTCCAGAATCACAACGCGGCCCGATCTCAACACGCAGATGCTGGCCCGAGTTGGCCGGGCGCTTGATCGCATCAGCTCCTTTAGCGCTCCGCTGCGCAGCTCGCCCGAGGCAAAAGCCGAAATTGCCGCCACGGTTTTCGAGCAGTACACGCTGACGATCACGCTGGCGAACCACACCAGCCAATTGATCCGGGTGCTCGAAGAGGGGCTGCCCGAGACGGCGCTCACGCCCCATCCGGTTATGCCGGCCGCGGTCGGCTTGCAACGCGACCTCGTACATCTGGCAGCCGGGCTCGACCGGCTCGACGAGTCGGCCCTGGAGCTGCGACTGCAAACGGGGCTCGAGCAGCAAGTGCGGCCGGCCGACGTGGCCCTGCCGGAGGTGAGCACGGCGCGGGGTCTCGTGTCGGAGCTGAAGGACGATGCCGAGCTGGGCGGCCTGGCGCGATTGGCGCAGCGGCTGATGGCGGTCGTGCATCTGCCCACCCCGCTCAGCCAGCCGGAAGAGTTGCCTCTTGGCGGCGTGTCGGATATCAGCAATCGCGGCCCCTTGGACCGGCTGCTGGTGAGCGAACTGGCGCAGGACAATCTGACGCTGGCTGCCCGCGTGGCGAACAACGAGGCCTTGTACCTGCGGCGCGAGACGCCGCCGCGCGTGCCGACCCGCCGCCGGCTGGTGCTGCTGGATTCGGGCTTGCGAATGTGGGGCGTGCCGCGCGTCTTCGCCACCGCGGTGGGTTTGGCCGTGGCAGCCGGAGCCAGCGAGCGGCTGGAAATTCTCGTTTATCGGGCCGACGGCTCGCAGCTCGTGCCCGTCGATATGAACCATGTCGAAGGCCTGAACGAACACCTGGCGGCCCTCGATTATCGCGTTCATCCCGGGGCGGCGCTGGCCGCATTCGCCGAGTTGGCAGCCGAGCTCGGCCAGGCGGCAGACCTTGTGCTGGTGACCGCTGAAGACGTGCTCGAAGATCCCGACTTCCGACGGAAGCTGGCCGAGGCTCAATTCGCGGAGCTGTACCTGGCCATCGTGCGGCGCGACGGCCATTTTCAATTGCTGCTGCAAACGCGGCGCGGCCGCAAGCGACTGCACGCAGCCCAGCTCGCGCTGGATGAGGTGTTGAACCCCACGCTGAAGCCAACCGTGCCGCTGCTGACCCCGCCGCCAGCCACCGATTTGCCGGCTATCTTTCAGGCTAAACCCTTTCCGATCCGGCTCTCGGCCCCGGCCGATGCCGAGCGCAGTTGGCACATGGGCGGGTTCGGCGTGCTGACCTATGCCCGCGACGGCCGCTTGCTGCACTGGGACGATCACCGCTACGGTGCTCGGCAACTGGCCGAGGGATTGCCGCCGGGGCAATTGCTGTGGGCCGCCAGCGAAATCCAAAGCCCCGCCATCGGCCCCAGCATTGTCGCCGTGATCGGACCGGCCAACGGCAACTTGTTTGTCGTGTGGCTCCAGCCCGACACGGGCGTGTGCCGGGTTCAAAAACTCGAACCGTTCAAGGAGCAACCGCGCTCGGCTTTTTTCCAACGCGGCGCCGTCGTCGTGTACTCGCGCAACACAATTAGCGTCTACAGCCCGCAGACCGGGGAGGTGCTGTGCTGCGTTCCCCATCGGGCCGCCCACGTACATGGGCGGTTTTTCAAGCAGTACGATGCTAGCCCCGCTCGGGAATGGCGCTGGGTGACGCCAGCGTTCGATGGTCGCGACGTCCACTGGCACTGCATCAACGACAAAGGCCGGCCGCTGCTGACCATGTTCGAAGCCATCGGCCACGAAGGCCCGCTGGGGATTTCGGACGACGGCCAGATCGTCTCGCTGGGCAGCGGGCCGCCACGCACGGTTCGCTACCCGGAATCGGCGTCGAACTTTCGCGTCGAGGGCATCGCCCGCAATGGCAAGCAATTCGTCGTCAGCATGGATCTACGGGGCGTGCCGGATCGAACGTACGCGATGGTCAAACTGCGCACGCTGGAAGTCACGACTTGTCGGAAATCGGACTTGCCTCGCTTGCTCGAGTTGGAGTTGTACGATCTGGCCCGGCCGGTGCTGCTGCGGCACCGGTTCCGAGGGATCGGCGTCGACAGCGCGGGCCAACTCGTGCTCGTCGGGCGGCACGGCACGTTCTGGCCGCTGGTGGTCGATCGGAAGGCCGGCACGCTGATGCTGCCCCGCTCGCCCCGCCGAGACGGGCCGGTCAAGTGGCATCCCTTCGTGCCGCTGGAGTGCCCGAACCGCTACGAACTGGCCCAGGAGCTCTATGCCGACGGCAGCCAGGTGCTGATCGACTCGCGCGGCTTGCTGCACCTGAAAAGCTCCGACTCCAAAGTGCCGGAGTGCGTCATCGTACTCGCCGAAGGAGCGACCGCCGGCTGCACGTCCAGCGGACTGTATTGGGGGCCGGACTACTTCTGGGGTCCGCCGGAATCGCGCCGGCCTCACTGGTCCCGACTGACCGAGCACGATTGTGGCGCCGTCCAGCAGATCATCCGCCGTTTCGTGGAGCGACTCCGATGATCGTCTCCTTGCGAATCAAATACAGTGCTGTGCCGCAACGGTCACCGGTCGCCTGGCTAGTGCCCGGCGAAACGGCCGACGCGTGGCTCGCCGAGTTGGCGGCCTGGAACACGCCGCTGGCCTCGGCCCGGCTGTACGCATTACCGCGTTCTGTCACCGACCCACGTTCTTGCGGCGTGCTGGTTGTAGGCGCGTCGCCGCCCGCTGCCGGCCGCCGGCCGCGCGTTTTTGCCTACGGCCTGGCCGGCGAGCAGATCTATGTGCCGATCGATGCGCGGATCGATCCGCCGGTCAGCGATCGCGAGCTCAGTGCGCTGGTCGACAACACGCCGCACGTCTGGCATCCGCAGGCCGGCCTGATGGCCTTGCCGCCCGAATCGGCCTTGCGTGTTAGCGATTTGCTCGCACTACCGCCCGAGGCGGCCGCAACGTGGGACGCGGCGGTGCCGGGCGTGGCGCTCAACGGTCGGTTGCTTTCGATCGAGCCGGACGCAGCGTTCGATGTCCAGCAGGTGCTCGAACAGGGCCGCGACGATATCGGCGGCGAAGCGCAGCATTGGGACGAGTTGCCCCCGAGTGCGAATGAACCTCCCGCCGGTGCAGCGAGCGAAGCCGGTCGATCGCTCGAAAAGCAACTGGCCAGGCTGGTGCAGTGGATCACGCAAAAACTACCCCACACCGCGCCTACGCGCACGTGGGTCAACGATCTGGAGGATTGGGCCCGGCGCCGGTTGGCGCAGATCGCCGAATCGCTCGAGGCGGCCCGCAATCGCGAAATTCTGCGACTGCTCGATCTATTGAAAAACAAGCCCGAGGAAGGGCTGCGCTTCGCCCTGCCGATGGGCGACGGCGGGGCGCATCGCGGGCTGGCCGAACCTTCGGACCGCCTGATGCCGCGGAACGTCGATTTCAATCTCAACCAGTTGGGCGGCGGGCGGCCGGCCGATTTTTGGAATCTTCCACCGCCCTATCGGCAGCAGCTACTCGCCCGCTACCGCGAGCTGGCCAATCGCGAAATCGCGCTGGGGCGGCATCGGCGCGCCGCCTATATTTTTGCCACGCTGTTGGGCGACTTGAAGTCGGCGGCGGCCACGCTGGCCGACGGCGGTCATTGGCGCGAAGCGGCCGTGCTGTACGACCAGCGCTTGGGCCAGCCCTTGGAAGCCGCACGCTGTCTCCGCCAAGGCGGCCTGTGGGCCGAGGCCATCGCGCTGTACGAGCGACTCGGGCAGCACGAGATTGTCGGCGATTTGCACCAGCAACTCGAGCAGCCCCAGGAAGCCGCGGCCGCGTGGGGCCGCGCGGTCGAAGCGCATTTGGCCGCGGATGATCGACTGGCAGCGGCGAAGATTCTCGAGCTCAAACTGGCTCAGCCCGACGATGCTTATCAGCGGCTGGTCGAAGCGTGGCCTCACAGCCGGCAGGCCGACAAGTGCCTGGCTGACGCCTTTGAATTGTGCGCTCGCCAGGCGTGGCATCCCCGGGCGGCGACGCTTGTCGCCGGGCTGCCGGCGCGCACACCGCTCGGCAGAGTGCCGGCCTTGATCGACCGGCTGGCGCTCGAAGCGCGAAATTATCCCGAACCCGATGTGCGCATTCAGGCGGCCGACCAGACGCGCGTCGTAGCTGCGGGACGGCTGGCCTCGGCAGGCGCTGACGACGTGCAGCGGATTGTGCAAGCTGTCGGCCGCCTGGTTCCCGAAGATCTGCTCCTGGCCCGGGATGGCCAGCGATTTGTGCGGCAGCGGAGCCGGCCGCGACCGCGCTTGATTCCAGCCCGGCCGGCCGGCACCCTTGTCGTCCAGCGCGAACTGCGCTTGCCCGGACTCGACTGGCGGGCGGCGGTAAGCATCGACGGCGGACTGGTCGCCGCCGGCTACCGAGACAATCACGTCGTGCTCTTCCGCGCAGCCTGGAGCGACGGCGCCCTCGACGAACCGGCCGGCAGGCCTTGGTTTATGGAACCTCGTCAGGCGGGGGCAACGATCTTGCTGGCGGCCCATCCCTCGGATTGGTCGCCGCTGGTGACCCACGTGTTGGGCAGCGACCACTTGTCGACCCTGCGCGTGTTCGCGGCCGACGATCGCTTTCCCAAGGCCATGACCGCCGGCTCGCACCGTGGGCTGTCGGCATCAAGCGTCGGCATGGCTTATGGCAGTCGCGATGCGCTCTATGTGGCCGATTTTCATCCCGATGGTGCGTTGGTGGTCAACGCGTATCTGTCGGCCGATGCGCAGATGCTGGGGCTCGTGGCGCTCGATCTTAAATCGCTGATTCCAACCGCCGAAGAATTCATCGCGCCGCTGCCGCTGCTGGTACGCGAACAAACCCTGTATCTCGGCGCCGGCCAATACCTGTGCATCCAGGGGCAGCAGCAGGGGACCGATACGCTTGAATTGCCGCAGCGAATTGAGCAATTGGCGGCGTCCGCGCCGCATACCCGGCCCCGCCTGGCCATTGGCATGGCCGAAGGCGGCAGCCTATTGTGGGGCGAGACAGTGGGTGCCAAGCAGACTCCGTTTGCTTCTGGAATGCCGCGGCCTAAAATCGCCTTCACGCGCGGCGGCTGGCTGATTGCCGCCGGCGAGCACGATATCGAGGTCTACCGCACCGGGAATGGCCAATTGCAACTGCACGCCCGCGAGACCAACCGCGTCGGCGAGCCGCTGGCCGTGCTCAGCACGCGGTATATGGATCAATTTGCAGTCGTGGGCAGCGGCGGGCATGTCGTGCTGCTGGGAATTGCTCATTAGGCGAAAGCAGGGGGGTTAATCTTTTGGCCGGTGTACGGAATCTCTAGAGCGCGCGACATCAGCCCCAGCAACTGCGCAAAACTTCCACGGCACCGGCCCACGCGATCATGCCCGACTGGTTCTATCATCCTGTCACGCGGCCGCTGCTGTTCCGCATGCCGGTGCCGGTTGCGCGCCGCGTCGCGCTCGGCTTCATGGGCCGGCTGGCCCGGCTACCGCTGGGCCCGCAGTTGATCGACTTCCTGGGCCATATGCATCCGGACCAGCGGCTCGCGTGCTCGGTGCTCGGCGTTTCGTTTTCCACCCGAGTCGGCCTGGGGCCGATGCTCGACGCGACGGCCGATGCCTGGCCCGCGCTGGCGCGCTTCGGTGTTGGGTTCGTCGATACTGGAACGATCACGCTCGAGCCGGTCGGTGATCCGGCGGCCATGGAGCGGCGCGTCGAGCAGGAGGCCATCTGGATACCGGAGCCGACGGCCAGCGCGGGACTGGTCGCGCTAATGCCCAAAATCATGGAGGCCGCGCAGTTGGGCGTGCAGTTGCTCGTGCGGCTGGGCTGCGCTCCCGACGCCACGGCCGAGCAAGCCACGGCTGACGCCCGGCGGCTGGTCAAGCAATTGTCTCCGTATGCGCACGTGTTCGCGCTCGACACGCTGCCGCTGGCCATGTCGCGAAATTGGACTCGCCAGCAATGGGCCGATCATTTGGCAAGTGTGACTGAGGCGATCAGCCAGCCGTCACAACGGCGGCCGGTCGTGCTGGTGGTTCCGGCCGATCTCGATTTGGAATCGGCGCAGCCATGGATCGACCTTGCGATCTCGGCCGGCGTGCAAGGCTTGCTGATCGACGGCACCGTGGCGGCCGAGCCGCATGGCCGCCAGTCTGGTCGGCCAGCGCGAGAGGCCACGCTGGCACTGGTGCGCGCGGCGCGCGCGCATTGGCCGCATGACGTCGCCTTGATTGCCTCCGGCGGCGTGCACGAGCCGCTCGATGCGCTGGCCCTGTTGGATGCTGGAGCCGACCTGGTCGAGGTTGACACTGGATTGATTTACGCGGGACCCGGTCTGCCAAAACGCATCAACGACGCGCTGTTGTTTAACGTGATCCAGAAGTCAGCAGCCTCCGCCGTGGCCGGCCAGCAGCGCCCCGCGGAAATGAGTTGGCTGTGGTGCCTGCTGCTGGGGGCGGGCATGTTGTTTGGCAGCTTGCTGGCGTTGGCGATTGCCGCCACGCGACAAGTGCTTCCTTATGACGAAGGCTTTGTTTGCATGCCGCGCGAAATGCTGGCCAGCATCAACAGCCGCTTGCTCCCCTTCATGGCGCACGACCGTGTTTCGCTGGCCGGCACGATGGTGGCCATCGGCCTGATGTATAGCGGGCTGGCATGGTTCGGCGTGCGTCGTGGGGCACACTGGGCCCAAATGGCGATTTTCATCTCGGCCTTCACCGGCTTCGCGAGCTTCTTTTTGTTCCTCGGTTTCGGCTATCTCGACCCTTTCCATGCGTTCGTAACCGTGGTGCTTTTGCAGTTGCTCCTTTTGGCGCTGCACGCGCGGTTGGGCGTGTTTCGGCCCGATGCGACACCCGGGCTGCGCAACAGCCGCGCGTGGCATGCCGGGCTGTGGGGTCAGTTTTTGCTGTTGTTGCACGGCTGCGCGTTGCTAGGTGCCGGCGCGATGATTTCGACCATCGGCGCCACCCACGTGTTTGTGCCCGAGGATCTGCGCTTCATGAACACGACGGCCGAGATCCTGGAAGCGGCCAATCCGCGGCTCGTGCCGCTGATCGCGCACGATCGCGCGACGTTTGGCGGAATGCTGTTGTCGGCCGGCTGGGTGTTTTTGCTGACCCCGCTCTGGGGCTTTGGCAATCCGGCCCGCTGGCTGTGGTGGACGCTCCTGGCCGCGGGCTCGTCGGCCTATGCCGCCGCGATCGCGGTGCATCTGGCTGTTGGCTACACCGACGTGCGTCATTTGCTGCCGGCGCTGGCCGGCCTGCTGCTGTTCGCCGCCGGCCTGGCACTGTCCTATCATTATCTCGCCGGCTCGAATTCTGCAAACCAGGCGGCCTGGAACGAGCGTCTTCGATCAAAGCCTGAGTGCCTCATTTAATGTGGAACGGCGCAGTAACGCACATGGCTCGTTCTCGCTCAAACAAGAATGCCGACTCGGCCAAAACAGCCAGCCCGCTGATTGTTCGGCTGGACCGTGAAAGCAAGCAATTACTCGCCGACGCAGCCGAATTGCGTCAGCTTAGCATCAGCGAGTACGTGAGGACGGTAACGGTGCCGCAGGCAAAGCGCGAGATTCGCGCGGCGCGGGAACAGGTTCTTGCGCTCACGCCTGGAGAACAACAATTGTTCTGGACGGCCCTTGGCGGCGCTCCGAAGCTCACGGCCGCGCAGCATCGCTTGGGCGCTGTGATGCGGGGCGAGACATGAACGCCGAGGCTCGCGTTCGGCGGACGGCCTGGGCTCATTCGCTCGGCATCGGCATGGTTTCCGGACGCTTGCGGACGGCGATGTCGAAATAGCCGACCAGCATTTCGTCCTTGGATTGCAGGCCCCAACGGACGGTCTTGGTCGGATCGGGATTGTTGGGATTGCTCTCCGAGTTGTCGAAGCACGCGACGCTGCGCAGCCGGGTGCCCGCCGGCAGGCAGAGCGGTTCCTGCAGGCGATAGTTGGTTTGCCAATTTGAATCGAAGCGCGGAACGTCGAGCAACATCTTGGCCTTGCCGCCGGGCAAGATGACCTGGAAGTTGAATGCCGACCCGCGCAGGTGCATGTGCGGCATCATGGCGAGCAGGTACGAGTCTTCGATCGATGGCGGCGACTCGGCCGTGATGCGGCAGCGCTTGGTGCGAGGAGGAATCACCAACGAGCGCTTCGTCACACTGCTGGTCAGCACCTCGTACTGCACGCTCTTGGGGTCGGTGAAGATCAACCCCAGCTTGCTCAAATCGAGCTGCTCGGAGCCGTTGGCCGTATAGTGGACTTGAAACACCAGGCGCGAACCGGCCGGAATCCGCTTGGCCATGCCGGGCGGATAACTCGTCGTGCGCATGCCGGGCACATACACGGCCAAAAAGCCGTCGATCGTGCCGTCGCGCATGGCTTCGTCCAGCCCCTTGGTAAACGCGAACACCAGCAGGTGATGCACTACCGAGCGATTGCCGGGCAGCACTTCGGCGGCCGTAAACCACTTGTCTTCCTTGTAGCCGGGATCGACCACAAAAAACTGGTACTCCACATTCCCCTCGGCCGGAACCTTGAAGGGCGTGGTGCTCATCGGCACAACTGCGTCGGGCTTTCGTGGCAACTGCCAGCCGGATTCCTGGAACCTGGGCTTCTCGGGCGCGTCGGCTCGATTCCCCTCGGGCGCTCCGGCGCCGACCCAATCGGCAATCAGCTTTTTCTCTTCGGTTGATAGGCTGCGGTCATCCCCAAAGCTGCCAAACTTGGGATTCGCGTGCCAGGGGGGCATGCGCCCTTCGGTGACCGCTTCGGCGATGTTGCCTGCCCAGCCGGCAGCCTCGTGGTAATCGGTCAGCGAGAAGGGCCCAATCTCGCCGGTCCGATGGCATTCGACACAGCGCCGGTTGAAGATTCGCGAGATCTGATTCGAGAAGGTGACAGAGCTATGCTCGTCGGGCTTTCGCAGCCGGCCAATCAGGCAACCGGCCGGCTCGGTGACCGGCTGGCTCACGACTGTATCGCTGAGCAGTTCGTCCAGTGCCTGCCGCAGATCCTGGCGCTTGGGCTCCGGACGCGTGTAGCCGACGCCATATTGATCGTCGATCCGCCCGTGATAGCGGATTACCCGTTTCTCGTCCAGCACAAACGCCGCCGGTGTGCGCTGCGCGGCAAACTGATCGGCCACCGCGGCTCCGGGGTCCATGAGCAGTGGGAATTTGATTTGATGCTCGCGGGCAAAAGCCGCTAATGCCGCGATCGAATCTTGCGAGTTGGAATCGATGCCCACGACGGCCACGTCCCGGGCTCGGTAGTCATCGGCCAGCTTTTGCAAGCGCGGGGCGTAGAGTTTGGCCACGGGACACTGCGTGCCCAGAAAAACGACGACGACACACTTCTGCTGCTTGAAATCGGCTAATGCGAATGTCTTGCCGCCAAAGTCGCGGAGCGAAAATCCTGCGATCGGGCGCTCGGTTGCCGCAGCGGGCCGGGCATCACCGGCATCCGCTTGGCCCGCTCCGATCGCCAGCAGAACCACCAGCAGCCGTGCGAGCCGACCGACCGGCAAGCGGTAGAGAGCACAAGACATTCAAAGCCGCCCTTTAAGCGCAACCGTTCTTTCGCGCAACCTTTTTTTTGCGCAACCAGGCCCTGATTGCGACTTGCAGAAGCACGAACCGCGCGGAAATTGATCGAGAGGTGAAACCCAGCAACGAACCTAAGGCCGGCCAACCGAAAAGTACCTCACGCGGCCGAGGTTCGAGAGTGCCTTTGAGGAGTGCTCTGGGGCTATTGTACCGTGCCATGCAGGCTTCACAAGCGAAGCGAACCGCGCGCAAGCAAAAGGCCATCGCCGCAATTTGCGTTGCGGCGACGGCCTTTGCTACTCGGCTCTTGCGTCTCGGGCGGCAAATTGCCGGCCGGGACAGTCGAATGTTTCTACTGGAACAGCTTGAGGTTCGTCACCTCGCGCTGGTTGTCGTTGGTCGGGAACAGGTCCCAGGTGTTGGTGGTCGGATTGACGCCCACCTCGACCGTGCCGACGAAACGCATCGATTTGACGGCCAGTTCACTGCCGTTGCCGCGGTCGAACTTCACCACCAGCGGGTAGATGCCGTCGAGCTTGACCGTGCCATTGGCGGGCACGGTCATGGTTTTGCCGTGGAACACGAAATTGAACTCTTCCGGGTTCTGCGAATTGTCCAGAACCACTTCGAACTTTTCTTTGTAAAGCTGCCAACCCTTGTCGGTCGGCGTGAAGTAGTAGGTGCCGTCGGTCATGGTGTAAGTCGCCAGGCCGATGCCTTCACCGCGGTCATATTCAATGACCCACTGCGGCGCCGGCTGCAAGCGCTGGCCCATGCCGGGCTCCATCACGTAACGCGTGCCGTTGATGTTGTAGTTGACCGTGGCCCGCGAAGTGGGCGGGTTCACCAGCAGCACGCCCGACGTTACTTCCTGCCCCTGGGCGGCGGGTAGCGGGATGCTAGTGACGATCGGCAACCCCAAAGCCGCGGCCGCGTTGCCCAAAGTGATCGACACCGGACCACGACCGTGGTTGCCAATCAGCACCGCGTTATCGCTGAGCACGACGGCTTTGCCAACCGCCAGGCCCGGGTCGTAGACCAGCGACACCTTGCCGGTGGGCAGCTTGGCCGTGGGTCCGTTTTGGGGCACAGCGGCTTCCACAAGCTTGCGGACATCGGCCCAAGTCTTCAGCACGCTGACCATCGGCTGAGCTTCAACCGAGGCGGGCGTTGAGCTGGCGATTTTCGACAGCGCCGCGTCCAGTTCGGCCACATCCTGGTTAATGGCCGTGTTGCTCTTTACATCTTGTTCGATGCGGGCAAACATGCGCTTCACGTCGGTCTGACGAGCGGTGATTTCCGCGCCGGCCGAGTCTTGCGGATTGCCTTGCGTCCAGGCTTCGTACACAGCGGCCGGGTCAGCCGAGCGCAGGGCCACCAGCAGGGCGTTCTGCTTCTCCGGCTGCCAGCCGGTCGTCTTGGTAAGAATGGCCAGTTCGTCGGGCAATACGTTTTTGAGCTTCTCTTTCAACTGCGCCACTTGCTCGCCGATGTGCCGGTCGATGCCGTCCAAAGCCGTGTCGCGCTCGCCGGCCGACAATGGAACCGGCGTCACGATCTTGTTCACGGCAGCCACCGGCTGACCGGCCTGGATGCTGTTGCTGCGAATCTGTTGATTGCCCAAGGTCGGCTCGGGCTGAGCCTGATTGGCCGCCGCCTGGCCATAGGCCACCGATCCGCCAGCCAGCGTTACGAGCAAAGCCAAAATGTGCGATCTTCGATAAAGCATGGTCATAGCCTCCGCTTAAACGACTCGTTGAACAGGGAAGTACGTTCTTCGTTTCAGTCCAGCCGACCACGCCTTGTAACACCCACCGAGCAGCCGCCGACCTTCCGCACCCGCTGCTGCCCTGGCATCCCGGCCTTAAATGACGCAACCCGATCCAAATGATCGGGAAACGGGCGGTTAGTCACGGCATAGCAAACGCCATTCCAGAATGTCGCGTGGCTTTTGAGCAACACCCGCCGCCGGCATTTTGCGGATCAAGAGGTGGCGACATCGCCGGATCTGTCGATGGAGCGTCCCAGATGGTCGCTTGCCGTCCACTAACGCGCACCACCGGCATGCGCCTGGGCAGCGCTTATTCGGGAGCTTTTTTCTGCAGTTTGCGCTGCAACGAGCGGCGGTGCATTCCCAGCCGCCGGGCGGCTTCCGAAATGTTTCCGCCGCAGTCCGAAAGCACGCGATGAATGTGCTCCCATTTCGCGCGGTCCAGGCTCGGTGCCCGGTAATCCGTCGTCGCGCCTCCCAGCACCGGCTGCTCGGCTCGGGCGAATGCGGCCAGAATATCGTCGGCATCAGCCGGCTTGGCCACGAAATTGGTCGCGCCCAAACGCATGGCGTCGACGGCGGTCGCGATGCTGCCAAAGCCGGTCAGCATGACCACGCGCGTGGCCGGGTCGATCCGCTTCAGCTCCTGCAACAATTCCAGGCCCGACCGGCCAGGCATCCGCAGATCGACTACGGCCAGCTCCGGCGAATCGACGTTGGCCAGCGAAGTTGCCTCGTCGAAGTTCGCGGCCGTGCGCACGTGATAACCGCGACGCTCGAAAGATCGGGCCAATTGCCGCCGCAGCACCTGGTTGTCGTCGACGACCAGCAGCGTGGGCGCGTGCTCGCGCGAATCCGCCGGTGCTGGGCCGGGCCGCAACTTGAGATCCGTCGCATTGGCAGTCATCGAGTCCGCAACCCTTCGTTCAGAATTTCAACTGCCGAGCGCCAACCGCGCGGCCAGCTTCGGCTATCCCACCCCGGCAGCCACACCTTCCAACGGCAAGCGGACCGTGACCATCGTGCCCTGTCCAGGCGTCGATTCCAGCGTCAGGCTGCCGCCCAGTTGTTCGATGATGCGGCGGGCGAAAAACAGACCCAGCCCCATGCCGCTGCCCGGCTCTTTGGTCGTGAAGAACGGCTCGCAGGCTCGGCGGAGCACGTCTTCTGGCATGCCGATCCCGCGATCGGCAACGACGATCGACAGCAGGCCGTCGCGCCCGCTGCCGGTCACGGCGACCCGGCCCGCCGGGCCGGAGGCGTCCAGCGCGTTCTGAATGATCGCCCGCAACGCCTGGCAAATGGCAGCTTGCGGCAATTTGAAAGCTCCGTCGGCAACCGGCAATTCAGTCGCAATCTCGACGCGGTCAGCAGCCGACAGTTCTCGAATGGCGCTGGTCAGCACTTCCTGGGGCGAGACTCGGACCCATTCTTCGCCAATGCACTCGCCCGCCCCCAGCGCCATCGAGTTGAGAATGCGCCGGCAGCGGTCGACCTCCTCGCGGATCAATTTCACGTCCGCAGTTTCGTCATCGCTGAGATTGCCGGCCTGCATGCTTAGCTCGAGGTCGCGAGCCAACACCGCGATCGTCGATAGCGGCGAAGCCAGCTCATGGGCCGCGCCGGCCGCCAGCGTGGCCAGAGCGTTCAGCTTGTCGCTCTCGGCCTTTCGCTGCCGCGCGACATCCAACTCCGCTTCGCGGCGGGCCAGCTCGTTGGTGATCCGCGTGATGAAATAGACGATGAACGTGGCTGCGGCCCCGAAAGCGATCAGGCTGCCTTGCAAATGCAGGCTCATGGGACCGGGCGCCAGACGCGTGCCGTGGTGCATGGCGTGCTCGTGGGTGTGACCATGCTCGAGGGGCTCGAGCGCGACGTGCATGGCAAATAGTAAGGCGAAGCAGAGAAAGGCCGCGCCGTCGAGAATCCACGCCCAACGGGCCGGCAGCACGGCCGCGGCCAAGGCGATATTGACCAGGTAGAAGACCGTGAACGGGTTCGACGGTCCGCCGGTGTAGTAGAGCAGCGCGGTGAGAAACAGGTTGTCGAGCATCATCAACGAGCCCGACACCCATTCGCCGCGTCCCGCCCAAGCCGGCCACGCCTTGGCCCGGCGCCCGAGCCACATGCCCAACGCGACGTTCGTCGCGGCCGCCAGGCCGATGATGGCCAGCAGCCGCGCCAGCGGCACTTCGATTTCCAGCCACTGGTGAACCAACACGACCGTCGTCAGTTGGCCACCCAGCGCGGCCCAGCGCATCTTATACAACCAGAGGAGATTAATCCGCGAGCGCTCCGCGATCCACGGATTCCCGTGGCCGGAGGGAGGCTGCACGTGGGCTAGCCGGCGGGCCATGTTTGGATCTCCCCATACTGCGCACAGCGTTGATCGGCGACTCAATATGATCGCCGTGCAGAGCACGTTCCAGAGGGCGCGGAACATTTTCCGCGAAATCGATTCCACGCGGCGCGTGATTAACGCTTTTCGCCGATCCGAAAGGTGAGCGTCGCGTAATCCTTCACGGTTTCGTACGGCTTGCCATCGCGCTGGCCGGTTTTTGGCACGGTGGTACCGACGTAGCAGACGTACAGGCCGGCTCCCGTGATCGGCCAGCGGGCCACGCCTTTGGAGTCCGTGACGAGTTCGACTCGATCGCCCTTGGGCGTAGCGGCCTTGATCTTGGCGTCGGGCAACGGCTGGCCCAGGTGCCAGGCCGTCAACCGCACGTGGTCGCGCTCGAGGGTGGCCAGCAGTTCGATCCGCAAATCGCCGCTTGGCCGATCATCGGCCCAGGCGGTCGCCGGGCCGACCAGGCTTTTGGCCGTATAGCGCAGCCAGCTCGGCGCTTTGCCGCCGAGTTGCACCACGCCAAAATCGCACTTCGCCAGGATCGCGCACGGCCGCTCGGCGGCAATCTCGGTCCGATACTCGCGCTGCTTGGCGTCCAGCGGCACATCGAGCGGCTGCAATCCGGCCGGCGTGCGCAGCCAGAACTGTGCGGCCCGCATGCGGTCGATCAGGTCGGGATCCCAGCCGTCGGCTTCGCCGAAACCGCTGCGGACGAGCACCCGCTCGCCATGCTCCTCGCTCTCGATCCACACGAAGTGGGCACTGGCGCTCGAAACACCGCTTAAAACAGCCGCGACGGCCAGCGCGGCCGACAACCAGGATTTTGCGAACATGCGTGTTTCCTCCCGAAACAGTTGAAACGATTGAAAGCTTGCAGTTACTGAGTCCGGGCACAGACCGACCAACGTCCGATTACTTCTGCAAAATCAATCGGCCGCGGGCCGTGATTTGCAAACGGTACAACGCGCCGGCGTGCTCGATGATGACGATCCTGCCGCCGGCAAACAGCTCTTCGGAGTGCAAGACCTTCACGTCCGCGGGAATCGGCGGCTGCTGGTCCGGCGTGACTGGCGGCAAAGGTCTTTCGGATTCCATGTTGGCCCCCCTCATGTTCATCGCTGGCCAAACCGGTCGGGCTGCGTGAACGTCGTCAATTCGCAGTCGATTCGGCGACGACGCGCGCCTTCCGCCCGGCCCCTAGGCAAGCGAGCTGCGGTAAGAAGCTGAAAAGAAATCGGCCGAGGAACAACCCTCGGACGAAGCCCGCAGCTGAGGGATTACCGACACAGATGGGCTTCTTGCCGATGCCGAGCCGCAAGAGGCTGAGCACAGGCCAAAACACTATTGATATCGAGTCTCAAACTCAATTAATTCGAGATTGTGCAACCCAAAACGCCCGGTGTCAATAACGTAAACCCATTTATAACAGATATTTCGCGGCGATTCTAAATCGAAGAATCCGCTCGGAAAAAAGTTATTGACATCGCCCATTAATTGCGTATTATCGGTTTCGTTGTTGAGACTAAGTTTCAATATGCAGGTCCCCATGCGACCGGCGGCGACTTCTCTCGCTGCCGGAATCGTTCGCTAGGTCAATGCAGGCATCCGTCGCCTCGGTCACCGCGACCCTCTCAGAGGAGGGTCGCTGGCGCCCGAGCGGAAAGGAGGGACCGCGACCTAGCGAGTTTCTTTGTTGGACCGCACCCAGGTTGGCAAGTAGCCGTTGCCGGCGATTGCCCCTCTCGGCTGGGAATTGGTCTGCCGCCATGCGACCCAAACCCCACTTTGAGCCGACCTCTCTGATTCCCATTCAAACCAAACCTTCTTGTTCCGGAGTTCAATACGATGTGCAAAACCGCTTGTGCCGACTGTGTCGCGACGAACCAGGGTTCGTCGTGCCGGATGATCGAGGCCGCCCTCACCGCGCCGGCTTCGCTGACTTTACTGAACGATTCCGTCGCGACTCCGCAGCCTGCCGACAGCGCTCAGCCCGCTCGGCAGCGCGTGCTTGCCCGGCGGATCGGCTTGACGTTGATCGAGCTGGTGGTCGTCATGGTGATTCTCACCACGCTCGCTGCCATGCTCATTCCGAAGCTGGGGTTCATGCAGCAGCAAGCCATGTCGGCCGCCGGTGCCGCTACCGCTCAAGACATCACGAACAACATCGAAACGTTTCGGATGTCCAGCGCGAGTAAGTTTTATCCGCAGGGTTTCGATTCGCTGCTCGCCGCAGGAGGCGGTGGCCTGATGACCGGACTCATTCAGGGGCCCGGCGGAACTCCGCCCGCGATGCCGTTCGTTGCGGGAACCCTCGCCGATCCGTACGCCCAGGCGTCGTTCGGCATGGCCTTCGGTACCGCGGCCGGCACGTACAATGTCTATGACCAGGACGCGGGTTATGCGGCCGCCGGCGAGGATGTCAGTTCCAGTTTCAACACCGCGCGCGAGTTGTACTCGACCGGCGGTATCGCCACGGTGCCGCTAACCGGCAACGGCGTGGTCATTTGGCAGGCAGCGTTCCCCGGGGGCGCGGCGGCGATGTCGACAGACCCCACGCCCGTGAACACGTACACTCCGCCGGCCAGCGCAGTGGGCGCGCAGTTGATTGCCTTCGGCATTGGCCCGAACTGCAAAGCGGTCGGCCAGACCATGTCCACCGCTCCGCTGCAGGTCGGCCAGCAGCCCGGCTATTATGCCCGCTACTACGCCGTATTTGCCCTGTACGGCACGGGCAACCCGCAACAAGGCAAGGCTGCCGACCTGAAGCTGGTGCTCGATTCGGAATACAACACGATCGCCTCGAACGTGTCGCTCTACAACCAGGCGGCGCCGTCCGACAACTAATGACCTGCGGTTGACTTTCTCCCAGGGGCGGGTCGATCGCGCGATCGGCCCGCCCCGCTCCGAAACGCTCGCATTCATCCAGCGTCACACAAAACGTTCACAAAAGATTTTTGAATTCATTCAACCTCCAAGGAGAAAAGGATCTGCGCGACACGCTGCCGGCTGCCACGAGGCCTTCATGACACAAGCCAGCGATCGAAATCCTTGACAACCGGGATACGGCTCGATACGGTGCTTGTCGAATGATTGCTGGTGGCCGGTTTCGACGCTTGTCGGGCTGGCAAACAGGGAACTCCGGTGCAATTCCGGGACGGCCCCGCCGCTGTAATCAGACGTTTGTAGGCGTCCTCCATCTTTTTCGCCATTGTCTGCGGGCTCGGCACTTGCCGGGCTGGCTGACGAGAAGGCTGTGGGCGCCGAAGTCTGACAGTCAGAAGACCTACCAGCGATTGAGAGGCATGGTTTCCGCGAGGGATGGAAATCGTGCCGCAGTTCGGCCCGGGCGGTGACGCCGGGGCATGGCAATCGTGTGTAGATCAGCGCGAACGTCTCGATCAGTGAGTTTTCGGCTGCGCTAGTGACTGCGCCGCGGTGGGGATGCTCCGTGAGTATCCGCGCTGCGAGCGGCTTTCCATGGACGCCGATGCTCGCTCGCGCCCTCCTGCGCCCGCTGCGCCATGCCGTGATCGCTCGCTCGTGGCCGCTAGAGCGAGCGTCAGCGTGTTGTTTTTTCGGGCCGTGTATGCCCGGAGAGGCCAGCAGTTCCATTTCTTCTTTGAGGTGACCCATGCAGCGGATCCCCGTTTCTTCGTCCCGGCGGTCGTCGCGCAGTCCAGGTTTTACGTTGATTGAACTGGTGATCGTGATGGTGATTCTCGCCGCGCTAGCCACCGTGGTGATTCCCAAGCTGGGCTTTCTCCAAGCCGAAGCCACGCCCGTCAGCGGACTGGCCAGCGCACAGGACCTGATGAACAACCTCGAGACCTACAAGGTGACCACCGGGTTTTACCCCTTGCGATTCGACTCGCTGCTGACGCAAGCCGGGACGGTGATTCCGAATCTTTACTTTGCCGGTAGTGGCACCAGCGCGACGCTGGTACCCGCGGCGTTCGACACCGACGGTGCCGCGGGCGGGTCATGGGGCATGTCCTTCGGCCCCACTTCCTCCCAGGGCATGTACACCATCATGGACCAGGACGCCACGATCAGCGACCTCAACTCCAGCTTCAACACGCCGCGCCAGTTCACCTACGGAGGCGACAATGTGGCCGCCGTTTCGCAGGCGACGAAAACGGGTGCGGCCATCTGGCAGGCCGCCGGTTTCCCGAGCACCACCGCCTTCAATTACAACCAAGTCACCGGCGCCACGACCGGGGCATACACTGCGCCGGCCAGCGCGACTGGCGTAACGCTGGTGGCCCTGGGCGTGGGTCCGCAATGCAGCGCAGTCGGCAAAACGATGTCCAGCCCTCCGCTGCAGACCGGCCAAATCGCCAACGGCAACTACAGCCGCTACGTCGCGATCTTTGCCGTCTATGGCAGCACGTCGAGCACTCCGATGAAGCCGGCCGAGCTGAAGCTGGTCCTCGACTCGTACGGCAACACGATTACCAGCAACGTGAATTTGTATCAGCAAGCGATCCCGCAGGATAACTGATGACGACGCACGTAGGGTCCCGCGAGCACCAGGCTGCTCGCGGGACCCTGCATCTGCCACGGGCCGCTTGTTTTCGATCGATCGTTTGACAGATTTCTACGAAAGAACAAGCAGGCAGCCCCTTTAACAAGGAAGGACCCTCCGATCGTGGCCCAGGCAGGCCAGTTTCGAGACCGCCCTGCCTGGCCGCTGCATTCATAGTGACGCAAGATGCTGAAAAATAACGCGTTGAGCCGAATTATTGTTAAGTAAAAACCAGATTTTGACAAATCAAAACAATTATGTTGCCAACTAGAAAACGATTGCTAGAATCGGCAACTCATGGAAGTGCTTCAGCACTT
>DATATB010000015.1:0-42997 GCA_036268995.1 Pirellulales bacterium | reverse complement strand
GCGCCAAAATCATCTACCGGGCACTGGCCTTCGCCACCTAAGTCGAATGAAGAAGCTGCGGTCGCTGTGGGCAGAAATGAGCTACGTGTCCGACGCTGGCCTAGCATGCCTGAAGAAGAATACCAGCCTGCAGATTCTGACGCTCGGGGCGTTCATTACGGACGATGGCATGAAGCATCTGGCGGCTTTGACTGATCTGCAGGAGCTTCAGCTGACAAATGCCCGAATTACGGGCACAGGCCTGGCCAGCCTGGTCAATCTGAAGCATCTGGCAAAGCTCAATCTTGACCATACCCAGGTTCGCGATGATGGGCTCGAGCACCTCAGCCACCTTCCCAAGCTCGAGGAACTGCAAATGACGAGCGTGAAGGTCGGTGATGCAGGAATGGCTCATCTTGCAAAGCTGCCAAGGCTGCTGTGGCTTGGGTTGTATGCGACCGAAGTGGGCGATAAGGGGCTCTGGCATTTGCGTCAGCTACCTCGGCTAGCGATTCTGAATATTCAGGAGACTCGAATCACCGACGAAGGGCTTAAGGTCCTGCCCGAGATGAAGAATTTGCAGCATCTCTATCTGGCGAGGAACAAGATTGGCGATGCCGGCATGAAGCACATCGGCATGATTAGCACCCTGACAAACCTCAATCTGCATCTAACGCAGGTCGGAAATTCAGGTATCGAGCAGTTGCAAGGCCTGAAGCATCTCCACACGCTCGTCTTGTTCGAGACGAACGTAACCGATGCCGGGCTCATTTACCTGCGGCACGTGCGGTCCCTTCGTAGCGTGTCTTTGCCAAAAACTGGCGTGTCGGCGACGGCGGTTGCCGAACTAAAGCGCGCACTGCCCAAGGCGGATATCTATATCTATTGAAACAGGGCCGAACGGTAGAGTGCACCAATGGCCGGCAATCACTGGATACATCTTCAGTTTGCGAACAGACTTGCCGATTTCAGCATGCCGCGAGAATGCACCACGTAGCCCAGCGTGCCGGAAATCAGGCCGATGACGATGGTCACTGTGGCGGGCGACAAGGTGACTGTCGGAATCGTCAGACGGACGACGAACATCGCGATCAGGGCTGCGAGAAACCCGAATACTCCCTGAAGCAGGCTGTAGCGGAGGGCGCGGACAAGCCAGGTTCGCCGCGGAAATGCCGGCTGCACCAGCGCTCGTTTGCGCAGGTTGGAAGTGCCATTCAGCAAGCCAGTGAAGGACGTTGCCGTCGATTCGATGGCGGCCATCGGCAGCAGCATCTCGAAGATCGAACCGGCGCCGGCTACGGGAATCTCCGCGGCGCCGCTGAAAAGCCACCAGGCGATCGTACCGTTAATGAGCAGATTGATGACAAAGTCACGCGGCCCGGCGACGCACAAGGCGAAGCGCTGGAGCTGAGGATCGGGGGAAACGTCGGACGTCTTGATGATGCAGGCTCGGTTTAGAAGGGTGTCGTCGAGGGTGTTGTGGACGGCGGCGAAACGGATTCGCCGACGGGCAAGCCGCATTGGCGGCGGACGTAGTCTTGAAACGCGAACACCAGTTCTTCGCGCATGCTGATCGTACCCTGGAACGGACTGTGCTGCATGCCGCGCTGGATATCGGGCAAAAGCCTGATGTCCTCGGCGAGAATCATCTTTACGACATAGGACTTCAGTCTGCCCCAGAACCAGGTGCACAGTCGCGACACCCAGGTCTCGCGCGCCGCCCGGAGCGTGTAGAGTCGCACCGCCATCTGGCACGCCGTGGGTGAAGTGGGAAGCACGGTCATCACCTGCAGCGTCGCGTCGGTGCGGATCAGAAACAAATGCGGAAACCCATGAAATAGTCGATACCGCTCGATCGAACTGGACGGGTCCAGCCGAGGCAAAACCAGCCGCGCCAGCAGCCGATAAACGAAGGGTGTGACACTGAGCGACCGCATCACCGTGCCCGTCGAAAACAGCTCGTGTGTGGTCGCGTCTTCGTCGGTGTATTTGACCAGCGTCTGCGGATGCACCAGCGGAACGTGATACGACTCGATCGTGTTTTCGACCGGCACCTTCCAATTCACGTCGAGACGGTACGACCACGCGTCCGACAAGCGCCACCGCTCGGCGGGATACTCGTCGCACGGCTCGGACAATGGCCC
The DNA here is from genome assembly GCA_036268995.1 of Pirellulales bacterium. GTDB lineage: Bacteria > Planctomycetota > Planctomycetia > Pirellulales > PNKZ01 > DATATB01. Next base: position 40,874 of record DATATB010000015.1, on the reverse strand, counting down.
AAGAAGGTCCTCCAGCGGAACCGGACTTTCCGCGAGCGACACAAACACGAGCGGGCCACGCACTCGAATGGCAAACTTCCGCAACCGTTCCGGGCCGCCGGGCAAAGGGCGAAAACTTCCGGCGTCCGGAATTCGCGTGGTGCTGCCGTCGGCACAATATTCCCAACCATGATACTGGCAGACCAGCTTCGGCTGGTTGCCGCACGGCAAGTGAGTCAACAGGCAGTGCCGATGCGTGCAGACATTCAGAAAGGCATGCAGCTCGCCGCCAAAATTCCGCACAAGCAGCGGCACTCCCAACAGCTCCAGCGAGAGAAAGTCGCCATCGCTGGCCAGGTCCTCGATTCCCGCGACCACATGCCAAGCCGGCCGAAACAGGTTTTCGAGTTCCCGCTGGTATTGTTCGGGACAAACATACAAGCGCGGCGGCAAGACATGGGGTAGCCGTGTCTGGTGCACAAACATGCGGAGTCTCGATGCAGTGAAGCGCTTGCGGTGTGGGGCGGTCAAGCCTTGGCTACTATCTTACCCAAGTCGCTGGTCACCCTGCCCGTCGAATCGCGGCCAGATTTGGTAGACTATGGCAAGCTGCTCTTACCAAGACCAACGGACGACTGACAACTGACAACTGACAACGGACCACCATGACGGACCCCACGCGACGCGAGTTCCTGCTTTCGACCGGCTCGGCGATCGCCACCGGGGCAATGCTCGGCCACTTCGACGCTGCCGCGCTGGCGCTCGATACGGCCGGCGCATCGGACCCGGCGGCCCGCGCCGCAGCGATTCCGCCGCATCGCGCATTGCCCATCCAGGGCGTGCATCTGTATACCGACAAGCCGAGCTATGCCGCCGGTGAGACACTCACGGCCTTTGTCAGCAACACGCTCCCCTGCCAGCTCGAAGTCGTGCGGCTCGGCGAGGTGATCGACGCCCCTGCCAAGGACGAAGTGCTGCACCGGATGCGGATCGAACAGCCGGCAATGCAGCCGGTGCATCCCGGCAGCTACATTCACGTCGAGCAAGGCTTGCCCAGCCGCCCGGTGGCCGCGCTGACGCTCGAGTGCTGGGTGCGACTGTGGAACGTACACGAACCGCAGGCCATTGTCTCGCAGCTCGATGGTGGCCAAGGTTTCGGCCTGCTGGTGTTTCCCGACGGCACGCTGGGGCTGTTCGCCGGCGAGGCTGCCGATCCCGCGGCGACGACCCATCGCACGTCGGCCAGGCTGACGCTGCCGGGAAAGCCGACATTTAGCAGCTACGTGACTCCGCCGGCTGACTGGCACCACGTGGTGGCGGTGGCCGGCGGAAGCGAGAAGACCCTCTGGCTCGACGGCCGGCGCGTCGGCCAGTGGCCGGTGCAAAAGCCGCTTGTGCCGGCCGCTTGTCCGCTGCGGATCGGAGCACTCGGCATTGAAGGAAACGCAGCGGGACTCCTCGATGCCGACATCGCGATGCCGGTCATCTATGGCCGCGCGCTGAATGAACTCGAAATCCGCACGCGGCACGCCGAGCGCGGGCTGATGACTCCCAGCGTCGATCAAGATCTTTGGGGTTGCTGGCCGCTGAGCGAAGAACGCGGGGCGGCGCTTGCCGACATCAGTCCTGCGGGCCGGCAGGGCAGGATCATCAATCACGCCACCTGGATGATCGGCGGCCCGTCGTTCATGCCGGTCATCGCCCGTTATCGGCGCGACTACGAACCGCGGCGCGATGCGACGCGCGGCCACGGGCTGCGGCTGGCTTCGGACGATCTTTACGATTGCCACTGGCAGCCTACGTTAACCTTCACGTTGCCCAAGCAAGCCCAATCGGGTTTGTACGCATTGCGCGGGCAGTTCACGCAAGCCGGCACCGACGCGATGACACACGCGACCTTTGTCGTGCGGCGCGCGCCGGAGACCGCGCCCGCGCCGATTGCCCTGTTGTTTTCGACCAACACGTGGAAGGCCTATTCCACGGCGCCGCTGGGTCCGGCCTGGCCCGGCGTGCATGGCTACATCAATACCAATGGCTACAAACCGCAACGCGACGATCCGCTGGCGGCCTATTGCTTCTATCGAGCGCACCGCGCGGGCCAGCCGACGTATCAGCTCGGCTGGCGGATGCCCTGGCCGGCCTCGTCGCCTTTCGCGCTGTACTCGCCGCCCGAGATGGGCTACAGCCATCTGTCGCGGGCCGATCGCTTTACGCAGCGCTGGCTTGAGCAGGGCGGCTACCGCTACGACGCCCTCAGCGATCAGGATTTGCACGCAGATCCCCAAGCGCTGGACGGCGCGAAGGTGCTGTTCATCGTCGGTCATAGCGAATACTGGACGCGCGAGGCAATGCAGCGGGTGCGAGAATTCCTCGATCGCGGCGGCAACGTCGTGTGCCTCAGCGGCAACACGATGTATTGGCGCGTGACGCAGAACGACGACGGCGCGATCATCGAATGCCGCAAGGCCGACGCCTGGGGAGCCCAATTGGCCGAGTATATGCGCGGCGAATGCTGGCACGAGCACGACCAGCGGCGGGGCGGCGTGCCGCGCGATTGCGGCGATCCCCAGTGGCAGACGCTGGGCGTCGAGTTCGCCGGCGCCTCGGGAATCTCACCCAAGATGAGCGGCGCGTTTCACGTGGCCGATGCCGCACATCCGTTTTTCCACCAGCCGCACGACACGGGTTTGAAGGCCGGCGAGCGCTTCGCGTTCGATCGCGCGCAGCCCAGCCGGCAGCCGATCATTCACGAGACCGACGTGCGCGTCTCGACGCTGTTGGAATTTACCCGCCGCCTGCCGGCGATTGCCGGTTTGGCCACGGACCTGGCGGACCCGGCCGGCATCCGCCTGCTGGCCGTTGGCAAACTCGCTTCTGACGGCACGCTGGGCGCCGTTCGCGATTACGCCCATCGCGTGTTAAGCCCGTCCTTGCGCCGCAAGGACGACTCGCTCTGCGACATGATTCACTGGCAGCGCCGCGAGGGAGGCCAGGTATTTGCGGCTCCCAGTATCGGGGCCGGCTGGACGTTGGCGGTTTGCCCGCAGTGGAGCACGCTGCTAAAGAACGTGCTGCATCATTTCGGCGTTTCGAGCGAATCGACCGGCGTTTGACCGGTCGAACCCCGGCTCGGGGGCTACCATCCGCGAGCCGGCCGATGGAAAATGTTCTCGCGGACTCCCCTGCTCCGCACGGATTCAAGCTCCAGGACCTGCGCAAAATCATGTTGGGCCGGCTTTACCAGCTTGTCGTCATGTGCGCTATCCTCGCGCCAGGTTATTGCCTGGCGGCCGATGCGGTGAAAGATCGCCCGTTCGGGATCGATAAGCGTATCCCGTGGACGACGTCGCGCGTGATCGGGTCGCCCGATCCGCCGTTGCCGTATCGGGCCGTGCAGATCTGGCCGCAGCTCAGTTTGACCCGCCCGATCTACCTGCTGCGCGAGCCGGGCCGGCAGTGCATGCTGCTCGTCGAGCAGTTGAGCGACCGAATAAAAGGGCGCATCCGGCGGATCGAATTTGGGTCGGACGCGAAAACGGCCGAGACGATCCTGGAGCTTGATCGGCTGATTTACGGGCTGACGTTTCATCCCGATTTCGCGACCAACCGCTACGTATTCATTTTTTCCAATCGCAAGGGAGACGGCAAAACCTCACTCGATCGGGTCTCGCGCTTCACGATGGAGCGCACCACGCCCTTTCGCTTGCGCGCCGATTCGGAACTGCCGATCCTGGAGTGGCCATCCAACGGGCACGACGGCGGCGACCTGGGTTTTGGGCCGGATGGCTTTCTGTACATTCCCACGGGCGACGGCACCAGCGACTCGGACGGCGATCTCAGCGGCCAGAGCATGAACGACCTGTTGGGCGCGATGCTGCGCATCGACGTGGATCATCCGTCCGGCGGCAAGGCGTACTCGGTTCCGCGCAACAATCCGTTCGTCGGCCTGCCCGGCGCGCGGCCCGAGATTTGGGCCTATGGCTTCCGCAATCCTTGGCGCATGACGTTCGATCCGCGCAACGGCCAATTGTGGGTGGGCAACAACGGCCAGGATCTGTGGGAGCAGGTGTTCCTCGTGCGGCGCGGAGATAATTTCGGCTGGAGCGTGTTCGAAGGCAATCACCCGTTTCAGCTCGAGCGAAAGCTCGGGCCGACGCCGCACGTGCCGCCGGCCGCCGAGCATCATCACTCCGAAGCCCGCTCGCTCACCGGCGGTGTCGTCTATTACGGCACGAAGTTTCCGGGCCTGCAAGGCACGTATATCTACGGCGATTACTCGACCGGCCGGATCTGGGGCTTGCGCCACGACGGCCGCCGTGCCACGTTTCATCGCGAGCTGGCCGACACGCAGTTGGCGATCACCGGATTTGCCATCGACCCGGACGGCGAATTGCTGGTGATCGACTATGGCGGCGGGATTTATCGGCTTGAGCCGCTGCCGGCAGAGAAGAAGCCGGCGAAGTTTCCCACGCGGCTCAGCGAGACAGGGCTGTTTCGCTCCGTGGCCGATGCGCGTCCCGATCCGGCGCTCGTTCCGTACTCGGTCAATGCGCCGCTGTGGTCGGATGGAGCGTGGAAGGATCGCTGGATTGCGCTGCCTGGCGCGTCGCAAATCGAATTCACCGCCAAGCACGGCTGGAAGTTTCCCGAAGGTGCGGTGCTGGTCAAGACGTTTTCGCTCGAGCGCGAAGCCGGCAAACCGGCCTCGCGGCGGCGCGTCGAAACGCGGCTGCTGACCCGGCAGCAGGGCGAGTGGCAAGGCTATTCGTACCAATGGAACGACCAGCAGACGGATGCCACGCTCGTGGCCTCGGCCGGCATGGACCGCGCGTTCACCATCCAGGATTCGCAGTCGCCCGGCGGCCGGCGCGAGCAAGTCTGGCATTATCCCAGCCGGGCCGAGTGCCTGGTCTGCCACAGCCGGGCTGTCAACTTCGTGTTGGGATTGAACACCTGGCAGATGAACCAATCGCACGACTACGGCGCGGTGCGAGACAATCAACTGCGCACGCTGGATCACATCGGGCTGTTTCGCGCCGCCAAGCCCGGTGCGTCGGCGCTCGCCAAACGTCCGGACGAATATCCGCACCTGGTCGATCCGCAGGATGCGAAGCAAAATCTCGACGCCCGCGTGCGAAGCTATTTGCACGCCAACTGTGCGTCGTGCCACACCATGGCCGGCGGTGGGAACGCGCGGCTGGAACTGGTCTTCGACGTCGAGCTGGCCAAGACGAACATGCTCGATGCGCTGCCGCAGCATCACACGTATGGGATCGTCGATGCACGGATAATTGCGCCCGGCTCGCCGCGGCGATCGATATTGCTGGAGCGCGTCAATCGCCGCGGGCCGGGCCAAATGCCACCGCTGGCGACCTCGCTCGTCGACACGCAAGCGGTCGAGTTGTTGCGTGCCTGGATCGAGCAAGTATCATCAGAGCAGCCCGGGACAAAGTAGTAACAACCATTGAACTGACGATCAAACCCCTTGCGGAGTCATCGCATGCGTCCTGCACTGTTTGCTTCCCTGCTGTGCATCGCCGCGCCGGCCTTTGCCGCGGAGCCGCGGGTCGATCGCGATATCGCCTACGTCGAGCCGAAGAACGAGCGGCAGACGCTGGATGTCTACGCGCCCACCGGCGGCCACGATCATCCGATCGTGTTCTGGATTCATGGCGGCGGTTGGGTGCAGGGCAACAAGACCGAGGTGCAGGCCAAACCGCAGGCTTTCGTGGACAAAGGTTTTGTGTTCGTAGCTACGAATTACCGGTTCGTCCCCAACGTCACGATCAAGCAAATCGCCGAGGACGTGGCAAAGGCCATTCGCTGGACTCACGACCACGCCAAGGAGTACGGCGGCGATCCCAAAACGATCTTCGTGATGGGCCATTCCGCCGGCGCGCAACTGGCGGCCTTGATTTGCACCGACGATCGCTATCTAAAGGCCGAAGGCTTGTCGCTGGCGATCATCAAAGGCTGCGTGCCGGTCGATGGCGACACCTACGACGTGCCGCTGCAAATTGCGACCGAGCCCGCGAAGAGTGCCGCGAGCCATGCCCAGAAGTTCGGCAACGCCGAAAGCCAGAAGGACCTGTCGCCGGTCACGCACGTCGCCAGCGGCAAGGGCATTCCGCCGTTTCTGATTCTGTACGTCGCCGGCAACCCACTGACGGGTGCCCAAGCCCAGCGGCTGGCCAAGGCGCTTGAAGAAGTGGGCGTCTCGGCAAAGCTCGTCGCCGGCGAGGGCAAGACGCACGGCACGATCAATTCGGATCTCGGAAAGCCCGACGACAAGCCGACGCAAGAATTATGGGCGTTCTTGGCTGGGACGCCGAAATAGCGCGAGCGCGGAGCTAGTTATTCGAGTGCATCACCAGCGGGCAATCGCGATTCTGCTTCTCGACCTGTCGGGCTTCTGCTAGGCTTGGGTTGGCCTTCGCAGCAGTCGCCAAAGCCGAGCTCCGCGGCTGCGGACACGATTGAGACCTGACCCATGCGTAGATTCCTGGGAATCGCAGTCGGCCTGCTGGTGCAAGTCCTGTTCGTGGTGGCTTCGTATTACACTTATATTTTTCTGCTCGGAACTTCCCCGCGGGCTGGCCACGCGGCCTTGGCTTGGGATGCGCTGCTGGCGCTCCAGTTTTGCGTCATTCATAGCGTGCTGCTGTGGCCGAGCATCCGAAAGCGGCTGGAACGGATCATCGCGCCGGCTTTTTACGGCCTGTTTTTTTGCACGACCACCTGCCTGACGTTGCTGTTGGCCATCAGCCAGTGGCAAGTTGGCGACTGGGCGATCTGGCAACTGGCGGGCTGGCCGCGGCTGGCAGTTCAGACGTTGTATCTGGGCTGTTGGGGCACGCTATTTTTCAGCCTCTGGTGCTCGGGTTTTGGATATCACACGGGCTGGCTTCCCTGGTGGTATTGGGTCAAACGGCAGCCGATTCCGCGCCGCCCTTTCAAACCGCGCGGTGCCTTCGCGGTGATGCGACATCCGGGCTACTTGAGTTTTTTTGGGCTTGCGTGGTTTACGGCCGACATGACGATCGACCGCGCGGTCCTGACCGGCTTATGGACGGTCTACATCTTCGGCGGCAGCATGCTGAAAGACTGGCGCTTGACCCATTACATGGGAAACACCTATCGCCAGTATCAGGCCAAAGTGCCCGGCTATCCCGGCATGTTCTTCGGGCCGCTCGGCCGCCGCAAATTTCCGAACATGCCTTTGCAGCCGGAACCGGCTGCTGCGCCGGCCATTCTCAAGAGCGGCGCTGGCAACGCCAGGCAAGATGCCTTATCTGCATCCCGTTAGGGCCGAACCCAGATCTCGCCGAGAATCTGCAACTCGTCGGTTACGCCGACGGCGCCCAGAAACTTGGTGAAGGGTTTGATGCCGAAGTCGGTTTGCTTGATCTTGAATCGGCCGCGCAGCCGCGTCATGCCCTCGAGCGCGTCGGCAGTGGCCACGATCGTCAGCGGTTGTTGTGCGCCGTGCAGCGTCAATTCGCCTTCGAGTTGATAGCGCGCGGTCCCTGGCCCCGTCGGGCCGAGTGCTTGTACGCGCTTCACGACGAACCGAGCGGTGGGATACTTCTTGACGTTCAACACACTCTCGCCGAGCATGCTGGCGCTTACCTGGCCACGGGTGTTGGCGTCGGTTTCGCCGGGCAGCTTGAACAATTGCCGCGCGGCCGGCGTATCGGCCGCGAACTTGCCTAGGTCGAACGTCAGATTGCCGGCGGGCGACGTACCGCCGAGATGAAGTTCTCCGCCGGCCAACGTCCCTTCGACGCCGTGCGCGTGACCGGCCCCGGTCTTGCCGACATATACGTAAACACGGCTGCGCGTCGTGTCGATGCTGCCCGACTGGGCCATGGCCTCGGCCGCCAGCGCAGAGCCAATCGCAATCACGGCCAACCAGCCGATCACGCGGACCGGATTGAGAACGAACATCATCGCGGGCCTCCTGCGGTGGAATCCATCGCTTCATGCAGCGGGTTTTTCGAAGACCATGCAGCCGTAACGCATGGCCCGTGTCCGATACGCATTGAGAATCACTTCGAAGCTGTCGAGAAACCGCGCCATGGCAGGCATGATTTGGGCCAACCAGCGCACGCCCGACCGTTTGACTCTGGACTGGCAAATCTCCCAGGTGCGCATGGTCTGCTCGGTCCAATCGTCCCACGAGCGCGGGACCAGTCCGGCGGCCTGGGCCCAACGCCGATAATCTTCGGCCGAACCCAGCGAGGGACACAAAAAACCTTCGCACACCGCGTCGACCTGCTGGGCACGGGCCGCGTCCAGATCATCCTCGCCGGCCAACCAGGCGCAAATCGCCATCCGGCCGCCGGGCACAAGCCACTCGGCCGCCGAGCGGACGAAGCTGGCCTTGTCGAACAAGTGCTCGGTGCACTCGATGCTCCAGACCACGTCAAACGACTCGCGCGGAAACTGCACGGCTTCGGCATCTTCGCAGAGAAATCGCGCCCGGTCGCCGACGCCTTGCCAGCGGGCACTGGAACTGGCCCAGACTTGCTGCACCGGGCTGAGCGTCACGCCCGTCACGTGGCAGCGCGCCAGCTTGACCAACTCGATGGACGAGCCGCCCATGCCGCAGCCCACGTCAAGCACGCGCGTTTCGGGAATCACTCCGGCGCGCTGGATCATCGACGTGATCAGTTGATGCTGAGCTTGCCGCGGCGTTTCGTCCGCTTCCCATAGGCCGTGATGAATATGGGCACCCCACAACAGCCGATAGAACGGCGTGGCCCAGTCGTAGTGCCGGCGAATCTCGGTCTTCGTGACGGTAGAGCAAGCAATCATGTGCGAGGTTCTCGGTCGAAAGAAGAAACGAGGCCACTTGCGCGATTGCGGGCAGCAACTCCAGCGGGCTTGCACCCGACGCGGTGACGCGGATTCTAGCACGGCAACATTGCCAAGGCGACAAAGTCCGCGGTACGAACCTTCGGTCAGCTTATTTCTTTTGCGTCACGCCGTAGACCTGATATCGTGTAAGGCGTTGTTCTCCAGCGCATTGTCTGGGAAGTGCTGGCCCGCTCGTTCCGACTGCGAGCCGTGCAATTCGCCCTCTCAGGCGCAAGACCATCTTTGGGGCGGGTGGCACCAATGGAACGACGCTGGGATGCCGTGATCGTAGGCGCTGGCGTTGCCGGGGCCTGCCTAAGCGCCTTATTGGCGCGTCGCGGCTGGCGCGTGGCACTGATCGATGCCGCGTCGTTTCCACGGCAAAAAGTTTGTGGCGAGCATCTCGATGGCCGCGCGCAAGAACTCTTCGCCTCCTGGGGCGTTAGGCAGTCGGTCGTCGATGGCGCTGTTTCGCTAAATACGGTATCGCTGGTCCTTGGCAATGGATCGCGATTGAGCGCGCCGGTGGCGGCCGGCCACGGCGAGACGATCGCCATCAGCCGCCACACGCTGGACGAGCAACTCGTCAAAGTCGCCATCGACGCGGGAGTCGCATTTTTTCCCGACTGCCGCATTCGCGACGTGCTGATCGAGGGGGACCGAATCTGCGGCGTCGAGTCCGGTGACTTGCGCTTTCGCGCCGCGGTAACCATCGCGGCCGATGGTCGCGAGTCGATCGTGGTGCGAAAGACCGGCCGCATCACTCGCCGCGGGCAGCCGCGCGTCGGTTTCAAGCGACACGTGGAACAAAACCCCACCGATCCGATTGTGCACCGCGACGAATTGGGCATGTTCAGCCTGCCGCAGGGCTATCTCGGTGTCGCTCCCGTCGGTGCTGGATCGTTGAACCTTTGCGGCGTGATTCCTGGCCGAATGATCAAAGCGGCCGGAGGCCTCAAGCCGGCTCTGCAAGCGTGGACGCGAGATCACCCGGCCCTGCAGCGCCACGTAATGGCCGAAGGCAGTTGCTGGTGGACCGTGCCGCGCGTGCAGACGCAGGCGGCCAGGCCGAGTTATTCCGGCGTGCTGTATATCGGCGACGCCCGCGGCACGATCGAACCGCTGGCCGGCCAGGGTATGTTGATGGGGCTCGCGTCGGTCGACCTGGCATATCGCGCGCTGACGGACCACGGAGAGCCCGCACTGAAGCCAGCAGCGCAGCAAGCTTACGACCAAGCCTGGGACCGGCTGTTTGGTGGGTCGATCGAATTGGCTCGCTTTTGGGCCAAACTCGTCGGCCGCCCCCGCTTGCTGCTAGCTGCGGCGACCATCGACCATGTGCGTCGCGGATCGGCGCAGAACATCTTTCGCTGGTGCTACCAGCGTGCCGGCGATGCCATGCCGGGTTTGCAATCGCTCGATTCGGGCGGGGCGTAGCGCCCGGGCGACCATTCTCTCTGGCGTTCGCTGGCCGACCGAGTGTAAGCTTTGCCAGCCGCCGCGGTCGTCTACCGTCGGCTGCGCTGCCATTTCTGGTACAAAACCGTGGCATGCCCTGTCCGGCATCGCCATCCAAATCTAGCGGTTTCTGGCGCTCGCGGGAAAGGCCAACGTGCTTGTGCGCATGGCGATGTTGATGGCGCTTGCCTGTACCCTCGGGTGCATGCATCAGCCATTGCGCCTCTTCGCCGATGGCGACATTCTGGCCGACGCCGACGTGCGCGCCACGATCCCGCCGACGTCGACCAACCCGCTCGTGCCGATGTCCGTTCCACCCGAAACTGCAAATGCCTGCCTGCCGCGGGTGGCGGTGATCGACGTGGACGGCATCTTGCTGAACACGGATTTCACCGGCGTCGGCTCGATGGGCGAAAATCCAGTTTCGCTGTTTCGCGAACGGCTCGACCAGGCTGCCGGCGACCCGGGCATCGTGGCGGTCGTGGTCCGCATCAATAGCCCGGGCGGCGGCGTGACGGCCAGCGATATGATGTGGCACGATTTGTGTACCTTCCGCCGGCAAACCCATTTACCGGTAATCGCTTGCCTGCTCGACGTGGGCGCCGGCGGCGCTTACTATCTGGCTACGGCAGCCGACCAGATTGTGGCTCATCCCACGAGCGTGGTCGGCGGCATCGGCGTGATCCTCAATCTGTACAACATGCAAGACACGATGGCGCAGTTCAACGTGGTCGGAGTGCCGATCAAGTCAGGCAAAAAGATCGACGTCGGGTCGCCGGTGGCCGCGCTCGAGCCTGAAGATCGGCAACTGCTGCAAACCATGGCCGACTCATTCCACGAGCGGTTTCGCCGGGTCGTGCGCGAGGCCAGGCCCGGCATTCAGCCGGACGCGGCGAACTTCGACGGCCGGGTGTTTACCGCCGAACAGGCGCTCGATCGCGGCTTGATCGATTCGGTCGGGTACCTGAACGACGCGATCGAAATGGCAGCCCGAGCCGCCGGCCGGACGCGCGCGACCGTCACCATCTATCACCGCCCGGAGGACCGTGCCGCCTCCGTGTATGCCGTCACGCCGAATGTTCCTTGGCAGAACGGTCTGATCCCGGCCAGCATTCCAGGTTTGGATCGCAGCCGGCTTCCGACGTTCCTGTACCTCTGGCAGCTCGATCCGACGCTTGAGAAGTTGGGAGGCAAGTGAAGTTGAGAACCTTTGCAGCGACGGCTGGCGTGCTGGCTCTGTGCGCCTCGGCTGTGTGCGCCCCGGCGGCGGCCGACGAAAACCCGATCTACCGGCAGTTGACCACTTCCGGGGTGCGACTGGTTGCCGGTTCATCCGTGCAATTGCCTGCGCCGACTTTGCCCGACGGGCTCGACGCCGCCGCCCAGCGCCAGGCGATCGGCACGATTACCGACGCCGGGCACAGTTTCGAAGCGTTGGTGCGCAAGAGCGTGCTCGCGCCGATGGTGTTGAAACTGAGCGATGTGAAGACCGATTCGGGAGCGTCGACCGGCCGCCGCGTCGACCTGTGGTTTGTCGTCTACGCCGACCTGACGCGCATTGCCGACGCAGAGTTCCTCCGTCAGCAATTCGAGGCCGAGGCAAAGCCCAACACGGCCGACAACGGACTGCAATTGGTCGCGCTTTCGCCGGCCGAATTGTCGAGCCGCAACATTGTGCCGGCCACAAACGAGCGCTTCTTTTTCGGCTCGATCGATTTGTTCGATCGGGTGCGGTTGCAAACCGCCTTGCGCGGCTACCAAACGCGGGCTGCCGATTCCGTGCTGGTGGCTATGGCGATCGATCCACGCTTCGACGCAGACCGCCAGTTTGCCAATAGCTGGCGCTCGGTCGAGCGTGACGACTCCGGCCGGTTGCAAGTCGGCGAGCCGCGGCCTTACGACTCGGCCGGCGGCTATGTCAAAGCTACGCGACTGGCCGATCCGGCGGGTGCGGTGTTTGTCGAGTATCACCTGGTATTTGACGAATTGCCCGAGTGGTTCAACGGCGCGAACCTGTTGCGTTCGAAGCTGCCGATCGTCTGCCAGGACGGCGTGCGAAAGTTTCGCCGTCGCGTGAGCGGGCCATGATCCAGCGGTTGATCCGCCGCGCGGGCGCCCGGCACTTAGGTTTTGGCCCGCAGCGCGGCTAGCGGCGTCAGACGCATCGCCCACCAGGCGGGATAAAGGGCCCCCAGCATGCCGGCCGCCAGGGCCAACAGGCAGCCATCGAGCAAGATGCTGGCGCTCAAGCGACCGTCGACCAGGCCGGACAACGCCGAGATGTGGGCCATCGCCTTGATCGTGACGAGCCCCAGCAGGCATCCGGCCACTGCGCCCACCACGCACAGCAGCAACGATTCCAACAAGATCAACGTGAGCACGCGCGAAGGCCGCCAGCCCACCGCGTGCAGCATGCCGATTTCCGCGCGGCGCTCGAGCACGGACATGGTCATCGTATTGGCAACGCTGAGCGCTCCGATCACGATCGCCACCAGCGAGGTGACGTCGGCCATGGCGCGCACGACTTTGATCTGGGCAATGCTTTTGATGAAACTGCCCGTGGGCAGCACCGAGATTTGCGGACCGAATGCTTCGATCTGCCGTTGCACCTGCTCGACGGTGTTTTGACCTCCGGTCTTATCGACCTCGACGAGGTAGCCCGTCACATGGTTGGGCCGGTGCATCAGCCGCTGGAGCTCGTCCAGAAGGACGAACACGGCCCCGCTTTCGAGGATGCTGAAACTCTCGAAGATGCCGACCACTTCGAACGGTTCGCCATACAGTTCGATGCGGTCGCCGACGTGCTTGCCCAGGTTTGCGGCCAGCACGTTGCCGAGCATCACGCGCTGCCGATCGCCTGCTCGCAACCGGCGGCCGGAGACCGTGTCCACGGCGGAAAGCACCGGGCTGTCGGGCTCCCAGCCGTTGACGATCACCGCAAACAAATCGGACTGCTCGAACGCGACCATGTCCATCAGGGAGCCGATCACCTGCTGCACGTGCGGCAAGCTGCGAATGCGCTGCCCGACCCGCTGGTCGATGCCGCTGGCCAGTTGCATCGCCCCGCCGGCCCGCTGCACGACCAGGTCGCCGCCGCGGCGATTGTAGAGTTCGAGAAACGCCTGCTCGAAACGCTGGGCGATTCCCACGAGCGAGACGATCGCGCCCACGGCAATGGCCAAACCTGCGATGGTCAGCCAACTGCGCACCGGGCGCAGCCAGAGATTCTTGCGAACCATCGTTAGCGCGCGCATGGTTGGCCGTTCTCCGAAACGATTTGTCCATCGCGCACGTGGACGATGCGCTCGGCCCGCTCGGCAACTTCCTGGCTGTGGGTAATAACCACCAGGGTGCGGCCGGCCTGGCGATGCAGCCGGTCGAACAGGTCGAGCACTTCGCCGCCGGAGCGCGAGTCGAGATTGCCCGTGGGTTCGTCGGCCAGCAGCAACGGCGGATCGTTGGCCAGCGAGCGGGCAATGGCCACGCGCTGCCGCTGACCCACGGATAACTGGGCGGGCAAATGGTGCATCCGCTCGGCCAATCCCACCAGCTCGAGCAATTCTCCGGCGCGTGCGCGCCGCTGCCGTGCCGACAACGAGCCTTCGAACATGGGGATTTGCACGTTTTCCAAGGCGGTGAGCGTGGGCAGCAGATGGAACGATTGGAAGATGAAGCCAATTTTGTGCGCGCGGATTTTGTGCAGCCGGCGCTGGGGTGCGAGCGATTCCCCCTCGAAGTAGACTTCGCCGCTGGTCGGCACGTCGATGGCGCCCATCAGGTTCAGCAGTGTGCTCTTGCCACTGCCGCTGGGGCCCATGATGCTCAGATAATCGCCCGTATGCACGGTGAGCGAAACGTCGCGCAGTGCCGTTACGTTTCCGTCGGGATAAAGCCGGCTCGCGTGCTCGACCTGCAGCAACACCGGACGGTCGATGGAAGGGGACGAATCATTCATAGCGGAGCGATTGCAATACGGATACCTTGGCCGCGCGCCAAGCAGGATAAAAGCCGCCCAAAGCCCCGATTACCAGCGCCGCCCCAACGCTGGCCAGGAGCACCGGCGGTGCCACCTCCGGACGCAGCAAACCGCCGAGCCAGGCAGTCGCGCTGAGTCCGCGCACGATTCCCACGCCCAGCGCCACGCCGACGCAAGCTCCGATGCCGCAAATCGCGAGCGCTTCGCCCACGATCATACGGACCACCCGGCTCGTCGACCAACCCAGCGCCTTAAGCACGCCGATTTCGTGTACGCGCTCGAACACCGACATGAGCATCGTGTTAAGCACCTGCAGCGAGCCAATGATCATCGCCAAGGCCGACGTGCCCCAGGCCATGGCCCGGGCCAGCCCCATCTCGGTGCTGTTTTCTACGAATTGCCGGGCGGGTAAGGCGGCGATCCCCAGCGGCTGGCCCTCGGCGTCATGCAGGTGCTCGATGAGCTGACGAACCCGATCGGCCGCCGACCGATCGCTCGAGACCCGCGGGGCGAGCTTCACCTGAAACTCGGTCACCTCGCCTGGCCGGTCCATGAGGGTTTGCAAGTCGGCCAGCCGGGAGACGGCCGTCATGTTGTCGTAGACGTTGATCCCGGCGAAAATGCCGGCGACCGTAAACGGCTTGAGTTCGACCTCCACCTGATCGCCGATGCGCTTATTGAGGCTGGCGGCGAGGCTCTCGCCTAAAAGAATTCCGTCGGCGTCTCGCTCGCTTAGCAGCCGGCCGGAAGTGATCGTCAACGAACGCATTGCAAAGCCATCGACCGGCCAGCCGTGTACCGGAATGCCCACCAGGCTGCCTTCGCCGAATGAGATCAGATCGGTCTGGCTGGGATTCACGTCGTCCACGCCGGGCACCGACCGCAACTGCCGGCCGATCGACTGGTCGAGGCTGCTGGTCAGCCGCTGCGTGACGCCTGTGCGCACGACGACCAGGTCGATGCCGCGTCCTTCGTAGGCTTCGGCAGTCGAGCGCTGCAAGCCACTCGAAAAGCCCACCAAGGTCACGGTCGTGGCCACTGCCAGCGCCACGCCCAAGCAGGTGAATACCGAACGCAGCTTGCGCCGACAGACATTCCGCACGAGTAATTGGGCGAAATTCATGTGCCGGGCGCGTGCAGCATCAGCGATTCGATGACGGCGGCGATCTTTTCGGGCGCCATCTTTCTTACAAGATACGACTGGCCCTGGCTGGTCGATGAGTACCAGGTGTCGCCGCCATCCGGCTTGACGTGCAGTGTGCCATCCGATTGACGGAGCCAGTAGTCGGCCAGCCCGCCATCGAGGCCGCGCACGGCGTAGAGCACCGCCGTTTGGTCCCAACTCTGGCGGTTGTGCAACCCATTGTAGAGTTCGTAGGCCCGGCGCACCGGCGACTGCTTGGGCACTTCGGCCAGCCGCGCACCGGTCATGATCTGGTCGCCAATTTCCCAACCGCTAAAGACGACCGGCGTCGGCCAATGCTCGACGGTATAGCGTGCGGCCGGGCCATCTTTGACCAGGTTAAACTCTTGGCCCTTGGGGAAGATCCCACCCATGCAGACCCACGCGCGCACCTTAGTCTTGACCAATTCCACGCCATCCAGGCTGGTGGACGAGTCGGGACCGGATTTCAGCAAGTTTCGCAGATTGGTCAACTGGCCCACGCTCACCATGACCACGCTGTGGTCGGGCTGCGAGGCCAGCACTTTCCGGTAAACGAGCACGGCGTCCGGCGCGTCATCCGCCGATTTTAACGCGTGCGGAAATTCTTCGGCAATCCCTTGGGCATACTTCGACGCGCCGGTGTGCGCTGGGCCTTTAACCACGCCCAGCGGAATGTCCGCGCGCTGGAAGTAGGTGTTCAAGGCATCCAGGCAGAGCGGGCTCCAGGCATTTTTGACGCACACGCCCATCGCCAGGATGCGGGCCTCGCCCCCATCGGCCAGAGCATGCAAGGCGGCCACCGCGCCGACGTCATCGACGTCGCTCATGATGTCGGTGTCAAAAATGATCGGCACCGGGCCGCCGGCGAAAGCGCTGCCGCCGAAAGCGCCAAAAGCACTGCCGGCGATCCCCAGCACGGCCGCCACCACGAAGGCTCGCGCAGGCCGCCGACGCTTCACTTGCATCGCAAACATCGAACCAGCACCTCTCACGGCCCAGAACGGGCACTTGCACTCAGCCCGGCATGGGATCGACTTGCTCGTGCTGGGGTTCGGCCGGCTTGTCCTTCCGCGCCTGACGCTTGAGCCGCTTGTCGTTCGACTTGCGCTTCTTGGCCTGTTCCCGTAGCTTCTTTTCCATCGTGTTCTGTTGCTTTCCGATAACTCGCTCCTTTGCATGGAAGATCGTGAAACGCCAATTCTAGCCGTTTTTCCGCGCCAAGCATACAGGGATGGCGCCGGGCGTGATTTGGCCCTACGGTTGCAGCTTGCGGATCGATTTGATGCCGACCCATTCGTCCCATTGGCTGGAATAGCCGTCGTAATGCACCTTGTGCAGGCCATTGGAGCTTGCCACCACGACGGCCGGATAGCGCTTGTTGTCGCCGCTCCACAGCACGCTCACCCGCGTGCCCACGGGAAGCGTTTGCGGGCGGTAGGCTCGCAGCCGGTCGGGCGTGACCCATTCGTCCCACGTGGCGTCAAAGCCGGCGTAATGAATCTTCGAGCGGTCCCCATCCAGGGCGATGACCTGGGCCGGCCACCACTTCTGCTTCCACTGGACCTCGACGCGCCGGCCGGTGCCCGGCGCGTGCGTCCCCTTAGTCTCGGCCAGCCGCATGTTCGGATCGAAGTCACCGGTCAAGAGAAACATCGACTTCTGTTGTTCGAAGAAGGCCATGTCCAGTTCGGCGTAGCGGGCCAGCTCTTTCAATGCCACCTGGCCATCGCCATTGGCATCGACCATGGCATCGCCGCTCCAGCCTTTGACGAGCGCGTCGGTAAAGGTCCAAGCGCCTGTCGAGCTGTTGTGCGAATAGGCGGAGGTCAGGCAGGCGAACGACAACTTCGATTTGCGCCGCTGTGCTTCGTCATAGAGCGCGCCACTGTGGCAGCAGTCGGCCATCATGATCACGCGATCACCGCGAAAGTGCCGATCGAGGACGTCGAAAATCGAGCTGACGGCCCAATGGCTCGCCCACGTTTCGCCAGCGTCGTAGTTGGCGAAGTACGTCTGGTGCGTCTTGGTATCGCGCGTGCCGTGTCCGGCAAAATAAAAGACGAACATGTCGCCAGGCTGCGATTTTGCGAGTTGAGCCAGCAACTCGCGCTCAATCCGCTCTTTGGTCCCCTGGCGATCTTCGAGATAGACAATCCGCTCGGCCGGCACACCCGCGATTTTGAACCGCTGAACCAGCCGCCGATCGCAGCGATTCGGCTGATCGTCGGGAAAGGGCGGATACAGGTCGCTGTGCTGCCACTCGAGCAGGCCGACGGCAAACACCCAAGTCCGCGGCGGCTTCCAATCGATCTCAGCCCGAGCCGGTTGGCAGTTGCACAACCAGTGTAGGCCGATCACCGCAATCGAAAGCGCCGCGCGAGTCAGTAATCGGCCAGGGTCATAAGCGATCATGACTTTGCCTGCGTCAAGACAGCACCCCCACTGACAACGGACAACTGACCACGGGCCATTGCCGGGGGGTCTTGCGTTCGTCGCGTTGCCCAGTAACGATGCCAACGTCGTGCGGCGGGGGGCAGATCGCTACGGTACACGAAAAGGTTGCTCGATGAAACGTGAACTCCAACTACTAGGCGATGCCGCGACCTACGGCTTGTCGTATGGTTACCTCAAATATCTGATCAACTCGCCGCAGCCCTTGGATGCCGCGGCGACGTGGACCGAGATCACGCGCGAGCCGCCCGCGGCGGTGCGATGGATCTCGGAGCACTACCCGCCCGAGTTTGCCAGGGCCTGGCTGGTGGCGCGCAAGCAGCGGGAGGATGTCCGGCTGGGGATCGTCGAGCACTACGACGTGTCCAACGCGTTTTACGAGTTGTTCCTGGATCGGCGCTACATGTTTTACTCGTGCGCCGACTTCGTGCAGGGGAATGAAACCCTGGAAGAAGCCCAAGTGAAGAAGGCCGACTATTTGTTGCGGCTGATCGACCCGCATCCAGGCGAAGAGATTCTCGAGCTCGGTTGCGGCTGGGGACCGATGCTCAAACGCATCCTGGAAGCCATCGGCGATAAGGACCACCTGCACGGCTACACGCTCTCGCGCGAGCAATTCGACTACAACGCCCAGCACAATGGTTTTCAGGTCAAGCTCGAGAACTTCATTACGGCCGATTATCCGGCCGGGTTTTACGACAAGATCTATTCGATCGGGGCGTGGGAGCACGTGCGGCCGCACGAGATCGGGCCGCTGCTGGCGAAGCTGTATCGCGCGCTCAAGCCGGGCGGCCGGCTGGTGCAGCACTTCTTGTGCAGGTTCAGCAATCCACTGCCCGCCAGCGCCGTGATCAGCCAGCTATTCTTTCCCGGCGCGGTGAACTCGTCGTACCGCTTTCACCGGCGGAGTTTCGAGGCGACCGGCTTCCAAATCACGCACACGTCGGTACACGACTACCGGCCGACCTTGCGGGCCTGGTTCGAGCGGCTGGTCGAGCACCGCGAGCAAGCGCTGAAAATCGTCAGCGTGCAGACCTACAATCGCTACCTCGTCTTTTTCGCTTCCGCCTGGCGCTACTTCAACGACGCCACCGGCACGGTGTTTCGCTTTGTGCTGGAAAAGGGAAGGAAGTGAAAAGTGAACAGTGGGGATGCAGCGCCGGAGGGCGATCCTTCATTTTTCACTTTTCACTATTCACTTTTCACTTCCCAAACAGCTTCTCGATCAGCTCCGCTCGCGGTGGTCGTGTGCAGAGACTGATGCCCACGCCCAGTACCGCTGAGACGGCCAGGCCCCAGACGACGGGTTCGAGGCCGAGCAGGAAGAACGGACGGAAGCTGGTGGCCTGGCCGATGGCCGCGGGCGGCGGCATCCAGCCGCGCTGGGCGAGCAGTCCTTGGCACCAGCCCAAGGCCGAAAGCGAAAGCACGGTGAGCGAACCGCCCAGCATGGCGGAAATTGCGCCGGCGGCCGTTGCCCGGCGCCAATAGGCGGCCATCAGCGCCGGCACCAAAAAAGCCGCAGCGCCGCTGGACGTGCAGAACACGACCAGGGCTTGCAGGTACTGCACGGGATTGATGTTGGCGACCAGCGCCACGCAGCCGACGGCGATCATCACCAGGTACGTTAGCCGGCGCAACTGGGTCTCGCTGGCCTGCGGGTTGAGGAAACGTTGATATACGTCGTGTACCAGGCCCGAGGCGATTACGACCAGGTAGGCGCTCACCGTGGCCATCACGGCGCCAAACGGCGCGGAAAGAATCAGCCCGGCCCAGATCGTGCCGCCGGGCAAGTGGCTTGTGGTCAGCAGGGCCATGCGCGGCACCACTTCGTCGCAGTGGCTGGGCGGCAGATTGGGGATCAGCACGCGGGCCGATACGCAGATGGCCACTAGCGGCAGATAGATCAGCAGGTTGTAGCCGCCTAGCACGACGATCGAGCGGCGGAGCGTGGCCGTGTCTTTGCAGGCCATGACGCGCACCATGCTGGCCGGCGACGCGATGCCGCCGAAGATCCACACAAAAAACATGGACACGGCCAGGCCCAGCGGCAAAAACTCGCCGCCGCCCGGCGAATAGCCCGGCCCGGCGGCGAAGCCGGGTCCGGTCTGGCGGATGGCCTCGCGCGTGGCGTGCTCGAGCCCGCCGGCGGCGGGCACGGCCAGGAACAACAGCAGCAGCACGCCGATGAGCATCAGCACGCTTTGGAACAAGTCGGTCCAGACGCTGGCCAGAAAACCGCCGAACAGCGTGTAGCCCACGACGGTGATCGAGAACACAGCCAGGCCGATATAGTAGCCGCGGCCCAGCAGCGAGACCGGCCCGGCCACGTCTTCGGCCAGCGCCAAACTGCCCGCTCCGCTGATCGCGTGCGGCAGCGCGAGCTTCATCACGATCGCGCCGGCTTTGAACTGGGCCACCATCATGAACGACAGGAAGAACATGATCAGCAGCGAGGCCACGAGGCCCACGGCGGGGCGATCAAAACGATTGCGGAACAAGTCCGGCACGGTCAGCGCTTCGGTGAGGCGCGAGAGCTGGGCAAAGCGCTTGCCCAGAACCGTAAAGCCGGTGAGCGGCACCAGCATGTAGCTGGCGATCCACAGAGCCACGATCCAGCCGTGGCTGTAGACCAGCGAAGGAAAGCCCATGAACGTGCCGCCGCTCTGGACGGTGGCCGTCAGGGCCATCGTCCACACGCCCAAGCCGCGGTTGCCCAGGAAGTAGCCTTGCAGAAACGAGCCGCGCTCGACCACCCGCTGGGCCATTCCGCCCAGCCAGGCCGAAACCACAATCACCAGGACCAGGGCCGCCAGCACGCCCAAGCCCACGTCGGGCAAGGCTTCAGCCACCATCATCCTCTTTCGGCGAGTTGTCCTCGTCTGACAGGGGCGCGTCCCGCATGTAGCCCAGCGCAAACCACACCGAGAACAAGAAGCATGACACCCAGGGCACGACAATGCCCCAGAACGTCCAGTCGGGAATGCCGCACACGAACGAGAGGTTCTCGGGCGACCGCTCGTAGCCGTGCCGATAGCAATAGCCCACCGAATAAAGCAATGCGACCAGCCAAGCCGCGATGGCCACGAGGGCCTCGCGCCGAGCGCTGGCCAGCAGAGCGGTCGGTTTGGAATTCAACACCGGGCGACTCCTGATTTCAGCCGGTTTTGGTTACGGGTAAGAAACGGCTCGTCCGCGAGCCGGCCAAAGAACGGCAATTGTGCGGGTTTTCGATAGCGATGCCAGCAAAATGTTCAGCGAAAGATGCCCACTCCGGCGGGTGCCAAAGTCAAGATGGACACATTGTAACGGTTCTTCTACCGCCGTCTTATCCGAACGTCCGATCTATATCGGCAGGCGGTCGGCGGGCGTGCGTGGTGCGTCAACCATTTCGAGATTCACGCGCGGAGGGTGCGAACCGTGTCTGGTATATCTGGCGTTAGTAGCTCAAATAGCGCGATCTATCAATACATTCAGCAGCTCGAAAACAGCGGCGCCCAGCCGCCGGGCAGCTCGACCGCGAGCAGCTCGTCCAGCGCCGCTGCCGCCTCTCCGGGCGATAGCAGCTCAAGCACCGCCACGCTGCAGCAACAGCTTGCCTCGGCCGTGATGGCGGCCTTGCAAAACTTCACGGGCAGCAGCACCTCGACCAATTCCTCGACCTCGAACAATTCCGACGCGTCGAGCACGTCCGGTTCCAATAGCTCTGCCAACGCCAATTCTTCGGCCAATGTGCTGCAAGCGATTCAAGCCGCGATCAACACCACGCTGCAGGCCAATGGCATCGATCCGTCACAATTGAAACAAGGCGGCGGCCATCACCACG
Organism: Pirellulales bacterium; assembly: GCA_036268995.1. Classification (GTDB taxonomy): domain Bacteria; phylum Planctomycetota; class Planctomycetia; order Pirellulales; family PNKZ01; genus DATATB01. The sequence continues at coordinate 19,160 of DATATB010000015.1, read as the reverse complement.
GTGGCGGCGGCCATCATCATGGCGACGGAGGCGTCCAGTCCAGCAGCTCGACGAGTTCCGGCACCTCCGGCTCTGAGACTTCATCGTCCAGTTCATCGTCGGTCCAGGCGCTGCTCGAAAGCCTTTTGCAGGCTGCCGGGCAGGATTCTTCGCAGGTCTCGACTGGCACGCTGGGCAGCTCGACACAAGGCGGCGATGCAAACTCGCTCGCGCAGTTGCTTTCGAATCTGCCGGCCGGTTCGGGGATCAACACCGTCGCGTAAGATCGTCGATTTATCACCGGTAACCGATGTAGCGGAATTTGTGAGAATTCCGAGGCGTCACCGACCGGCCGGAAGTCTCACGACTTCCGCTACGACGATCGGCGTGCGATTAGCCGTCGCCCAACTCAGCAGCCGGCTCGGCCACCAGGGGCACGCGCCGCCTGGCCGCCAGCGATTGCCGCCATTTGCGGGCCACGCCAAACACGACTGGCAACACGCTGACGATCACTACGGCCAGCACCGCCAACTCAAAGTTTTTGGCAATGATCGGGATCTGCCCCAGCCAATAACCGGCCACCGACATCGACGCCACCCAGCCCACGCCGCCGATCAGGTTGTAAATCGCAAAGCGCCGATAGCTCATCCGGGCCACGCCCGCCACAAACGGCGTGAACGTGCGCACGACCGGTACGAACCGGGCCAGGATAATGGCCATCGCTCCGTGCCGATCGTAGAACTCTTGGGCTGCGACCAGGTGGTCGTGCTTGACGAAGCGCAGCCGCCCGCGCTCCAGCACGTGCTGGCCCATTTGCAGGCCGACGTAGTAATTCACCGCGTCGCCCAGCACGGCCGCCGTGGCCAAACACGCGTTGAGCGTCAGCAGGTTGCCTCCGGGGCTCATGTCGGGCGAAAACACGCTCTGGCTCGATAGAAATCCGGCCGCGAACAGCAGCGAATCGCCGGGCAGAAAAAAGCCGACCAGCAATCCCGTCTCGCTGAAGATGACCGCCGAAAGAATCGCGTAACTGATCCACCACGGGCCGCCCAGGTTCACCAACTGACGGACATTTTCCAGGTCCTTCAGGCTGATGAGCCACTTCAACTGTTCGATCAACCAGGTAAACAAGCGAGCACTCCGTGGATTCGTGCGGCGGCGGAAGCAAGCGTATGGCGGGCTGCCCAAAACCCGATTGTATCGCCCCTGCGCAGGGGCCGACATATCGGTTCGGCGGGGGGGAGAGTAAACTGGCCACCGCCAGCTTGCGGAAATACCCGTGACGACCCGACAACTGGGACGCTTGCGACCAACTGATGGACGTGCCAGAACCGCCCCCCCCGCCCGACGTTGCGCCGCCGGCCGCCAGCCCGGCCGAGCCTCGCCGCCACGTGCCGCTGCACCTCAAGATCCTGCTCGGGCTGGTCGTGGGTGTGTCTGCCGGGCTGGCGGCTAATGCGGCCGGCTCGCCGCCGATCGCCGGCCATATCGCCCGGCTGCTCGGCTCGGATGCCGCGGCCGTGGAGCAGGGAATCAGCCGCTTTGCCCTCGAAATTGCCGACCCTCTGGGCCGGGTCTTTTTGCGCCTGGTGCTGATGGTGGTCGTGCCGCTGGTGTTTTCCGCCCTGGCGCTGGGCGTGCTCGAACTGGGCGATTTGCGCCGCGTGGGTCGCGTCGGCCTGCGCACCCTGCTGCTGACGCTGCTGCTCTCGTCGCTGGCCGTGGGCATTGGCCTGGCGCTGGTGAACTGGATTCGGCCCGGCGAGCGCTTGCCGCCCGAGCAGCGGGCCGCTCTGCGCGAACAGTATCACGGCAATGCCGAGGTGCAAATTCAGCGCGCGGCCCAGGCCAAGAGCGTGGCCCAGACGCTGCTGGACATCATCCCCGAGAACCCACTGGAAGAAATGGTCGGCGCGCTCAGCGGCACGTCGCGCGGCGGCGGCATGCTGGCGGTGATGTTCTTTTCGCTCATGTTCGGCGCCGCGTTGAGCATGACCGGCACGCGCGGCGAGACCATGGTGCGATTTCTAGAAGGCCTGTTCGACGTGTCGATGACGATCATCGGCTTCGCCATGCGGCTGGCCCCGCTGTGCGTGGCTTGCCTCGTGTTTTCGGTGACGGCCCGACTGGGTTTCGACATTTTAAAGACGCTCGCCTGGTTCACCCTGACCGTGCTGGCGGGCATGGCCGTGCAAATGGCCGTGGTCTATCCGCTGGCGCTGCTGGTCTTTGCTCGGCGCCGGCCGGGGCGGTTTTATGCTGATATTTCCGAGGCGATGCTCACAGCCTTCGGCACGTCCAGCTCCAACGCCACGCTGCCGGTCGCCTTGCGCGTGGCTCAGAACAAGCTGCGGCTGCCGCGCGAGATTTCGCAGTTCGTGCTCACGATCGGATCGACCGGCAACCAGAACGGCACCGCGCTGTACGAAGGCGTCGTGGTGCTGTTTCTGGCCCAGGCGTTCGGCGTCGATCTTTCGTTCACCCAGCAACTGACGGTCGTGCTGATGTCGATTCTGGCCGGCGTGGGCACGGCCGGAGTGCCGGGCGGCTCGATCCCGCTGGTCGTGCTGGTGCTCAAAAGCGTGAACGTGCCGGGCGAGGGCATCGCCATCATCCTCGGCATCGACCGCTTGCTCGACATGTGCCGCACCGTGCTCAACGTCTCCGGCGACCTGGTGCTAGCCGCCTGCGTGGCGGGAGAAGAATAGCCGTTTGAATCGCCGGCCGTGTTTTGCCATAATGCACCTTCTGCGGCGCGGTGCCTGCCGGATGTTCATGTCTGTGTGCTTGTAAACTATTGAGGCGTCGATGTTTAAGTGCCTGAGCGCGGAGGCGCTGGGAGTTTCGTGCGGTCAGAGCGAGCTGATCGAACTGGCGCTCTCCTACGGTTTTAAGGGCATCGAACTGGATCTCGTCGATTTCGTCGAGCAGGTCAAATCGCAGGGCCTGCCCAAGGCCCGCCGGCTGCTGGACAGCGCGAAGCTGAAAATCGCCAGCTTTCACCTGCCGCTGGATATCGAGGCCGACGACGATGTGTTTCGGACCCAGATCCAGCGGCTGCCCGATTGGGCCACGGCCGCGGCCGAAATGAAATGCACGCGGGCGCTGGTGCGGATCGCGCCCGCTTCCGACTTCCGGCCCTTCCATCAGAATTTCGAACTGCACCGCAGCCGGCTGACCGAAATCGCCCGGCTGGTCGAACCCTCGGGCATTCGGCTGGGGTTGGGCTTCCAGGCCGCCAGCGAGGTGCGGCAGGGCAAGGCTTTTGAGTTCATTCGCGGGCTGGATGCACTGCTAATGCTGTTGAGCGTGCTGAACGCGCGCAACGTGGGCGTCGTGCTCGACCTGTGGGATCTGTATGCCTCGGGCGGTTCGCTCGACGCGATTCGCAAGCTCTCGGCCGACAAAATCGTGGCGGTGCAATTGGCCGATGCGGCCAACGACGCGGCCGCCGATGGATGGCCCGCGACTAGCCGCGTTTTGCCGGGCGAAACCGGACTGATCGATGCTGCCGGCGCGTTGGCCATGCTTGCCGAGTTGGGCTACGACGGCCCGGTGATTCCGCTGCCGCACGTCAGCCGCCTGGCCGGCATGCGGCGCGATGCGATCGTGAAGCTGGCGGGCGAAAAACTCGACCAGGTCTGGAAGGCCGCCGGCTTGAACCCCGCCGGCAAACTGGCTACTTCGGCCGCCCGGCGATAAGCATCGCCGGGGGGGCCGGTTCAATGAAGGTGCCCTGCATCAAACCTCGTCTGGCCATTGCGGCCGTTGTGCTGATCTCGCTCGTCGCGGCCGGTGTCGCGGCTGATTGGTGGAGCGCATTGCCGCCGGGCATCAAGCCCAGCTACGTCGGCCGCGATACTTGCGCCCGCTGCCACGCCGATCAGCTCCGTTCGTGGACCGATTCGGACCACGCGCTGGCCATGGATCTGGCCACGGACAAAACCGTCGAAGGCAATTTTGACGATCAGCACCTCACGCACCTGGGCATCCAGAACCGCATGTTCCGCCGGGATGGCAAGTTTTTCATCACCACCGACGGCCCGGACGGCAAGCCGGCGACCTATCCGATCAAGTACACGTTCGGCGTACACCCATTGCAGCAGTACCTGGTCGAATTTCCGCGCGGCCGCGTACAGTCGTGGAGCGTGGCCTGGGACACCGAGCACGAGCGCTGGTTCGATTTGCACCCGAATGAAAAAATTCCGGCGGACGATTGGCTGCACTGGACCAAGGCCGGGCAGAACTGGAACTACATGTGCGCGGAGTGCCACTCCACGGATCTAAAAAAGAACTACGATCTTCAGACCGACAGTTACCACACCACGTTTTCCGAGATCAGCGTCAGTTGCGAAGATTGCCACGGCCCGGGCAGCCTGCACGTCGAGCTGGCCGAAAAGCGCTCGCTGTTCTGGGATCGCAACTATGGCTACGGCCTGGCGAAGATGAAGGACCAGCCGAACCGCGCGCAGATCGACGTCTGTGCCCGCTGCCATAGCCGCCGCCGCGTGATGCACGGTGGTTATCAGCCCGGCGACGAATTCCTCGACTTCTACGATCCCGAGTTGCTGGACGGCGAAATCTATTATCCCGATGGTCAGATTCGCGACGAGGACTACGAATACGGTTCGTTTTTGCAGAGCCGGATGTATCGCGAAAACGTCCGCTGCACCGATTGCCACGATCCGCATACTTCGCGGCTGCGAGCCCAAGGAAATCAGCTCTGTGTGCGCTGCCACACGGCCGGCAAATACGACGGGCCCACGCACCATCATCACGCCGTCGGCTCCAAGGGTTCGAGTTGCGTCGAGTGCCACATGCCGGTGCGCAAATACATGGTGGTCGATCCGCGCCGCGATCACAGCATTCGCATCCCGCGGCCCGATCTGACCCGCGACCTGGGCACGCCCAACGCCTGCCAGGCGTGCCACGAAAAAAAGTCGCCGCAATGGGCGATCGACACGCTCGACCAGTGGTTTGGAGACCATTGGCGGGCCGATCCGCATTACGGCCGCGCGATTGCCGCCGGCCGGCAGGCCGATCCGCATGTCGAAACGGCTCTGCTGGAGCTGGCCCGCAATCGGCCGTCGCTGCCGAAGGCTAAACAAGTCGGGCCGATCGTACGGGCCAGTGCCGTGGCCCTGTTAGGCCGTTATGGCACGCCAGCGAGCCTTGCCGGCATCGAGCAAGCGCTCGACGATCCCGAGCCGCTGGTGCGGGCCGCGGCCGTGCGGCAAATGCAGCCGCCGCAGCGCGAGAGCGGGGCAATTGAGCTGCTGCGAACCGCACTGTTGCCGAAGCTCAACGATCCGATTCGGCTGGTGCGGACCGATGCGGCCCGCGAGCTGTCGGCCGTGCCGGCCGATCGCTTTCAGCCAGACGACTGGAAGAAGCTGCAAACTGTGCTCGCCGAATGGCGCGAAGGACTTAAAGAAACGAGCGACGATGCCGGCTCGCATCTGGCACTCGGCCTGGTCGACTCGAACCTGGGCCAGATTGACGAAGCCCGCCGGCAGTACCGCCTGGCCATCGAGCTGCACCCCACTCCTCTGCAAGCCATCCAGGGCCGGGTGCAACTTGGGCAGTTGGAGAATGCCCAGGGCAACACGGCCGAAGCGGAGAAGCTGTTTCGGCAAGTCGTGAAACTCGAGCCCAAGTGGGACGAGGGGCATTATTCGCTGGGCCTGTTGCTGGCCGAATCGGAAGGCCGACTGCCGGAGGCGGCCGAATCACTAGCCAAGGCGGTCGCGCTTTCGCCGCGCCACCCGCGGATGCAATACAACCTAGGGCTCGCGCTGGAAAAACTCGGCAAGCCGGCCGAGGCCGAAAACCACCTGCGGCGAGCGGCCGAACTGGACCCGACTTCGCCCGATTGCCTGTATGCCTTGGTAACCGTGCTGATCGAGCGGCGCCAGTGGAAAGACGCGACCGACGCAGCCGACCGCCTCGAACAGCTCGACCCCCGCTACCGCGGCCTCAAGCAGAAGATCCTAAACCTCTCCAACCGCCCCCGCGCCGCCGGCCCAGCAGCGCCGTAAAAGAGCGGGCGGCCCCCAGGATTTCCATTTTTCACTTTTCACTCTTCACTTTTCACTTCCCATCCTACCGCGTCACCTTCAACTCCGGCATTGCCTGCTCAAGCTCCTTCGCTCCGTCATCGGTGACCTTGGTGAAGCTGAGCGTCAGCTCTTTGAGACCGGCGAGTTGCTTGAGCGGCGCGAGGCCGGCATCGCTGACTTGCGTGTTCGCCAGGTTCAGCCACTCGAGTGACTTGAGCGCGGCCAGATGCGCGGCGGCACCATCGCCGACGCCGGTGTTGTCGAGATTCAGCCGCTTGAGATGTACGAGCGGCTTGAGGCCGGCAAGCCCGTCGTCGGTGACCTTGGTAAACCATAGCTCGAGCCGCTCCAGTTGCACGAGCGGCGCCAGCCACGGCAGGCCGGCATCTTCGATCTGCGTTTCGTTCAAGTCCAACGTCTTCAATTTCTTCAGGCCGCCGAGGTTTTCGAGGCCAGGGCCTGTCAGCGGCGTGTCGCGCAGTTGCAGGCTGGTGAGCTGGGTCAAGCCGCGCAGCGATTCGAGGCCCGCGTCGCTGATATCGGCCCGCATGATGGCCAGCTCGCGCAAGTCGCGAAGTTTTTCCAGGTAGGCCATGCCGGCATCGGTCAACTGCGTATCTTCGACGTTGAGCACTTTGAGCTTGGGCAAGTGCTCGAGCAGCTTGAGCCCTTCGTCGGTGATTTGCGGGCCGCGGAGCTTGAGCACTTGCAAGCCGACCAGGCCTTTGAGCTGCTCCAGGCCCACGTCGGTGACCAGCACACAGCCGCGCAGGTCGAGGACTTTGAGGCCGGTGAGAGCCGCCACGTGGGCTACGCCCTCGTCGGAAAAGTTGTTGTAGAGAATGTGCAGTTCGCGGAGTTGAGCCATCGGCTTGAGGTGCTCCAGCGCCGCGTCGGTAAGGTTCGAGCAGCGCCGCAGGTTGAGCGATTCGAGCGAGTGGATCTTCGCCAGCTTCGCCAGGGCCGCATCGGTGATATCGGTGTTTTCGAGCACGAGTTTTTTGAGGTGGGTGAGCGGGATCAGATGGTCGAGCCCGGCGTCGGTGATGCCGGCGCCCCACAGTTCGATGCGTTCCAGCTCCGGCAGGGCCGCCAGCGCGGCCAGATCCTGGTCGTTGACTTCCAGGTCGGCCAGATCGATGGCAATGACCTGGCCCGAGTCGTTCTTCGCGACGCTGCCGCCGAGTTTTTCGACCATCGCCACGGCCGCGGCGGCGTCGGACGCGGCCAGGGCTGTGTCGCAGCGGGCGATCAGACCGAGGCCCATTAACGTCATCGCGGTGCAAGATAGCCAACGCATGAAAGAGCCTCGCATGAAGAGCATCGAAGTAGTCGCTGACCCAAACAATCAGGCAGCCCTATCGTAGCCATCCCGCTCCGCCGGGATGAAGGAAATACCGCTGATCGCTCCCAGCGCGAGCCGATCGGCTGCTTATTGTCGTCTCGGCGGAGCGAGACGGCTACGGTGATGCGTGGGGCCTATGCCCCGATCCCGTGTGCCGATTCGTATTCGCTGATCTTATCGACTTGCTCCAGGGTGAGGCCGATATCGTCCAGGCCTTTGAGCAGGCATTGGCGGCGGAACTCGTCGAGTTCGAATTCAATCTTCAGCCCAAAATCATCGCTGAGCGTGCGCTGCTCGAGATCGGCTTCGAGCTGGTAGCCGGGATGCTGGGCGGCGCGGCGAAACAGGTCGTCCACCTGCTGTTCGCTCAAGCGGATCGGCAGCAGGCCGTTCTTGAACGAGTTGTTGTAGAAAATGTCGGCAAAGCTGGGTGCGACGAGCACGCGAAAGCCGTGATCTTCCAGCGCCCAAGGCGCGTGCTCGCGGCTGGATCCGCAGCCGAAATTGCGCCGGGCCAGCAGCACGCTCGCCCCGCGATATTGCGGCTTGTTCAGCTCGAAGTCGGGATTGTCGGACCCGTCCTCGCGAAATCGCCAATCGAAGAACAGAAATTGGCCGAAGCCGCTGCGCTCGATCCGCTTCAAGAACTGCTTGGGAATGATCTGATCGGTATCGACGTTCGGCCGGTCCATGGGCAGGACCAGACCGCGATGGCGAATGAATGATCGCATGAGTTCGTGACTGCTCGAGTAGGGTGGGCGCGGCCCACAACAGAATGGACCGATGCAGATCGGCCGGCGAAGAACGCTTACGACTTCTTGTATTTCCAGCCGCGGATGTCGACAAAATGGCCTTCCACGGCGGCGGCGGCGGCCATGGCCGGCGACACCAGGTGCGTGCGGCCGCCTTTGCCTTGCCGGCCTTCGAAATTGCGATTGCTGGTCGAGGCACAGCGCTGGCCGGGCGAAAGCGTGTCGGGATTCATGCCCAAGCACATGCTGCAACCGGCCTCGCGCCACTCGAAGCCCGCCTCGCGAAAGATGCGATCCAGCCCCTCTTTTTCGGCTTGCAGCTTCACCTGCCCGCTGCCGGGCACCACCATTGCATGGACGCTCGGGCTGACATGGTAGCCCAGCACCACGGCGGCCGCCGCACGCAGGTCTTCGATGCGGCTATTGGTACACGAGCCGATGAAGACGCGGTCAAGCTGCAATCCCGACAGCGGCGTACCGGGCTTGAGCGCCATGTATTCCAATGCGCTGGCCGCCGACTTGCGGTCGTTCTCGTTGGCAAGTGCCGCCGGGTCGGGCACTCGATCGGTCACGGGAGCGACCTGGCCGGGATTCGTGCCCCAGGTGATTTGCGGCGTGACATCGGCGGCTTGATACACCACGACTCGGTCGTACTGAGCGCCCGGGTCGCTGGGCAAATTGCGCCAGCGGGCGACGGCCGCGTCAAAATCGCGCGGCGCGGCCGGTCGGCCACGCAAGTATTCAAAGGTCTTTTCGTCCGGAGCGATCATACCTGCCCGGGCGCCGGCTTCGATGGACATGTTGCAGATGGTCATCCGCTCTTCCATGCCGAGAGCGCGGATGGCGCTGCCGGTGTACTCGATGCAGTAGCCGGTGCCGCCGTCGGTCGTGAGCTGGCCGATGATGTAGAGGATCAGATCCTTGGCTGTCACGCCCGGCGACAATTGGCCGTCGATGCGGATTTCGAACGTGCGGGGCCGGGTTTGCAGCAGCGTTTGCGTGGCCAGCACGTGCTCGACTTCGCTGGTGCCGATGCCGAAGGCCAAGGCCCCGAAAGCGCCGTGAGTAGCCGTGTGGCTGTCGCCGCAGACGATCGTCATGCCCGGCTGGGTGATGCCCAGCTCGGGGCCGATCACGTGTACGATGCCCTGGTGCGGGTCGTTGAGATCGTAGAGCTTCACTCCGAACTGCTGGCAATTCTGCCGCAAGGTATCGATTTGCTGCTTCGAGATCGGATCGGCAATCGGCAGCCGGCGGTCGGTGGTGGGCACGTTATGATCGGCCGTCGCCACGGTCCGCTCGGGCCGCCGCACCTTGCGTTTGCTGAGCCGGAGCCCCTCGAACGCCTGCGGGCTGGTAACTTCGTGGACCAGGTGCAGATCGATATACAAAATGGCCTGTTTTCCCGGCTCCTGGGCCACGACGTGGTCGTCCCAGATTTTTTCGAACATTGTGCGGGGCTTAGCGGTAGCTGAGCTGATCATCGGGCAGTTTTCGTGGGGCTCGTGGCTGCAAGGTGGGAAAGCGATCCGTGGCAGGCTGGCGGGGTGCCCGGGCTAAAGGCCCCAGCACCGCCGCACGGTTGGGACGCTCGAACCGCCATCGGGGTTCGCAGCGCCGCACTCCGGCGGCCAGGAATCGGAAATGCCATTCTACCACTGCCAAGCACGCCTGACGAGCGACTGGCGCGGTGTCGATTGAAACCCAAATGGGGCGCGTATTTCAGTTCCGAGCGTTCCCGGGACTTGCGTCCCGGGTTGCGATGAAATGATTGACCTAAAGCGATTGTTCTTAGCGGCTTATGAGCCGCGTTGAGTATGCCCGACAAAACCGGCTCAACGATCCGTTGACGCGACCCGATATTGAAATAGAATTCAGGCAACGACTCCCCGGCCCTAGGCCGGTTAGGCTGGTCTATAAGACCAGCCATTTTTTTTGCGCCCATTCATGACGGTGGGACCCCACGTGGAAGACGAGCCGCCAGCGGGATCGACAGCACGGAATCAAGGCCAGGCGGCAATCCGACCAGACCAACCGGCCAGGAAACGGTCGATCATTTACATTGACGGGTTCAACCTCTACTACGGCGCGATCAAGGGCGGCCCAAACAAATGGCTTAACCTCGAGCTGTTTTTCCGCCGTCTTCGACCGCACGACGACATTCAAGCGATTCGCTATTTCACGGCAATGGTCAACGGCCCATCGGAGACAAAACAGCGGACCTACCTGCAGGCCCTAGCCACCTTGCCCTCCGTGAGCATCGTCCTCGGAAAATACAAAACGAAGCACATTAAATGCACAGTCCCAACCTGCTTGCACCCAGGGCCAAGGGTGTTCGTTAGCCAGGAGGAAAAACGCACCGACGTGAATATCGCCGTTTCTATGCTCGACGACGTCACGCAGGGCCTCTGTGAGCGAATGATTGTGGTCAGCGGAGACTCGGATCTGGTTCCGGCGCTCGCCAGAGTCAAGGTTCGCAAACCAGCGACTGAGATCATCGTCTACATCCCCGCCAGGAATGCGACACGGGGCGCAGCGGTCGAGCTTCGATCCGAAGCTGACAAGGATCGTACCCTCCCCTTGAATTTGCTCCCGCTCTCTCAGTTTCCGGCGGTCGTTCCCGACGGCCGTGGCGGGGTCATCAACAAGCCAGTCGGCTGGTAATGTCCGTTCCGAGCCAGCTATTTTCGAGATACCGCTGGAAGGCCCCGGGCGTGACGCTCGCGGGGCTCGGCCGTCGCAGTGCGACGGAATGCCGAAGTCCGTCAGTTGGACTTTAGCGCCAAGCTGCGGTCTTGAGTGCCGGCTGGCGAAGCAGCCTCGGCGCGGCCGACGGTCGTTTGCCGATCGAGTTCGGCCAGCCATTGCTGCTCGAGCTGGCCGAGCGTCTCGATTCCGTAGATTCGACGCAGGGCGGTTTCATATCCGTCGGTGGTCGACTGGGCCACAAAATCGACGAACTGTTCGGGGCTGCCGCGCTGGACCAGGAATTTCACAAGCGACGTACTTTGCCCGTAAAACGTCCCCTGCCGGTCGAGGCTCGGATACTGCTGGAGATTGACCAGTTCTACGAGCCGGAACATCTGCCGCTGCCTGCGAGCCTGCTCCAGATCGGCCAAGTGCAGGCGCTGCTTCGCCGGACCGTCGGCCAGGACGGCCATGCCTTCGTCGGCCCAACGCGGAATCTGCCGCGTGATGAATCGCTCGGCCAGGACGACGTGCGTCAGCTCATGCGCCAAGGCGCCGGCATAACCTTGCGGATGGTCGGCCCGCAGGTCGATCCGCCGGGTGATCAGGCGGTCGGCGGCGAACTCGATCAGGGATGAGCCGGCGGTCATCTGGCCTTGGCCCACCTCGTTCAAATAGCTTTGGGCGGTGGGGTGCAGCACGATGTAACACTTGACATCCCACGAGCTCTGCGGGCTTTTGCCCAGCCATTTACCGCAGAGTTGGTCGCGCGTGGCTTCGCAGGTGGCGGCCAGCGCGTCCAATGTCTGACGATCGGCAATGGCGCAGAGCCGAAAGTTGGCCGATTCGATGATCGTCCAGGCTGCCGGCTGGGCGGCGCTTGCGGCGGCCGGTGGCGCTGCCCCAGTCGTGGCAAAAGCGGTCATCCAAGCCACCATTACCACTAGCCACCGTGCAAAACGCCGCATGCTCCGCCTCGCTTGGGATGACTTCCCGGCCCGACGTGCCCCGCCCAAAGGGGTCACCGTCGCTAGAAGAGGCGGCTTATAGAAACTGGCGTGCCAGGAAGCCACGCGCGTCGGCTCATGGGCTCGCTACGGATGACTTAAGTTGCTTAATATGAGCAACTTATAAAATCACGCGCAACGATCGGTTTTGGTTCCTAAGACGGTTGGCACCCAGCGCAGTGCCAAGTGACTAGGCACGAGCTGCACGGATCTTCATCCGTAGGATTGCAAAACACAATTTCGGGGCAACTGCTGAATTGCACGCCTGGACGTCAAGATTGGTCAGTGGTCCGTAGCCCGAGAGCCGCTGCCAACTGACAACTGACAACTGACAACTGACAACTGACGAATCACGGGTCGCTGTCGGCCGGCATCTGTGCAGGTTCGGTCGGCCGCTTGCCGGCTTGCTGCATTCGCCACAGGGCGTGATCAACCCAGCGCCATTTGTCGAGTGCCCCCTGGCAGAGCGCCCGGAACATCCATTGCGGCTCGCCGCCTTCGACTTTGTTGCGCGGCAGCGACAGCGGATCGAGCCCGGGCCGCAGGGCCCCGTGCTGCGACGTACAGGCCGTGCGGTAACCGGCCTGCGAGAGCACCCGGGCCGTGGCCGGGCTGAAATCGGCCCGTGTCCCGAAGGGATACGCGAAACTGACCACGCGCCGACCCAGCCAGGCCTCGAGCCGGTCACGCGAGCGGCAGGCTTCGTCCAGCGCCTCGTGCTCGGCCAGCGAAGCCAATGAGCGATGGGTGTAGGCGTGCGACCCGATCTCGATGCCGGCGTCGACCAGGTCTTCCAACTGGCGGCGATTGAGGTACACGTGACCGCCGGCCATTCGCGGGGCGGCGTGGCGCTGCGGCTCGATCAATCCGACCGTCAAGTAGATGACCGCCGGAATGCAATAACGCTTGATCACCGGCAGCGCCGCCGTGTGAACGCTGGCCACGCCGTCGTCGATGGTCACCAGCACGCTGCCGGGCACCAGCGGCTTCTTGCCAGCCAGAAACGCTTCGACGTCGGCCAGCGTCACGGCCAGACCATGTTCGGCTACCCACGCCATGTGCCGATCAAAATCAGCGGCACGGACGCAGAACGGATCCCGCAATTGGTCGCCAAAGGCATGATAGGTCAGGGCCCGCACCGGCCCTGTCCCGGGCAAGCCGCCGACGGCCGTCGGCCAGTGCAAGGCGGCACAACCGGCGCGCAGCAGCTTTTTGGCGTACCAGCGGCGACGGCTGATCGGCGTGCTCATCGCTGCTGCCACCATCCGCGGGGAGGGCGAGGCTCCTGCCGAGCCGGAAGTAAAAGTTGGCCTGGCGCTCGGCTCGGCAGGAGCTTCGCCCCCCCGGTTTCAGCGCAGTTCTTTAGAAGCGATCGTCCGAGCGGCGCCGCACGATGCGGAACAAGAATTTTGGGTTGCCGACCAGGTAGCGGCGCCACTTGTATTTATGACGCCAGAGGACGTGGACCCACTCGTGGCCCAGCCTTCGCAGCCAGCCCGGCGCGCGGTCCACGTCGCCGGACAAATAGTTGAACAGGCCGCCGACGCCCGCGCACAGCCGCACGTCGAGTTGATCGCGATAGCGGTGGATCCATTGCTCTTGCAGCGGGTTGCCCATGCCTACCAGCAGCATGTGAGGCCTGGCCCGATTGATGCGCTCGATCAGGGCGGCTGTCTCTTGCTCGTCGGAAAAGCCGTGGTGGCAGCCGACCAATTGCCAGCCCGGGTAATGCCGCAGGCAGGCCTGGGCCGCGCCGGTCACCGTCGAGGGTCTTGCGCCCAGCAGAAAATAGCGGTAGCCCACGGTGTCGGTGGCGGCCATCAGCGCGGGCATGACGTCGGTGCCGTTGAGATTAGCCTTGAGCCGCACGCCCTTGAGCCGTGCGCCCCAACGCACGCCGGTGCCGTCGCCGAACACGCAGGTCGCCGTGTTGAGAGTCTCGCGATACGCGTCGTTTTCGTACGCCAGGTTCAGCGTGTGCGCGTTGACGAAATACAGCGTCTGCGTGTGCTGCACCGGGGCGGCCAGCATGTGCTGAAGCAGATGAATGGCCTCGGCCAACGACAGGTCGACGATTTCCACGCCGAGCACCGAGACGCGGCTGATCGGTTCCGGGACACCGCCCGCCAGCGGCACGCCGGCCGGTGGCGCCACGGCCAATGACTGGTTTGAATCAAGCGTCTGCATGGAGAATCTCGCGATATAAACGGGCCACGTCGTGGGCCATGCGCTCGTCCGAAAACATTTCCCGCTGCCGCTGATGGGCACTGGCGCGCATGGCCGACCAATCGGCCTCGCCGTCCAGCACGCGGCGAATCATGGCCGCCAATTCCGCCGAGTTGCCCGGCTCGGCGATCAGGCCGTCGATGCCGTGCCGGATGGCTTCGGGCACGCCGGCCACGCGCGTGGCGACGACAGGCACCCCGGCCGCCATCGCTTCGAGCACCACCATCGGCAGCCCTTCGCCAAACAGGCTGGGCAGCACGAACAGATCCATTTTGGCCAGTTCACCATCAACGTCGGCTTGAAAGCCGCGCCACTCGATGGCCGAGCCGATGCCCAACTCGTCCACCCGGCGGTGCACGGCTTGCTCGTACTCGGAAGTTTCGAACGTTCCCACGGCTTGCAGCCGCAGGTCCAGGCCTTGGCCCAGCAGCTCGGCCACGGCGTCCAGCAGCACCTCGAGCCCTTTGCGCGGCCGGAACAGTGCCACGGCGCCCAGCCGCCAAGGCGGCGTCGGCCGCGGGCGGTCGGCGAGCGGTCCGCGCAGCGGTACGCCGTTGGGCACCACGCGCACCGGCCGCTTCGAAAGCCGTTTCTGCCGCGCGTACTCGGCCAGGCTCTGCGAAACCGCCACCAGCGCTGCGGCGCGCCGCAGCGAAAACCGTTCGCTCGTCGCATTCAGCCAATTGCGCACGGGATGCGCGGTATCGGCCGTGGCCGGACTGTGAACGTGGTGGACCATCGGCACGCCGGTCAGCATGGCTGCCAGACGGCCGACCAATGCCGAGCGGGCCGTATGCGTGTGCAGCAGTGCGTACTTCCCCCGCTCGACGATCTCGGCCACGCGCCAAGCCGCGCCCAGGCTCAATCGCGAATGCATGCCTACGTCGTAAACCGCAGATCGGGTCGATCGCCGCAGTTCGGGGAACAGCCGCGGCTTCAGACAGGCAAAGTCGATCTCGAAACCGAACTCCGGCAAGCGCGCAGCCAACAAGTCCTGCACGCGTTCCGCGCCGGCGTAATGCTCGCCATTGATGACGTGCAGCACGCGCAGCGGCCGGCCCGCGGCACTTGCCAACAGCTCGGACGACACGATTTGTCGTTCCACGGTCGCCATCGCACCTGGTCGTAGGATAAAACGCGTTCTGCCGCCGACGGCCCCCAGCCCAGCATCAAATCACCACGCCCACGCCGCGCGAGCGCGGCGCTAACGCCCGGGCGAAAGGATTCGGCTGGGGCCTTTTTCAAGCTTAGGACATGCCTGACGACCGCAGCGGTTCAGGTAGGGGCGGCAGCGACTGCGTTTGTGCCGGCCGGAAGGGTTGTAGCGAGAGGAGCGCTTGCGCGAGGCGCAAGGCCGGGGGGGTGAGATCACATCGGCGTGGACCGCGGCAGCATGCGCCCGTTTGCAGTCGCGTTTCAAGCCAGCCGGCCAGGCAAGAGCGCTGCGCTACACGTCGATGATGTGATCGTCATCGTCGCCGGCGATTTCGTCGTCGTAGTCGTCTTCGTAATCGTCGTCGTCCGAGTCGACCAGATCCGATTCTGGAAAGTCACTCTCGTCGGACATCATGAAGACGAAGTGCCCGCCTGCGGCGCGCACCCGCGTGGCGATCGATTCGGCCTTTGTCATCGATTCGTTGGGGCCGCGAACGTACAGCGGCACGCCGTCCTTGCCGAACTCGAATTCGTCATGGCATTGGGACGGATCGATCCCGGCCAGCAGCAGCCGCGCATGCCGGAAATCGCGATGCGGCGGAAAACCCAACGCCTGCGCATAGTCGGCGGCGCAGTGTACCAACTTCGAGAAGTATTCGGGTGATTCCTTGATCAGCCGCCCAGACTGCTCAACTCTTTCAACGAGTTCGTCGTACTGCGCACCCGTGACAATCTGCCAGAAGGCATTCTTCACGCCCAGGCAGAAAACATCGACGAGGAACCCGGCACAGGCAATGTCGCCATCCGGCATCCGGCGGGCAAAAACCAGTTGGCCCAGGCCCATCTCCCAGAGGTTCTCCGGAACCATCGCCGCCACGATCGGCCAACGGTCGGCCGATTTCAGCCGGATCATGGGGTCGGATGAACTTTGCCGCGCGAGCTGCTTGCGCCGTGCGTTGTGCTTGGCTTTTTGCTTCGCCAGTTTTTTTTGTTCGCGGGCTCCATGTTTCTTGGACATTGCCGACTCCATTCTGCTCCAGGCCGGATTCCATTGACGCCGCTGCCATTTTTTTACCGCAACGATTAGCGGAATGGCAAGCGGCACCGGCTGAAGCAAAACAAATGCCCCCGGATCGCAGGCCGCGCAAGCGCCCTCGGGAACCTAGCGCCGGCGGGCGGCACGGTTTGCCGCGGCTGGGCGATTGGCCAGGTAGAGCGACGGATCGTCGATCACGATGGGCGTCGACCACGAGCGGCCGTTGTCGGCGCTCACGATGTTGAAGAAATAGTTCTGGAACGTCTCGCAGCGAAATCCATACGGATAGTGCGAGGCCAGGTGGTCTTCGCTCGTCAGGTCGTCGACGCCCGGATGGGCGTAATAATGCACCGCTCCGTCGGGCGTGAACGACAAGCCCAGCGTCCACCAGCCGGATTCTTCAATCTTCCGAATGGGATAGTCCTGGCCGCTCTCGCGTCCCCGCACCAGCAGCGAGGCGGAGCGCTTGCCGTACTGGTCGGTCGCATTGCGCGAGATGAACAGCCCCGGCCAATAGATCTCGCCCTGCTTGCCGGGCTTGCTGCCCTTGCAATTGGCCCGCAGCGCGAAGGCGGTGCCGACGCGGTCTTCCCACTGTTCCCAAGGCGGCAGATAGACCCGTACCACGACACTGGGCTTCCAGCTCACGGGCATGACGCCGCCCGAGCCGCTTTTGGTGTTACCGACCAGGTCGTCCTGATGCGTCGAGCCCGACGGCGCGCCTGGCACGCCGGTTTGCAGGGATCGGATCAGCAGCGCGCCGGTGCTGCCCGGCAGGCCGCCGGGGGGCGTTTCGACCCGTTTCAGCAGGTCGGGCTGACCGCGATGCTCGCTCTCGAACCAGCGGCGATTGTTGGCAAATCCCAAGGGCGGCCGAGTCGTTTTGTCGACGTCATCGCTGCTCTTGGGCAAATTGAAGGTGTAGCTCCAGTGCGGATCTTCGAAGTCGTCGCCCACGCGGGCCACCTGTTCGCCCGTGCCGGGCACCAGCGTTTCGGCCAGCACCAGTCGCGGCGCCGCCAGCAAGCAGCCCGCCATCACGGCCGGGACCAGACGAACCCAGCATCGCGTCGCCAACAGCGGCATTTTCATGGCTTCCTTACCTCCGAACCAACCTGTCCGGCGGTCGTTCCATGACCGCCAGCGGGGCCAAAGAATACGCGCCGGCCCGCCCCGTGTCGAGAACAAATGCACCGCCGTTGAGCATTCGGGGAGCGCCAACGCCCAGCGGCTTTCCTCGGACGTTGCCAGCACTAGAATCAGAAGTAAGAAGCTCCAGCACGCCTCCCTTGCCTGCTTTGGCAGATCGGTACCATGACAACACGTCTCGCCCTCCTCGGCCTTGCCCTGCTGATGCTTGCCGGCTGCTGGTCGAAAGGGCCGACGGAAACGGTCCCGGAGCCCAAAAGCACCGCGTCGCAGTCGCCAGCCAGTTCTGCGGAAAGTGCCGATCGCTCGCTGACTCGCGAAATCAAGTCGGGCGACTATCGCCTCACGCTCGAACTGGCCAGCCAGGTGCTGCGGTTGAATGTCTCGAAGCCGGAAAGTCCGCGTACTGAGGGGACGATCCTGGCCGACGATTCGGTGACTGTCGTGCCGGCCACGGCCGACGTGCGGGTCGAAGATCGGGTCGTGGCCCGGGTGAAAGCCGGGCAGGTGCTGGCAGTCAGCCAGGTGCAAGGCGATTTTATTGGCGTCTCGCTGCTGGTTGATGGCCAGCCGGTCTCTGGCTGGCTGCGACGGCACGAAGTGGCCTTCAAAACCGCCGAATCGAAATTGGTGCCGACGCTGGCCGGCATTCGGAAGTCCGACATGGTGCCGGCGGCCATGCTCGTGCAGAAGGCCAAGGCTTTTGACGACGGCCTGTACGCGGCGGTCGAATTGGCCGCGCAGGAGGGCGCCGGCACATTCGCCGGCAAGCGGTCGATGCTCTCGGCCTTGGTCGCCTCGGTATTACAGCCGCCGCTTGCCGAGAAATCGCCGATCGTGCTCTTGGCCGGGGCCAAGCTGGGCGGGGTGGTCGAGCATCTTCCCCCGGCGCTCGAGCCGGAGATCGCCGCGGCGATGGCCAGCTTCGAGCGTGATGCGGCCCGCTCTCTGCCGATTAGTTTTTACACCTGGTCGCCGGACCTGGAGCGGATTTTCCAGCAAGATCGGATGTTGCAGACGCCGCTGGAGCCTGGCGAAGTGGAAACGCTCGTCGAAGCGCTCGGCCACGACGCTGCCAGCCTTACATCGTACGAGGCGTATCTCGAGTTAGTTTCGCGGCTGACCAATCCGCTCGCGAAGCCCGATCTGCGATCGATGCTCGCGGGTGCAGCCGCTGCACCGGGCCGTGACGAAATCTGCTTTTTTCCGCCGTCGCGCTCGTTCGAAGGCGATCTTCTGCGGCGACTGATTGGCCCCGGGCCGGTGCCGGACGACTTCGAGTTGATGAACGAGCTGATTTCTCAAGTCCGATCCGGCAAACTCTCGCTGACGCCGACGGCGTCTTCCGGCTGGTACGACTACACGGCCTGGGCGCTGGAGCCGATGATCGTGCCGGACAAGGTGGCGGAAGCCGATCACCTGGAGCTTTCAGACTCTTACCGCGAGCATCTCACGGAGCTTTTTAAGGGCAGCTTGGCACTGGCGCGCGAAACGCACATCAAGGAGGTTCAGGTAAGCGAAAAATCAGTAATGAGAGAACGTACGCGGTTCGACGTTCGTCCAGAGCTCTCGGCCGAGCCGCTAGCCACGAGCTATTTGCGGCGGGCGCAGGGCTATCGCTTTGTGGCTGGCGCGCTGGAAAGCACGTTCGGCCGCCAGGCGCTCGAAAAAATGCACCGGCTGACGCAGGCCGGGCCGGTGTCTGCGAACCTGTCCGAGGAACTCGCGTCGATGGAAGACCTGTTTCTCGGCGCGGCTTCGGTC
>DATATB010000014.1:0-37262 GCA_036268995.1 Pirellulales bacterium | reverse complement strand
CCACTGCTGTGAACAAGCTAGCGAGTGGCTAATTGGTTTTCTAGCATGGGTTAGGGCAGCACATGCTTGGGAATCGATGAAGTATGAACGATTTTGAGCGGGAAGTTTTGGCACGTTTGCCGTTGGCCGAGGCCGTATGCGTGCTGTTGCGTCATACGGTCAGCCCGGAATTCGCCGCGTCGTTGTTTGATCGACACCGCGGGACCGGCTGTGAAGCGGCGATCCGCTTTGGCACTCTGGTGGAATTGGTGACCGATGCGCTGGTTCAGCACGGCGGCAGCGGGCGGCAGAGTTTCGAGCGCGCCCGGGCCGATGGCCGCTTGGAGGCGACCACGCGAGCCGTGTATGGCAAGCTGGGACGCGTTCCGCAACGATTGTCGCAGGCCTTCTTGGCAGAAGCGACTCAGCGGCTGTCTGAAGTTCTGCCTACCGGTTGCTCGGCCACGTTGCCAGCCTCGTTGCGGGAAATGGACGTGGTGGTGGTGGACGGGAAGAAGATCAAGAATTTGGCAAAGCGGCTGAAGCCTTTGCGTGGCGTCGCCGGCAAGATGCTGGCCGGCAAAGGCTTGGTGGCGTTGTCGCTGAACACTCAACTGGCAGTGGCGATGGAAACGTCGCTCGACGGAGAAGCCAACGACGCGCCGCTGACGCCCGGTTTGTTGGCGCAAGTGCGCGAATTGCTGCCACGTCCCTTGCTGTACGTGGCCGATAGTCAGTTTTGCGATTTGACCATTCCGCGAAAAGTCCTCGACCAAGCGTCGCACTTCCTGATTCGTTTCTCGAACAAGATGCGGTTTTTCCCGGAGAAGAGCCAAACGGGGCGCGACCGGCAGGGACGAACGGTGCATCAGGAATGGGGCTGGTTGGGTGCGCCGCGCGAAGGCGAGCGGCGGTTGTATGTGCGCCGCATCACGCTCCAGCGCTCTGGCGAGGAAGACGTGTCGCTGGTGAGCGATCTGCTGGACGACGAGCTGTACCCTGCCGAGGACTTGCTGGACGTGTATCTCCAGCGGTGGACCATCGAGCGCGTGTTTCAACAAGTGACCGAGGTCTTTCACTTGCAGCAACTCATCGGCTCCACGCCACAAGGGGCATTGTTTCAGTTTTCCCTGTGCCTGCTGCTGTACAACTTCATCCAGGTGATCCGCCAGTATGTGGGCATGCTTTCGCAGCGCACGCCGTCGACGATTTCTAGCGAATTGCTGTTTCGCGATATCCGCGATCAACTGACGGTCGTCACAAAGCTGCTGGATCGGCGCGAGATGATTCAGCAGCTCGATTGCTCGCACCCGCCCGCCGCGGTACGCCAACGGTTGCAAGAATTGCTTCATGACCAATGGACGCCTGCCTGGCTGAAGGCACCCGCCAAGAAAAAAGCCGCCCATCCACCAAACCCTCAGCAACCCGTGCCTGGAGGGCACTCCTCGGCTTGGAAACTGCTACGAACCGCCCGCGACCCTCCCGCTCCGGTGCCACCCGCCAGCTAGCTTGTTCACAGTAGTGGCCTCGCCCTCCCGAAATCCAGAGGCTGACGTGGTAATCGCATCGCTCTGACAACTTCTCGAGGACTCGCAACCGTGTTGTCTGTCATTCATCATTCATCATTCCGACTTCCGCATTTCCGCCTCTGGCCGGCAATTGCCATTGCCGTGTTGTCGCTCGTGCCGGCTACCGAAGCCGCGCGGCCCAACATCGTGCTGATCATGACGGACAACCAAGGCGCCTGGACGCTGGGCTGCTACGGCAACCAGGATATCCGCAGCCCCAACATCGACCGGCTGGCCGCCGAGGGGATCCGCTTCACCCGCTCGTTTGCTTCCAATGCGGTCTGCTCGCCCACGCGGGCCACATATCTCACCGGCCTGCTCCCCTCACAGCACGGCGTGCATTGTTTTCTGGGTGCCGAGCAGGCCCAGGTCGGTCCCAAGGCCTACAACACGATCGGCGAGTTCGGCTCGCTGCCGCAGATTCTCGCCACGGCCGGATACACGTGCGGCCTGTCGGGCAAATGGCACTTGGGCGACAATCTGCACCCGCAGCCGGGTTTTGGCGATTGGATCACGATGCCCATCGGCAGCACCTCAACGTTCTATGGCGCCGAGGTGATCGAAGACGGAAAGATTCGCAAGGAGCCGCGCTATCTGACCGACTTGTGGACCGAGCACGGCGTGCGGTTCATCGAACACAACAAGGATCGGCCGTTCTTTCTGTTCCTGGCTTACAACGGGCCGTATGGCCTGAGCAATCTGCTGCTCGAGCCGGCCCGCAATCGCCACGCCGAGTATTATGCCGACAAGCCACTGCCGTCGTTCCCGCGCGAGCCGATGCACCCCTGGCAATTTAACAACAAGGCGTATCTGAACAATCCAGTCTCGATCCGCCGCGTGGCCGCCGAGGTCAGCGGCGTCGACGACGGGGTGGGCGAGATCATGGCCACGCTCAAAAAGCACGGCCTGGATCGCAACACGCTCGTGATTTTCTGCGCCGATCAAGGCTGGGTCGGCGGCCAGCACGGACTGTGGGGCATGGGCGACCACACGCGGCCGCTGGGAGCGTTCGACGGCATGCTGCAAGTGCCGCTCATTTACCGGCATGCCGGCTCCATCCCCCCGGGCCGCACTTCCGACATCATGACCAGCAACTACGACCTGCTGGGCACGGTGCTGAGCTACGTCGGCCTGGCCGACAAAGTCCCCGCCAAACCGCTCCCGCCCGGCCGCGACTATTCGCCGACGCTCAAGGGCCGCGAGCAAACCTGGGACAACGCCGTCTATTACGATTTCGAAAACGTGCGCGCCGTACGCACCGGCCAGTGGAAATACGTCGAGCGTTATCCTGACGGGCCGCACGAGCTGTACGATTTGCAAAACGATCCCGGCGAACAGTTCAATCTCTACGGCCAGCCGCGGCAGGTCGATCAGCAGCAGCAACTCCGCAAGCAGCTCATCTCCTTCTTCAACCACTACGCCGACCCGCAATTCGATCTCTGGCACGGCGGCCGATCGAAGGCCAAACTGCTCAGCGCCGGCGGCGCGTATCGGCTGACGCCAATAGTCGAGCCACGGTAGAGCGGTCAGGACCACTGTTGAAGGAGCAAGGAAATCATGCGTTCGTCGCGGCGGGCTTTCTGTGCCGCCATCGCGGCGGCGATGGTCGGTGCGCGAGCGACGCGTGCCGCGCATGCCGCCGATCGCGAGGTGCCTTGGCTGGCCGAAGTACAACGCCCTCCGCAATCGCCCGATCCGCGAGCCGCCGTTCTCAGGCCATTGCTGGTCGAGGGCGATCGGCCGATTACCACGCTCGAAGCCTGGCAGCGTCGCCGCGAAGAGATTCGCCAGGCGTGGGTCGATTTTCTCAAGCCGCTCGATCTGCCGCGGAAAACGCCCGCGCTCAAAATCCTGGCCGAAGACCGCACCGGCGGTTGCACCCGGCAAATCGTTGAATACGAAAGCGAGCCGGGCGAATCGGTGCAGGGATGCCTGATCCGCCCCGATGGCGGCTCCGGCAAGCGGGCCGGCGTCGTCTGCTTGCACCCGACGACGGCCAGCACGTTCCGCGAATCAGCCGGCTTTGACGGCGACCGTTACGGCGCGTTCGGCCTGCGGCTGGCCCAGCGCGGCATGGTCACTTTTTCGCCACGCTGTTTTCTCTGGCCAAACTCCAAGACGCTGCTCGAACCGGTTCCGGTGAGTCCGCGGCCATCGCCGGCGCTCGATTCGACCGACAGGAACCGACGCGTCGCCGCGTTCCAGGAGCGCCACCCCGGAACCCAGGGCATGGCCAAGATGCTGTGGGACGGCAGCCGCGCACTTGATGTGTTGGCGAGCTTAAGCGAAGTCGATGCCGGCCGGCTCGGCGCGATTGGACACTCGCTGGGGGCCAAGGAGACGCTGTACCTGGCCGCCTTCGACGAGCGCGTCCGGGCCGCCGTGTTTAGTGAAGGCGGCATTGGCATCCGTTATTCCAACTGGAACGCGCCCTGGTACCTGGGGCCGGACGTCGATCGGCCCGGCTTCCAGCGCGAGCATCATGAGTTGCTCGCTCTGACCGCGCCGCGAGCCATGTTAATCGTGGCCGGTGAGTCCGGCGGACCCAGCCCGCGCGGAGTCGCCGACGGCGATCGAAGCTGGCCCTTTATCGAAGCCGCCTTGCCGATCTACAGGCTATACGGTGGCCCGGCCCGCATCGGCCTGCTCAATCACCGCCAAGGCCACGTCGTGCCGCCGCAAACGGCCGAGCGCATCTACCAGTGGCTGGAAACCTATTTGTCGTAAAGCGCCGCGGCACCCGGCTGCGGTTTGGCCGCACTCAGCGTTTTGGATTCGTGGCCGCTTCGGCCACTGCCAGGCGGTAGCAAGCAATCTCTTCGTCGTTGCGGACAAACAGGCAGCCGTGGGCAATCACGGGATGATTCCAGGTCTTGCCCTCGATCGCCTGGAAGCGGGCCAGCTCGCGATGAGCCTCGGGCGTGGCCTCGAGCAGCACGACTTCGCCCGTCTCGCTGGTCACGAGCAACATGCCCTGGTCGGCCAGCAGCAGCACCTGGCCGTGGCCGTAGCGGCCCTGCTTCCAGCGGCGCTTGCCAGAGTCGAGATCGACGCAGCAAAAAATGCTGCCGTCGAAGCCATAGGCGAAGCCATCGTGAATGGCGAAATCGTTGTAGCCCGGCTTCATGGCCTTCGAGGCCCAACGCTTCTCGACGGTCCAAGCATCTGCATCGCGGGCAAGCTGCAAGCGTACCAGCCCGAGATCTTCCGAGCCGAGAAGCACGCCGGAAGGATCGATGGCGGCCGGCTGCACGGCTCGCCACATGCCGTCCTTCGGCGCGTCGAACTTCCAGCAGACTTTGCCCGAGCGGGGCTCGAGCGCAACGAGGCCCTGATCGCTGAGAAACAGCACTTGGCGTTGGCCGGAATCCTGCTCACCGCCCAGCGAAACCAGCTCGGGCGAACAGTAGCTGATCGGTCCGGTGGCCGCAGTCCAGGCCGGCTCGCCGCTGTCGGCGTGATAGGCCAGCAGGCCTTTGTCGGCGCTGCCGCCGGCAAACGTGATAACTACGCCATCGACCACCAGCGGCGAACTGGAAAAACCCCACATCGGCAGCGGCGCGCCCGAGTCTTTCACCACATCGCGCGTCCACTTCACGCGCCCGGTGGCCGCGTCGAGGCAATTGAGAATGCCCTTCGCTCCCTGCGTATACAGCCGGCCGTCGGCAAAAGCCGGCGTGCCGCGCGGGCCGTCGCCGCCTTGGGCATCGCGCAGCCGGTCCTTGTCACCATGCGTCCACAGGCGTTTGCCGGTGGCCGCATCCAGGCAGACCACCGACTCCATTTCGCCCACTTGCTCCTGCGTGAACAAGCGGCCCGACACAATGATCGGCGACGACCAGGCCGGGCCAATCTTCTGGCGCCACACGAGTTGCGGCGGATTGGCTTTCCAATCGGTCGAGATTTTCACGCCCCGCAACCGGCCATCGCTCGCCGGTCCGCGCAGCGCCGGCCAATCGCCCGCCGCCAGCTCGACCGGCCGCTCGAGCCCGCTCTCGGAGCCCACATCGGGGGAGCGCGAAGCCAGGTAAGCGTCCTCGGGCCGCGGGGCCCAGCGCCATTGAATATTGGCCTGCAAGTCACCGGTGAGTCCATCCATGCGGATGAGTGCCATCGAGCACCAGACCAGGCTGACTGCGATCGCCAGCCCGGTCCGCTGGACGCCGGTAGAAAATCGGCGCGCAATCAACAGCCAAATGGCCCAAGCGGTGAAGACAAACGGCAGCCCGGAAAAGAGCACGCCGATCACTCCCAGCGTCTGTTGCGAGACGGCGATTGCCAAGCCGCATCCGACGAGCATTACGGTCAGTGCGAGCAGCCGGTCGCGCATGCGAACCGATCGATTCGTCAGCCACCACAGCGGAAACAGCAAAGTCAGCACCGCGCACGCGCCCGCGCGACTCATAAACGTGGTCGAAATCGGCAGGCCGGCGTATCCCACCGCGATGTGGACGGTCCAAAACAAGGCCACGAGCGCTACCCCGATCGTCACGCGCGTGGCTGGGGGTTTCGCGGCCGGTTTTTTTTTGGCGATCTCTGTGTTGGTCGACGATGGGGATTGGGCCGTCTGCATGGAATCATGCTCCGTTTTGATGTGAGTGCTTGCTGTATTGTCCTGTTTTTGCCAGCGGTTGGTAAAGGCCAATCACCCACCGTACGCATCCCGCTCCGCCGGGATGCAGGGCGTCACACTCGACCTGCTCAGGCGTCGAGCCGAGTTGCGCGCATTCGGCTCGGCGGAGCGAGCCGGCTACGGTGACGCCTACTCCGCCCGGCCCCGTAGGCCCGGCGAGCCGAGCCGGGCCTGTCAAGCAGCGCGATTGGTGCTCCAGTGCCGCTCGGCTCGCGGCACCTACGGCCATCGTAGCCATCCCGCTCCGTCGGGATGCAGGCCTGACCGATCGACCTGCTCAGGCGTCGAGCCGAGTTGCGCGCATTCGGCTCGGCGGAGCGAGCCGGCTACGGTGGCGCATCCGGCGGACGCCGTAGGCCCGGCGAGCCGAGCCGGGCTTGTCAAGCGGCGCGATTGGTGCTCCAGTACCGCTCGGCTCGCGGCCATCGTAGCCATCCCGCTCCGCCGGGATGCAGGGCGTCACACTCGACCTGCTCAGGCGTCAAGCCGAGTTGCGCGCATTCGGCTCGGCGGAGCGAGCCGGCTACGGTGACGAGTTGCTCTTGACCGGTTCCGCGGCAAGTGCCAGCATCCTGGCAGTTTTACTGGACGATTCAACGAATAAGAGCCTGTCGGCAGTGCCAAGCGTAGGACGCAGCCCCAATGCCTCAAACTATCGACTCCCGACTGCTGAACCGCATTAGCGTGTACCAGGACGTGCGCTGGGCGGGACAGACGCTTGCGCGCGGCAGGCGCGATTGCAATCGGCGCTGGGAATTGATTCGGCCGCTGCTGCCCGAGCGAGGCGCGCTGCTGGACGTGGGTTCGAATTTCGGCTGGTTCGGCCTGGCGGCGTGCGAAACGTTTGCCGACTACGTCGTCGCCAGCGTCGAGGCCGACGAACAGTCGGCCAGCGTGCAGCGCCAGGTGCTTCAGTCGCACGCTCTGCGGCGCATCGCACTGTTGACGCACCCGGCCGGCAGCCGCCTGGCCGACGTGTTTGCCCGCTCGGGCCAGCGGTTCGATGCCGTGCTTTGCCTGTCGGTTTTGCACTGGATGCGAGATCATCGCGAATTCCTCACGCGGCTGGCACCGATCGCGGGCCGAATGTTCATCGAACATCCCGACCCGCGCGAACTGGGGGCCGGCATCGATCGCATTCGGCGCCAGATCGGGCCGATCGGGCGGTACTTGCGCGAGCTGTTTCCCAGTCGTCATGCGATCCTGCTAGGCCGCATCCCCAGCGATCGCCAGGCAGGCGCCTCGCGCGAGCTGTGGATGCTCGAAGCGGCCGCCGACTTTCGGCCTAATCCGACGCCTGCGCTGGATGTCGGCGCGTTGCTCGAATTGGCTCCCAGTTGGCCGGCTCGAAGCTGGTGGCGGCAAGAGTTGTTAACCTTGCAGGGGGCCGACCGCCACGCCCAGGCGATCTATCAGTTCACGCCGCAAGGCCTCCGCTCGGCCGCCGTCGCATCTGGCGGCAAAGGCCTGACGCATCGCCGGCTGCTGCGGCTGGCCGGCCGGCTGCCCGAAGACCGGCTATGGCCGTTCACGCACTGGCTCTATCGCCGCACGCGGCGGCTGGCCGGCAAGCTGTTGCGGGCCGCCTGAGACCAAGAGTCTCGCACGTCTGCGGCCAAAGGCACGCAAACTGCTCGCGCAATCGAGGCGGCGGCACCTGAAACAGGTCGCCTCTTTTCTCCAGCTTCAAAGGAGCGCAAGCCATGCGACTTACCGGTTTTGAGGCGATTGAATTCGCCGAAAAGGAAGGTTTCACCCTCAACAAGTCCGCCGACCACGTGGACGAAAGCCAGGCCGGGCTATCGATCGCTGAGGCCGAAGCCATCGCCGACGACAACCCCGACCTGATCTGGCTCGAAGTCTCGGAAGACGAGTACTACGGCGAACCGCGAAACATGGAACCGGAGCGGTAGGGGGAAAGGATGAAGTAGGAATGCGGAATGATGAATGACGAGGAGGGTTTTTGTTCTCCCCGCCATTCATCATTCATCATTCCTACTCCCGCATTGAATTTACCGATGCGCGTGCCCGCCTTTGGCGCGCTTTTCGGCCGGTGAGCCTCCCACGGCGCCGCCAGCGGGTCCCGCATAGGGAGGCCCGCCTTCGGTGTCGCCATCGTCGTCGCTGATAGCGCTGCCGAGCGAGTCTTCCAGGCCGGGCTCTTCGATCGAGCCGTCGGCCGTGTTCGCGCCGGCCAAACCTCCGCCCGCCATTCCACCGCTCGCCATGCCGGCCGCATGTACCCCGCCGGTGGCAGATCCGGGGGCTGCTGGCGGCTCGTCCGGGTCGCGCTCATCGGGGCGCAGGCCTGCCCGCCGTTGGCCCGGCTTGGGCGGATGGCGATCTTCTCCAGAAAAATGGGTCTTGGCCACGGCTGGTTCCTCCCGCAATACGCAAATGGAGTTCATGAAAAAAGTCCCGCACAGTAGCAGTGTGCAACGGATATGCCGAACCGCTGACAGGGGCCTCGCGGCACTGGGTTTGCACCGCAAGTTGCGATGGATGGATTTTTTGCGCCCGTGCGGCCGAGGAGGAATCTCAAAATGTTCAGCGATCAGGCCTTTGATCTGCGGATCGAGATTGATGCGAAGCGTTACCGAATTTCGAAAACTGAAATGGCCAAGATGGACGAGGATATCGAGCATCTGCGGCGGCAGGTCGCGCGGTTCCCGGTGTCCGAGTTAAAAGTCGAGATCACGCCGCATGCCAAGCCCCGCGGGGTACACGTCAAAACCAGCTTGCTGCTGTCCGGCACCACGCTGTTTACCGGCGACGAGGATGTGGTGGCCTACCCGGCCTTTCAGCGGTGCATCCGCAAACTGATCGATCAGCTCAAGGCCTACAAGGACGAGTTGAGCAACAAGCCGGCCTATGAAAAGCAAATTCAAGGTACGACTCACGACGTGGCCCCGACCCAGGAGCCGAGCCTCGAAGCGATCGAATCGGCAGTAGCTGCGGCCGATTACGCGGCCTTTCGCCGCGCGCTCGGCGTCTATGACCCCGCGTTGGCGGCCCGCGTCGGCCGGCTGGTCGAGCGTCATCCCGCCGCGCTGCGCAAGTTCGGCCGCGACATCCCCATTTCGCAAGTCGTCGAAGATGTGATGCTCACCGCCTTCGACCGCTTTACTCAACGCCCCCACGCCCGCTTAGGCCAATGGCTCGAAGAATTGATCGAACCCGCGATCGAAGCCCTGACCCACGACGTCGGCGAGCGAGAGAATTTGAGCTTTATCGAAAGCGCGAAGGAATCGTAGATTGAGTTCGCGTCTCAGTCTGATCTCACCGTCGACTCAATCGTCGCGCCCGGCTCGGCAGGAGCCTCGCCCTCCCGTTTTATGGTGCGCCATCGCACTACCGGGCATGAGCCGCTCTACTCATCCGTTACGCAGCCCAGGCTGGCGCTGGAGACGTTTTTGATGTACTTGTAGAGCGTGCCGCGCGTGGCTTTCAGCGGCGGGGCCTGCCACGCGGCGCGGCGGCGGGCGAGCTCGTCGGAGGTGAGATCCACGGCGAGCAGGTTGCGGCTGGCGTCGATCGTGATGCGATCGCCGGTCTTTACTAGCGCGAGCGGCCCGCCGGCTTGCGCTTCGGGCGTGATGTGGCCGACGATAAATCCGTGCGAGCCGCCGGAGAAGCGGCCGTCGGTGAGTAGCGCCACGTCCTTGCCCAAGCCGGCGCCCATGATGGCCGAGGTGGGCGTCAACATCTCGGGCATGCCGGGGCCGCCCTTGGGACCTTCGTAGCGGATGATAATCACGTCACCCTTGGCAATCTGCTTTTGCTCGAGCGCGGCGAGCATGTCTTCTTCGCCGTCAAACACCTTGGCCGGCCCGGTGAAGACTTCGCCTTCCTTGCCGGTGATTTTGGCCACGGCACCTTCGGGAGCCAGGTTGCCGCGCAGAATTTGGATGTGGCCGGTGGCCTTGATCGGCTTTTCCAGCGGCTGCAGGATCTGCTGCCCGGCCTTGAGGCCCGGCAGATCGCGCAGGTTTTCGCCGAGCGTCTTGCCGGTGACCGTCATGCAGTCGCCGTCGAGCAGGCCTTTTTCCAGCAGGTACTTCATCACGGCCGGCGTGCCGCCGATGGCGTGCAGGTCTTCCTGCACCCAGCGGCCGCTGGGTTTCAGATCAGCCAACAGGGGAATGCGCGAGCTGGTGGCCTGGAAGTCGTCGATCGACAGCGGCACTTCGACGCTACGGGCCATGGCAATCAGATGCAGCACGGCGTTGGTCGAACCGCCCAAGGCCATGACCACGACCAGCGCGTTTTCGAACGCGCGGCGAGTCATGATGTCGCGCGGCTTGAGATCGCGCTCGAGCAGCAGGCGAATCGCGGCCCCCGCGCGGAAGCACTCATCGAGCTTGGCCGGATCTTCGGCCGGAATCGAGCCGCTGTAGGGGAGCGACATGCCCAGCGCCTCGATGGCCGAAGCCATGGTGTTGGCCGTGTACATGCCGCCGCAGGCCCCAGCTCCGGGACAACTGTGTCGCACGACTTGCTGCCGATGCTCATCGTCCATCGCGCCTGACAGGTACTGACCGTAGCATTGAAAAGCCGAAACGATGTCCAGCGCCTCGCCCTCCCAGTGGCCGGCCCGAATCGTGCCGCCGTAGACCATTAGCGCCGGCCGGTTGAGCCGGCCCATCGCGATCAGGCAGCCGGGCATGTTCTTGTCGCAGCCGGGCAGCGAGATATTGGCGTCGTACCACTGGGCGCTCATGACGGTCTCGATCGAATCGGCGATCAGGTCGCGCGATTGCAGCGAGAAGCTCATGCCGCTGGTGCCCATCGAGATGCCGTCGCTGACACCGATGGTGTTGAAGCGCATGCCGACCATGCCGGAGGCGACCACGCCCTCTTTGACGCGTTCGGCCAGCCGGTTGAGGTGCATGTTGCAGGTATTGCCCTCGTACCAAACGCTGCTGATGCCGACTTGCGGCTTTTGCATATCGGCTTCGGTAAGGCCGGTGCCATAGAGCATGGCCTGGCTGGCGCCCTGGCTTTTCGGTTGGGTAATCCGCGCGCTAAACTTGTTCAACTGCCGCTGCATCCGCCATCTCCTGACTTCGTCTCGACCGACAATTACGACCTGATCTGTGGATCGTAACCTGTGCGCCGAAAGATGGCTAGCGAGCGCGCAGCGGGCGCGCGGAGAGTGCTATGGTCGGCGGCCGAGGGCGCTCAGGCGGCTTTTTGCAGGCCGGTCTGTTCTTCGAACAGGTTGACTGTCCGCAGCATGTGGCCCTGCCGGTCGTAGATTTGCAGCAGGCCCATGTCGGCCAGCCACATGGCCAGCAGTCCGGCGGCGCGATACGAGCGGCCGCGGTACTTGCCGTCGCTGATCAGGATCATTTCGGTGAGGCCTTCGAGGCTGGCGGCCTGCCAGCCGGATTGGCCAAAGATCCGCACGACCACTTCCCGCACGAAATCAGCGTCCGGATGTACCGTCATGGAGATGCCTTGGCGCGGCTGGCCCGTGCTGGTCGTCGTCGTGGACCGGCGGAAAAAGGTCCGGCAGCGTCAGGCGATTTGGCCAGCGGATGTCGGACCTGTCAGTCATTTTCGGCAAGCGCGACCGTTGCACTCTTTTCAGGCGGCGCGAGGTGCGCTCAAAACTCCTAATCCATCAGTCTTAACGCGCCCGACGAGAAAATCGTTGACGCGGATTAGTATACGTACGTATACTTACGAGCAGAGAAGTCACGATTTTCTTCGAGGAGGATCGTTCGCATGATCGCCAATGTCCACCCCATCGCCGAAGTCCTCGGCGAGCTGCTGGCGCAATACGAAGCCCGTGGAATCTTGGCCGAGGATTTTTCGGGCAGAGAAGCTGCCGCGCCGCTGCCGGACTGGAACCGCGTTTCCGCCCCGCTATGGGCCGAAAAGCCTGGCTTCCAGGCCGCTCTGAGCGTTTGCGGCTAGCTCAGCTGATCGGACGCCTAGCGGCAAATGGGGCCCAGCCTAAAATAGGCGCAATAAAAAACCCCTCGCAGGTGGGGCAGGAACCTGCGAAGGGCAATGACATCGGGTTTTGAAGCCCGACATCGCTTTTAATTCTGGTGCGTAAATTGGTGTTGGCAATCCTTAATGTGGGGGACATTTTTGTCTTTTTTAGCCCCCCAGGGCAATGTTACACAGGCCGGTAGGGTGGGCTCGCCAGTCGCGCGATTCGTCCGGTATCCTGTCCGGACGCGCGTCCGCGCAATGAGCCTAGCCAGCGACGCCACGAGTTATACAGGGGGGTGCCTGCGTGCCGCGCCATTACGGCCCGTGGAAGATCGTCGCCAGCCATTCGATCTATCGCGACCCGTGGGTCGAACTGGATCGTGACGATGTAATTCGTCCCGACGGCTTGCCCGGCAGTCACAGCATTGTGCGCCTCAAGCCGGGGGTCTGCGTCCTCGCCTTGGACGGCCAGGGG
Organism: Pirellulales bacterium; assembly: GCA_036268995.1. Classification (GTDB taxonomy): domain Bacteria; phylum Planctomycetota; class Planctomycetia; order Pirellulales; family PNKZ01; genus DATATB01. Next base: position 24,661 of record DATATB010000014.1, on the reverse strand, counting down.
CACGTACACCTGACCGAAGAGTTTCATTATGCGGTGGGCCGCATCAGCATCGAGGCGGTCAGCGGCGGCGTCGAGCTGGGCGAGTCGCCTGCCCAGACTGCCTGCCGCGAGCTGGAAGAGGAATTGGGCATCCTGGCCGCGAAGTGGACCGACTTGGGCACGGTCGATCCGTTTACAACGGTCGTCGTTTCGCCCACGCAACTTTTTCTAGCCGAGGATCTGCAGTTCACCGCGACCCGGCCGGAAGGCACCGAGCAGATTCGGCCGCTGCGCATGGAGTTGTCGGAAGCCTTGCGCATGGTCGAGTCGGGAGCGATCTCGCACGCCCCGACGTGTGTGCTCATCTTGCGGACAGCACTAAGACAAATGATGAAGTCGGAATGATGAATTAGGAGTGGTCAGTTGTCAGTGGTCAGTTGCAACGGACAACTGACAACTGACAACTGACAATGCCCGTCATTCATCATTCATCGTTTCCCCTTATCCCACCGCCACGTTGACGGCTTCGACTTGCTGGCCGCTGTGAAGGTAGGTGCAATTGCGGCCGGCGGCCTTGGCGGCATGCAGGGCCGCCGTTGAACGACGCATGAGCGACTCGCTGTCGTCGTGCATGACGGCCTGGGCGACGCCCGTGCTGATCGTAAAGCGGATATCGCTTTCGCCCACCCGGAGCTTGCACACGCCAATCGCACTGCGAATGCGCTCGGCAATCTCCGTCGCTGAATCCAGTTGGGTGCCGGGCAGCACCAAGGCAAAGCGGTCGCCGTCGTAGCGGGCAATCATATCCATCGACCGCAAGGCGGCCGACAGGAACTGCGTCACGGCCCGCAGCACGACGTCGCCGGTTTCCAGCCCGTGGGTATCGTTCAGGACTTGCAGTTCGTCGATATCGGCCAGGACCAGCGACACGCCGGTGTCGTTGCGTTTGGCTTCGGCCATGCGGCGGTCGAGTTCCTCGAACAGCGCGTGGCGGTCGGGCAAGCGGGTCAAACCGTCGCGGAGATCCTGCGCTTCAGGCTGCTCGGACGAGCCTGAGCTGCCGGCAATGGCCGGCGCGTCGCTTGGCTGGCGCTTCGGGCGCGCGGCCTGCTGCTCGATTTCGGCCTGCGTGGCAGGCATGGGGCGCCGCTTGAATTCGGCCCGCGCGCCTGTCGCCTCTGGCTGCTGCGGCTCGGCAGGGCGAGGAGCCGGCAAGGCGCTGGTGCTCGACGCCAAATCGTCGTGATGGCTCGTGCGGTTGCGGCCCGCCTTCTTCGAAGCATACAGGGCCTCGTCGGCACGCTTGATGACCGTCTCGGGATCGTCGCCGGTTCGGACTTCCGCGACGCCACCGCTGACGGTGACTTGCAGGCTGGCGCCCTCGAACTCGAAGCGGCTGGCCTCGACGGCCGCGCGGGCCGCATTGGCGGCCTCGAGCGCATCGCCGGCGGGCACGATCACGGCAAACTCTTCGCCGCCGTAGCGGGCCACCATGTCGACGTTGCGCATCGAGCGGTACAGCACTTGGGCCACGCCGCGCAACACCACGTCGCCGGCCAGGTGGCCGTGCGTGTCGTTGAATTGCTTGAAATGATCGATGTCAAACAAGATCAAGCCCACCGGCGTCTCTTGCGGATTGAAGCGCGCCAGGTGCTGGGCCAGTTGCGTGTCGAACGCCCGGCGGTTGGCCAGGCCGGTGAGCGAGTCGGTGCGGGCCTCGACCATCTGACTTTGGAGTTGGCCGGCCTGTTCTTCGAGTTTTCGTTCGGCCGAAACCAGCTCGCCTTGCAAGCGCTCGTTGGCCTCGGCCAATTGGGCGGCCGCGGTGAGGATGGCGGATTGCAACTCGGGCCCGCCGCGGTCTTGCGCCAGCGCCAATTCCTTGCCGATCGACTCGACGCGGGAGGCGTGCTGATCGACATTTTGTCCCAAGCTGCCGGTCAATTCGTACAACCGGGCCAGGGCTTCTTTGGCCAGGGTGGCATCGGCATTTTCGACCGGTTCGGGCTGCTGTCGGCAGAGCTGCAACAGCCAGCCGAATGTGGCCCCCAACACCAGTTGAACGGCCGAAACACCCAAGAACACCAACAGGCTGATTTCGAAGCGCGGATTGAGCATGGCCCTGTAGTCTCGGCACTTGCAAATCGGACGGACGCAACCACGTGTCCTGGGCGCAATGCGGCGATTGCCCGCGCTGACCCCCATTGACAACAAATAGGTCGCGGTTGCTAATCGGTAAAGTCGGAAATCGTCCGCGGGGCTGGAAGCCGTCGGATGATTCGTGCTTTGTCGCCGAATTCGTGAGACTTTTGCGGCGGCGCCAACGGAACCGTCGGAATTCTCGCACTTTCCGTTACAACCCGACCGTTGTCTCGGTCGATCAAACACAGGGATTTTGCCATCGCTGCCGCTGAACCCACCTCGCTCGATTCTCTGCCGCGTGTCGTCTTGCGGCCGCGTAAAGTACGCCCGTTTTTCGGCCGCCACCCTTGGGTGCTCGAAACGGCCATTGCGCAGGTCAAGGGTGACCCGGCGGACGGCGACGTCGTCGACTTGTATTCCGATCGCGGCCAATGGATCGCGCGCGGCTGCTACAACCGTCATAGCCGGATCCGTGTGAGGCTCTATAGCTGGGAGGCTGGGCAGCCGCTGGACACGGCGTTTTGGCGCGGCCGGCTCGAGTCGGCCATTGCGCTGCGCCGGCAGTTGGGATACTTGCAGCCCGGCGGCGGCTGCCGGTTGGTCTTTAGCGAGGCCGATGGATTGAGCGGCTTGCTGCTGGATCGGTTTGGCGATTACCTGGTCGTGCAAGCCACGGCGCTGGCAATGGCCCGGCGACTGGAGGAAGAATGGATTCCGCTGATTCGCGAGCTGGTCGGCTATCGCGGACTGCTTGTCAGAACCGATCGCGACATGAATCGCGCCGAAGGGATCACGCTGGAAGATGGTCTACTCGACGGCGAAGCGCCGGATGGGCCGGTCTTTATCGAAGAGCATGGCGTGCGCTACGGGGTGGACCTGGCGGGCGGCCAAAAGACCGGCTTCTTTCTCGATCAGCGCCAAAACCGCCTGGCCGCCGCGCAGTATTGCGCCGGCCGGCGCGTGCTCGATTTGTTCTGCTATAGCGGCGCGTTCGGGCTTTTGGCCGCTGCGGTCGGCGGCGCCCGCGAGATCGTGGGCGTCGATTCCAGCCCCAAGGCCATCACGCTGGCCAGGGCCAATGCGCAGCTCAATGGCCAGGCCCACGCGCGCTTCGAAACGGCCGATTGTTTCGAGCAATTGGATTCATTGGCGGCGGGGCACGAACACTTTGGCGTCGTCGTGCTCGATCCGCCCAAGTTTGCCCGCACCCGGGCGGCGGTGGACGACGCGATGCGGGCCTATCATCATCTGAACCGGCTGGCCGTTTCGGTGATCGAGCCGGGCGGCATCCTGGTCACGTGCAGTTGCTCGGGGCACGTCAGCCGCGAGGATTTTGCCTTCATGCTGGCCGACGTCGCGCAGCGCACCGGCCGCGAGATTCAGATCCTCGAGCAGCGCGGCGCCGCGCCCGATCACCCCGTCGCCGCCACCTGCATGGAAGGTGACTACCTGAAGTGCTTCATTTGCCGGGTGGTGTAGCCGGCATGCTTTTGGCGGGCCCGGTCGGTGTACGGCCTTTGGCCGTGCGAACCGTGGCCACGACTTGCGCACCTTCGGGGCCCGACTCGCGCAGCAGAACGACCGAGCACGGACCCAGCTTGTATGGCGACTCGACTTCCTTGGCCGGGCATTCGGTCGCAACGCCGCGGGCCGTGTCCAGCAGCAGTTCCCAATAGTGGTCGTCGACCAGTTCCGGCAGATTGAAAGGAATCTCGTTGCCGTGGTCGGCGTTGAACAGCATCAACAGCGTATCGCCGCTGATTTGCTCGCCATGCTCGTCGACGTCGAGTTCATTGCCGAATAGTTGCACGCCCAGGCAACGCACAAACGAATCGCGCCAGGCACCGTCGTCCATTTCCTCGCCGTTGACGTTCAGCCAGGTGATATCCGGGGCCTCGGATCCCTGGATGGCCTGGCCATGAAAAAACCGGCGGCGATGAAAGACCGGCTGGCTGTGATAAACCTTGATTACGCGCTGCGTAAATTCGAGCAACTGCTTTTGCCGGTCGTCGAGGTTCCAGTTGAGCCAGGTGATTTCGTTGTCCTGGCAATAAGCGTTGTTGCTGCCGCGCTGCGTGTGGCCCATTTCATCGCCGGCCAGCAGCATGGGCACCCCCTGCGAGAAGAGCAGCGTGGCGATGAAGTTCCGCTTTTTGCGGTCGCGTAGTTCGAGAATCTTGGGATCATCCGTGGGGCCTTCGACTCCGCAATTCCAACTCAAGTTGTCGTTGGTGCCATCCCGGTTTTCTTCGCCATTGGCTTCGTTGTGCTTCTGATCGTACGACACCAGGTCTTCCAGCGTGAACCCGTCGTGGCAAGTGACGAAATTGATGCTGGCGTGCGGCCGCCGGCTACTCCATTCATATAAATCGCTGCTGCCGCAAAAGCGCGTGGCAAACTCGCTCACCATGCCGCCGTCGCCCTTCCAGAAACGACGCACGCAGTCGCGGTATTTGCCGTTCCACTCGCTCCACAAGGCCGGAAAGTTGCCGACCTGGTAACCGCCTTCGCCCAAGTCCCACGGCTCGGCGATCAGCTTGACCTGCGAAATGATCGGATCCTGGTGAATGATGTCGAAGAACGCGCCCAGCTTGTCCACCGCGTGCAGCTCGCGAGCCAGCGTGCTGGCCAGATCGAAGCGGAAACCGTCGACGTGCATGTCCGTGATCCAGTACCGCAGGCTGTCCATGACGAATTGCAGCACCCGCGGATTTTGCATGTGAAACGTGTTGCCGCAGCCGGTGAAATCCGTGTAGTACCGCTTGTCCTCGGGCGAGAGGCGATAATACGACGCGTTGTCGATGCCGCGGAACGAGAGCGTCGGGCCGTTCTGGTTGCCTTCGGCCGTGTGGTTGTAGACCACGTCGAGAATCACCTCGATGCCGGCCGCGTGCAGCGAACGGACCATCGTCTTGAACTCGCGCAGCGCCTCAAGCGGAAAGCCCGGCGCATCGAACTTGGGCTCGACCGCGAAAAACCCCAACGTGTTGTAGCCCCAATAGTTCACCAGCTTGCGGTCTTCCAAATGGCGATCGTCGATGTGGTAATGCACGGGCAGCAGTTCGACGGCCGTGATGCCCAGCGATTTGAGATGCCGAATGGCGGGCTCCGATCCCAAGGCCGCATAGCTGCCGCGGAGGCCGTCGCCGATTTCGGGATGCTGCTGTGTGAAGCCCTTGACGTGCAGTTCGTAGATCACCGTTTTTTGCCAAGGCGTCATGGGCGGCCGGTCGTCGCCCCAGGTAAAGGCCTGGTCGATCACCTGACCCAGCGGCGCCAAGTGCGCGTTGTCGCGATCGTCGAACGACAGGTCGCCGGTAGGATCGCCGACCTTGTAGGCGAACATTTCGTCGCCCCAAGTCAGCGGGCGACCGATCGCCTTGGCGTACGGATCGAGCAGCAACTTGTTGGGATTGAAGCGATGACCGTTGGCCGGATCATAGGGTCCGTGACAACGATACCCATAGAGCTGCCCCGGCGGCACGTCCGGCAGGTAACCATGCCAGACCATGTCGGTGTGCTCGCTCAAGCGAATGCACTCGGTTTGCTTAAAGTCGACGGGGTCGAACAGGCACAGCTCGACCTTCTCGGCATTTTCCGAGTAAAGCGCGAAGTTCGTGCCGTTACCGTCCCACGTAGCGCCCAGCGGATACGGTTTTCCTGGCCAAACGCGGCGTTCCATTGTTTTACCTTCGTCCTATCTCGATCGCGGATGATTTTTCACAGGGAGGTCGCGTGTGGCTTAGCAATCAGTGTGCCAAGCAATCGGACTTTGATTCCGGCACGTTTGGGCCACAAATCGCAGCGACAGCATGCAAAAAAAGGTCCCTGGCCAATCGCTGCGGTCACGGATCGTTCAACGTGCCAGCCGGCCCGCCAACTATTGGCCGCCTTTGCCAAAATCGTCGTCCAGCGGCATGTCCAGGGCTCGGACAAGAAAGGCATAGCCGTCGCCGACTTCCTCGATCATTTTGCTCGTGGGCTTGCCGGCCCCGTGGCCGGCGCTCGTCTCAATGCGGATCAAAATCGGATTGGGGCCGGCCTGTGCCGCCTGCAAGGCCGCGGCGAACTTGAAGCTGTGCGCCGGCACGACGCGGTCGTCGTGGTCGCCCGTTTCGATCAGCGTGGCCGGGTAGTTGGTGTGCGGCCGGATGTTCTGGAGCGGGGAATACTTGATCAGCGTGCGAAAGTCCTGCTCGTTGTCCGACGAACCGTAATCCGAGACCCAGGCCCAGCCGATCGTGAATTTCTGGAAGCGCAACATATCGAGCACGCCGACGGCCGGCAGCGCCGCCCCGAACAGCTCGGGCCGCTGGGTCATCACCGCGCCCACCAGCAGTCCGCCATTGCTGCCGCCGCTGATTGCCAGTTTGGGCGTGGAGGTATAGCGCTCGCGAATCAAATACTCGGCCGCGGCAATGAAGTCGTCGAACACGTTCTGCTTGTGCTGTTTCATGCCGGCTTCGTGCCACTCGCGGCCATATTCGCCGCCGCCGCGCAGGTTTGGAATGGCCAGCACGCCGCCCATTTCGAGCCACACGATCCGGCTGGGCGAAAAGGCCGGCGTGATCGAAATGTTGAACCCGCCATAGCCCCACAGGTTCGTCGGGTTCTGGCCGTTCAGTTCCAGGCCCTTGCGGGCCGTGATGAACATCGGCACCTTCGTGCCGTCGCGACTCGTGTAGAACACTTGCCGCGTTTCGTAGCGGTCGGGCTTGAATTGGACTTTGGGCTTGCGAAACACCACGCCGCGATTTTTGTCCATGTCATAGCGGAAGATCGTCGTGGGCGTCGTGAAGCTCGTGAAGCTGTAAAATGTCTCCTTGTCCTGCCGCCGGCCGGTGAAGCCCCCCACCGAGCCGATGCCGGGCAGTTCCAACGTGCCCGATTGTTTGCCCGCCAGGTCGTAAGTGTTCACCACGTTCTGGGCGTCGGCCATGAAGGTGGCGAAAAAGCGATCGCCCACGAGCGACACGCTTTCCAGCACGGCCTTCGACTGGGGAATCACTTCTTTCCATTGCTTGCGGTCCGAGTGCCGCAGATCCACCTGGATCAGCCGATAACGCGGAGCGTCCGCGTCGGTGACCAGCCAGAACTTGTCGCCGTCGTTATCGACGAAATCGAACTGGGCATCCCAACTTCCAATCAACTCGACGACTTTCGCGTCCTTCTCTTCGAGATCGATGTAAAAGATCAGGTTCTTGCGCTCGGTGCCGCGCGTGACGTTGATCACCAGGTAGCGGCCATCGTCGGTCACCTCACCGTAGAAGCCCCACTCCTTTTCGTCCTTGCGCTCATACACCAGGCGGTCTTTGGCCTGGTCGTCGCCGACGCGATGGAAATAGAGCTTCTGGTGGTAGTTGGTGCCGGTCAGCTCGGTTTCCTTCTGCGGCTCGTCGTAGCGGCTGTAGTAAAAGCCGCTGCCGTCGTGGGCCCAGGAAGCGCCCGAGAATTTGATCCAGCGCAGATGATCGTCGCGGTCTTTGCCGGTTTCGACGTCGCGAATCTTCCACTCTTCCCAATCCGAGCCGGCCGTGGCGCGGCCATAGGCCAGCAGCTTGCCGTCGTCGCTGGGCGCATAGCCCTTCAAGGCCACCGTGCCGTCGGGCGACCAATCGTTCGGATCGAGCAGAGCGCGGGGTTTGCCCTCCAACGTGTCGGCCACGTACAGCACGCTCTGGTTTTGCAAGCCATCGTTGCGCGTGAAGAAATACTTGCCGCCGCGCGTGGACGGCACGCCAAACCGCTCGTAATCCCACAGCTCGGTCAGCCGGCGATGGATCTGCGGCCGTTGCGGAATATTTTCCAGCACGGAGAAAGTCAAATCGTTTTCGGCCTTGATCCAGGCCTTCGTCTCCGGGCTGCCTGGCTCTTCGAGCCAGCGATACGGATCAGCGACGCGCGTGCCGAAATACTCGTCGCTCACGTCGCCGCGATGGGTTTGCGGATACTTCAATTTTCCATTCTCCAGCCAGGCGGGCGTGGGACGATGTTTGCTCTCGGCCAATGACACCGAGCTTTGATCTTCGTCGTTCAATTCGGGCGACGACAGCGTATCGCCGGCCGGTTCTGCGGAGGGCCGCGAGCAGCCGCTCCACGCGACAAGCCCACCGGCCAGCACGCACAAGACCTGGATCGCTGCTCGCACCGGCCGCTCGAACTTGCCCATGACAACCCTTCCGGCTCGCTGTGTTGAAACCATGCCAAAACGTGATTGCCCGCTGCTTGCGGATCCTAGCAGTCCCACATCGCGTCTACAACGCACGCGTGTGTCGCGGGGACCGACGAAAACGGCGGCGGCCCGGACACGCTCTGGCATGTCAGGGCCGCGCAACCAAATCGGGCCGTAGCAGGTTTTTAAACGCTTACCGGAGTTTTACGACACCTGCACTGCGATCTTTCGCGGCTTGATCGCCTCGACCTTGGGCAAGTGCAGGGTCAGCACGCCGCTGTTGTAGTCGGCATGAATTTTCGTCGCGTCGATCTGTTCGCTAACGCGAAACGTGCGATAAAAATCGCCGACGCCATATTCCGCCAACAGAAACTCCTTTGCGTCCGCGGCCCGAGGCTGAACACGGCCGTGGATCGATAGTTCTCCGTCTTCGAAATGCACGTCGATATCGCTGGGTTTGACGCCCGGCAAATCGGTGACGAGCACCAATTCGTCGCCCTGTTCGACAATGTCGACGTTGGGCCGGAAGAACTGGCCGCTCCGCGTGCGTTCGGCCGACGTAGGTTCGTCGGCCTGTTTTTCAAACGTGGTCTCAGTAGCCATGGGGGTCTGGCCTCCGATATTTTCAGGTTTGCGTTATGGGTTAGACACAGCAGGCGTCGATGCCGAAGCATCAGCCCGCATTGACTTCAATTTTTCGCGGCTTCACGGCCGTGGCCTTAGGCAGCGTGATCCGCAAGACACCGTCCTGCAATTTTGCCGAGACCTTGTCCGCGTCGATTTCGACGGGCAACCGCACCGTGCGCGAAAACTCGCCCACGCCGCGTTCGCGCCGATGGTAAGACACGCCGTCCGGCTGTCCGCCACCGCGGTGGCCTTTGATCACCAACTCGGCGCCGACCACCGAGACGTCGACATCCTCGGGCTTGACGCCCGGTACTTCGGCTTCGGCCAGCAAGGCGTCGCCTTGTTCCCAGATATTGAGCGCGGGAAAACCGCGAGCGGGGAATATGGCCTGGGCCGTGCCGCCGGGACCAAAGAAATCGCCGAAAAGACGATCCATTTCCCGCCGCAACTGGCCGACGGCCAGTCCGCCGTCTGTTCTGCGGAAAACCATGTGGATGCTCCTTGTGTTTGGCTCTTCGTTCGAGCGAGAGGAATATCCGATCGCTCGCTCGAACAAAAAAGCAAAGGCCGTGCCGAAGACCTGTTGCAGGATCGACGACGCAACCATTTGAGGTGATAGGACTTGCAACTGAACGCGCGCGGATAGTCAATTACTAGCGGCTGCCAACATGACAGTCGCGGCCGGCCGGGTGTCGAAATGACAGGCGACATCGCAGAGGCAGATAGTCGCGACCGACTAAGCCCGGCCGCGGCAGCGCGCGGAGCCGTTTTAAAATCAAACGACTCACGACCTTAAGCGATTCCGCAGGGGCAACTTTTAGCGGTTGTGGCACTTGGGCGAGAAAACTATACTGACAGCCCTTTATCGCCCGATATTTTAATTTCCTTTGCCGCCAACCGCTTTCGGCGCCAGGCCAGCATGCGCTTTACGTTGATCGATCGCATTACCAGGCTGGAGCCCAATGGCAAAATCACGGCCGTGAAGAATCTTTCGCTGGCCGAAGAATATCTGGCCGATCATTTTCCGGGCTTTCCGGTCATGCCGGGGGTGCTGATGCTCGAGGCGATGACCCAGGCCTCAGCCTGGCTGATTCGTGCCAGCGAGGATTTTGCCCATAGCGTGGTGCTGTTGAAGGAGGCCCGGAACGTCAAATACGCACAGTTTGTCGAGCCGGGGCAGACCCTGGAGGTAACGGCCGAAGTCATCGAACAGGATGGCCGCCAGACCAAATTGAAGGCCCAGGGCACGGTGGCCGGGCAGTCGGCCGTGTCGGCCCGGCTGGTGCTCGAGCGCTATAACCTGGCTGACGAAGATCCGTCGCGCGGGCTGGCTGACGACGTGGTGAAGTCCAAGCTCCGCGAGCTGTTCGCGCTGCTGTATCAGCCGCCGGTGCCCGCCACGGGCTGACCAACACGAACGATTGGAAGCCGCGACTCGCGGCCCCCAGCGGGCCGTTCGCGTCCAAGAAACTTATTTGCTCCAGACAATTTTGATCCAGACAATCAGGCCATAGTTCGATTCATGCGACTAGCAGGTAAAACAGCGCTCGTTACCGGCGGCAGCCGAGGCATCGGCCGGGCCTGCGTCGAAGCCCTGGCGCGCGAAGGCGCCCGCGTGGCCTTTGTCTATCACAGCAACGAGCAAGCCGCCGCCGCACTGGTCGAGCAGTTGAAAGGCAGCGACCACGAGCCGCTGGCGATTCAGGCCGACGTCCGCGATGCGGCCAAAGCCGCACAAGTGGTCGAGCAGCTCGTCGAGCGCTGGGAGTCGCTGGATATCCTGGTCAATTCGGCCGGCGTGATTCGCGACGGCCTGTTTGCCCTGATGACGGCCGAGCACTGGCGCGACGTGGTCGAGACGAACCTGTACGGCACGTTCAATTACTGTCACGCGGCGACGCGGCCCATGATGTCGCAGCGGCGGGGCAGCATCGTCAATATTTCGAGCGTGGCGGCCGAGTTCGGCTCGCGCGGCCAGGTGAACTACGCGGCCAGCAAGGGGGGCATCGACGGCCTCACCCGCTGCCTGGCCAAGGAGCTCGCCGCGCGCAAGGTCCGCGTCAACGCGGTGGCGCCGGGCATGATCGAAACCGATATGAGCGAAGTCGTCCGCAACCTGGCGGGCGATCGCATCAAGGAAATCGTTCCGCTCAAACGTGTGGGTCAGCCAGCAGAGATCGCTTCGGTGGTCGTCTTTCTGGCTAGTGAGGAAGCCAGCTACCTGACTGGTCAGGTGCTGCGCGTCGACGGTGGGTTAAGCTTGGGCGGCTACTGACCGGCAGTCGGTTGACTGGCAGTCGGTATCCGTCCGGGCGAAAGTCGACATCGAGAAGGAAAACTTGGGAACGGTCGCGCTAGCGAGCGCGGGCGACAAGCAAGCGGGACGCCGCTGCTATCGCGCCCGTTGCGCCGGCGAGACGCATTTTTCTGGGAGCAAAACGCACTATGCCAAGCAAGCAAGAGATCTTCGAAAAGATCAAGACGTCGCTGGTCGATGCCCTGGGCGTTGACGAAGATGAAGTCAAGCCCGAGGCCACGCTCGTGGGCGACCTGGGCGCCGAGTCGATCGATTTTCTGGACATCGTCTTCCGCCTGGAAAAGGCCTTTAACATCAAGGTCCCGCGCGGCGAACTGTTTCCGGAAGATATCCTCACCAATCCCGACTACGTCAAGGACGGCAAGGTCACGCCCGAAGGCCTGGTCCAGTTGCGCAAGCGCATGCCGTTTGCCAATCTCGATCCGTTTGCGGCGAATCCCAACGTCAAGGATTTCGGCAACCTGCTGACGGTCGAAGACATGGTCCGCTATGTCGTGAGCAAGGTCGGGGCGTCTTAGTCCACGGTCCGTTGTCCGTAGCCTGTGGTCCGTTGAGTGGTCACGGGTGTCCATTAGCAGGCAGCAGCGATGCGTTGGATTTGGATCGACAAGTTCATCGAATTTGACAGCCGCAAGCAGGCCAAGGCGATTAAGAACATTTCGCTCGCCGAGGAGCACCTGCACGACCACTTTCCCGGTTTTCCGGTGATGCCCAACTCCCTCATCACCGAGGGGTTGGCTCAAACCGGCGGACTGCTGGTGGGCGAGGCCAACAACTTCGAAGAAAAGGTGATCCTGGCGAAGATCCCCAAGGCCGTGTTTCATTTTCCGGCCGTGCCCGGCGACACGCTGCTCTACACGGCCACGCTGCTCGACTTGAACGACAACGGGGCCATGGTCAGCGCCACCAGCCACGTCGGCGATCGCCTGCAAGCCGAAATGGAGATTGTCTTCGCCCACCTGGCCGACGACGGTGGCCGCTCGCGGAATTTGTTCGAACCCAAGAACTTCGTCTTCACGATGAAGCTGCTGGGCGTGTTTGATGTCGGTCGCTCGAGCGACGGCAGCAAGCTCAAGGAACCGCCGGGGTTGGCGAAGATGCGAGACGGTGAAAAGTGAACCGCGAAAAGTGACAAGTGAAAAAGTTCACGCGAGATTGATCCGATGAGACGCCGCGTTGTGGTAACCGGAATGGGCTGCGTGACCCCGCTGGGCACCGATATCAACACGCTCTGGCGGCGGCTGATGGCCGGCGATTCGGGCATCGGCTATACGACGCTGTTCGACGCCAGCAATTTTCCGACCAAGATCTCGGCCGAAGTCCGCGACTGGGACGTTTCGGCCGTCGGCGAAGATCCGCAGAAATGGCGGCATCACGGCCGGCACACGCGCTTCGCCATCGGTGCCGCGACCCAAGCGGTGCGCGATGCCGGCATCGAAGACGCCCAAATCGATCCGACGCGCTTCGGCGTGTACCTGGGCAGCGGCGAAGGCCAGCAGGACTTTGACCGTTTCACCGAAATGATGGTCGCCGCGCTGGATGGCGACAAGCTGGACATTGCCCGCTTCACGAAGAAGGGGCTCGAGGTCCTGCATCCCACGAGTGAACTGGAGCAAGAGCCGAACATGCCGGCCGCGCATCTGGCCGGCCTATTCAACGCCCAAGGCCCCAATGCCAACTGCCTCACCGCCTGCGCCGCCAGCAGCCAGGCCGTGGGCGAGGCCGTCGAAATGATTCGCCGCGGCGATGCCGACGTCATGCTCTCGGGCGGGACGCACAGCATGATTCATCCCTTCGGCGTCACCGGTTTCAATCTGCTCACGGCCTTGAGCACGTACAACGACGAGCCGACCAAAGCTTCGCGCCCCTTCGATCTGCGGCGCGACGGCTTCGTGCTGGGCGAAGGCGCCGGCATGCTGATCCTGGAAGAACTGGAGCACGCCCGGGCACGCGGTGCCCAGATTCATGGCGAAGTCAGCGGCTACGGCTCAACGGCCGACGCCTTCCGCATTACCGACACGCATCCCGAGGGTCGCGGCGCGGCCAGTTGCCTGCGGATGGCACTGCACGATGCCGGGGTGAACATCGACCAGATCAACTACATCAACGCCCACGGCACGAGCACCAGCGTCAACGACAAGGTCGAGACGCTGGCCATCAAACACGTCTTTGGCGAGCATGCGTACAAGGTGCCCGTCTCGAGCACCAAGAGCATGATGGGGCACTTGATTGCCGCCGCCGGGGCCACGGAGTTGATCGTCTGCCTGTTGGCGATTCGCGACAACAAGCTACCGCCGACGATCAATTACGACACGCCCGACCCCGATTGCGACCTGGACTACGTGCCCAACGTGCCGCGCGATGCCCGCTGCGACATCGCGCTAAGCAACAGCTTCGGCTTTGGCGGCCAGAACATCACGCTGGTCGTCAGTCGCTTTAAGGGCTAACCGGCGAGCAGGAAGCGCGGGCGGATGGGTCCGTACGATCCCTGCCTGATTTTCTCCCGCCCTTCCGAGGCTGCTCTTATTTCCCGCCTCCGCTGGAAGAAGGCGAACAATCGGATCGCGCTCAGCCCGTTTTCCGCAGCATCGCAAGTAGGCGGAAAAGGTCGCTATTTGGCCTGGCTGGTTGGCTTGTGCCTCGCGGCGGTTTATTCTGGGGGCGCCGGCCAATCGTCGCCGCCATGCCAACCGCGCTGAGGAGAATCCGATCATGCTTCATCGTCGCCAGCTTTTGATTTCGGCCGGCATCGGCCTGGGTTTGTCGCCTCTGATCAAGGGCTGGGCGGCCGATAGCCAGCCGCGCAAACGACGCGTGCTGATGTTCACCAAGAGTTCGGGCTTCGAACATTCGGTCGTCAAGCGGCAAGGGGACAAGCTTTCGCATTCGGAACGGATCCTCACGGAACTGGGCCAGGACCACGATTTCGAAGTCACGGCCACCAAGGACGGCGCGGTATTCGACAGCGATCTGACGCCCTACGACGCGTTCTTCTTCATTACGACCGGCGATCTAACCAAGTCGGGCACCGACAAACAGCCGCCGATGAGCCCTGAGGGCAAGAATCGATTTCTGGCGGCCGTGGCCGGCGGCAACGGTTTTCTTGGGTCGCATTGTGCGGCCGATACGTTCCACTCGCGCGGGCCGGGATTTGAAACACAGACGGAGCGGGATCCCTACATCGCCATGCTGGGAGGCGAATTCATTCGGCACGGAGCCCAGCAAGCGGCCCGGCAAGTGATTATCGACCCCGAGTTCCCCGGCCTGGCCGGTCTTGGAAAATCGTTTGAAATGAAGGACGAGTGGTACTCGCTCAAGAATTTTGCACCTGACCTGCATGTGATTTTGTTGCAGGACACCCAGGGAATGACCGGCACGGACTATCAGCGGCCGCCTTACCCCGCGACCTGGGCCCGCCGGCACGACAAGGGGCGGGTGTTTTATACCTCGATGGGCCACCGCGAGGACGTCTGGACTAGCCCGACGTTCCAGCAAATCGTGCTGGGCGGCATGGCCTGGGCCACGGGCAACGTCGTAGCCGAGGTGCCGCCGAATCTCGCCGAAGTGGCCCCCGGCGCCGGCGTCATGCCGCCGCCACCGCCGCCCAAGCCGAAGAAGCCCGCTTGAAGTCCGGGTAGCGGGATTCGTGCGAATTCCGTGGAGCCGGGGCGTCGGAAGTCTCACGACTTTCGCTACGGACCGCTCGGAAGTCTTGCGACTTTCGCTACGGCGGGCTGATTGAAAAGCGACGGCGTTAATTGACAGTGCTATCGGGCGCCATTACGTTGAAACAGCATCCGCATTCGGCTTTTAGCCCGACCGGGGAAGTGCGGACGACTCCTTTTCTTTCCGGAAGTTCAGCGCTCGCAGGCGGCTGGACTGCCGGCCAACGAGCGCAGGCTCTGGCCGCGTGTGCAGTGCTGCACCGCGGCTTGTCGGCAGTTTGGCAAATGCCAGGCCGTCGGCCGGACCGGCTGCACCAATCGCAAGCAAGAGTGGAAAACTGTCGATGGCAAAACGGGGTGACTTCACCGACATCTTGATCCGCAAGGGGATCATCACGGCCCAGCAGGTGGAGGAAGCACGGAAGACGTCCCGCACCGCGAATATCAGCGTCGGCGACGCGCTGATCAAGCTGGGCCACTGCTCGGGCGACGACGTGGCCCAGGCCCAGGCCCAGGAGCACGGGCTGGAATACGTCGACCTGAACGAGACGAAGATTCCGCCCGCGGTGATCGAGCTGCTCAGCGAGTCGGTCGCCCGGGAAAACACGGTTTTACCGCTGTCGATGGAGGCCGATGGCTCGTTGAAGGTGATCGTCGTCGACCCGTTCGACCTCGACGTGCAAGACAAGCTGCGGTTTATCCTGAACCGCAAGATCGACATTGCGCTGGCCAGCCGCGAGGGCATCACGGCGGCGATTAACCGCTGCTATGGGGCTGGCGCAGCCGGCGCGGTCGAGGATTTTGCCGAGGGGGCCATCGACTTCGCCGAGACGGGCTCCGGCGAAGAAGAGCTGGACGAATCGAGCGCGCCGATTATCCGCCTGGTGCAGATGATCATCACCGACGCGGTCAAATCCCGGGCTTCGGACATCCATATCGAGCCCTTCGAGGACCGCGTCCGGGTCCGCTTCCGGGTGGATGGCGTGCTGGTCGAGCGAGACGCCGCCGCCCGCCGGCTGCTGGGGCCCATGCTGTCGCGCATCAAGATTCTGGCGAAGATCGATATCGCCGAACGTCGCCGCCCCCAGGATGGGCGGATCAAAGTTTCGGTGGGTGAGAAGGAGCTCGACCTGCGCGTCAGCGTGCTGCCCACCAGCCACGGCCAATCGATCGTGATGCGGCTGTTGGACAAGGACAACATCAAGATTGGCCTGAAGCAATTGGGCATGGCCGACGAAGACCTCAAGGCGTTTCAAAACCTGGTCCGCCGGCCCAACGGCATCATCCTGGTGACTGGCCCGACGGGCTCGGGCAAGACCACCACGCTGTATGCCGCACTGAACGACTTGAACCGTCCCGACCGCAAGATCATTACGGCCGAAGACCCGGTCGAGTACTACCTGCCCGGCATCAATCAGGTGGAAGTCCGGCACAGCATTGGGCTGGATTTTGCCCGGATTATCCGTGCCATGCTGCGTCAGGCCCCCAACATTATCCTGGTGGGGGAGATGCGAGATTCCGAAACGGCGGAGATGGGAATACAAGCTTCTCTGACGGGACACTTGGTTTTCAGTACACTACATACGAACGATGCGCCCGGTGCTGTTACACGTATGGTCGACATGGGGGTCCCCGCCTATCTGGTGGCAAGCAGCGTGATCGCGATCCTGGCTCAACGCTTGGTGCGGACGGTTTGCCCCAAATGTAAGCAACCGCATCGGCCCACGGATTCGGTGCTCGACGCGGCCGGCATCCGCCGCGAACTGGCCGACAAGGCGACCTTTATGAAGGGCAAGGGTTGTTCAAATTGCAACAAGACGGGCTACCGCGGGCGGTTGGGAATCTATGAGTTGATGATGATGAGCTCGCGCATTCGTGAACTTTCGTTCCAGGGAGTCAGCACCCAGGATTTGCGTAAAGCGGCTGTGGCACAAGGCATGCGCACGCTTTACCAGGACGGGATTTACAAGGCCCTGCGGGGAATTACGACGATCGAGGAAGTGTTCCGCGTCGCCAAGCGGGCCGACGACGAATGATGGCCGGTACGGCCGGTCGGTCGCGCCGCGGAGTTATTCCGTTTCAAAGGTCCGGCACCCGACCAAGCAGAGTCGGGAGCCTTGGGCGGGCGGAACAAGAAGGCGGAGAGGGAACGCGAGTGCGGGTTTTGGTGGGTGGCGTAGCGTGCGTGTCGGGCTGCTCGAAGGGGCCGATTCAGCGGGCTTGCTGGTCGACAATTTGCTGGTGCTGGCAGCACTTGCGAATAATCGTTCGGTGCTCTGGCCGAGCCGGTTCTCGGAGGTCAGCAGTGGGAACGAAGAACGACCACGGATGGCACGGATAACACGGATATCGAGCGAGGCCGCCACGTTGGGGTGTGTGCTTTGCTTTTTTCATCCGTGCCCATCGGTGAAATCCGTGGTCAAATTAGTTTTTTCGTTCTGTCGTTCAAAGGTTGCAATTCAAGACGGACTGCTGCGGATTTTAAGAGGGCGGCTGCTTTGATTCAGGGGGATTGATCGGTCATGGGAACCGTGCTCATCGACAAACTGTTGCAGGTGGTCGTCAATCAGGGCGCCAGCGACCTGCACATTGCCGTCGGCCAGCCGCCCGTCTTGCGCTTGCACGGCCGGCTGCGAAAACTCGAAACCAAGGTGCTGACGTCGGAAGACACCGTGGGGCTGATGAAAAGCATCACGCCCGAGCGCTGCCAGACCGAGTTGCAGGAAGCCGGCGGGACGGACTTTGGCTTTGCCTTTGGCACGGCGGCCCGCTTCCGCGTGTCGGTGTTCAAGCAGAAGGGCAACATCGGTCTGGTGCTGCGGCAGATTCCTAACAAGCTGCTGTCGATGGACGACCTGGGGCTGCCCAAGGCCGTCAAGGAGTTGATTCTCCGGCCGCGCGGGCTGTTTCTGGTGACCGGACCCACGGGCTCGGGCAAGAGCACGAGCCTGGCGGCGATGATCAATTACCTGAACGAAAACGTCGACCATCACATCATTACGATCGAAGACCCGATCGAGTTTCACCACGAACACAAAATGTCGACGGTCAACCAGCGTGAGATCGGCGTCGACGTGGGAAGTTTTTCGGAGGCGATTCGCCGGGCTTTGCGTCAGGATCCGGACGTGATCCTGGTGGGCGAAATGCGCGACCTGGAAACGATCGAAGCGGCCATCACCGCGGCCGAAACCGGGCACATCGTGTTCGGTACGCTGCACACGACGGGTGCCCAGGGCACGGTCAACCGCATCATCGACGTGTTTCCCACGAACCAGCAGGACCAGATCCGCACGCAGTTGTCGACCTCGATCATCGGCGTGATGTCGCAGGCGCTGCTGCCGAAGATCAAGGGAGGCCGCGTCGCCGCCCACGAAATGCTGGTGGTCACGCCCGCCATCGCCAACCTGATCCGCGAGAATAAAACGTTCCGCATCAATTCGGCCATTCAGACCGGCGCCAAGCAAGGCATGCAATTGCTCGACGATCACTTGTTCCGCCTGTGGCGCGACGGCACCGTGGCCAAGGAAGAGGTGATGATCAAGTCGAACCAGCCCGACGACCTGGCCAACCGCATCAGCCGGGCCGAGCGCGGCTTGGACGACGAAGACCAGGCGGTGCGCGATCGAATGGCGCGAGAAGCAAGCTAGGAGGAAATGATGAATGCGGAAGGATGAATGATGAATGGAATTCATCGTTCCGCAGCGAGCCGGCCCGTCGTGGTTTTCCATTCATCATTCACACTTCATACTTCCGCATTGCCCCATGGCTCCTAAAAAGCTTGGTCAAATTCTGATCGAGATGGGCTTCATCGATGAAGACCAGCTCGAAACGCTGCTGGAAGAGCAGCATAAGCGCGCGGGCGATCTGATCGGCCAGATCGCCATCGAGCTGGACATGCTCACGGATGACAAGCTGGCCGAGGCGCTGGCGCAGCAGATGGGCATGCAGGCCATCAGCCTCAGCGAGATCGTAATTTCGCCCGAGGTGCTGGGCTACGTCACCGAGCCGATGGCCAATCTCTACAAGATTTGCCCCATCGCCTTTCGCGACAACACGCTGACGATCGCCATGTGCGATCCGCAGAACCTGGCGGTGCTGGACGAGCTGCGCAACTTCCTGGGTTACGACATTCGCGCGGTGGTCACGACGCAGCGCGAGATCAAGGCGGCCTTGGACCGCTATTATTCCAGCGCCGAGAGCGTCGAATCGCTGCTCAGCGATATGGAAGGCGACGCCGCCTTCAATGCTACTCTGGCCGCGGCCAATCGTGCGGGGGCTTTTGACCTGACGAGCGTCGAGGCCCTGGCCGACAGCGCGCCGGTGCGCAAACTGCTGAACATGGTGCTGCTGCTGGCCATCAAGGACCACGCCAGCGACATCCACTTCGAGCCGTTCGAGGACGAATTCAAGATCCGCGTCAAGGCCGACGGCGTGCTGTACGAAATGGTGCCGCCGCCGCATCATTTGTCGTTTGCCATCACCACGCGCGTGAAAGTGATGGCCAACCTCGACATCGCCGAGCGCCGGTTGCCGCAGGACGGCCGTATCGAGCTGACCGTGGCCGGGCATCCGATCGATCTGCGCGTGTCGGTGCTGCCCACCATGTTCGGCGAGAGCGTGGTGATGCGGATCCTGGACCGCTCGGTGGTGAAGCTGGACTTGAACGCGGTGGGCATGAACCCGGAAACGCTGCGCGACTTCCGCAAGGTGATCAACAAGCCCAACGGCATCATCCTGGTGACGGGCCCCACGGGCTCGGGCAAGACCACGACGCTGTATTCGGCGCTCAGCGAGTTGAACCATATTCACGACAAGCTGATCACGACCGAAGACCCGGTGGAATACGATATCGACGGCATCATACAGGTGCCCATCGACGCCTCGATCGGCAACACGTTTGCCATGTGCCTGCGGGCCATTTTGCGGCAGGATCCGGACAAGATCCTGGTGGGCGAGATCCGCGATCCGGAAACGGCCGAGATCGCGGTGCAAGCGTCGCTGACCGGCCACACGGTGTTCAGCACGCTGCACACCAACGACGCCCCCAGCACGATCACGCGGCTGCGCGACATGGGCGTGCCGCCGTTCTTGATCACGGCCACGCTCGAGGCGATCCTGGCCCAGCGGCTGGTGCGGCGCGTGTGCGTGAAGTGCAAGGAAGAAACCCGGCCCAACGCCGAGATGCTGGCCGACATGCAGCTCACGCCCGACGACGTGCGCGGCAAGAAGTTTTTCCGCGGCCGCGGCTGCGAGACGTGCAACGGCACCGGCTATCGAGCGCGCGTGGGATTGTACGAGTTGATGGTGGTCAACGACGAACTGCGCGACATGATCATGCGCAACGCGTCGACCGACGAGCTGCGCGATCGGGCCCGCAGCTATGGCATGGTGAGTTTGCGGGACGCGGGACTGGAAGCGGTATATGCCGGCACGACCACGCTGGAAGAAGTCGTGCGCGAAACGATTGCCGAGTAATCGAACACTCCCCCGGCTGACGCCCGGGGGCTCGCCAAGAGCAGAGGGAAAGCAGCATGCCGACGTTTCAATTCGAAGCGATGGACGCCAGCGGGCAAGAGATCAAGGACATCATCGACGCGCCCAACGAGGAAGAAGCGCAACAGACCATCAAGCAGATGGGCTACTTCGTCACCAAGATCGCGGTGAAGAAGGCGCGCAAGCAGGCGGCCGTCAAGAAGGCCGGCGGCAAGGGCAAGTCGTTCGCCATTGGCGGCGTGAACACCAAGGTGCTGACCACGTTCACGCGACAGTTGTCCATTTTGCAGGACGCCGGCCTGCCGATTCTGCGCAGCTTGAAGATTCTCGAGGGTCAGCAGCGCCCCGGCCGGCTGAAGAACAGCCTGATCGACGTCTGCGAGGACATCGAGAGCGGCTCGACGTTGAGCGAGGCGCTGTCCAAGAGCCCCAAGGCGTTCGACCGGCTGTACGTGAACATGATCAAGGCCGGCGAGGCGGGCGGTGCGCTGGAAGTCATTTTGCGGCGCCTGGCAGAGTTCCAGGAGAAGGCCCAATCGCTCAAGCGCAAGGTCAAGGGGGCGATGGTCTACCCGATCGTCGTCGTGCTCGTGGCCGTCGGCATCCTGGTGTTCATCATGTACAAGATCGTGCCCTCGTTCGTGAAGATCTTCAAGGATTTTGACGCCGAGCTGCCGGCCATGACCGTGATGCTGATGAACATCTCGGACTGGGTCGTCAACTGGTGGTTCATGATCCCCTTGATTCCCACCTGCATCTGGCTGTTTGTGAAGCTGGTGCGGAAGTTCAGGCCGGGCCGGACGGGCTGGGACCTGTTCGTAATCAAGATGCCGATCTTCGGGCAGATCGTGGAAAAGAACATCGTGGCCCGCACCACGCGCACGCTGGGCACGCTGGTGGCCAGCGGCGTGCCGATTCTCGAGGCCTTGAACATCACACGCGAGACGAGCGGCAACGCGATGTTCGAGAATATGTATCAAAAGATCTACGAGTCGATTCGCGAGGGCGAATCGATTTCACGGCCGATGCGCGAATATTCGCGGCCCAAGTTCCACCCGATAGCAGCCATGTTCTGGTTCCTGTTCGTGGCCGGGCCGATCGGACTGATCATCTACTTGACGCGGATGAACTCTCGCATCGTCGACGACTTGGTCGTGAACATGGTCGACGTGGGCGAGGAGACCGGCGAGTTGGATACGATGCTCTACAAAGTGGCCGACAACTACGACGAGGAAGTGGCCGTGCTGACCGAAAGCCTGATCAGCCTGCTCGAGCCTTTGCTGATCGTCGTGCTGGGCGTGATGGTGGGCTTCATCGTCATCGCGCTGTTCCTGCCGCTGTTGAGCCTGATCGAAAAGCTGAGTTGAGGCCAGAAAAAACCCGTGCCGGGCGTTAGCCCCCGGCGACTCGTCGGGGGCTAATCGAAGGAAACATTTCAACACAAGGAGTCGTGTCGCTATGAGCCGCCGTGAACCCTTTCGGCAGCGTTCCGCATTTACGCTGGTCGAGCTCTTGGTCGTGATCGCGATCATCGGCGTGCTGGCCGGCTTGTCCACGACCGTGGTCTTCAAGGCCCTGCGCTCCGCGAAGGAGGCCGCGATCACGTCGGAGATAGCCATGCTCGACAGCGCCTTCAAGGCCTACAAGGAGCAATACGGCCAGTACCCGCCGAACATGGGTGACGCCGCCATGTACAATACCAACACGTCCGTGCGACAGTGGCGATTCAATATGCACATGCGGAAGTTCGCGCCGCGGTCCCCCATGTCCTACGGCGGAGGCGGCGCCAATGGAACTAGCCTGCACGAGTATCTCCTGGCCAATACCGGCAACTCCTACAACTACCAGGTGTCGGTCAACGGCTCGATACAGAAGTTGGATATCTCGACCTTGGATCCGGCCGAGGCCCTGGTGTTCTGGCTGGGGGGCTTTCCGGCGCCTTGCAATAGTTCCGGGCAGCCGCTGTGCTCGATGAAGCTGATCGGCTTTCACGCCAATCCGCTCAACCCGTTCATGCTCGATCCCTATCAGCAGGCGAATCCGCTGTATTTCATCCAATCGCGCAAGGCCAAGCTGTTCGACTTCGACGAAACGCGGCTGGTGGACAACGACCAAGACGGCTGGCTCGAATACGTGCCGCCCGGGGTCAGCGCTCCGATGGGCGGTACCCCGCCGTACGTATATTTCGATGCCGGCGGCTACACGTATCCGTGGCAGAGCCAACAGATCGCGCCCTTTGGCGGCTATCCGGCCGCAATCACGGCCACGAGCAATAGCGGCAACAGTACGATGATGCAGAACCTGGCGGGCGGCAGTTCCGGATCTTCTAGCGGCGGCGGAGGAGGCTCCAGCAGTAGTAGTAGCAGTAGCGGTGGTGGAAGCAGCGGCGGCGCGGCCGGCAGTGGCTGGGGCCTGGCCGTGCCTTATGCCTCGGTTTTCAACCAGGGGTCGCTCCTACCGGCGATCTGGATCAATCCCGTGGGCATCCAGATCGTGAGTAGCGGGCTGGACGGCCAGTATTCACAGACCGCCACGCTGCGGATTCCCACGTATCCCAGCGGCGTGACGTATAGCGGCACCGGCTATTCGACGGCGGGTTTTTATGATCCCGGCGAACTGGACAATCTGTCGAATTTTTCGCCCGGCGAATTGAATGATCAGGTGCCGTAATGACGACTCGCCTTAAAATCGTCTGGCCGCGGCGTGGTTTTTCGTTGACGGAGTTGATGGTCGTGATCGCCATTATCTCCTTCCTGGCGGTGGCGGCGGTGACGTCGATGTACGGCGCGGCCGAATCGGCCAAGCGGATGCGCACGCAACAGACGATCGGCAAGCTCGATGCGCAGCTCATGCCCCGCTGGGAGTCTTACATGACTCGCCGCCTGCCGTTCAACTCGCCGGTCGCCACCCAGGCCACGGCCGGCATGAAGCTGAGGACCACTGCCATGGTGCCCGGGTCCGGGATGTGGATGCTCTGGTCCAAGCGCGAATTGCTGCGCATGGACTTTCCCGACCGATATACGGACCTGACTTTCAGCCCGGTGTTTTTGTACACGCCCAGCACCTCGGGAGGCCAGCCGATCCCGTACTACTCGGATCTCACGCGGCAGTATCAGCGGATGATCACGCAGTGGACCGGCAAACCACTTGCCAGCGCCCTTACGACGCTGCAGCAATCGCATCAATCGGCCGAGTGCCTGTACATGATCATCACCGTCACCGCCCAGGACACCGATCTGGCCGGCAATGCCTTCAACCCCAACGAAATCGGCGACACGGACAGCGACGGGATGTTTGAATTCCTGGACGCCTGGGGCAACTCGATCGAATTCCTGCGTTGGGCGCCGGGCTTTAGTTCGGACATGCAACCCACGTTTTCGATTTCGCCCAGCGACCCGGCCGCCGGTAAGTATTACCCCAAGAATCTGCCACCGGATCCGAATAATCCGGGGAATTTTCTGTCTCATTTCCCGGTGAGCTACAACCCTTACATGCCGCTGAATGCGGGTGGCTCCACATCGAGCGCGTCGATGGCCACGCCATACGCCTTCGTCAATTACCACGATGCTTTCGATCCCTTGGAACTCGATCCCGGTCAAGGAAGTTTGCCGGTGCCCGAGCGAGGCTACAACCTGATTCCGTTGATCGTGTCGGCGGGGCCCGACGGAACGGCTGGCCAGTTGAGTTTCACTTCGACGTCCACGACGTCCGACACGCTGGTCTCGTTCGGTTTGCACTGGGGCACGTCGTCGCAGTCGCAGGCTACATCCAGCCAGATCGTCAATACCGCCGACGACCCCTATGCGATGTATGCAAGTCCCGACGGCACGGGCCAAACCCAGCGCGGCGCCGTTGACGTCACCTCGGGGGCCACGAGTTACGACAACATTCACAACCAGTTCCTGCGTACGCGACCATGACGTTTTCCAAATCAGCTTTGCCGCCTCGTTCGTCCTGCGCGGCTGGGCCAGCCAGCAGTGGCTCCCCGCCTGGCCGTGGTCTGAAAGCCCGCCGGGCCACCACGCTGCTCGAGTTGCTGGTGGTGGTGACGATCATGCTGCTGATCACGGGCATCGCGATTCGCACGGTGATGCCGGCCATCGAGGGGCGGCAGATACGCGAGGGGGCGCGGCAGCTCAACGTGTTCATCAATTCGGCCCGCAATCGTGCGATGGTCACGGGCCGCCCGATGGGTGTGTGGATCGACCGGCTGGCCGGCTTGCCCGAGGCGGCCATGGCGATCAGCTATGCCCAGGTGCCGGAGCC
>DATATB010000013.1:0-8660 GCA_036268995.1 Pirellulales bacterium | reverse complement strand
CCCGAACTCTCAGCGGTGCGATTGCTGGTAGATGACCTGGAGCAGCGATTGCACGTCGGCGAATTTCTTTTTCGTGCCCAGGGCGGCATCCACCAGCCGCCGGGCGTCGGAATCGGAGTGGCCCAGCGAGCGCAGCACCTCGAAGGTTTCGTCGACGACGTCGCGGGCGACATCCGTGCCGGCACTGGCGGCTTCGTCCCGCGCGACCATCAGCGCGAACTTCGGCACTTTGCGGCGCAGCTTGGCGATGATCCGCTCGGCCAGCGCCGGCCCCACGCCCGGCAGGCTGGAGAGCACCTTGTCGTCCTGCTCTTCGATGGCCATGGCCACTTCGCGCACTGGCCGCACCATGGCCCGCAACGCTTTTTTCACCCCCACGCCGTCGACCGAGCAGACCAGCTCGAAGAACTCGCGCTCGACCGGCGTCATAAAGCCGATCAGCCGGGGCGTGAGCCGCCCCTGCATCGGATTGCCTTCCAGATACTCGATCGTGAACAGGCTGATCGTCTCGCCGATCTTGCCCTGCAACTGGCGGCGCGAAAAGTCGGGGATCCGCACTTCGTACTCGAACGCGTCGACTCCGAGCGTCAGCTCTTCTTCGTTCAGGGCCAGCAGTTTGCCAGTGACTTTGGTGATCAAGGCTTTCACGCGGGCATCACTGCCCGTCCTCTAAAAGGTTGCAAAAAAGTGTCGCCGCACTCGTACCAACGCAGGGTGCCACTGCTGGCTTGTCCAGCAGTGCGATGCCGCCATGCGGTCAATTCCGACTGAAATTGTGTCGCCGGCCAAGCCCCATGATGACGCCTCTCGCTTCGATCCACTGCTGGAAAAGCCAGCAGTGGCACCCGGTACAAACCTCGTGAGACTGAATCCCTGCCCTACCGTCGCATGCGCGTTTGGCGGGCCAGGGCGGTCCATTCGGGCTGGCGATAGTAATGGCAGAGGGCGATCGCCAGCGCGTCGCCCACGTCGTGCGGTTCGGGCCGTTCGGTCAATCGCAGCTCGCGCTCGACGGCCTGCTGCATCTGGATTTTCGACGCCCGGCCGTTGCCGGTCAGCGATTTCTTGACTTCGGTGGCGCTGTAATGCATCACCGGTATTCCGGCTTGGGCCGCCGCCAGGCAGATCACGCCGCGGGCATGCCCCATCAAGATGGCCGTGCGCGGGCGCTGGTAATGCGAATACAACTGCTCGAGCGCCATCACCGAAGGCCGCAGGGCGGCGATCACTTCCGCCACGCCGTGATGGATTTCGACCAGCCGGGCCGTGAGCGATTTGCGATCGCGGCCGCGCACCACGCCGGCTTCGCACACGCGCGGCCCGCCGGCCGCCACCTGCAACACGCCATAGCCAGTGACATTCAAGCCGGGATCAATGCCCAAGACCCGCGGCCATGCGTCCTCCGGACTTTCCCGCATCATCGTCGGGTCGATCCTTAGCGTTTGAGCGTCCAGCCGGTGCCGTCGGCACGGTCTTCGAGCGTAACGCCCAACTCGGTCAAGCCGGCACGAATGCGATCGGCCATGGCAAAGTTCTTGGTCTTGCGAGCTTCGGCCCGCAACTCAATGAACAGGCCGACCAGCCGGCCCACTAATTCGTCATCGCCGCTCTTGGGCTTTGCGGCCGGTTGGCGAAACAGGCCGAGCGTGGCACTCAGCTCGCGCAGCGTGCCGACCGCCTCGCGCAGTGCGTCGAGCTGCACGGGCGTGCGGGCGGCGGCTTCGTCCAGCTTGGCGGTGTCGACGTAGCGATTGAGCGTTTTCACCAATTCGAACAGGTCGCCGATCGCTCCGCCCGTGTTGAAGTCGTCGTCCATGAATTCCAGGAACCGCTCGCGATGCTCGCCGACGCGCTGCATCAGCTCGCCCTCGGATCGCGGGGCAGGCGTCTGGCGATGGGCCGCGAAGGGCACCTGGTAAAAATCCTGGCCGGTGATGCGTTGGTAGCGGTCGAAGAAACGATAGAACGTGTCCAGCCCGGTCTGCACTTCGCTGATGCGCTCGTCGCTGAAATCGATGGGCCGGCGATAGTGCGAGGCAAGCAGGAAAAAGCGAATCGCTTCGCCGGGAAACCGCGCCAGCAGCTCGCTAAAGGGGGCGGCGCCTTTGCTCTTGCCGATCTTACCGGCCTCTTGCGCGGCCTGGTCGCCCACGCCGACTTCGCGGGTCTGCCGGCCGCCGACCTTGCCGATCTCGCTCGAAGACTGCATCAGCCCGTTGTGCATCCAGTACTTGGCTTGCGGCTTGCCGTGGGCCGACTCGCTTTGGGCAATTTCGTTTTCGTGATGCGGGAAAACCAAGTCCAGGCCGCCGCCGTGAATGTCGAACGTCTCGCCCAGCAGCCGGCCGCTCATGGCCGAACACTCGATGTGCCAGCCGGGCCGGCCAGGCCCCCAGGGACTGTCCCACGACGGCTCGCCGGGCTTCGCTTTTTTCCACAGGGCAAAATCGGCCGCCGAACGCTTCCGCTCGGCCGTGCTGCCGCCTTCGCCTTGCAGGGCCTCGACGCTGCGATGGCTGAGCTTGCCGTAGTCGCTGTCTTTGGCGACTTCAAAGTACACGTCGCCGTCCGAAACGTAAGCGAAACCTTGCTTCTCCAGCCGCTGGACCAGGGCGATGATGTCCGGAATGTGCGTCGTGGCCCGGGGAAAATGATCCACCGTGTCGACGCCCATCGCCGCCAGGTTGCGCATGTAATCGGCCGTCATCTCTTCGGCCAGATCGGGCATGGTCATCTTGCGGCGATGACTTTCGGCAATCAGCTTGTCGTCGACGTCGGTGATGTTGATGACCAGCGTCACCTGATAACCGCAGTAGTTCAGGTAACGCTTGATGGCGTCGAAGATCACGGGGCCAACCATGTGGCCGATGTGGCTGGGCTTATAGACGGTCGGCCCGCAGAGATAGATGCCGACCTTGCCGGGCTCGACGGTCTCGAGCGGCTCTTTAGTCTTGCTGAGGGTGTTGTACACGCGCAGCGAGGCGGTGGGGACCGGATTGCGGGCAGCGGAAGGTTTGGCGGTTAGCATGGTTCCAAAAGGACGACTGATTCGGCCATGATGGCTTCCTGGCGGCCGACAGGGCCCACCCGTTCGCCAGTCTTGGCCTTCAGGCCGACCCGTTCTAAAGGGATCTCGAGCAGCTCGGCAATCCGCGTGCGGATGGCCAACTTGTACGCAGACAGCTTGGGCCGCTCGGCAAATACGATCGAATCCACATTCAACACCCGATAGCCGGCCGCGCGGACTTGTGCCAAGGCGATTGTGAGCATCTCGGCCGAGTCGCGGCCGCGGTTGGCCTCGTCGGTGTCGGGAAACAACTCGCCGATATCGCCCAAAGCAGCAGCCCCCAGCACGGCGTCGGTCAGGGCGTGCAAGAGCACGTCCGCATCACTATGACCGACCGAACCATGCTCGGACGGAACCTCCACGCCACCCAGGCGCAGCGGCAGGCCCGGGGCCAGGCGATGCGTGTCGTGCCCGATACCTATGCGAGCGGCGAGCGTAGCTCAATTCTCCCGATCTACAGGGCTCATACCGGCGAAAACACAAGCGTGGGATTATAGCGAAGCAGGCAAAACTTAACAACGCGGCCACGGGGCGGTCGGATACCACGGAATGATAGCCGGATCGCAATTGAACGACTGGGCCCAACGCCGCTTTCCGGTCCTGCCGGCGGCAACTATAATCCTTAACACATGGCTACGATTGAAATTGAAGGGCTGGCAAAGTCCTACCGCGTGTACCAGAAGAAGGAGGGCTTGCGGGCCGCGCTGGCCGGATTGTGGCGGCGCCAGTACCGCACGGTCGAGGCCGTCCGCGGCATCGACTTGCAGGTCGAGCAGGGCGAGTTCGTCGCCTTCCTCGGCCCCAACGGAGCCGGCAAGACCACCACGCTCAAGCTCCTCTCCGGCGTCATCACGCCCAGCTCGGGCACGGCTCGCGTGCTCGGCCATGTACCCTGGAAGCGCGAGAACGCCTATCGTCGCCGCTTTGCCCTGATCATGGGGCAGAAGAACCAGCTCTGGTGGGACCTGCCGGCCCAAGAATCGTTCCGGCTGCATCAGCAGATTTATCGCATTGAGCCGGCGAAGTTCGAGCAGACGCTCGGCAACCTGGTCGAGCTGCTCACTGTGGGCAAGCTTTTGGGCCAGCCCGTGCGCGAGTTGTCGCTGGGCGAGCGGATGAAGATGGAGCTGATCGCCGCGCTGCTGCACTCGCCCGAGGTGTTGTTTCTCGACGAGCCGACGATCGGCTTGGACGTGGTGGCCCAGCACAGCATCCAGACGTTTCTGCGGCATTATCAGCAGACCCGGCGGGTGACCATTCTGCTGACCAGCCATTACATGAAAGACATCGCGGCACTGTGCAAACGCGTGGTGGTGATTGCCGACGGCCGCATCATGTACGACGGCTCGTTGGCCGGCATCATCGATCGCTTCAGCGGCTACAAGCTGGTCACGCTGCAACTGGCCGGCGACCAGCAGCCCGACAACCTGGGCCGCTATGGCGAAGTGGTTGAGCTGAGCCTGCCGAAAGTGAAGATTCGCATCGACCGCCGCGAAGTGCCGGAAGTGCTGGCCGCGATCCTGGCCCGGCACACGGTCGAGGACGTGAGCGTGGAAGATCCGCCGCTGGAAGAAGTCATCGCCTCGCTCTTCTCCAGTGCCGGTGAACAAGTGCGCACCGACGAAGAAACCGCAGCCCTGGCCCGCGAAACGGGTTAATCCAAAGCGTCAATAGGTAGCCCCATGTTTTGGATTTTTAATACAGGAACACTAATCAGCGCTAATTAACACTAATCGGAATTAGTGGGAATTAGCGGAAATTAGTGTTCCATTTCCAGCTTTCAGACAGAGACTCCAAACTGCTGTCATTCATCCTTCCGCATTCATCCTTCCGCATTTCCCCATGTCCACCGCCGTCGCTATTCGCTCGCGTGCCGCCACCTGGTGGATCATCCTGCGGATCTGCGTGGAAGAGCGGCTGGTGTATCGGGGCGATTTTGCGCTGGGCACGCTGATGCGGTTCATGCCGATCGTGACGCAGGTGTTTCTGTGGGGGGCCATCTTCACTGGCGCCGGCCGCAGCGTGGTGGCCGGCTTCACCGAAAACGAGATCGTGGCCTACTACCTGCTGACGATGATCAGCCGCGCGTTTTCGAGCATGCCGGGGCTGGCCTCGGGCATTGCCCGGCAGATTCGCAGCGGCGAAATCAAAAAGTTCATGATCCAGCCGATCGACATGGTCGGCTTTCTGCTGCTGAGCCGCGTGGCCCACAAGCTGGTGTATTACGTCGTGGCGATCGCCCCGTTTGCGCTGGTGTTTTTCGTCTGCCGCGGTTACTTCTCCGGCTGGCCCGACCCGGCAACGATGGCCGCGTTTGTGGCGTCGCTGGTGATGGCGTTTTTGCTGGGATTTTTTCTCGAAGCCACGATCGGCATGATCGGCTTCTGGTTTCTGGAAGTCAGCTCGCTGTTGTTCGTCTACATGCTGTTCAGCTTCTTTTTGTCGGGGCACATGTTCCCAATCGGCATGCTGCCCGACGGCTGGCGGCAGGTGGTGGAAGCCCAGCCGCTGCAGTACCTGGCGTATTTTCCCGCGGTCATCTTCCTGGGCAAGGTTCGCGGCATGGACCTGGTGCGCGGGCTGGTGATCGAGGCCTTGTGGGTCGTGCTGCTGGCCGCGATTTGCAAATTGTCGCTCCATCGCGGTTTTCGGCGCTATAGCGGCTACGGCGGGTGATTGATGTCGCAAATCCCAGCCACGTCCGAGCGGCCTTCGTACTTGCGGGTGTTCGCCACGTTCGCCCGCAACAGCCTGGTGCGGGACATGACGTTCCGCTCGAACTTCATCATCGACGCGGTCACGTCGCTGGCCTGGATGCTGACGCAACTGGGTTTCTACATTCTCATTTTTCAGTACACGTCGCGTATTGGTCCGCCGGGGCCCGACGGCTGGGAGAAATACCAATTCTTCGTGTTCATCGCCACGACGGTGATGATCAACAGCGTGGTGCAGGCGTTTTTCATGCCCAACGCCGACGAGTTCGGCGAGTTGATTCGCACGGGCGATCTCGATTTTGCCCTACTCAAGCCGATCGACGCGCAATTCCTGATTTCGCTACGCAAGATCGAATGGTCGTCGCTCTCGAACCTGGTGTTCGGGCTGGGGCTGCTCGTCTTTTCGCTGTGGCGGTTGGAGTACCGGCCGCACCCGGTGCAATGCCTGCTCTATCCGCTGTATCTGCTCTGCGGGATCGCGATTCTATACAGCCTGATGATCGCCCTGGCCAGCGTCAGCGTGTGGCTGGGCCGCAATCAGAGCCTGTACGACTTCTGGTTTTACATTACGAATTTTTCGCGCTACCCGATGGAGATTTACAGCGGCACAGTCGGCACGCCGCTGCGGCGATTCTTCACCTACGGCATTCCGATCCTGATCGTGGTGAACGTGCCGGCCCGGCTGATGGCCAAGCCGCTGTCGGCCAACCAATGGCCGCTGGCAGTCTTCGCCCTGGCCGCCACGGTCGGCAGCCTCTGGCTCTCGCGCCGCGTGTTCGCCCGCGCGCTGGAAAGCTACCGCAGCGCGAGCAGCTGAAGCGGAATCGCCGTCCGTGGTCAGCTGCCAGTTGTGCGTTGGTGGTGTCCTCGACGAGTTGCCTTGCCCGACAAGTACTTGCGTGATAGCATTTAATTAGGTGCTAATTCAGTTTTCAGGGAAGTCCCATGTTGAACCTCACCAATGGAATCGACTCGCTTACAAATTTTAAGCGACAAACCGCGGAATACCTGGTCCGGCTGCACGAGACGGGCGAGCCGGTCGTGCTGACGGTCAATGGCAAAGCGGAAGTCGTGGTCCTGGATGTCGCGGCGTATCAGAAGCTCGTCGATGCCGCGACGAAAGCCGATCGGGAAGAAACGATCGCTGCGATCCGAGCTGGCCTGGCCGACGTTGCGGCCAAACGGACCAAACCGGCCAGGGCGGCACTCAAGGCACTTGCCAAAAAATACGGAAGTCCCAACGCCAGTGCCTGACTCAAAGTACCGTGTTCGTCTCACTGAGAACGCCGAACTCGACGCAGCAGGCGTTCTGGCTTGGTTTCATGATCGAGCCGCTCTGGCCGACGGCAGCAAGTGGTACGCGCGGCTTCTGAATGCAATCAACACACTGGAAACCATGCCGGAGCGATGCGGGCTGGCCGAGGAAGCGACAGACATCGGTGAGGACATTCGCGAACTGCATTTTGGCCGGCGACGAGCGACCTACCGGGTGTTGTTCCAAGTGGTCGGGCGAACGGTAAACATCTTGCGCATCCGGCACAGCGCACAAGACAGCGTTCCACCCCGGGATTTATAGCTGGAACAAAACCCGCCCGCTCAGAGCCGCGGTTGTGAAGCCCGACTCTTCGCCGGTTGCTGCCCGAACCGCGCTAGCGCGCCGCCAGGCGCGAGGTGTCGGAATGCTCGGTGGGGCCGCTTTCGACGGTCACGGCGCGCTCCAGGGCGAGCGCGGCTTGCTGAATGCCGCGCGATAAGTATTGGGCCGCGCCGAGGGCGAGCAGGCCGACGAGCCCTAAGGCCACAAATGCGCCGCGGCCGCTGGCGTTGACCGCCGGCATGACCATCACGGCCAGCGGTACGACCGCGAACGTGATGAACCGATACCAGGGCATGCGCCGCACCAATAACTCCAGCGCCCGGTAGAGCGATTCGTCGTCGCGATCCGGGTCCACCAAGGCCGGCGCCACCACGCGCAGCGAAAAAAACGTCATCATGAAAAAGGTCATGGTCGCGGCCAGCATGCCGCACAGGGCCTGCGAGGCGAAAAAATGCAAATACTGCTCGCGGTTCAGCACGCGTTCACCCAGCGACACGCGCAGCCAGATGGGAAACACCAACCCGGAGAGCAGCCATTCGACCGCGCTGACCAGCGCCACGCAGTCGCCCAGCCGCGTGGAACGCACGCGGTTGCGCGAGAGCCGCAGTTCAGCGTCGCCCCCGGGCCGCATCGGCCGGCCGATCGACGCCAGCGACGGCCAGGCGTACACGATCAGCACGGTGATGCCGATGGCATAGCACACGGGATTGACCGTCCAAACCTGCAACCAGAACAAATCGCGGATAACGGGATCGTTCAACTGGTCCAGAATTTCGCGGATGTTGTAGATGATGTTCAGCACGCAAGCCGCGGCATTGGGCAGCACGCCAGCGACCAGCAGCAGCAATAGCGCGTGCTGCCGCAGCGTCGCGGCCAGCCGATGCCGCCGGGGACGCAGCAGGTCCTGCACGTCGGAACGCAAGCACAGATCGAGCTGGCGTCGCAGCGCCGTGGCCGATCTCATGCGCCGGCCCACGTCGGCCTCCAGGCATGACGTGAGCGCGGCCAGCATGCCGCGCGGGCAATCGGCCGGCAGCCGGCGAAGGTCTTCGCTCGACAGCCCGGCGCGTCGCCGCTCGGCCGCAGCCTTGATCGATTCCATGCCCGGCTCGAATTGCCGGTCGGAAGTAAACGGCCGCTGGCCGGTGAGCAATTCCCAGATCACGACGCCGAGCGAAAACACATCGCTGCGGGCATCGATCGATTCGGCACCGCCGGGGTTCGCGCCGCGGAACACGTCGAGCTGCTCGGGCGACATATAAGGCAGGCTGCCGCCGAACTG
>DATATB010000012.1:0-21572 GCA_036268995.1 Pirellulales bacterium | reverse complement strand
CCCATGATCTTTGTGCTCGAACTCGTGGGCTTGCTGATCCGCCACTGCGTGCTGGCCGTGCGACTTCTGGCCAACATCATGGCCGGACACCTGGTGCTCGTTGTCGTCGTGACTTTTATCGCCGCCAGCTACAGCAGCCTGGCCTGGTGGGGCGTGGCCCCGGCCAGCATCGTCGGCGCCACGCTGCTGAGTGTGCTCGAACTGCTGGTGGCCTTTATCCAGGCCTATATATTCACCTTCTTATCGGCCTTGTTCATTGGCATGGCTGTCCATCCGCATTAGCGCCCCGTGGCCCACGGACTGCAATCCGTGGGCTTCGAAGAAAATTGATCCCCTTCATTTTCATTCGTCTGCACAGGAGTATGACATCGTGAACCGACTCGTGAAGATCGCCGCCATTTGCTTTGTGGTCTTGCTGCTCGCCGCTCCGGCGTTTGCCCAAACGGCCGGCACCACCCCCGGCGCCGGCAACGTCAGCCAGAACGGCTTCAGCATCTATCTGGGCGGTGCCTTCGGCGCCGGCCTGGTGATTTTGGGCGCCGCGGCGGGCATTGGCCGCATCGGCTCCAGCGCCGTCGAGAGCATGGCTCGTCAGCCCGAAGTGGCCGGCAGCATCCAAACGGCCATGATCATTTCCGCGGCACTCATCGAAGGCGTGACGCTGTTCGCGCTGATCGTGTGCATGGTGTTCAACCACTAAGCAGAGTTCAACTAAACACGGTTCATCGTCAAATCAGCGCGCGGCCAGGCGGCCGGCAAACCAGGCGGAGCATTCGCATGAGCGCACCACGCACGTGGGCGGCAGGACGGTCAGCGGCAATCGGGTTGGCGGCAGGATCGCTTGTGGCGTTCCTGCTGCTGGCTAGTCCGCTGATGGCCCAGGAGCACGCCGCCGCCGGCGATAGCCACGCGGAACACGGCGAAGCGACGCCGGACCCGCTGGCCGTGGACGTGGATCTCGCGATCTGCACGCTGATTATTTTCGTGCTGCTGCTGAT
This sequence comes from Pirellulales bacterium, assembly GCA_036268995.1. Classification (GTDB taxonomy): domain Bacteria; phylum Planctomycetota; class Planctomycetia; order Pirellulales; family PNKZ01; genus DATATB01. The sequence goes on along the minus strand of DATATB010000012.1, from coordinate 20,574 downwards.
GGTGCTCAAGAAGTTTGCCTGGGGGCCGATTGCCGCGGCGCTGGACCTGCGTGAGCGGACCATCGCCGAGCACATTACCTTGGCCGAGCAGACGCACGAAGAAGGCAAAAAGTTGCTGGCCCTGTACGAATCGAAATTAGCGGCGGCGCAGGACGAAGTGCGTGCCATTCTCGACCAGGCCCGGCGGCAGGCCGAGCAGGCAAACCAGAAGCTGCTGGCCGAAGCCCGGGGCGAAGCCCAGGCCGAAATGCAGCGGGCCAAGCGCGAGATCGAAACGGCCAAGGAGCAGGCCTTGATCGAGCTTTCCGAGCAATCGGCCGACCAGGCGGTGAGCCTGGCCGGCAAGATCCTGGGGGCCAAGCTCGATGCGGCCGATCACCGGTCGCTGATCGAGGGCGCGCTGGCCAGCTTCTCGAAATCGTCTCACCTTCGGAATTGAGCGGCGGGTTTCACGGAAATTGAGCCGCGGTTTGCGCCGCGGGCAACGAGGTTTATTGGCACGATGCAAAACGACCAAGCCGATGCCGGTTCGCTTGACAGCTACGTCGATCTCGGCGCAGCCGGCGTGGCGATTGTTTATGCGCGTGCCTTGCTGGGTGCGGCCGGAGCCGCCAACCAGACGGCGGCCGTGCTCGACGAGCTCGATTCGCTCGTCAGCGACGTGCTGGACAAGTTGCCGCAGGTCGACGCGGTGTTGTCGTCGGCACTGATTTCGGCCGAACAAAAGGCCGCGCTGGTCGATCGGGCCTTCAAGGGCCAGGCTTCGGCCGTGCTGCTCAACTTTTTGCACGTCGTCGCCGCACATGGGCGACTGAATATCCTGCGGCAAATTCGCCGCCAGGCCCGCCGCCTGGATAGCGAAATGCAAGGCCGCGTGCGGGTTGAAGTCCGCACGGCTGCCCCGCTCGACGAGCAGCTCACCAGCCGCATCGCCGAGCAAATCAAACTCATGCTGGGTGCCCAGCCGGAACTCGAGCAGGTGGTCGATCCGGGCATGATCGGCGGCCTGGTGCTGCGAGTGGGAGACACGGTGCTCGACGGTTCGGTCGCCACGCGACTAGCCCGGGTACGGGAACAGATGATCAACAGGAGCGTCCATGAAATTCAACGCCGGCGAGATCGCCTCGGTTCTACAAGCTGAGATTGAGCACTACCAGTCGCAGGTCGACGTCCGCGAAGTCGGGCGCGTGCTGGAGGTGGGCGACGGCATTGCGCGCGTCTACGGCCTCAGCGGCGTCATGGCCGGCGAAATGGTCGAGTTTCCCGGCGGCGTCAACGGCCTGGCCTTCAACCTGGAAGAGCACTCCGTGGGCGTGATCATCCTCGGTGACTTCCTGGGCATCCAGGAAGGCGACGAGGTCAAGAGCACGGGCCTGCTGCTAAGCGTGCCCGTCGGCGATGCCCTGGTCGGCCGCGTCGTCGATCCGCTGGGCAACCCGCTGGACGGCAAAGGCGCGATTGTGACCAGCGATCGCCGGCCGGTGGAATTCATGGCCCCGGGCGTGGCCCAGCGCCAGCCGGTGCGCGAGCCGCTGCAAACGGGTTTGAAAGCCGTCGACGCGATGACGCCCATCGGCCGTGGGCAGCGCGAGCTGATCATCGGCGACCGCAAGACCGGCAAGACGGCCATCGGCATCGATGCCATCATCAATCAGCGCGGCAGCGGCGTGAAGTGCTTCTACGTCGCAGTGGGCCAGAAGGAATCGACCGTGGCCGGCGTGATCGAGGCCCTGCGAAAGCACGGCGCGATGGACTACACGACCGTCATCGTAGCCGGCGCCAGCGACCCGGCCCCGCTGCAATACGTGGCTCCCTATGCCGGCACGGCGATGGCCGAGCACTTCATGTACAACGGCCAGCACGCGCTGATCGTGTACGACGACTTGTCGAAGCAGGCGGCCGCCTACCGGCAGTTGTCGCTGCTGATGCGGCGTCCGCCCGGCCGCGAGGCGTATCCCGGCGACGTGTTCTACGCCCACAGCCGGCTGTTGGAACGTTCGGCCAAGCTGAGCGCGGAGTTGGGCGGCGGCTCGCTGACTTCGCTGCCGATCATCGAAACGCTCGAAGGCGAGGTGTCGGCCTATATTCCCACGAACGTGATCTCGATCACCGACGGGCAGATTTACCTGCAGCCCGACTTGTTCTTCGCCGGTCAGCGGCCCGCCATGAACGCCGGCATTTCGGTGTCGCGCGTGGGCGGAGCGGCCCAGATTCCGGCCATGAAAAAAGTGGCCGGCGGTCTGCGGTTGGACCTGGCGAGCTTTCGCGAGCTCGAGGCCTTCGCCCAGTTGGGCACCGATCTGGATCCGCAAACGCAGTCCCGTCTCGATCGCGGCTACCGTATGATCGAACTGCTCAAGCAGGGGCAGTATCAGCCGATGGACGTGTTCGACGAAGTGCTGAGCATCTATGCTGGCACGCGCGGCCACTTGGACAAAATCCCCCGCGACCAGGTTGCGGCCTGGGAGCGGCAGTATCTGCAGTTCATGCACGAACAAAAGCCCGAGATCGGGGCCAAGATTCGCGACACCCAAAAGCTCGACGACGAAACGACCGCGAAACTGGAAGCGGCCATCGCCGAGTTCCAAAAGCAATTCGCAGCAGCCAGAGAAAAGGAAAAGAAATAACCGCCGCCGGCAGCTTGTCGGTGCAAGTGCCTGGGTGACTGCTTTCCGTAGCCCAGGCGTTTACGCCTGGGAACGAGCGAGTTTTCCCGCGCGGCGGGGCTTTAGCCCCTAAAGGGGCAGAAGAGAGTGGAGTGTTCGCGGCATCGATCCCCAGGCATGAATGCCTGGGCTACTGAAAAAGTTGATCCTGGCGTTTACCGTTTAAGCCACCATTTGAAATCCTTTTGCTGCTATGGCTAAAGCCCGAGCGCTCGACAAACGCCGCAAGAGCATCAAGAACATCCGCAAGATCACGCGGACGATGGAGCTGATTGCCACGGCGCGCTTCAAAAAGGCGATGGATCGCGCCAGCGCGGCCACGGCCTATACCAAGCGGATCACGGCCTTGGTGTCGGACCTGGCCAACAGCGGCCTGGAAGTCAGCCATCCGCTGCTGGAAGCCCACGAAGAAATCAAGCACGCCACGCTGCTGGTGTTGACCGGCAATCGTGGTTTGTGCGGCGGCTACAACTCGAACGTGTTCCGCGCCGCCCTGCCCCGCTGGCACGAACTCGCGCACGTGGCCCCCAAGCGCACGCTGGAAGTCTCGGGCAAGCGCGGAATCACGGCCTTCCGTTTCCGTGGCATCGTGCCCGACCAGACGTACACGCACTTCGAGGACAAGCCGTCGTTCGAAGAGGTCGACGTGCTCGCCAATCGCTATTTGCAGGCTTACACGGCCGGCGAGCTGGACCGGCTGGACGTGGCATATACCCGCTTCGAGAGCATGTCGCGGCAGGTGGCCACGGTCGAAACGCTGTTGCCACTGGCTGCCCTGGGCGGCGGCGACGACGCAGGGCCGGGCAACTCGCGCTATGAGTTCGTCCCATCGGCCGAGGGTATTTTGGAAGAGTTGGTGCCGACCAGCTTCAAGATCAAGCTCTTCAAGTGCTTCCTGGACGCGGCGGTCAGCGAGCAGATCTCCCGGATGGTGGCGATGAAAGCCGCCACGGAGAACGCCGACAAAATTATCAAGCACCTGACCATGACCTACAATCGCGCTCGGCAGAGCCAGATCACCGGCGAGATCATGGAGGTCTTGGGTGGCGTGGAGGCGCTCAAGGGGTAGGAAATGATGAATGATGAATGATGAATGATGAATCACGAGAACATTTAGCCCGGGCCCTTGGGCCGGGTCTGTCTTTCCAATAATCGAATCGCAAAAGAAAACTCCCTATGGCCACGACCACCGATCATCAGGCTCAAACCAAAAATGCCGCGGCCGCCGGCACTAACATCGGCAAGGTGACGCAGATCATCGGCTCGACGTTCGACGTCGAATTTGCCGAAGATAGCTTGCCCGCCATTTACAACGCCGTGCGCGTCGAAGCCGAGCACAAGGGCGTACACGTCAAGCTCGTGGGCGAGGTGCAGCAGCACTTGGGCGGCGGCCGCGTACGCTGCGTGGCCCTGGGCAGTACCGACGGCATGGTGCGCGGGCAGGAATGCGTCGACACCGGCGGGCCGGTCACGGTGCCGGTGGGCAAAGCCACGCTGGGACGCGTGTTCAACGTCATCGGCGAGCCGATCGACAATCGCGGCGAAGTGGCCGCCGAAGAACGCTGGCCGATCCATCGCGAAGCCCCGCCGATCACCGACCTGTCGACCAAGACCGAGCTGTTCGAAACCGGCATCAAAGTCATCGACTTGCTCACGCCGTTTGTCCGCGGTGGAAAAGCCGGGTTGTTCGGCGGTGCCGGTTTGGGCAAGACCGTGATTCTCACCGAATTGATCGCCCGTATCGCCAAGCAGCACGGTGGCTATTCGGTGTTTGCCGGCGTGGGCGAGCGCACGCGCGAAGGCACCGACCTCTGGCTGGAAATGCAGGAAACCAAGATCGGCAACACCGGCCGCAGCGTCATCGAGCAGACCTGCATGGTGTTCGGCCAAATGAACGAGCCGCCGGGCGCCCGGTTGCGCGTGGCCTTGTCGGCGCTTACGATGGCCGAGTTCTTCCGCGATACGACCGGCGCCGACACGCTGTTGTTCATCGACAACATTTTCCGCTTCTCGCAAGCCGGCAGTGAAGTGTCGGCCTTGCTGGGCCGCATGCCTTCGGCCGTGGGCTACCAGCCGACGCTGGCCACCGAGATGGGTGCGCTGCAAGAGCGGATCGCTTCGACCAGCAAGGGGGCCATCACCAGCGTGCAAGCCGTGTACGTGCCTGCCGACGATCCAACGGACCCGGCCCCGGCCGCGGCCTTCGGCCAGTTGGACGCGTTCCTGTACCTGGAGCGTTCGATTTCGGAAAAAGGCATTTATCCGGCCGTCGATCCGCTGGCTTCCAGCAGCCGCATTCTCGATCCGCAATACGTGGGCGAGCGGCATTATGCGATCGCCCGCCGCGTACAACGCACGTTGCAGCGCTATCGCGAGCTGCAAGACATCATCGCCATCCTGGGCGTCGACGAACTGAGCGAGCAGGACAAGCTGATCGTGCACCGTGCACGCCGCATGGAGCGCTTCCTGTCGCAGCCGTTCTTGGTGGCCGAGGTCTTCACCGGCAAGCCGGGCGAATATACGCCGCTGGCCGACACGATCCGCAGCTTCGAAGAAATCGCCGACGGGCGCTGGGACCACTTGCCCGAGAGCGCCTTCATGTACGTCGGCCCCATCGAGCAGGCCGAGGAGCAGGCCAAGCGGGAACAAGCCAAGAGCGAGAAGCGAGGCTAAGATGGATCACCTGCCCGAGCACGGCATTTCGCAAGCGGTCGCCATGCCGGGGGCCGACATTCTGGAGTGCATCGTGGTTACTCCCGAGGCCCCGGTACACGACGGCTCGGCGCAGCTCGTGGCCCTGCCGCTGGACGACGGCGAAATGGCCATCATGCCCTTCCACGGCCCGCTCATCGCCCGATTGGGCTTCGGCGAGTTGCGGATCATCGAGGAAGGCGGCGGCAAGACGCTGCGCTACTTCATCGACGGCGGTTTCGTGCAAGTGGCCGGCAATAACATGGTGTACGTGCTGACCAACCGCGCGACACCGGTCGACCAGATCGACGTCGAGGCCGCCCAGGAACAGCTCGCCGCGGCCATGCGCCGCCCGGCCGTGGGCGACGCTCAGCTCGAAGCCCGCGCCCGCGACGAGGCCCGGGCCCGCATGCAAATTCGCATCGCCACCCGCGACACGGCCGCTGCCGGCCACTAGGGCCGCGCCGGTAGTGGAATTCGTGAGAATTCCGAGCTGCATCGGCAGCGAAATTCGTGAGAATTCCGAGGTTGACGCGCGATGGCCCGTCGGAAGTCTCACGACTTCCGCTACGTAGAGCTGCCGACCGCGCCCCGCTCGGGGCTTGATAAAATTGGCGGTCGAAGCGCGGGCGTGCTTCAGCTTGGTCGCCGTTTCTGCCGAAGCATCCCATAGGCGGCATTTGAGCACAGGGGCGAAAAACGACGATGGGTGAGAGCCGGGGCTGGTCCCAGACCGTGCTGCCGATCGGTGAGCGGCCGGTGATCGAGCTGCCGCCTATCGAATGGTCGCGATTGCCAGCCTGCTATCGGTCCCGTCCGGCGGCAAGGCAACTCCAGCCAGCCAAACCGCGGCGGCCGGCAGCCGGCCATTGGTGGACGAGGCAAACTTTGCCGTTTACGGCCGGCCACATCCGTCGCATTCTCGCCGCAGACCCGGCGGCCTTGGCCGAAGAGCTGCTGACCCGCTTTCGCGCTCGCGCCGGCAATTGAAACGACCGCCGCTGGCCGAGTAGCGAAATTCGTGCGAATCCCCGCTGCGTCTAGCCTGCCAGTCTAGGGTTCCGATTCGTGAGTCCGTGACGTTGGCCCAGCCCACGGCCGGACGTCCGTGGTCATGCGACCGACCCACTGGTTGAATCGGCCGAGCAAGGCCGGCCACAGCAGGGCCGCAAAACAGCCATAGACGATCAGCCCCATCACGTATGTGACGACGCTCATGCCAGTGCGGTCGAACGGCTGGCCGGCAAGGTAGCCATCCCAGAACACGGCCGGGTAGGCTAGCAAAAACGGAACGCAGGGAATCATCACGATCCATTCCACACCTTGGTTGCCCCACGGCGTCAGCAAAAACTCGAGGATCAGCAAGATGAACGGCAGGTACAAGCCGCCGGCGAACAGGGCCAGCCCGAGCGTGGCGGCCATCGACCGCAGTGAGCTGCGGCACCAGAGCGAAAAACCGATTCCCAGGCACGACGCATAGACCAGCAGCAGGGCCCAGGTTGCCAGTTGCACGGGAATGGCCGGGGCAAACTCGGGTTCGATCACGGCCGTGCCGGTCCAGAAAAACAGTACGCCGGCGGCCACCCAGCGGATGGCATAGAGATTTCCCCACAGTTTGCCGCCCAGAATTTCGGCGGCCGAGAGCGGCGTGCTCAGCAGCGTGACCCAGCAGTCGCGTTCCTTTTCGCTGGTCACGGACGTGGCTGCTCGGGCGGCGGCCATCAGCAGGCCGAAGCATTCCAGGCAGCAGACGAGCATGGTCGTCCACTGGACAAAACTCCGGCGTTGATAGCTCTTGGTCAAGCCGTTGTCCAGCGCGGCCAACCAACCGAGAAACAATGCTGCCAGCAGAACGGCCAGCGCAATCCGGCCGATCCATCCCAGGCGGCCCAGCGCCGGTTCGACAAACATCTCCTTCCAGACCAGCGCTCGGTTCCAAACCGGGGGCCGCCAGGCCGGCCACGCCAGCCGGCGCCGCCCTGCACCCCGCCCTTCGCTGCTGGCATACGAGCGCCGCACCGTGCCCACGGCCAACGCCAGGCAGGCGGCCGAAAAACCGGCATAGCCCGCAAAGATTTTCATTAACCGCATCGCCAGCGACTCGCCCGACGGGGGCCGCACGTTCATTTCTGCCAATACCGCAAAAGGATTGAGCTTAAGCACGGGCTCGCTCGCGCCGGCGAGCCATTGGGCCAGAGTGGCCCAGAATCCGCCAGGCTGCGCATAACGCAATTGGAAACCCAAGACCGGCAGGATCAGCAGCGCGGCCAGCAGCAGATAGGCGGAGATCACGGCATCGCGCGTCCGCCGGCGGCCGACGCTAACGGCAATCGACAACGAGCCGACGGCCACGAGTGTCTCGAGCGTCAGCAGCGACACGCCCAACATGGCGGCCGGCGGGATGCCGCCCAAGAGCATCGCCAGCGCCAGCACGGGGATCCCGGCCGTCAACAAGAAGGCCATGTTCAGCAGCCGGGCCGCCAGCTTGCCGAGCACGATGTCGGCATTGGACAATTGGCTGGTGAACAGGTATTCGATCGTGCGCCGCTCGCGCTCCTGCGCAATCGTGCCGGCAACCATGGCCGGCCCCAGCAGCAGAATGGCCAGCACTTGCAGGACGCCAAAGGCTTCGAAAAAATCTCGCGCGACGTTGGCCACGCCGTGAATGCCGGCAAACGGCTGCCGCACTTGCGACGTTTGATACGTAACGGCCAGCGTGAACAACAGCACGAGGGCATACAGGATGCGCAGCAGATAATATCGGCCGCGCCGCGCGCAGGTGACCAGTTCCAGCGAAAAGATAGGCCCCAGCAGCATGCGCGGCTCTCGGTCAATGGGCGCCGGCCGGAAAGACTGTGAGGCAGCTTAACGCCTGCACGCGGCCGACACAAACTGACGGCGCGGTTGCGTCAGGGCGATCGATCGCTGTGCGTGGACCAGATGCCGCGGCCGGCGGCGCGGGCTGCGCTCTCAAGCTGCTGGAAGCGTAGTTTTTTGTCGCGCGAATAGTGGTACTGCGGCTCGTAGCGCGCCAGGCCGGCGCGCAGCAGCTCTTCGTTGAGCATGCGGTTCCCGACCCAAACATAGGCCAGCAGCCGGCCGTAGCGGTCGCGCCGTTCGTGGTCGAACTCCAGACGCACGCGCTTGCCGTCGAGAAACTGATGACTGAAGCGGCTGGCCTCCGGCCCCCAGGGTTCGATCGGATGATGCGGCTTGACTGTTTCCGGCGCGTCGACGCCGATCAGCCGCACGCGCGTGTGGTTGTCGAGCAGGAAGGTGTCGCCATCGACCACGCGCGCCACGCCATAGTCGTGCTCAGCCGAAACGTCGGCCGGCGGAGCCGGCGGCGGTTCGAGGGACTGGCAGGCCCGAATCGAAACCAGTACCCCGGCCACCAACCACACGACGAGGCGCGCTGGGCGAGCGGGTCGCAGCCGGCGTTTGCTCATGGGCGAGATCGGAGCATCGTGGCCCAGTACCGGAATTCGTGAAAATTCCGAAGCCTGCAGGCACGTTCGCCGGAAGCCTCACGACTTCCGCTAAAGTCCCAGCGCTGGCTCGGGCTTCAGTTCTTGCTGAAGTCGAACTGTTCGCTGGCTTTTCGCCCGAGCGGGTTCTTGAGGAACTTTTTGCGGCACTCGGGGCACAGATCGAAACGCATGGTCTGATAGACGTCGTCGCCGATCTGGTCGCTGGCGGCGTCGTCGATGCGTTCGAGAATCTCGTGCAAGTCCTGCAGGTTGTCGCGATCGTCGTCGTGATCTTCCAGGGCCAGCGGATCGAAGGCCGCGTAGACTTCGAGTTTCACGACGTATCGCAGGTCGTCTTCCGGATCGAGAGGCCGCTTACAGAGATCACACGCGTAATGGATCATTGGAAAAGGCTCCCGGCGAAGACGCGCGTCGCACTAGACGCGGGTGAATGAACGACCAACGACGCAGTTCATCCTAATGACAACTTCCAAGCCGCGGCAAGTCGTCTTGCAGAAATTCGTGCGCTTGCGAACCCAACTCAGCCAGTCCGCGGCGGCGAATTCCTCTTGACAGCACGATCCGGCGCAGTTTGCCAAACCGGCGGCCGCGGAGCGGCAATCGCCTGGTTGCCCCTTTTTTCCGGCCGGGTTGGACTGGCTCGGGCTACCGGAGCGCTTGGCGCGGACCGGCGGCATGGCGCGTTTTGATGGGGGCCTGCGCCAAGACGCAAGCAAAAAAGTAGCCAATTGCCGTCCCAGTCACTAAAATTTGCAAGGGAGTCAAATTCCCAGGAATGAACGTGCCCAACCGCGCTAGCCGGTACCTGCCGGAGGCGGCGGCCGCGGCGAAGCAGGGCCAGACGACTCGGTGACAGGACTGGCCTTGAACGCCGCGCCCGCGATCCGTGGACGCCCGGTCGTGCCGCTGGCGCTTCGGGCGGTAGATTGTCGTGTTTCCTGGAGGCTTTCATGGCAAGTGTGGCGATGTCGGACCCACTCAGCACCAGCGTGCTGGTGCTCAACCGGTTTTACATGGCCGTGCACGTCATCAACGTGCGCCGGGCCTTCACGCTGCTGTTCCGCGACCTGGCCGAGGTGGTGCATCTCGAGCAGGGGCAATTTGCCAACTACAACTTCGATTCGTGGCGCGAAATCAGCGAGCTGAAAGCCAGCTTCAAAGAGCCGCACGACGACTGGATCCGCGCGGTCAATTTCGAGATCCAGGTGCCGCGCGTGATTCGGCTGCTATTTTACGATCGGCTGCCCAAGCAGGCGGTGCGCTTCAACCGCCGCAACATTTTCGCTCGCGACGGCAATCGTTGCCAATACTGCGGCAAGCGGTTCCCCACCTGCGAATTAAGCCTGGACCACGTCATTCCTCGCAGCCGCGGCGGCGACACGAACTGGGAGAACATCGTCTGCAGTTGCGTGAAGTGCAACGTGAAAAAAGGGGGCCGCACGCCGCAAGAAGCCCACATGCACCTGATTCGCCACCCCATCAAGCCCAAGCGCAGCCCGCTATTGAGCCTCAAGCTCGGCAATCCCAAGTACGAGAGCTGGAAGACCTTCCTGGACAACGCGTACTGGTCGGTGGATCTGAAGTAAGGGCGTTGCCCAACAACGGAAGAAAACCACGGTCGAATTGCCGGAATTCGAGCGCAGCGTTGCAGCCGGAAACGAGCATGGCCACGCGGGACGCGTGGCCATGACACGATAGCGTGAAGCACGGCGAACCGCGGAGGTTCTGCCTGGCCGCGTTTACTCGGCGCCTGCCAGCGGCTCTTTCTTTTCGGTAATCACCGGGCACTGCGAAGCCATTTCGGCGTTCAGTGCGGTGAAATCCTTCCACTCTTCCGGCACATTGTCTTCATGAAAGATCGCTTCCACCGGGCACTCGGGCACGCAGGCCTCGCAATCAATGCATTCGTCCGGGTGGATATAAAGGATTTTATCGCCCTCGTAGAAGCACTCGACGGGGCAAACGACCACGCAATCCGTGTACTTGCAGCCGAAACACGGTTCGCAAACAACGTGGGTCATTGACGCATTTCTCCTTTTGCTGAATCGCTGTTGGCGGCATTTCGAGCCCCGCCAGGCACCCGACTCGTCGGCCCCGCCGTGCGGGCCACAGACTGCCGCGCGTATTCAACACGCTGAGTAAAAAAGTGTCAAGTGCTTGGTTTCCAAGTACTTGAACCTGCCGATTTAGGGCCGGCCGCAGCACTGGGCCGGCAATTGCCTGGGCGCTGGCGCCAGCCCCGGACAACAAAGCGGCTTTTGCCGCCGGCCAAGGCTTGCTTCGCTATCTGCCCGAACTTAAAATCAGAGAGCAACGGCCTTTGCGAGGCTTCTCGCAGACGCGAAGAATCGGATCCGGGCAAATCGGTAACGGGGACATTCGCACACGGGAAGACGTTGCCCGGCCACTGTGCGCCTTGATTGGGCGCCCAGACTGGCGTCGGGGGCGGCCCCGCTGGTTGCATCGGCCGCACGAGGTTCCGCGCCGTGGGTTTATCGGAATTTGATCGCAACCTGCTCGATCGCTGCTTAGCGCGTCAGCCCAAGGCCTGGGAAGACTTCGTCGATCGTTTCATGGGCCTGGTGGTTCACGTCGCCAATCACACGGCCACGGCACGCAGCGTCCGGCTCACCACCGAAGACCGCGAGGACCTGAGCGCCGAGGTCTTTTTGGCCATCATCAAGGACGACTTTGCCGTCATGCGGCATTTCCGTGGGCAAAGCAGCCTGGCCACGTATCTGACCGTGATTGCCCGTCGCGTGGTGGTCAAAGCTTTGCTCGAGCGCAAGACCGCAGCGTCGCTCACTCCGGCCGCCGGCAGTGTTGCGGCGGGCAGTGTGACCGCGGGCGGTTTCATGTCCGGTGGTGCAAATCTCGCCAGTGCGACCGCAGGCAACGGCGAGACGCCCGAGCAGCGCATCAGCGACCAGGAAGAAGTCAAGCGATTGCTCGACGGGCTCGGCGAAGCAGAAGCCGAGGTCGTGCGGTTATATCATTTGGAAGGCAAGAGCTATCAGCAGATCAGCTCAGCGATCGGCATGCCCGAAAATAGCATCGGCCCGACGTTGAGCCGCGCCCGCGAAAAAATGCGGCGCACCCACAACGAAACCTCGCCGCCGTAAACAGCCGGCGCCAGAAGTGATTGGCATCCATCCCGGGCCGCGACCACCGGTCGCGGTTTTTTTGTTTGCAGAGCGCACGTGCCCAAGCGCAGGAGAGCTTTCAGCAGTGATCGTGGTGATGAAAAAGAATGCGACCCCGGCGGAGGTCAACCACATGGTCGAGCGGATTGAAGGCCTGGGGCTCAAGCCCCACGTGCTGTACGGCGTCGAGCGGACCGTGGTCGCGGCCATCGGCGCCGAAACTGACGGCCTGAAAGAAAGCCTGGAGAGCGGGCCGGGCGTATCGGAAGTCGTGCCGATCCTGGCCCCCTACAAGATCGCCAGCCGCGAGGTCAAAAGCGAGCCCACCGTGGTCACCGCGCGGGACCTGCGCGTCGGCGGCAATCACATCGGCGTGATCGCCGGGCCGTGCTCGGTCGAAAACGAAGAGCAGATCCTCACCACGGCCATCGGCGTCAAGGCCGCAGGCGCCACCGCGCTGCGCGGCGGCGCGTACAAGCCGCGCACGAGTCCCTACAGTTTCCAAGGCCTGAAGGAAGAGGGGCTCAAGCTGCTAGCCGCCGCCCGCGACGCCACTGGCCTGGCGGTGGTGACCGAAGTGTTGGCGACCGAAGACGTCGACGTCGTGGCCCGGTATGCCGACGTGCTGCAAATCGGCGCGCGCAACATGCAGAACTATCGCCTGCTGGAAGCGGTGGGCAAACAGGCCCAGCCCGTGCTGCTCAAGCGCGGCCCCAGCGCGACCATGGAAGAGCTGCTATTGGCGGCCGAGTACATTCTCGACGCTGGCAATCCGCAAGTGATTCTCTGCGAGCGAGGCATCCGCACGTTCGAGACGCACACGCGATTCACGCTGCCCCTGGCCTCGGTGATTTACCTGCACTCCAAGACGCATTTGCCGGTCGTGGTGGATCCCAGCCACGGCACGGGCCATACGTACCTGGTGCCGCAAATGGCGGCGGCCAGCGTCGCCGCCGGCGCCGACGGCTTGATCCTCGAAGTGCATTGCGATCCCGAGAATGCGATGAGCGACGGCTATCAATCGCTCACCGTCGAGCAGTTTGCCGAGACCATGCAACTCTGCCGCAAGGTCGGCAACGCGCTGGGCCGGCAGATCTAAGCCGCCGCGTGCTTACCGCACCAACGGAGCGACGGTGGGCATGCCGGGCCAGGCGGGCGGAGCCGACATCAGGGCGCCGCCCGAGCCGGCCGGAGCGCTCACTACTGGCGGATGGCCGGGAAGCGCGGCCATTTGCGCGGCCGGCCCTGCGTTCGCGACCGGTCGCCCGTCGCTGCCGACCAAGGACCGGTAAGCATCGACGCTCGTGCTCCGCGGACCACCAGCGACGCTGGGCGCCCGGCGATAACTCACGAGTTGGCCCGTGCGCCGAACGCGGAGCATGATGGCGTCCAGCCCGCCCACCTGCTTCCAATCTTTGCTACGGTGCACGTTATCCATTCGGGCTTCAACTTCCACTCCGGCGTCGCTGGTCGGGCCAACGCTGAAAAAGCCGCTTTCGGTCAGCGACCCGATGCCGCGGTCGAGTTCGATTTTCGGCAGGTCGCAGCGCCAGATTTCGTAGTCGAGCTCGTCTTCCTTGAGTCCTGCCACCTTCCACTTCGGTGCGGCCGTGCCGGGCGCATTGGCGGCCCCCTTGAGCATGGCCTTGGAAAGCTTCGACTGCACGGTCACTTCGGCCTGGGCAAAACCGGCTAGCCCGTCGGGATGCGGATAGATAATCTTCAGCGTCGCGAGTGCGGTGCCCGCCTCGGGAGACGAAGGCTGGGGGTCGTAGCTCACCAACTGGCCCTCGATCCGGGCCAGAGCCATCGGCTCGCCTAAGCGGCTGGCGTCGAGCTTGTAGGTGATCGTGGCCTTGTCGTACATGCCGCCGGCCGAATCGACCCGCGGCCGGCGCACTTCGTCCAAAACATGGCAACCGCTCGCCCACAGCGTCAGCAACAGCCAAACGATAGGTTGCAGGCGCGGCCAGTTCACCGATGATTGTCTCTTGTCGTCAAGGATCGGTTTGCAATGCGGCCGAAAGCAGTGCCGGCAGCTAGCGGTGCCACCCTGCAGCCACAGCCGCGCCCCGCGGCACATCATGGCGATTGTGCCAAGGCTGTAAATATCGATGGCGCGAAAAAGCACGCCGCCACGGCCCTGTACGATGTTATCGACGGCCGCCAGAAGACACTTTGACCAATCCAGCATTCGCCATGCCAGTCGAGAGTGCGGCGGCATACCACGACCGGGCATGCTAGCGGCGGGCTGAAGATCGACGCTTCCGCGACCGGCGGTCGCGACTTTGTGGCGGGCCTACCAGTTGATCGCGTCGCTGCCCAGTTCCTCTTCGATCCGCAGCAGCCGGTTGTACTTGGCCAGCCGCTCGCTGCGCTGAATCGAGCCGATCTTGATGCACTTGGCCGCCGTGCCCACGGCCAGGTCGGCGATGGTCGTGTCCTCGGTTTCGCCGCTGCGGGCCGAAACGATGCGGCCGTAATTGGAAGTCTGTGCCAGCCGCATGGTGCGCAGCGTTTCGGAGAGCGTGCCCACCTGGTTCGGCTTGACCAGCAGGCTGTTGGCGGCACCGGCCGCGATGCCGCGCCGCAGCCGGTCTTCGCGTGTGGCGAACAGATCGTCGCCGATCAGCCGCACCCGAGCGCCCAGCCGGCGCGTCAGCTCTTCCCAGCCCGGCCAGTCGTCCTCGGCCAGGGCATCTTCGATGGCAATGATCGGGAATTCGTCGACCAGGGCTTCCAACTGCGAGATCATTTCCGACGCCGTGAGCCGCGCGCCGCCGCCGGACGTGAGGCGATAGTAAGTACCATCGAAAAAGTGCGTGCTGGCCACGTCGATCGCCAGCGCCATGTCCTCGCCGGGCCGCAGCCCGGCCGCCTCGATGGCGCGGACAATAAACGCCACGGCCTCGCGACTGTTGCGCAGCCGCGGCCCGTAACCGCCTTCGTCGCCGACCAGGTAACCTTCGCAGCCGGCGCCGGAGAGCAACCGGCCGAGGCGGCGGGAAACTCGCACGATCCATTCCAGGGCCTCGGCGTAGCTCGTGGCCCCTACCGGCATCACCAGAAAGTCCTGGAAGTCGAGATTACCGCCAGCGTGCAGCCCGCCGGAGATGAGGTTGGTCATCGGCAGCGGGATGCGCGGCTGCATCTGGCCGGTGGCATGCGGCAGCAGCGATTGCCAGAGCCGATTGATGTGGCGATACAAGGGAATCTTCAAGGCTTCGGCGCCGGCATGCGCCACGCCCAGGCTGGCGGCCAGGATCGCGTTAGCGCCCAGCTTGCTCTTGCGCGGCGTGCCGTCCAATTCGCACAGCCGTTGGTCGATGGCCAACTGATCGGCCGGGTCGAGGCCGCGCAGCGCCGGAGCGATCTGTTCGTTCACGTGGGCCACCGCCATGCGCACGCCGCGGCCGTCGTAACGCGAACGGTCGCCGTCGCGCAGCTCGTAGGCTTCGGCACTGCCGGTGCTCGCCCCCGAGGGGGCAATCGCCCGGCCGCGGCAGCCGTCGTCGCACAACACGTCCACCTCGACCGTCGGCATCCCGCGGCTATCGAGCACCTCGCGGGCCAGCATCTGCGAAATCGCGCTCACGCTCTCAGACTCCTTTCATAGCTCTTGATCCTGCCGAGCTCGCGCCACGGCGGTGGCCGGCGGCGGGGCGTCGTGGAAAATTTTCAGCACATCCTGGAAAGCCAACTGCCCCGAACTCAATAGCTGCCGGCACACGTCGCGGACCCACTCGCGTTGGCCTTCATCCTCCAGATACTCGATCTTGCTCGTGCCGTCCAGCCGCGCCCACATGCAGCCGGCCAGGTTGTGTACGCCCCGCAGCGACATGGCTTGCCACTGCGCGAGCCGATCAGCGTCGGGCCGACAGTCGGCTAACTGCATCGTGGCAGTACATTCCAGCTCATAAGCTTGAATAAACCCGGCAACCAATTCAAGAAATGGCCCCTGGTCGGGCGCATGGTACACGGCCTTGAGCAGCAGATGAGTTAAAAAGAAGCCCAGATCGAAGGCCGGGTCGCCGTAGTGGCCGGTCTCGAAATCGATGAGCATCATCCCGCCGGGATACAACAGCAGATTCTTGGGGCTGAAATCGGCGTGCACCAGCGCCGTGGGATGCTGCCAGACCGAGTCGATCAGTTGCTGAATCCGGGGCGCCATGTCGGGATGTGCCCGAGCCAGCGCGCGATAATACGGCTCGATCCGCAATTGGTCGAACAGCGTCCGATCGCCGATCCGCTCGGCCAGTTGAGCGTCGTCCCATGACATGCTGTGCAGGCAGCCCAGCAGCCGGCCGCATTGCTCGGCGACGTGCGGATCGGCGTGGCCGGCCAGCAGGTCTTGCTTCCAGGTCCGATGGCCCGGCGGAGCGGCCTGCATGGCAAACACGTAGTTGTCGCGGTCTTCGAACAGCACCTCGGGCGTGTGGGCCACCAGGGGCGGCAGCCGGCTGTCGCGGCGGGCCGTCAGATCGTGACAGATCCGCAGCACCTCGACCTCGCGCCAGATGCGCTCGATGCTGGCGAACCAGGGCGCGGCCGTGCGCAATTGCGGCCGGGCCTGCTTGAGCACGAAATCGCCGCCCGAGCGGTCGGGGCACTCGACGTACAACACCTGGTTGGACACGCCGCCGGCCAACGGGCGCACGGTCGCGCCCTCATCCGGGGTCAGCCAACCCCGCTGGCGCAAGTAGTCCGCCGCATTCTGCTCGTCCAGCCATAGCATGGCGCCAATATCCGAGTGCGCAGCCGGACGGTCAATGGCCGGTTGTCCGTGGCCGGTTGTCCGTGGCCGGTTGTCCGTGGCCGGTGGTCAGTGGTCCGTGGTCAGTTGCCAGTTATTTTTCGTCAGCTTCGGATGTCCCGTGCTGCTTGAGCGCTTCGACCAGCCCTGGCACGTTATCGGCGCCGGTCGGCACTTCGATGGTCGAGTCGTCGAACGATTCACCGACCGTTTCGTAGCGGCCGCCCAGGTTTTTGGCCAAAAAGGCTTCGCTGACGGCGTGGAAAGCCAGGCTGTTGGGCGGCCGGGCAAAACCGTGCCCTTCGTCCGGAAACAGCACGTACGTCACCGGAATGTGCTTATGCTGCATGGCCTTGACGATCTGGTCGGCTTCGGCCTGCTTGACGCGCGGGTCGTTGGCCCCCTGCCCGATCAACAGCGGCCGCTTGATCTTGTCGACGTGCGATAGCGGCGAGCGCTCGGTGAGGAACTTGCGGCCTTCTTCGGTGGACCAATCGCCCACGCGGTCTTTGAACAATTGCTTGGCCGGCTCCCAGTACGGCGGAATCGTGGCCAACAGCGTGAGGATGTTCGACGGGCCGACAATGTCGATTCCGCAAGCGTACAAGTCGGGCGTCATGGTCATGCCGACGAGCGTGGCATAGCCACCGTAGCTGCCGCCGGTAATCGCCACGCGGTCGCCATTGGCGATCTTCTGCTCGATGCACCACTTGACCGCGTCGGTCAGATCGTCCTGCATCTTGCCGGCCCATTCGAGATTGCCGGCGTTGAGAAACTTTTTGCCGAAGCCGCTGGACCCGCGATAGTTCACGCTCAGCACGGCATAGCCGCGGTTGGCCCAAAGCTGATGCGTCGAGTTATAGCCCCAATCGTCGCGCACCCACGGGCCGCCATGCACGTCCAGCACCATCGGCAGTGGCTGCTTGGGCCGCGCGTGGCCGTTGTCCGTATTCGGCGGCAGGCTCAAATAGCTGACCAGTTCCAATCCGTCACGGGCTTTGATCACCAACGGGTGCATCTTCACCAGCGGCAGGCCCTCGAGCGCCCGGCGGTTGGTGAACAGATAGTGTTCCTTCTTGGCTTCGCGGTCATAGACATAATACTTCACGGGGCCGTTGTCCTTGATAAAGGCCACGGTCCAGTGCTTGTCGTCCAGCGTCTGGCTGGTGACGTTGACTTCACCGTCGTCGACGGTGCTTAAATACTTGAAGTCGGCCTTGATCTTGTCATTCATCGGCTCCCACTCGGTGCGCAGGTATGTGAACGACACGGCATCGATCGTGTTCTCAACCGGGTGGCTGATGATTCCGCCGACGTCGGCCTTGTCGTTTTCGGCGATCAGCTTTTCCTTGCCGGTTTTCAGGTTCAACTCTTTGAGTGCGCTGGTGTCGCGGCCGCGGCTATCGCTCATATAAAGGGCGTCGCCCGACTTGTTGAAGCCCAAGGGAGACGTGGTCGCGCTGTCTTCCATGGGGATTTTCATGAAATTCTTCCAGCCGTCTTTGCCGTCGGGCTCGAGCATCTCGCGTCCGCCGTCGTCGGTATAGCGCATGGCAAACCGAATGTGGTAATCGTCGTCGGTGACATAACCGTCGAATCCCTGCTTGTTCTCTTCGACGAGCTTGCGCTCGCCGCTTCCGATGTTCACGCGGTAAATGTCGTGATACTTCGCGTCGCGGTTGTTGAGGCCCACCAGGATCTCGGACGGGAACTTATGGCTCACGCTTTCCACTTGCGCGTTGACTTTTTCCAGCGGCGTGAGGTCCTGCTCCTTGCCGCTGGCCAGGTTTACGCAGTAGACGTGCCAGTTTTCGTCGCCGCCGATGTCCTGCAGATAGAGGATGTGCTCGTTGGTATAGGCCCAGAAGTAAATGCGGACGCCGCGTTTCTTGTCGTGCGTCACCGGCTTGGCCTGGTCCGGATCGTCGACCGAGCCGACAAACACATTCAGCACGCCATCCAGCGGGGCCAGATAAGCCAGTCGCTTACCGTCGTGGCTGAGCCGGGCCGCCGCTTTGTCGGGGTTGCCGAACAGGACTTCACGCGGAATGAGCTTCACGCCTTTTAGATAGGCCGGCTCTTTGCCGGCGGCTTTGGCTTCCACTTCGGGCCTCGCTTTCGATTTTCCGGAGGCCGCGGCCAGAGCGTCGGGTCCCGGCCCGCTATCGGCCGGTCCCGCGATCTTGTCCTGCGAGCCAGCAGGCGATCCGACGATAGCAGGCTTGCCCGGTGCGACCGGCTCGCCGCTCGAATTGCCTGAGCCGGTCACCGGTCGGGCGGTTTGACCGGTCGGCCCACAACCGCCGATCGTGGTTAGTACCAGCGTGAGAACCAGGCCGGCAGCCAGTGAATATCGCATCGCGCTCGCCTCCATAATATTGCGTTCCTGCCATCCATTTCAGCCGGCAACATAGCCGATTGCCCCGCGGATGCTCAAGCCGCCCCCGTCTTTGACACGGCGGCGTGCTATGTGCAAGCCCCCGATCACATGTCCCGCGAGCGGGTCACAAATGGACTCCGGCATGCCGGTTGCGGCCGAGCGATCGGCACCGTTGACCGGAGCCGTTGTTCCGGTCCGTTTCCGCGAAAACGGGGCTCTCCAAAGGAGGATCGATCAATGACTCGATGGTCCACGGTTTTGCTGCTTGCCGGAATCCTGGCCAATCTGACCATTGGCGAGACAGTCCAGGCGCAAAACAACGATCAACAGCGAGACGATTCACGCTCGTCGGCCCGCGACGATAACTCGGGCGAGGCCGGCTATTTGGGCATCGCGGTGGAAAGCGTTCCTCCAGCCCTGATGAGCCACTTATCAAAGACGATTGGCGAAGACCGGGGGGTTTTGGTCGAGGCCGTCGCGCCCGATTCTCCCGCCGAGCGCGCGGGCTTACGGCCGCACGACGTGATCGCCACCTACGACGACCAACGGTTGTTTTCGCCCGAACAGTTCGTCGGCTTGGTTCGTCACGACAAGCCGGGCCGCAAAGCTAGCTTGGAGATCGTTCGCAACGGCGCGATGCAGAAGCTGACGGTCAAATTGGGCAATCGCGAACAGGCCGACGAAGGGCAGCGGCACCACGCTTTCCGACCGGCGGTGTCCGATTCCCAACGAGAATCGGCCAACTCGTCCAACCGCGCAAACGGCTGGGAGCTGTTCGACGCCATGTCGCTGACACGCCTCGACAATCATCGGTTCCGGGCAGAGATCAGCTATCAAGACGACCAAGGAAAGATCGCAAAGCACCAATTCGAAGGCACGCTCGAGCAACTTCGCAAGAAGATCGCCGCAGAAAAGGATCTGCCGCGTGAAGAGCGGGAACAACTGCTCACCACGTTGCAATCGCCTATGCGTTCCCTGGAAATACCCGGCTTCTCGACCGGGAAGCAGGACTTCAACAACGACTAACCATTCAGGCTCTTTCGGCTGCCGCCGCTGGCTTGCTCTGCACAAGTTAGCGGCGGCGCCTATTTGGATTCCACAGGTTCGCGACGGATGCGCACCTTTCCCGAATTCCAGAAGGGGCCGCCTGGCGCCAGTTTCTGTGGGGGCGGATCTCCTAAATGTCTTGCCCTCTCAGCATGTGCACGCAATGCTATGGGTGCGCTCGTGTGATGCTAGACGCTGTTCAGTCGCACGAATGGTCGCCGCGCACCAGAGCGAGCGTCGATCCATGGCCAGTGCCAACGAAGTCAGCCAGTCTGATCGGTATCGGCCGGCCGCCGGGTCGGCCGCACGCTATCAGCCGCTGGTGCTGATCGCAGCCGCGTCTTCCGCGGGCGTGCTGCTCGATCGCCTATGGCCATTGCCACTGCCTGCGTGGGCCCTGCTC
>DATATB010000011.1:0-90202 GCA_036268995.1 Pirellulales bacterium | reverse complement strand
CCGAGCCCAGCCGGTCGGTCGCGCCCAGCACCAGCCCACGCGGCGTACCGCAGCCGGCGAACAGCACGGACATGGCGCCGGGCCAATGCTCGCGGCCGGGGAATTTGCCGGTGGGGAGCTGCGTGATCTTCGGCGCGCGACCAAACTCGCCGAGCGCCACGACCAGCGTCGTCTCCAGCAGGCCGCGCGTGTCGAGATCATCGATCAGCGTGGCCAGGGCCTGGTCCAAGGGGGGCAGCTTGTCGCGCAGCGTGGGAAAAATATCTACGTGGCTGTCCCAGCCGCCGTCGAACAACGTGATGAACGGCACGCCGGCCTCGACCAGCCGCCGGGCCAACAGGGCCCGCTGGCCCAGCGGCGTGCGGCCGTAAGCATCGCGCACACTGTCCGGCTCGCGCTCGAGGTCAAAGGCCTGTTGGGCGGCCGGAGAACTCATGAGCTGGTAGCTTTGCTCGTAAAAAGCATCGCTCGCGCGGGCGGGGTCGGCAGCCGCGGCATCGCGCACGCGCGGCAGCCGATCCAATTGCGAGCGCAATTGCCGCCGCCGCTCGACGCGCGACAGGCCAACGGCCTGCGGCGGCGCGACATCGTGCATGCGGAAGTCGGACCGGTTCGGATCGTCCGGAACGATAAACGGAGCGTAACGGGCACCGAGAAAATTCGGACCGCCCGAGCGCGGCATTTCGGGCAAAGCAAAGTAGCCGGGCATGCCGCTGGGGCCGGGCCGCTCGCGAGCGGTCACCGCTCCCAGGCTGGGATGATCGCTGACGTACGAATTGCAGCCGACCGGCATGCGCGTCGGCGCGCCGGTGAGCATGTAATGGATGCCCGCGCCGTGATTGGAATCCGTGTGGCGGATGGACCTCACCAGCGTAAAGCGGTCGTTCATTGCCGCCAGCCGCCCCAGATGTTCGGAGAAACGCACGCCGGCGATGCGCGTGGCAATGGAATCAAACTCGCCGCGAATCTCGCGCGGGGCGTCGGGCTTGGGATCAAACGTCTCGAAGTGCGAAGGTCCGCCATCGAGCCAGACGAAAATGCAACTCGTCGGCCTCCGCGCTAGTGCCGGCTGGCTGCCGGCGGCCTGGGCCGCGAGGCCGAACATATCGACCATCCGCCCGCCGGCCAGCACGCTCAAACCCAGCCGCAAGCAAGTGCGACGGTCCAGTGGGTGTCGCGAGCCGAGCGGCACCGGTAGCTCGAATTGCGCTGGGTCGACAAGCCCGGCTCGGCTCGCCGGGCCTACGGCTGAGCGATTCAGTGCGACGCTATTTGCACGATCAACCGGCATCGACTAATCCTCGCAAAAGAATTCCGGCGTGTTCGCCAGCGACCACATCAGGTCTTCGATCGCCTGGCGGCGGCTGGTGCCGGCGAACGAGCGCAGGGCAATCTTCGCCTCGTCGCGGTGCGGTAGGCGGCCGTAAATGCGCAAGTACAACTCTTCGATCAACTCGGCCGGCGCGAGCGACCCTGCCGCCAGTGCCGCGGCCGAGCCGGACGGATGCGCGATCTGGGCTTCGATTTCAGGTGAGTTCATCAGGTGCAAGATGCCGAGCATCGTCGGGCCGGGCGTGCGGATGAACGGCGGATCCTGGTTGCCGTCGGGCCGTCCGAAGGCATCGAGCAGCGGCGAAGCGACGCGATGCGTCCAGATCGACATGGCCCGCGAATCGGCCGGCATGCCGGCCAGCTTGGGAGCGACGCCGGTCAGATCGGTCAGCGCATCGCAGAGTTGTTCGGCCCGTAACGGGCGGCGGAGATGCCGCGAAAAATTCAGACTATCGGCCGCTGCTCCCGAGCCCGGCAGCGAGGCGAGGCCATAGACATACGAGTTGGCAATCGTGCGGATCAACCGTTTGACGTCGTAGCCATCGCGGCGGAATTGCTCGGCCAGCGCCGCCAGCAGGGCCGGATTGCTCGCCGGATTCGTGGTCCGCAGATCGTCGACCGGTTCGACTAGCCCGCGCCCCAGCATTTGGGCCCAAATGCGATTGACCGCCGCGGGGGCGAAGTAGGGATTGTCATCGGCCACGAGCCAGGCGGCCAACGCCTCGCGCGGATCGGCGCCCGGTTCGCTGCTGACTTCCACACGGCTTCCACCGGGCAGCGGGCGAGGAACAGCCGGACGGCCGGAGCGGGGATCGAGCAGTTCGCCTTCGTCGGCGGTGAAGATGCACTCCTCGCCACCGGAGATTGCCGGCAGCAGCCCGGCTCCCTTGCGGCCGACCTTGGCAAAGAACGCCGCCAGGCCGTAAAAATCGTCTTGCCGCCAACGCTCGAAGGGATGGTCGTGGCAGCGGGCACATTCCAACCGCGTGCCCAGGAACAATTGCCCGACCAGCGCGGCCGACTCTTCCGGCGTGCGGCGATCGCGCCACAACACGGCCGGCCCATGCCGCCACGCACTGCCGCGGGCCGTAATCAGCTCGCTGGCAAAGCGATCGTACGGCAAGTTCGAGCGAAACGCCTCCCGCAGCCAGTTGTCGAAGACGATCGTGGGCTTGATGCCGACGCGATAGGGATTCGGCCGCAGCAAGTCGGCCCACTTGTTGGCCCAGAAGTCGGCGAATTCCGCCCGGGCAAGCAGGCGGTCGATCAACTGCTCCCGCTTATCGGCGGCCGGGTCAGCCAGGTAGCGGCGGACTTCGTCAGCCGGCGGCAAGCGGCCGACGATATCGAGCCAGGCGCGGCGATGAAAGGTCGCGTCGTCGGTGGGTCCGGCCGGCCGCAGACCGAGCTTGCGAAGCTGGTCCCAAACCAGGTCGTCGATGAAATTACGCCGCGGCAACCGCCGGTAAAAATCGTCGTTCGGCCGATGAGCGTAAGGCCGCAGCACGGGATACGTGGCAACCTGACCCATGTAGCGGACCATCACGGTGGCCTGCCCGGGCATCGAGCCGCTTTCGACCAGCCCGGCGTCTGAGACGCGGCCGACCATCGGATCGCTGGATTGGAAGCTGCACAGCCGGGTCACGTCGCGGCGGCTTCCGTCGGAATAATGGGCCGTCACGCCAAGCTGGCGGCCTGGCGGATGTTCGGTGGTCGAAAGAGTAATGTCTAGCAGCCGGACGTCGCCGACCGTGGGCGGCGGCGCGCCGCCGGCAATCCAAAGGCGGACCGTTTCGTAGGCCGCGTCGTGCTCGTCGAAGCGCCGGCCACCGCCGTGCGGCGCCTCGCCGGTCGCCTTGCGCAGCAGCAAGCTCGTGGCGGGCGAAGCCGGAGAAACGCGCCGGCCGCGGGCCTGCTGAACGATGGCGGCGTAGTCGGCCGGCGGATCGAAGCCGCGCAAGGAGAGGTGAAAACCGTTCTGGCCACGCGACTTGCCGTGACAGGCGCCCGAGTTGCAACCGTAGGCCGACAACACCGGCAGCACGTCACGCTCGAAGCTCGGCACCGGCCCGCCGGCCCTGGCCGCCAGCGCAGGGAGTCCCCCCAGGACAGCGACGATCGAAAACAGCACGGCCGAGCGGCCGCAGCCCGAGTGCATGGAGCGGGTCTTTCAAACTGGGAGGCGAAGAACCTCCATTGTAGCCGGGCGCATGCAGGCCCCGAAACCAGTTTGACGGGTAAATGGCCCGGGTACGCATTCCGGGGTCGGGCAAAGAGCCGCGTTGTCCCACCGGGAACGGTTGGGCGGGTTTTGAGGGAGCCGGGGGTTCCCAAACTGCCAGACGCCGGTGATGTTTTTTACGTTGCGAGACGGAATCGGGCCTCGGCTTGCAGCACGGCGAGCAGGTTATTGGCCTCGATATAGGCTTCGTACTCAGCTCGCTCGGCGTCGGTGAGCAAGCCCTCGTTCGCCTTAGCGGCTAATTCGGTGAAGCGATCGGCGAGCGAGATATCACTCTGCAATTCCGCAAGCTGTCGCGTTTGTTCAGGCGTGAGCAACGAAAAGATCGGCGCGGTGCCACGATGAAAAGCTTGATGGGGTTCGTGGCCGGTGCTCATGTATGCAGAATAGCAGGCGAGTTGGTCGATCGTCAAAATGATTCGCGGGCCGACAAAGTCGGTCGGGCGAAAGGATCAGCAGCCCAGTAGGCGGAGAACAAGGAGAGCCATGCCCGTCGCCGCGAAGGAAGGGGTGGCAACCGGGCCAACCGGGCACGCACCCGGTGGCGGAATTGCTCCGAAAATGTGGCTGGCTCTCGTCATCCGCGGCCCCGCGCAGCGGCATGACGACTCGTGAAAATTCGGCCGCACCACCGTAGCCGTCTCGCTCCGTCGAGACGCATCCCGCCGCGGGCGCACCGGCCTGCAACTCGGCTTAGCGCTGGGCGGGTCGGTGGTGATGTCCGTTCATCCCGGCGGAGCGGGATGTCTACGGTGGGGGGCGGACGCCTGCTCACTGCCGCCCCGGTGGTGGAATTGCTCCGAAAATGTGGCTGGCTTTCGTCATCCGCGGCGCCGCGCAGCGGCATGACGACTCGTGAAAATTCCGTGGGGCAGCACCGCCGGAAGGCTCACGCCTTCCGCTACGCCACGCTCACGCCTTCCGCTACGCCACGTCCACTACGGGGCTTGGGCCTGAATGCTGTCGTCGCGGGTGCAGAGGGCTTGGAGTATGGGCAGGGAGGTGTCGTCGCTGAGCCAATGGACCGAACCGTCGGCATACAGCACATAAGCACCGCCGCCGTGGGCGGAAAAAATGCCCTGATTGTGCCCGGGACCGAGCACGTTGGGGGCCGGCGGGAACGGGGGCTCGCCTTCCTTGGCCTTCGGCACGGGGCCGGCCGGCAAGGCGAGCATGCCCTTCTGATGCCCGAGCTTGTTGATCCCATAGCGGACCGACGTGCAATTCAGCGCGCGCTGGTCGCCCGAGCCGTTGATGCCTTCGCCGGTGGGGCTAAGCGTCTGGTAGTTGCCGCCCGAGCCGGTGAAGGCGCCGTCGGGCCAGCCGCTGCGGAAATCGAACGGCACCGGCGGATCGTAGTGATCGTCCTCCCAGGAACCCGATTGTTCGGCCACCGCGATCGTGTTGCTCGCGCCGTCGCGAATCAGGGCGTCGGAGATTTGTTGATTGGGGGGAAACACGCCGGAGCCGGACAGGATGCCGTATTTGCCGTCCTTGGTATTGCGGCCGTGCGGGCCACTGAATGCGGTTTGCAGAGTCGCGCCCTGCATGTCGGGAGCCGAGCCGCTGATGGCCACATACATGGGCACCGGGATGCCCTGTGCCTCGTGGTCCAAGAGCTTTCGCGTGGCCGGCGAGATGGCCGCTTTGGGATTGTTGCCGTGCGGCAGCGAGCTGCTGGGGCAGAACATGATTTCGGGCCGCAGGCCGTCGACCAGCTTGATGTTCGGGTTGCCGGTCTTGCCATTGAAGTAGCCGCTGCTGGCACCGTTGTTCCAGTTCTTGTGCAGTTGCTCCATGTCGGAATAGCGCAGCACCTCGAGCCACCAGGTCTTGCCGTAAGGCGAATCGGGGTTCTGCTGGTACTGGCTGCCGATGGGAAATCGGCCCTGGTAGGTCGAACGGTAGACCTCGAAGGCCTGGCCGATTTTGCGCAGGTTGGATTCGCACGCTTTGCTGCGGAAGCGTTGCATGACGCCGTAAATGATGGGAATGGCGATCAGCACCAGCACCAGCACCACGCCCAATCCCACCAGCGCCTCGACCATCGTAAAGCCGCGCCGCGAACTGCCCGTGCCTCGTTTGCCAGCCATTGCGAAACTCTCCTCCCGGGTGCGAAAGCCGAAGCACGTCATTGGCCACCATTCTGCGCCGCCGGTTGCCGATTGCAATAGCCGCTCGGTTTCGGCGCGGCACAAGCCCACGGACTGCGGTCCGCGGAGTCCGAAAACATTACAATGCGGATGCTTCCTTGACCTGGTGTGGGGCGTCGGCCAAAGTAAGGTCACTGGGCAAACTTCCCCCTGGATTTCGAATTCGATGGATACTTTGAAAAAGCTCGTTTTCGGCGGACTGTTGGGCTGCCTGGCCGCCGGCTGGGCGGGCTGGGCACTGGGAGCCGAGAACTGGCCCCAGTGGCGCGGACCACGCAACGACGGCACGAGCCTCGAAACCGGTCTGCCGACTTCCTGGAGCCGGACCGAAAACATCGCCTGGCGGACGCCGCTGCCCGGCCCGGCCGGCGCGTCGCCCGTGATCTGGCAGGACCGCATCTTTGTGACCAGCGCCAAGGACCTGGACCTGGTGCTGATGTGTCTCAATACCGACGGCAAAGTGCTGTGGGAACAGAAGGTCAGCAGTGGAGACCGGCCGGTGCGCGGCGACGAGGGCAACTCGGCTTCACCTTC
Source organism: Pirellulales bacterium (assembly GCA_036268995.1). Classification (GTDB taxonomy): domain Bacteria; phylum Planctomycetota; class Planctomycetia; order Pirellulales; family PNKZ01; genus DATATB01. The sequence goes on along the minus strand of DATATB010000011.1, from coordinate 83,941 downwards.
GCCGGTGACCGATGGCCGGCACGTTTGGACCTTCATGGGCGACGGCGTGCTGGCCTGCTACGACTTCGACGGCAAACAGGTCTGGAAAGAGAATCTGCAAGACCGCTACGGAAAATTCGACATTCAATTCGGCATGACCAGTTCGCCAATCCTCGACGGCGACCGTCTGTACATGCAGTTGTTGCACAGCAGCGCGGCGCTGGTCCTGGCCTTGGACAAGGCGTCGGGCAAGGAAATCTGGAAGCAGAATCGCCCCAGCGACGCCAGGGCCGAGTGCGAGCATTCGTACGCCTCACCGATTTTGTATCGCTCGGGCAAGCACGAGTTTCTCATCACTCACGGCTGCGACTTTGTCGTGGCCCATCGGCTGACCGACGGTAAGGAGATCTGGCGCTGCGGCGGCATGAACCCCAAGGGGCGGTACAATCCCACGCTGCGGTTCGTGGCCTCGCCGGTGGCCGTGCCGGGTTTGATCGTGGTGCCTTCGGCCAAGAACGGGCCCGTACTGGCCATCAGCCCCACGGCGCGCGGCGATATCACCGAGAAGCCGTTGGGCCATCTATGGACCCGGCCGCAGAACACGCCCGACGTCCCGTCGCCGCTGGTGTTCGGCGGCCTGGTGTACTTGTGCCGCGAAAATGGCGTGCTGATCTGCCTGGACGCCAAGACCGGCGAGGAAATCTACCAGGAGCGCACGCACGCTCAGCGTCATCGAGCTTCGCCCGTCTATGGCGACGGCAAGGTGTATTGCACGGCCCGCGACGGAGTCGTGACGGTGGTCAAAGCCGGGCGGAAGTTCGAGGTGCTGGCTAGCAACGATTTGGGCGAATCGATCAGTTCGTCGCCCGCGATTTCCGGGGGGCGAATTTATCTGCGTACGTACGACGCGTTGTATGCCATCGGCCGGCCGGTTTCGCCTTCCGGCGCCAGTGCGGCACGTTAGGATCTTGGAGCTTGGGCGGTGCCCGGCCGATGCGACTGCTTTTCTTTGTGAGCAAAACCCAAAATGCGTGACTCGTACTTGCTGCCCCTGCGGTTGCTGGCCGCCATCGCGATGCTATGGGCCGCGCCCTTGGCCCGGGCGGCCGATAAGCTCGACTTCAAAGTCCAGGAACTCGATCACGGCTTGAAGATCGGCTATGCCGTGAGCCTGGTCGATGTGAATGCCGACCGACGCACCGATATTGTCGTGGTCGATACCAATCGCGTGATCTGGTACGAAAATCCCGGCTGGCAGCGGCATACGATCATCGAAGATCAGACGCGGCTGGACAACGTGTGCATCGCGCCGCACGACATCGACGGCGACGGCCAACTCGATTTTGCGCTGGGGGCCGGCTGGAAACCTTCGGACACGCATGGCGGCGGCACGATCCAATGGCTCAAGCGCGGGCCATCGGCCGACGAGCACTGGCAGGTGCGCTTGATCGGCGAAGAGCCCACGGTACACCGCATGCGCTGGGCCGATCTCGACGGCGATGGCCGGCCGGAACTGGTCGTGTTGCCGCTCTTTGGCCGCGACACCAAGCCACCGGCTTATGCCGATCACGGCGTGCGTGTGCTGGCCTATCATATTCCCGCCAACCCGCTGGCCGATCGCTGGACCAGTGAGGTGCTGAACGAAGACCTGCACGTGACGCACAACTTCTGGCCCACGGATTTGACTGGCGACGGCCATGTGGACCTGCTCATCACAAGCTTCGAGGGGGTGAACCTGCTCGAGCACAACAGTTTGGGCAATTGGCATCTGCGCCGCATCGGCCAGGGCAACCAGACTTCGAGCCCCAATCGCGGCGCCAGCGAAGTCAAACGCGGGCAATTGGCCGGCGGTCGCGATTACATCGCTACGATCGAGCCTTGGCATGGATTCCAAGTCGTGGTTTACACGCCACCGGCGGCCGACGCCAAGGGCTTGTGGACGCGGCACGTGCTCGATGAGGAACTGAAATGGGGGCATGCCGTGTGGTGCGCCAACCTGGACCAGGATGCCGACCAGGAGTTGATCATCGGCGTGCGGGATAACAAGGACAGCCAGTGGCTCAGCGGGCTGCGGATTTACGATCCGCAAGGCGACGGCCCAAGCCAATGGCGGCGGCAGCTATTCGACCCGGGCGGCGTGAGCATCGAGGATCTGTCTGCCAGCGACTTGGACGGCGACGGCCAGACGGATATCGTGGCCGTCGGCCGGCAGACGCACAACGTGCGCATCTATTGGAACCGGACGCAGTAGCGCCTGACATTACGCAGCAGAGAGAAAAAAAGAACCACGGATACGAAGCGGATTAGACCACGGATTACACTGATAACATGGATGGGAGAAGAAATCGCTGTTCGTCGTTTCATCCGTGGTATCCGTGACATCCGTGGTTAGTTCTTTTGCCGCTGGCGGGGCGAAGAGTTATGAGTGAACAACGCATGGTTTGCCGCGGCGTGCGAGGGGCCACCACGGCCGACTCGAACACCCGCGACGACATTCTCAAGGCCACGCGGCAGCTTCTGGCCTTGATGGTCCGGCAGAATGGCATCGAACAAGACGACGTCGGCAGCGCGCTGTTTTCCACGACGGTGGATCTGAACGCGGAGTTTCCCGCGCTGGCGGCCCGGCAGTTGGGATGGCTCGACATTGCGCTGATGTGTACGCACGAGCTGGACGTGCCGGGCTCGCTCGAGCGGTGCATTCGCATTTTGCTGCACTGGAACACGTCTAAGCCGGCCAGCGAGCTGGTTCACGTGTACATCAAGGGCGCCGCCCGGCTACGGCCCGATATTTCGCGTCTGCCGCCGGTGAATTGGGACGAGCTGGAAGCCTGGATCGAGCAGGAGCTGGCCAATCAGCAAAAGTGCGAAGCGGCCCGTCGGCGGCAATGAGGGCTGAGTGCTGATGCTGGGCATGACGATCGACGATCTGCTGGTGCACGGCCGCAATCTCGTCGAGCGGCACTGGTCGCAGATCGCCTTGACGCTGCTGGGGTTGTGGTTCGGCGCCTGGTGGGCCAGGCGGCGGGCCGCGAGGCAGTGGCAGCGCAAAGAATTCATCGACCGCTTGAACGTCAGCCTGAATATCATCGCCGACGGCAAGCTGCAGATTCGCACGATCTTGGAAGGCAGCCACGAAGAGATTTTTCTGAACCGCATCGCGATCGACAAAATCCAGCACGCCGCCCGCCGCACGACCGAAGCCAACCCGCTGCTGACGCTCGACCAGGACGACAACTGGTTTTTGCTGAATGCCGTCCTCAACGAGGTCAGCGAAAAGCTTGCTGAAGGTCACGTGCGGCGCGACATGGGGCTGCCCACCCATACGCAGCGCTACGTGCTGGCGCTGACCTACGAATGCGCCGGGGCCATGCGCACGCGCAAGGTGCGGGCGATGATGATCAAGCAGTCGACGCTGCTCAACCTGCCGCAGGAAATGCCCCTGCTCGAGCACGAGCGCCACCAGACCCGGTTTCAGACCCTGCAGGTGATCGCGGCCGAATACGCCCGCCAACCGGGGCGATTTCTCGAGCTGGAAGTCTCGCTCTGACGCAGCTTGGGGGGCGAATCTCGCCGGCCGGCGGCCACCGCCACATGGATTCGCACAGTGCGGACGAATTCCTGTTTTTGCCCCTATTTCTGCGCGCGGTGACAGAGAGGATGTCACCGCGCGCCGGTATTGTCCCGCCGCTGTTTTCTACCGTCATTGTTCGACCTTAGGAGCGCGGCGATGTTGCATTCCCCGACCGATACGACCGAAAAGCCCCCGCTGTCGCTGGCCATCATGGATCGCCAGCAGCTCACACGCGATTGCCTGGCGCGGCTTTTGAGCCAGGCCTTGGGTTTAGCCGTGGTGGGCAGTTGCGAGAATGTTGCGACACTGGAAAAAATCGTGGCCCAGCGGCATCCCCATGTGGCCCTGGTGGCGCTGCACTCGGAGGAGAATGTCGAGGCGGCCGTCACCGCCCTGGTGGCTCGCCTCGAGCACACGCGCGTGCTGCTGCTGGCCGAACGCACGTCGCCCGAGCTCGAACGGCGTTGTAGCCAGTCCGGCGCGGCCGGTTGCATCAGCAAGGAGCAGTCGCTGCAGGGCCTGGAGTCGGCGCTGCGCCGCATCGGCGCGGGCCAGGCCGCCTTTGCCGGCCATGACGGAGCGCAGCTATTGGACGGCCAGCTCGTGCCGGCAGCCCTCAGCTTTGGTCAAGGCAACGGCTTTGAGCCTGGCCCTCTGGGGCAGCTCACGCGCCGCGAGTTCGACGTGCTGGTTCACATCGCGCAAGGGTATACCGTCAAGCAATGTGCCGAAGCTTTGGGAATCAGTCCCAGCACGGCCGACAATCACAAGTCGCGCTTGATGCGCAAGCTGCGAGTCCACAAGACGGTGGATCTCGCCCGGCTTGCGCTGCGCTGTGGCTTGACGCCAGGCGCGCTGGCGCCGTCGACGAATGGCAACCGCACGGGCGGCCAAGTAAACGGCCTGCAGCCGCCGAATTCCTGCTGATCCGGAGTCTGGCCACACTGCGCGCAAGCTGAAAGCGCTGGGCGCAAGCAGAACCTGAGCCCGAACTGGACACTTGGCGAGCGGCGCAGCGAATCATGCGCGCCGCGATCACAGCATCAACATGCTGGCGTAACAATCTCCGCCAGCCATCCGCTCGCCCGGCGGCAATCGCATTGCCCTCGGGCGAGCGCGCCCCCGCGGCCGCGCTATTCGCGCGGACGCACGGCACCGGTCAGGCCGCTATAATCGGCCCGATCTTCAGGATGCCACAGCGGCAAGCCTTCGCGAACGCGCCGAGCCAGAACTTCCAGCTTTTCGGTCGAGCCGGCGGGCGCCTCGGTCGGAGTGAATTCGTCGTTCACGTGCGGGCTGAAATCCTCATCATGCCCGAACTCCAGAATCGCATCAAAAACATTACGCATCGTGCCAACTCCCTCCCAATAAAAAAGCATTCGCCCCGGCCCAAGCCCATGGTTGGCGCCGGCTACCCAGCGGCAGCGCGTGTGAGGCAAGATCGGCTGGCAGCATTGCCTGCCGACCTTCAGTGGCGGGCGAAATCCCCGAGAGCAGAACGCCGCAACGAAGCGGCTCCCACTCAAAGCAACTCATTGTTCCAATCATAAACGGGGTGTCAAGTATTCAAAGCTAAATCTTTGAAAATCCATAAGATTAGAATTCTGAATACTACGCGAACTCGCCTTCTATTCATAAGTATAATGCCCAATGCAGTTTTGTTCCAGCACTTGCTGACGGTTCGAGGCCGATTGTCCATGCAGTGGGTTCAACATCCGTTACGTCTGAAGCCGCGAAGTCGCGGGTTTCACCTCATCACGGCCGAGGTGATCCATGGCCTGCCGGAGCTCCCGCGTTGCCGCACCGGGTTGCTGCACGTCTTCGTGCAACACACGTCCGCCTCGTTGTCGATCAACGAAAATGCCGATCCGGACGTCGCCCGTGATCTGGAACGCTCGCTGGACGCCATCGCGCCGGAGGACTTTCCATACCGGCATACGGCCGAGGGGCCCGACGACATGCCGGCCCATGTCAAATCGGTGCTCATCGGCTCGAGCGTCAGTGTGCCGGTGGCCGATGGCTCGCTGCTGTTGGGCACCTGGCAGGGGATTTATCTCTGCGAGCACCGCAACCAGGCCGACGGTCGCCGCTTGGTGCTGACTTTGCAAGGCGATTTCGCGAGTTGAGACTGCGCCGCGAAGAAGTGGGAGACCACGGATTGCACGAATGACACGGATCGAATGCAAAGGTCGCGCTGGCCGCAATCATTCCTTTTTTATCGGTGTTATCCGTGCCATCCGTGGTCAGTCCTTTTAGGCAAAGAGCAGCGGCCGGTCATGGGCAATGATCTGGCTGAGATCGTCGAGCCAGGCTTCCACGAGCGTGGTTTGATTGGCGTTGCGCTGGATGTGGCCCAGCGCATCGAGCGTCCGCTGCACGCAATGGGCTGCCGTCGGCGCTCGCTGGTCGAAGATCGGTGCCGCCCTGGCGGCCGCTTGTTCGAGCTGAGCATCGCCGCCCGCCGGGGTGCCAAGCACCTGGCCTACGACGGCCCGATAGAATTCGACGACAAAGTCGAGCACCTGCCGAGTGCGGCGGCGGCGTGCGGAAGCCTCTTTGCCGGCCGCTTCGATAAAAGCCAGCAGCATCGTCGACAGCCGGGGCACGTCCAGCGGCAATTCGGCCAGCCGGGCGAGCAGGTCGGCTCGAAAGGTCCAGAGTTGCGGGTCGAGCAGTTCGGCCGCCTGGGTCACGCTGCCTCCGCTGTGTTGGGCCACGCGGCTGGCGGCCGCGGCATCGTCGGTCGCACCGGAGTCAATCAGCAACTGGGCCACGACGTCGGCCTCCAGCGGCCGGAAGCGCACAATCTGGGCCCGCGAGCGGATCGTCGGCAATTGACGATCGGGGCTGGTGCCGATCAGGATCATCACCGACTTGGGCGGCGGCTCTTCCAGTGTCTTGAGCAGGCAGTTAGCGCCTTCTTCGTTGAGGTAATCGGCATCGTCGATGATCGCGATGCGGCGGCCGCCCATCATGGGCTTGAGGCGAATCGTATGGCAGAGTCCCTCTTGCATCCGGCGCTCATGCGAGCCGATGAACAGCTCGACGGGCAAGACGCTCTTTTCTTCCGGCTTGGCGACCAGAATCAGATCGGGATGCGTGCCGGCCAGCACCTGCCGGCAGGCCGGACACTCGCCGCAGGGATCCAGGGCCTCGGGCGGGCGGCGCTGGCAAAGCAGCGCTTGGGCCAACCGCAAGGCGAACGCCCGTTTGCCAATGCCGGCCGGGCCGACGAACAAAAACGTGCTGGCCAACCGATCGCGCACCAGCGCTCGGCGAAACTGTTCGACTACCTCGTCGTGTCCGACAATTCCCTGCCAGCTCATAGAGGGCTCTTTCCGGTGGTCCGCTCGATCGCGGCTAGTGCCGCCTGCCGCACGTCGTGTTGCACCGCTTCCACGGGGCGACTGGCATCGATCACGCAAATTCCGTCGGGATTCTGCCGCGCCAGTTCGAGGTATCCCGTGCGCACGGCCTCGCGAAACGCTTCGCTCTCTTGCTCCATGCGATCCAGCGGCCGCTGGAGCCGAGCGGCCGCCGCGGCCGCCGAGAGATCGAGCACGATCGAGAGATCGGGCATGCAGCCGGAGGTGGCCACCGCTCCGATCGAGCGAATCACCTCCAGGTCGAGCCCTCGGCCGTAGCCCTGGTACACCAGATTGGCCAGCAGGTAGCGATCCGAGACGACCGCTTTGCCTGCGGCCAGTGCGGGGGCGATCACTTCGTCCACCATCTGAGCGCGGGCGGCCATATACAGCAGCATCTCGCTACGGCGCCCAATGGGCGCTCCGGCCGGATTCAACAGCAACTGCCGAATCGCTTCGCCCAGCGCCGTCGACCCGGGGTCGCGGCACACGACGACTTCCAACCCTCGGCCGCGCAGCCACTGGGCAAACAACGCCATCTGCGTCGATTTGCCGCTCCCGTCCGAGCCTTCGAAGACGAAAAACATACTGGTGCCTGGAAGCGAGAAACACGGTGGGTGCGCGCCGGCCATCAAGTCGCGCGCGGCTACGGGTGTGCGCACGCGCGGCCGCGTCGCAGCCAAGTGGGCATTATGCCGGTGTGGCGCGACTTTTCAATATGCGGGGGGGCGCGGCCGGCACGGAGGATTGCCGGTTTCGGAAGCAAAAGCGCGCCCTAGCTAGTCGCAGGCGCGGCATGCTTGACCCACGATGATTATGCGGCAAGACACGCAGACACAGAAATCGGCAAACGGTCGTGATTTGGCACCTCGGAGTCGGCCGGTGCCGCGTCGGGAGGCGACAGGACGAATTTGCCGTTGCTCACGTAGATCCACCAGAACCCTTCGTGGAGGTTGACGCGCTCGAACTCTTCCGCGACGGCTACGAGCACACCCGGATGGACCGCCTGTTCCCGCTCCAGCAGAATCAGGTCCTGGTCCAAATGTTGCCTGGCCCGTTTGAGCAATTCCGCGGTGGGATGCATGTCCAGATCGTCGCCGCAAATGAGCCCGTTGTTGCGGATCAGCCGCTTCGCCTGGTGAATGTCTCGCTTCACCGCGTCGTAGTAGTGCGAGCCATCGATGTAGATGAGGTCGAAACTCCGATCCTTGAGCCGCGGGAGAAATTCTTCCGACGGGCTGCGGACAAGCGTGGCGGTGAGATTACGCGTTGTCTCGATTTCGTAGATTCGCTTGAGCGTTGAATTGATGGCAATATGCGGCACGCCGCCCATCTTCGTGCTGCACGACGACGGCGCGCCGCGCTTGTCTGGTTCTGACGAATACGGCCTCCAAGGGTCGACGAGCACGACGTTCGATCCCTCGGGCAACGCTTCGAAAAACGACGCGGTCGAGCCTTCGCCAAACCACGTGCCAATTTCGAGCAGGTCGATCGGTTTGTGGTTGGCGAACGCCCTTGTAACTTCTTTGAGTTTGTGGGCTCGCTCGCCCCAGGCCTGGTTCGTATGGACACCCGAAAACGACACCAAAAACCTCGGAATGTGCAGGCCACTAGCCAGGCGTGCCAGGGCGATCAACACGCCTGGCAGCAGCGGCAACTCGGCGAGAATCGAACGGATGAGCCAACCGGTGCCGCGCTTCTTCGTGAGTAGGATGGCTCGCTGGAGCTTTTGGCTAATCAACCGCATGGGACTCGTTCCAGGTGATTCTCAGTTTCAGGGTGGTGATGACCGGGCGGCGGAAGCAGTTCCGGCCGGCCCGGGTTTGGAAAAGCGGCAATCTGGCGGAGCCGCGGCTAAGCTGCTCAGCGCCAGAGCAACGCGTCGCGCCAGAACTGGAAGTAGTACGACGCGCCCCAACGCCAGATGCGGAGCTTGCGCTCGCCGCCGATGCGGGCCGGTTCGTCGCCGGGAATTTCGGTGACTTTCAATTTGCGCCGCGCGGCACGGGCCGAGAGCAGCGGTTCCCAACTGATCCGGCAACCGAACAGCCGCTCGGGCGTGGCGTGCCAACGATCCTGCACGAGGTCCAGGTCATCGAGCAGTTGTTTCTTGTAGGCCCGGAAGATCACCATCACGTCGGTGTAGCGACCACCGTTGAGCCAATTGACCGTTTTGGTGAACAGCCAATTTCCAAAAGCCGTCAACACGTCGTCGTCCTCGCTCTTGGCGGGGCCCAGGTAGCGTGAGGCGATGACCATGTCGTAGCCTTCGCTCATCTTGTCGACGAGCTGGGGAATCAGTTCGGCGATGCTGTTGCCGTCGGGACTGAACGTCAGAATGATGTCGCCGGTGACCCGCGGCAAGGCTTCGCGATAGCCCTGGCGGATGCCGGGCTCGGTTTGCACGATGACTTCGTAACCTTGCGCGCGGGCCCATTCGATCGTGCCGTCGGTCGAGCCGCCGTCGAGAATCAGGATCTGATCGACCCATTGCCGCTCGACGAGCGGCATGATCGCCTGCATGCCCACGATCTCGTTGAGCGTGGGAATCAGCAGGGTCACGGTCGCCCGTTGCGTTTCTAGCCGTGTTGCACGGCAACTTTCGACGGTGCTCAAGGTAGTGCCTTCCGTGCTTGGGTTATTTTGCGTTAGGGGCGTCGTCCGGCTTGCGGCTGACCGCGGGCACGAGCGAGGCCTCGATCATCTGCTTCACTTGTTCGATGCTGGTTCCCTCGAAACACACCGCGTATTGATGGTTTCGCGCCTTTTTCAGGTCGAATGCGCCGCCGGAAAAGGGCAGTCCGAAGAACTTGCGGTCGCAGGCGATGATGTTGAAGCCGTGCACGCCGGCCACCGCCAAGGTTGGAGTGGGGTCGATGACGTGCGTCCCCGTCACTTCGTAGAGGTGGTACTCCGCATAGACCTCGTTGGTGAACCAGGAGCCGTCGATCGCGTGGCCTTTGTAGAAATCGTTTTCGAAGTCGGGCGGGCCGATGAAGGGAACATTCGGCCTGCTCACCAAATGGCGCAGCGGATCTACGAAGGGGTACCTCGCCGAGTAGACGTGAAGCAGGCCCAGCGCTCGCTTTTCAATTTCGCAGCCGTGCACGAACCGGTGGCGATGGCCCATCTTCCACGGCAGATAGTCGAAGTCGCAGTCGAGAAAATACACCTTCCGCCCTTGGGAATCGGCCAGGATCCGCTCCAGCTTGCCCGCGTCGTCCACGTCGCTTTCCGGGTAGTCGTGGCCCCAGGGTATCGACCAAAGGTGATCGTAATGGCCGTCCGCGGCCCATTGAATCTCGGCGCCGTGCAGCACGTTGTTGATGACCAATGAGCCCTTGGGAATTCGCTGGCGCAGCTCGGCGGCGACCGCGCGAACCGTCGCGGCTTCGCCATGCATGACGCGGTAGGTTCCGTACCAGACCAGCGCCTGGTCGACGACAATCACGCCGATGGCCAGTGTTAGAGCGTATCGAACGCCGCGCAGCCAACCCCGCTGGGCCGCGGCCCATTGCCAGAGCGATTCGACCGTGCAGGCCAAGATGATCGAGGCCGGCACCAGGGGATAAATAAAGTGCACGATTTCCACGGCGACGCGCATCAATGGGACGAACGCCAGCAGGAACCAAACCACCAGGAACAAGTCGACTTGCAGTCCGACCGCAGCGATATACAGGCTCAAGGCGAAGCCTACTACGTGGGGCGCCGCTAGCACGCCAACGGGCGCGGTCGCGAAAATCGGCTGCTGGGCGTCGTCGGCGGGGCACAAGGCCAGGGCCACGACCGTGGCCAGCCACAGCCAGGGGACGATGCCCGTCGTGCAGTACCGCCAGCCGCGGGCCTTCCACTCCGACCAGCAACGCGGCCGCTCGAAAACCAATTCTCGGCCGGCGCGGCGAAGTCCATTGCAGATCGCCAGCAGCATCAGCAAGGGTGGAACCAGCGGCAGAAACTGCCACGCCATCCACCAGTGCATCCCCTGCGATTGCAGTGATGCTCCCAGGCTGCCCAAACGCGTCACTGGCAGCAGCGGAACTTCGGGAAGAAACAGGAATTTGATGATTGCCGTTGGAAATGCGGCGTGCAGGAAGAATATACCGGCCATGGCCATCAGCGGCGTGGGACGCCGCGCGCGGCGCAACTCCAAAAAGCCGATGAGCAGGCAACTGACGCCGCAAAATTCACGGTACCACGGACCAATCAGCAATACCGCGGCCAAGGCGCCGACCTTGAACCATCGGCCGCGCGGCGTTTCGACGATTTGCCAATACAGCAAAAGCGCCAGGCAGATCAATAAAGGCACGACGGCTTGCTGGCTGGCGATGACCAACCACGAGGCGCTCACCAGCGGTGGAGCTCCCAACATCAACACGACGGCCAACAGGGCGGTCGCGTCATGCGTGGCAAACCGTCGGGCTACCAAAAACAGGCAAACCGCAAACGCCCCGTACGCGCTGCCGAAGGTCAGCAACTGCCACACGGTGGGTCCGGAGATCTTGGATATATCCCGAGACAAGCCGGTCAATGCCCGGTCCACCGGACGGTATCCGCCACGAACGACGGTAAAGGAGTCATACACGTTGGCTTTGAAGCACCGAAGCGGTTCGGCCGCCCATTTTGCTTGGTTCGCATCCAAGTATTCGGCCGCCTTTGGCCAGGTATTCGTCCCCGGCCGGACGTAGGTAAGCAAGCTTGGCGTGTCGTTCCACACGAAGAAATCCGAGTTCCGGTACAGCATGTAGCCGCCGGTCACGACACTGAATAGCAAGAGCAATACCAACGGTCGGTATCGTGTGTCGCGCGCCATTGAAGGCCTGTTCATAGCTACGCGTTCCAAGCGAGTCGGTTAGCCAATTCGGTACGGTGTCGTAAACCCGCCGCAAGCGGCGTCCGCGGCCAGCCCGGCCAAATGGCTGCGTGCGTCCGGTCTGAAATCGCAACCGGGGCGGTATCAGAAACCGCGAGCGGATTTCGGTCAAGGTCAGTTGTGCCGCCCCCAGCGATGCCGTGCGGCCGGTAATTATGGACGATTGCCCTGTGGTTGCTGACTTTCATGCGCAGCTCAGGCAATGATTCGCCGAAAGGTCCAACATCGGTAAAGGCGCCGCGGCATATCGCGCGCGGCGACGAATTCTCTGTCCGCGCACCATACCGGCGATCCCGTCCTCCGCGCCGAGGCGTTGACCAGGGATCGCAGCCACGCGCCCTTCCAAAATTTCAGGTCGATTGGTGCGGCGCCAGCACGGGCCCTGGCTCGCGTGCGCCGCCGCGCCGCGACAAGGGGCTGGCGGTTTGGCAAAAATAAACTTGAGAATGGGCCAGGCGCTGGGTTAACGTCCGCCCCTGTCACGCGGTATCAGCGGCGCACGAAGCGGCGCCGTCCGGCCTACCGCGCTTTTTTTCCGGGCGCGCGCGTCGCCTAGATGTGGCCGGCGCGTTTGGCGTTTCCCAACACGGGTCTCGAATGGCGTTCCGCCAGCCGGAAAAAAGCCAGCGTGAAACTAGCATGCTATCGGCGCCGGATGCACGCCCGCCGCTGAACGCCGTCTGTGACATCGTCTGTTTGTGAAAGGAAGTCACGATGCCAGGTAAGATCAGACTTTTCGTGGTCACGCCGAGTTCGCCGACCAATCCCGCCGCCACGATGGAGCTCAAGGTCAACGGCACCAATGTGCCATCACGGCCTGTCGGGTTTCTAGCCGGGCTGCATGAGAGTGTCCGACGGCAGTCCAGGCAATGCCGTCCAAGAGTGAATCATTTGGCCACAGGGGCATTTTCCGAATTGCGGCTGACCGCGGGCACGAGCGAGGCCTCGATCATCTGTTTCACCTGCTCGACGCTGGTTCCCTCGAAACAGACCGCATACTGGTGGACCCGTGCTTTTTTCAACTCGAATGCTCCAGCGGAAAAGGGCAGGCCGAAGAACTTGCCATCACAGGCAATGATGTTGAACCCGTGCACGTTTGGACATGCCAAGCGCGGGGCCGAGTCGTCGGCGGCCGGACTGGCGCCGAAATTGGGTGCGGCCTCAATCAACCGTTTGACTTCTTCGATGCTGGCTCCCTCGAAACACACAGCGTACTGGTGATCCAGAGCCTTATTCAAATCGAATGCGCCGGCGGAAAAGGGCAGGCCAAAGAACTTGCCACCGCAGGCAATGATGTTGCACCCGCGCACGTTTGGGCATGCCAGACGCGGGGCCGAGTCATCGGCGGGCGGCTCCGCGGCGATATCGGGCGCAGCCTCAATCAACCGTTTGACTTCTTCGATGCTGGCTCCCTCGAAACATACCGCGTACTGGTGGTTTCGTGCCTTTTTCAGATCGAATGCCCCGCCGGATAAAGGCAGGCCGAAGAACTTGCGATTGCAGGCGATGATGTTGAACCCGTGCACGCCGGCAACCGCCAAGGTTGGAGTGGGGTCGATGACGTGCGTGCCCGTCACCTTGTACAGGTGATATTCGGCATAGACCTCGTCCGTGAACCAGGAACCATCAATGGCATGCCCCCGGTAAAAGTCGTTTTCCAAGTCGGGCGGGCCGAGGTAGGGGACATTCGGCCGGCTGATCAAATGTCGCAACGGATCCATGAAGGGATACCGCGCGGAATAGACATGCAGCTTGCCCAACGCTTGTTTTTCGACCTCGAGTTGATGCACGAACTTGTGCCGATGGACCCTTTTCCATGGCAGGTAGTCGAAGTCGCAGTCGAGAAAATACACCTTATTCCGCGATTGAGACTCGGCCAGGAGCCGCTCGAGTTTAGCCGCGTCGTCCACGACGTTTTCCGGATGTTCGTGGCCCCAGGGTATTGACCAATGGTGATCGTAATACTCGCCCGTGGCCCACTGAATTTCGGCGCCGTGAAGCACGTTGTCGATCACTAGCGAGCCCTGGGGGATTCGCCGGCGCAGCTCAGCCGCGACTGCGCGAATCGCCGCGGCCTCGCCATGCATCACGCGGTAGGTTCCGTACCAGACCAGCGACTGATCGACCACGATGATCCCGATTGCCAAGGGCAGCGCGTAGCGTACGCCGCGCAGCCATCCCCGCTGCGCCGCGGCCCATTGCCAGAGCGATTCAACCGTGCAGGCCAGAATGATCGAGGCCGGCACCAGGGGATAAATAAAGTGCACCATCTCCACGACCACGCGCATCAGCGGGACGAACGCCAGCAGGAACCAGATCACCAGGAACAGGTCGACTTGCAGACCGACGACCGCGATATACAGGCACAAGGCGAAACCCAAGACGTACGGCGCGCTGACCACCGGAGGCGGCGCGGGCACGAAAATCGACTGTTGACTGCTGTCGGGGCGGCAAAGCCAGAGGGCCAGCACCACGGCCAGCCACAGCCAGGGGACGATGCCGGTTGTGCAGTACCGCCAACCGCGGGCTTTCCAATCCGACCAGCAACGCGGCCGCTCGAAAACCAATTCTCGGCCGGCGCGGCGAAGTCCATTGCAGATCGCCAGCAGCATAAGCAAGGGCGGAAACAGCGGCAGAAACTGCCACGCCATCCACCAGTGCATCCCCTGCGATTGCAGGGATGCCCCCAGGCGGCCCAATTGCGTCACCGGCAGCAGTGGAAGATCGGAAAGAAACAGGAACTTGACGATTGCCGTCGGAAACATGGCGTGCAGGAAGAACACGCCGACCATCGCCAACAGCGGCGTGGGCTTCCGAGCGCGGCGCAGTTCCAGGAAGGCGATCAGCACGCAATTGATGCCGCAAAATTCACGGAACCACGGGCCAACTAGCAAGACCGTGGCCAGGGCGCAGATATTGAACCCACGGCCGCGCGGCGTTTCGACGATTTGCCAATACAGCAATAGCGCCAGGCAGATCAATAAAGGCACGACGGCTTGCTGGCTGGCAATGACCAGCCACGAGGCGCTCACCAGCGGTGGAGCTCCCAGCATCAGCACCACGGCCAGCAGGGCCGTCGCATCGTGCTTGGCGAACCGCCTGGCTACCAAAAAGAGACAGACCGCAAAGGCTCCGCACACGCTGCCAAAGATCAGCAGTTGCCAAACCGTGGGTCCGGTTATTCGAGATATATCCCGAGAAAAACCGGTGAATAACTGGTCCAACGGCCGATATCCGCTGCCGGTGTTCGTAAAAGCGTCATAGAGGCGGTGCAGGGCATTCCCAATCGGATCCGCGGCCCATTCTGCTTGCAGGATGTCCGTCAGCTTGGCCGCCATCGGCCAGGTTTTCGGCTCGGGCCGATTGAAGCAGATCAAAGCAGGCGTGTCGTTCCACACGAAAACGTCCGAGTTCCGGTACAGCATGTAGCCGCCGGTCACCACGGTGAACAGCATCAGCATCGCAAACGGACGGCTCCGAAAAGCCCGCACGATCCGACGTTGGTTCGTACGCGACGTTTCCCCAGGCAACTCGCTGGTTGCCGCGGCGGCAGCCGCCGAACCGCTGCCAGCCATGTCCGTGGTCAATTTAATCGACACTTCAACCTCGATCATTTCGACGTAGAGGCATTGTCCGACGTGCGGCTGACGGCGGGCACGAGCGAAGCCTCGATCATCTGCTTCACTTGCTCGACGCTGGTTCCCTCGAAGCTCACCGCGTACTGGTGTTCCCTCGCCTTTTTCAGGTCGAACGCACCGGCCGATTGAGGAATCCCAAAGACGCTGCCGCGGCAGCCGATGAGATTGAAACCGTGAAATCCGTCCAGCAGGAGTTGCGCTTCGCTGGAGGCGATGCAATTCTCAAACTCGTCTTTTACGCCTTGCAGCGATGCTGCTTCCACGATTTGGGGGTGCTTGCCGAGGCGCAAACGCTCCAGGCTGAGCGGCGAAGGACAAGGATCGATTGTCAGGCCAAAGTAACGGCCGTCGCAGACGACGATCGTCGTTCCCGGCCAGATTCCCTCGGCGATTCGAACCGTCGGGAATGCTTTGCGCGGCTCGGCATCGCGAGACCTGATCTCGCGCAGTACGGTATCGAGCTTCGTGCTTCGAATCGTTCCCTGGCAGGCGCGCCCGGGGATGGAGACAATGTCGGTGGCTACAAAAAACTGGTTCTCGGCGGTAATCCGGTAACCGCGAAGGTTCTCGACGATGGTAGACGCTGGCTGGCCGGACTCTGGCTGACCGCGATCCTCGGGGTCGATCTCCAGCAGGCGGTAGCAAACCGCCATTCGCTTCGAGAATGGGGCATATTCGACGCCCACGTCGTCGATCATGTCTGGAAAGATCGGGTAACCGAGAAATCCGACCGTCATCCCATGGCGCCGTAAATAGCCACCCAGCAGGTACAGCGGGTCGAAACAAGGGACGGCAGCGCTGAAATTGTGAATCTTGACCAGCTTGAGGCGGTGCTCGCTATCCAGGAAGCGAGGGCCGTGAAACCCAGTCTTGCTGACCAGGCGGTCGTGGTCGGCGACGAGGAGGTAAGCCTTTTTGTGCTGGCTGCGCGCCCAACCCAGCCACTGTTCGAGTTGCTGCTGGTCGCGCACCGCCCGGCTTTCCGGCCCGCAGGTGACGGTGGCCGTGTACCACAAGTCTCCCTCGCATCGAGGGCTTGGGCGGCCGGCATTGGCGTAAATAAAAAGATCAAACGCGTGCCGGAAATTGGTCAGAATGACCGCGTGACGAATCTCGTCGCCGACCTCGCCGGCCAAACGCTCGTTGTCGTTCACAACGCTGGAGCACAAGTACGCGCCGCCGGCAAAGTTGCTGACGCCGATGACGGCGAGCATCGCCACGATTCCTCCGGCCAGGAACCGCCGGCCGTGCGTGGACAGCGCTTTCAGCAAATCGCCCAGCACAATGAACATCACGGCGGCCATGGCAGGCAGGACGTAGGCGATATGGGTGTCGATGATAAAGATCGGGCCCAAAATCGCGACCCCGGCAACGACCATGCACCCCAGCAGCGGATGGCGCCGCGCCGACGTCAGACACAGCAGCGCGAGCGCCGCGCCAATGGCCCCGATCCGGACGTCGCGCTGAAAATCGCCGATCCGGTCGCCCCACGATGCTGGCAAACCGCAGCCAGCCAGTACGAGCAGCGCGGACATGAGGCTTGCGCGGAAGTAATTCCGCTGTGCCAAGCCGTTGTAAATGAAAGCCCCCGCTACCGTCAGGCAAAGCATGGGTGACAACGAAAAGACGATCGACGTAATCGTCTGGCGTCGAAACGCATCGCCGTAGCCGCTAACCACGGACCACAGGCGATGCAACACGGCGTTCTGCCCTTCGAAGTCGAGGCTCGACGAACGACAATGCATGACGCTGTGAATGCCGCGCGAGATTTGGGCCGGATCCCCACTAAGAATGAAACTGTTGCCCAGCACGAGCGCCAGCGCAAGCAGGCTGAAAGCTGCCGTTTCGCAGGCGTTGCGGACCCTGCGCTGGCAAAGTTGCACGATCGACAGGCAGCCGATGGCGACCGCCGCAATAATCATGGCTTCTCCGTAGAGGCCACCGACAAAAAAGGTCGCCGCCGAAAGAAATAGCCAGCGCATCTGACGCGTGGCCGAGAATTTTTCGAATAGCGCCAGAGCGCCATACATCGCGCCAATCATGAAAAACTGCGAGGCAAACGTGACCTGGCCCATCGCGACGACGGGGACGCAGCCGAAAAACCACAGCGCCGACCAGTTTGACGTCGCACCTGGCAGTCCTGCCGTGCGATGAAATCGAATCAGCACATAGGCGCATAGTCCGGTTATTAATGCCGACAGCAGGTCCGGGGCGATGGGGCTGAGCCGCGTGGAATAATCCACCAGGCGGCTCAATGCCGTCCGCAGCGGACGAAACAAGCTGAGCGAACCGTCAATGGCCGGTGGCGGAACAAAGTCGGCACGGATCTGCCGCGCCAACTCGCCAACGTGGTACTGCCCGTCGTTCCACCGCGTAGACCATGCCAGCACGGTGTCGTCCAGCCCTTGCGAAAACGTCAAGTTCGTGCAGGCAAACGCAACCGTTACCGCGGCCGAAATCCAAAATGCCGCGGATCCACCAGCCAGCCCCCGCTTGACGCGCAGCCATGCTCGCCGGAATCCCGGTCGTGGCGTGCCGTCGGCGGGTGATTGTGCGGTGCTATCACAATCCATAACTATTCGAACCGCGGTTGAAACGGCATCGTTTCTGGAACCTTTCCCCGTTGCGCAGCTAGCACGGCCCATTGCCAGCGGTGCCAGTTTCCGCGCGCGGCGTATGAGAGCCATCCCAGCGAGTTGTGTCAATCTCGATCATTTCGTGGCGGGGGCGCTATCCGACTTGCGGCTGACCGCGGGCACGAGCGAGGCCTCGACCAACCGCTTTACCTGCTCGACGCTGGTTCCCTCGAAACACACCGCATACTGGTGTTCCCGTGCTTTTTTCAGGTCGAATGCTCCGGCGGATTGAGGAAGGCCAAAGACGCTGCCGCGGCAGCCGATGAGGTTGAATCCGTGATATCCGTCCAGCAGGAGTTGAGCCTCGCCGGTGGCGACGCGATTCTCAATCGCGTCTTTTACGCCTTGCACCGACGCGGCTTCAACGCTTTGGCCAACGCGCCAACGTTCAAGGCTGAACGGCAAAGGATCCGAAAGATCGGTTGCCAGAGCGAAGTAACGGCCGTCGCAGACGACAATCGTCGTTCCCGGCCAAATCTCCTCAGCGATCCGTATCGTTGGGAATGTTTTGTGCGGCTCGGCATCGCGACGCCTGATCTCGCGCAATACGGTGTCGAGCTTCGTACTTTGAATCGTATTCTGATGAACGCGCCCGGAGGCCGCACCGGTGTCCGCGGCTACAAAAAACTGGTTCTCAGCCGTAATGCGGTAACCGTGAAAGTTGTCGACCACGGCCGGCGCCGTCTGGTTGGATTCCGGCTTACCGAGATCCTCAGGGTCGATCTCCAGCAGGCGGTAGCAAGCCGACATCCGCTTGGAAAATGGGGCATATTCGACGCCCACGTCGTCGATCATGTCAGGAAAGATCGGGTACCCGACAAATCCTCCCGTCATGGCGTGGCGCCGCAAATAGCCACCCAGCAGGTGCAGTGGATCGAAACAAGGGACGACAGCGCTGAAGGTGTGAGTCTTGACCAGCTTGAAACGGTGCTTGCTATCCAGGAACTGAGGGCCGTGAAACGCAGTTTTGCCGATCAGCCGGTCGTGATCCACGACGAGGAAGTATGCCTTTTTGTGCTGCCTGCGCGCGCGCTCAAGCCAATGTTCGAGCTGCTGCTCGTCGCGCACTGCCCGGCTCTCTCCCCAAAATGGCACCGTCGCGGTGAACCACAGGTCTCCCTCACATTGGGAACTCGGGCGGGCGGCGTTGGCGTAAACAAAAAGATCAAACGCATGCCGGAAATTGGTCAGAATGGCAGCGTGGCGAATCTCGTCACCCACCTCGCTGGCCAAACGCTCGTTGTCGTTCACAACGCTGGAGCACAAGTATGCGCCGCCGGCAAAGTTGCTGACGCCGATGACGGCGAGCATCGCCACGATTCCTCCGGCCAGGATTCGCCGGCCGTGCGTGGACAGCGCTTTCAGTAATTCTCCCAGCACCATGAACATCACGGCGGCCAGGGCAGGCAGGACGTAGGTAGTATGGGTGTCGATGATAAAGATCGGACCCAAAACCACGACCCCGGCAACGACCATGCACCCCAGCAGCGGTTGGCGCCGCGCCGACGTCAGACACAGCAGCGCGAGCGCCGCGCCAATGGCCCCGATCCGGACGTCGCGCTGAAAGTCGCCGATCCTGTCGCCCCACGACGCTGGCAAGCCGCAGCCAGCGAGCACGAGCAGCGCGGACATGAGGATTGCGCGGAAGTAATTCCGCTGTGCCAAGCCGTTGTAAATGAATGCGCCCGCTACTGTCAGGCAGAAGATTGGCGACAACGAAAAGACGATCGACGTGATCGTCGGGCGTCGAAACGCGTCGCCGTAGCCACTAACCAGAGGCCACAGGCGATGCAACCAGTCGCCTTGCCCTTCGAAGTCGAGGGTCGACGCGCGACTGTGCATGACGGCCTGAATGCCATGCGAGATTTGAGCCGGATCCCCACTTAGAAGGAATCGGTTGCCTAGCACGAGCGCCAGTGCAAGCAGGCTGAAAGTTGCCGTTTCGCAGGCGTTGCGGACCCGGCGCTCGCAGAGTTGCACGATCGACAGGCAGCCGACGGCAACTGCCGCAATGATCATGGACTCTCCGTAGAGACCGCCTACAAAAAAGGTGGCGGCCGAAAGAAGCAGCCAGCGCGCTTGCCGCGTGGTCGAGAATTTTTCGAACAGGGCCAGAGCGCCATACATCACGCCAATCATGAAAAACTGTGACGCAAACGTGACCTGGCCCATCGCGACGACGGGGATGCAGCCGAAAAACCACAGCGCCGACCAGTTTGACGTCGCATCTGGCAGTCCTGCCGTGCGATGAAATCGAATCAGCACATAGGCGCATAGGCCCGTCATCAACGCCGACAGCAGGTCCGGGACTACCGGGTTGATCAACGCGGCGTAACCCACCAGGCGGGTCGATGCCCAGCGCAGCGGGCGAAACAAGCCCCTCGAGCCCGCAACGACCGGCGGCGGAATAAATGACGTGCCGATCTGCCGCGCCAACTCGCCGAAGTGGTACTCTCCGTCGCTCGGCCGCACGGACCATTCGAGTACGGTGTCGTCCAGTCCCCGCGAAAACGTCAAGTTCGTGCAGGCAAACGCAACCGTTACAGCGGCCGAGATCCAAAACGCCACCGATCCACCAGCCAGCCAGCGCTTGACGCGCAGCCATGCTCGCCGGAGCCCCGGGCTTGGCGTCCCGTCGGCGGATGATTGTGCGGTGATATCACAAACCATTACTATTCGAACCGCAGTTAATATGTCATCGGTTGCTGGAACCGTCCCCGCTGCACAATCGGTACGGCGACATTGCCAGCGGCGCCGGTATACACGTGCGGCGTATGAGAGTCATGCCAGTGAGTTGTGTCAATCTTGATCATTTCGCGGCGGGGGCGCCGTTGGACTTGCGGCTGACCGCGGGCGCGAGCGAGGCCTCGATCAAACGCTTCACCTGCTCGACGCTGGTTCCCTCGAAACACACCGCGTACTGGTGGTTCCGCGCTTTTTTCAGATCGAATGCGCCGGCGGAAAAGGGCAGCCCAAAGAAGGTGCCATCACAGGCAATGATGTTGCACCCGTGCACGTTTGGACGTGCCAAGCGCGGGGTCGAGTCGTCGGCGGCCGGCCTGGCGCCGATTTCGGGTGCGGCCTCAATCAACCGTTTGACTTCTTCCACGCTGGTTCCCTCGAAACATACCGCGTACTGGTGATCTCGCGCTTTTTGCAGATCGAACGCTCCGGCGGAAAAAGGCAGGCCAAAGAATTTGCCACCACAGGCGATGATGTTGCACCCGCGCACGTTTGGGCATGCGAGGCGCGGGGCCGAGTCGTCGACGGCCGGACTGGCGCTGATATCGGGTGCGGCCTCAATCAACCGTTTGACTTCTTCGACGCTGGCTCCCTCGAGACACACCGCATACTGGTGGTTTCGCGCCTTTTTCAGATCGAATGCTCCGCCGGATAACGGCAGGCCGAAGAACTTGTGATCGCAGGCGATAATGTTAAACCCGTGCACGTCGGCCAGCGCCAAGGTCGGGGTGGGGTCGACGACGCGCGTGCCGGTCACCTCGTACAGGTGATACTCGGCATAGACTTCGTCCGTGAACCAGGAGCCATCGATGGCATGCCCCCTGTAAAAGTCGTTTTCCAAGTCGGGCGGACCGAGATAGGGGACGTTCGGCCGGCCCACTAAATGACGCAACGGATCCACGAAGGGATACCGCGCGGAATAGACATGCAGCTTGCCCAGTGCTTGTTTTTCGACTTCGAGTTGATGCACGAACTTGTGCCGATGGACTATTTTCCACGGCAGGTAGTCGAAGTCGCAGTCGAGGAAATACACCTTGTTCTGCGATTGGGACTCGGCCAGGAGCTGGTCCAATTTACTCTCCTCGTCCACGACGTCTCCTGGGCGGCCGTGGCCCCAGGGTACGGAACAAAGATCATGGTAATGGTTGTTTGCGGCCCATTGAATTTCGGTCGCGTGAACCACATTGCCGATCACCAACGAACCCTGGGGAATTCGCTGGCGCAGTTCGGCCGCCACCGCGCGAATCGCCGCGGCTTCGCCGTGCATCACGCGGTAGGTTCCGTACCAGACCAGCGCCTGGTCGATCACGATGACGCCGATTGCCAAAGTTAGCGCATAGCGAACGCCGCGCAGCCAGCCCCGCTGCGCCGCGGCCCATTGCCAAAGCGATTCGACCGTGCAGGCCAGAATGATCGAGGCCGGCACCAGGGGATAAATAAAGTGCACGATCTCTACGACTACGCGCATCAGCGGCACGAACGCCAGCAGGAACCAGACCACCAGGAACATGTCGACCTGCAGACCGACAATCGCGACATACAAACACAAGGCAAAACCCAAGACGTACGGCGCGCTAACCACAGGAGTTGGCGCGGTCGCGAAAATCGACTGCTGACTGCTGTCGAGGCGACAAAAGCAAAGGGTCAACACCACGGCCAGCCACAGCCAGGGGACGACGCCGGTGGTGCAGTACCGCCAGCCGTGGGCTTTCCAATCCGACCAGCAACGCGGCCGCTCGAAAACCAATTCTCGGCCCGCGCGTCGAAGTCCATTGCAGATCGCCAGCAGCATGAGCAAGGGCGGAACCAGCGGCAGAAACTGCCATGCCATCCACCAGTGCATCCCCTGCGATTGCAGGGACGACCCCAGGCGGCCCAGCCGGCTTACCGGCAGCAGCGGAAGTTCGGGAAGAAATAGGAGTTTGACGATTGCCGTCGGAAACACGGCGTGCAAGAAGAAGATTCCGGCCATCGCCAGCAGCGGCGTGGGACGCCAGGTGCGGCCCCAAGTGCGCTGCAACTCCAAAAAGGCGATCAGCAGACAACTGATGCCGCAGAACTCGCGGCACCACGGGCCAAAAAACAAGACCGCGGCCAGGGCGCAGACATTGAACCTACGGCGGCGCGGCGACTCGACGATTTGCCAATACAGCAATAGCGCCAGGCAGATCAACAACGGCACGAGAACCTGTAGCCCGGCGATGACCAGCCACGAGGCGCTCACCAGCGGCGGAGCTCCCAGCATCAGCACTACGGCCAGCAGGGCCGTTGCATCGTGCTTGGCAAACCGCCTGGCTACCAAAAAGAGACAGACCGCAAAGGCCCCGCACGCACTGCCCGCGATCAGTAGCTGCCAAATCGTAGGCCCGGTAATTTGCGATATATCCCGAGACAAACCGCTGAATACCTGGTCCAACGGCCGGTATCCGTCGCCCGTATTTGTAAAGGCGGCATGAAGGCGGACTTTGGCGTTCCGGATGGGATCGCCGGCCCATTCTTCCCGCAGCGCGACCAATAGTTTGGCCGCTCTTGGCCAGGTTTTCGCCCCGGGTCGATTGAAGCTGATCAAGCCCGGCGTGTCGTTCCACACGAAAACGTCCGAGTTCCGGTACAGCATGAAGCCGGAGGTCACCACGATGAACAGCATCAGCATCGCGAATGGCCGGTTACGCAAGGCCCGCACGATCAGTCGTTGGTTCATAAGCGGGGCGTCCCAAACTAATTAACTGGACGTCTTTACGACTGCCATCGAGCAAGCCGCAGGCATGGTCGGCGGCCAATGCAACCGGCACTTAAGTTGCGGGCCGCCAGAAACCAGAATTCGGGCGGCATCAGAATCTGCCAGGCAGTTTGGGTCAATGGCAGTAGTGCGTGCTGCCAGCTTGATATCTCGGCCAGCGAAACGATCCGATTTGGCGCGCTCGGCGATCGAACGGTTGAGATGGGAGCGCGCGTACTCGCTCGGCGCCAACGACCGCTAACGCGCCGCCTGCGAGCCGGGGGCGCTGGCGGTTGTTAGCGGGGGAGCCCACGGCCGTTTGGTCGGCGCCTCGATTCGCAGCAGGGCGTCCATGTCGATGACCACCGTATGGGGAGAGGGCAGGACCGGCTCGCCATGTGCCGAGTAGGTGATGGTGATCGCCTGGCTATCGGCCGACTGAATGCCCGCGATCGTGTGTGCAACGTCGCAAATACGGAATGAGTCGCGCTGAAAAACGGTCTGCAAGGCCGTTCGGACCGCGGTACCAATGAAACCCGGCTGTCGTGTCGACGGCACATTGAACTCGTCGCCGGATAGCACGATCTCGCGCCCGTTAAAGGTAAAACTCTCATTGACAGCCTGGATGACATGGATACGGCTAATCGGCTCGCCGGCATGCGCCGCGATTTGCGAACCAATGAAACTCAACTCAAGGCGGTCATTCAGGCTGTTCATCAATACGTTGCCATGAGCCACGAATCCCGCGCCGCACAACATGCCCCAGGCCAGCACGGCGGCGGCCTTGCTGCGCCAGCGTGGAGCAAGCAAGCGGCTCCAGCACATAACGGCGCCCGCCAGCAACAGCACCGTGATGCCGGCGGACGCGAAATGCGTGCGGTAGAGCGTCCACCTGACCTGCGCGGCGATAAAAGTTGTTTCGGACAGTACTAGAACGCCCCCGATTGCGACGATGAGTTGCAGCCCTCGGCCGAGTCGCCGGAGGGGCTTCGCCCACCGCACGGACGCCCGCGTCGTGGAAGCCTGGGATGCGGCAGGGAGCATCTGCCGCGGAATGCGGCGCGCCGGTCTGAGCTGGCGGCAAAACATCACGCCCAGCCCCGAAACCAGGAAACCGGCGACCGCAACGCCCAGCCGCGTGCTGACGTGCACATTCCACAGATTGAACATCGGCCACAACAATAGTTCCACGAAACCGCGAAGACGATCGGCCAGATCCAGGTTCATTTCGATCTGATAGCCGAGATGAGGATGCCCACCTTGTGAATCGTAATAGTGCTTGATGATCAAGTAATAGACGACGCAAGCGAGGACGAGCAGCGCCGTATCACGGATCAAATGACGTCGAGTGGTCGCCCACTCGGCAGTCCCCTGCAGCGCAATTTCCGCTCCGATGAGAAACAGGACGACAAATGAGCTGGGTGGATATGATAATTGCGCGACTACCAGCAGCACGACCGACAGCGTATAGCAAGCAATCAGCCGATAATCCAGGTACCAGTGCTTTTTGCCGGCTGCCAGCCGGCTGCCCAACCGCATGAATAGTGCGCTTGCCAAAGCCAGGATGTGGGCCACCGGGTGGTTGTACGAAGCCATGCAGACCGAGAATTGCACGCCCGGCAGCGCAAACACGGCGCCGGCCAGGCAGAATGCCGAGGCGGCGGTGAGTCTGAATTCGCACAAATAGCAGAAAAACATCGCCATGGCGGCGGCGAACAGCCCGATGCCGAACACGCGGACGGCAGTCAGGTCGCTCACCGTGTTTACGCGTTTGTAGATTTGGTACTCCAGTTCGGCGGCAACCGGCCGTCCGATCAAGCGCAACCAGTCTCCCTGTGTGTCGCCGTCGCGGCTCTGCTTCACCGCTTCGTTGTTGCGCCCGTAGGCGATGAAATAGCGGTATTGATCTTGATGGGCAAAGGGAATGGAAGCGGCGGGAAAATAAATGGCGAGCAAATAGACGAATGAGCAGAGCCACGCCAGTGAAAACCGCGCGATGTACCGCCATGCCATTTTCATTTGTCACCACCTCGAACTTAAAGGTTATCGGGCCGGCTCTTCGCAATCGGCCTATCTCGTTTGCG
Source organism: Pirellulales bacterium (assembly GCA_036268995.1). GTDB lineage: Bacteria > Planctomycetota > Planctomycetia > Pirellulales > PNKZ01 > DATATB01. The sequence goes on along the minus strand of DATATB010000011.1, from coordinate 58,337 downwards.
GGCAACGCCCGGCCTGGCAGCGCTTGCAGCAAGCACTGCCCGCTCAACCGCCTTGCGCCACCTCGGACCGTGGCCGGCTGGGATTCGCGGCCACGTGCGGCCGCGCCGGCCGGCGTTGCCCTGAAAGATCCGTTGAACGCCTCGTCAGCTCGACCCCTACCGGGTTCGGCAGGCCGTAGCTGCTGGCGACGATGTAGTTGGGCCGCCGTTTGACTTCCTGGTAAATCGAGCCGATGTACAAGCCCATCATGCCCTGCAGGGACATCTGGATTCCGCCAATGAATAACACGGCGGTCATGATCGCCGTCCATCCCGGAATATTGTGGCCGGCCAGCTTTTCGAATAGCACGTGTAGCAGCAAGGCGAAAGCCGCCAGGGACGAGGCCAGCCCGGCATAGGTGGCTAACTGCAGGGGCGTGTCCGAAAACGAAATCAGCGCGGATTCGAGGAAATTTCGAACGACTTTGCGGCCGCACACGAAGAACTTGGTCTTGCCAGCGAAACGCGGCGAGCGGTCGTAGTACACTTCGGCCTGCGGGAAGCCGATCCAGCTCACCAGCCCTCGCATGAAGGGTTTTTTCTCCCCCAGCGCGACTAGATGCGTCACGGCGCAACGCGACAGGAGCTTGAAATCTCCGGCTTCGATGCGGAGATCGACATTGGCGACCTGGCGCAGAATCCAATAGCCGCAGCGCGTCAGCCAGAGCTTGGCCCGCGACTCGCCGGCGCGGGAGCGCCGGACGGTATGGACTACCTCGATGCCCGGATTGTCGGTCCAAGCGCGAATCAACTCCGGGATCACCTCGGGTGGATCCTGGAGATCAGCGTCCATGTAAATCACGGCATCGCCGGAAGCGTGCTGCATGCCGGCCAGCACGCAGGGGCTGACACCGAAATTGCGCGACATATTCAAGACGCGAATGTCGTCGAGGCCGGCTGCCTCGCGCAAGAGGACCTCGAGCGAATGATCGGTCGACGCGTCGTTGACGAAAATCAATTCGTAGCTGGCGATTCGGCCGGATCGTTGCTGCTGGCCGAGCACCGCGCGCAGCCGTTGAATCAGCTCGGGAAGCACTTCTTGCTCGTTAAAGAACGAAAGCACGACGGACACGCTTGGCTGGCGCCGCGCCGTTTGATCGGCTGCTTCAAAGCAAGCTGATTCTTGGACGTGCATCATCGGAGGTCCTCCGCCAGCCAGGACTTCGGCGCAAGCCACAATCGCGCCTGCCAGCCGCGCGTGAGCATGGTATCGGTGGTTACCATTCAGCGCGTAAGTTGATTCATCCGCCAGCATGCGTCAATGCCAGTTGCTGGCTGGACTCTTCGGTACAGGCTAGCGGTGCTATCGCCAACTCCCGAAGCGACGCGCTTGGCTCCGTTAGGAGGGCTCGTAGCGCTTGAGCATGCTCTGGGCACGCTGCACGACGAGATCGCGGAGCTTTTTGGGACGCAGCACTTCGGCCTGGTCGCCATAGCCGAGCACCCACCAGGAGATCTCGTGCAGGCCGGAGACGGTGACGTGAAAATCGAGCCGCCCGTCGCTGAGCAGGCGCACCCGCTGCGTCTTGTGCCAGGCGACTTCGGCCACGTTCTGGGCCACCATCTTTTCGAAGCGAATCACTACGTGCTGGTCGCCGCCGCGCTCGGGGATCAGGTGCCAGGCGTTGCGCAAATAGCGTTCGATGCTAAAACCGCGGGGGAGGTTGAACCCGGTGTCCAGCGGCTCGAGGCTGTGGACGCGCGACAGGTTGAACGTCCGCACGCCGCGATGCAGCGACGATCGGCCCACGATGTACCAGCTACGCCGGCTGAACAGCAAGCGGTAGGGGCTCAGCCGGGTGCTGATGCGGCTCCACTCGGTGAGGCTGTCGTACTCGATCCGCACCTGCCGCCGCTGGGCGGCCGCCACCAGCAGTTGGTCGTAGACGGATTCGTGCGACGCCAGCGGATTGCTGGCGTCCAGGCGGATGCGCACGGCTTGCGTGGCGTCGCGAAGATAGTCGCGCAGGCGCGGCGGCAGGTTGCTTTCCAGTTTGACGGCCGCCTTGGCAGCCGGCCCCTGACAGGGAATCCCGCCGGCCCGGCCCAACTCGTGGCACAGCACCAACAGCGACAGGGCTTCCTGCGGCGTGAAATTGGTGGGCGGCAGCAGATGCGAGCCGCGCAGCCGGTAGCGCCCGCCTTCGCCATCGAACTCCACCGGCACGCTGGCCGCCCGCAACACGTCGAGATCGCGAAAGATGGTGCGGCGGCAGACTCCGCAGCCTTGGGCCAGCGAGCTAACGTTTTGTCCCCGTCCAACCTGGAGTAGACTGATTAGCTCGACCAATCGAATAATCCTGGATAGCTTCATCGTCGTTGGCTGGCGCGTTATTGAGTGCGGCGTTGAAGTCACCCGAAGGCAATCCGGCCTCTTTTCCGGCCGGGGCCGACGCCGGCGGAGTGCCATCATCGCCGCCCGGGATATTGCCCGGCTCAGGAGTCAGTTTGCCGGCCGGAATATTCTCGCCCGATTGGTTGTTGCCACCGTTGTCTGGAATCACACCATTGTCGCGGCCGTAGAACTGGTTGATCGCGCCGCGGCTGATCACGTTGGGTCGGGCGAAGCCGTAGTTGACGAACAACCCGGCGTCGCGTTCGCGGGCCCGCTTGCGTGCGTCGAAGTACGCTTTGTCTGCCCAGGGCCCTTCGGCCATGTGTACGCCATTGTATTCCAGCAGCGAATTCTTGCGCAAATGAACTTGGCAAATCGCCAGATTATACAGCGACAGTGCATCGTAATAAGTACTCTCCGAGTCGGCCAGCGCACGCTGCGCTTCGAGCAACAAATCGAGCGTCACCGTTTGCGTCTCGTAAGCAGCCCGGACCGCATCCACCTGCTTTTGCGAGGCGACGCGACGATTGAAGTTCGTCTGGCTCAACATATAGAAGCGGTCGAGGCTGCGAATCGCGTTGGCCAATTGGTGTGAAAGCTCTAGTTCCTGGTCTTGCAAGACCGCGCGTTCGCGGGCCAGTTGCAATTGTTCGTTCCGCACGGCGGCCAGACCCTGGCGGAAGCCCAGCGGCATGTTGAAGTTGAAACCTAACTGCCATTCCTGGAAGGCACCGCTAAGCAGGGTTTGATAGGCATTTTGGAAAGGTGGACTGGTCGGACTGCCGTAGATGCCACTTTGGACCGGGCCGCCCAAGTTGTTGCCAAAACCGCGCCAGCGATACAAGGCATCGACGTTCAAGGTCGGCAGCAGGAAGCTCTTGCTGGCGGCCAGTTGCAGCTCGTGCTGCTTCACGCGCCACCGCTCTTGCCGCAGTTCGGGGCTGCGGGCCAGGGCCTCGGCGTGTACTTCGTACCAATCGAACTGCACCCGGGCGGTGGTCGGCTCGTCGGACGGACGGATCAACCGGCCGTCGGTGGCCGCCAGGCCCATGATGAACCGGACCTGGTTCTCGGACGTGTACAGGTCGCTCAGCGCGGCCTCGACCTGGCCGCGGAACAGAAAGTACTGGGCCCGTGCCTGGGCTTCCTTTTCCGCTTCGCCGCCACGCGCACTTTCCTGGAACAAGGCGTGGATCTTGCGCCAGGTCTGCAAGGCGCTGTCGCGGCCGACCATCTTGGCGTCCAGGTCGCGATAGTTGAAGTACAGACGCCAGTAGGCCGTCTCCACTTCGTCCACCAGGTTGCGTGCTCCCACCTCGAGGTCGGCCAGGGCAATGTCGTGATTGATGCGGGCGATGACCACGCCATTGTAATAACCGGGGATGTTGTTGCCGCCGCTGGAGCCCGTCTGGGCCGACGTGGCGATGCGGTTGAACTGTGTGCCGGCCCCCTGCAACAAGGGGTGCGAGAACTCGGCTTCGATATACGGCGTCCACACGCTGGGGTAGATGTTCGCGCCGTTATTGTTCTGGTTGTAGATCGTGTATTGGCGCAGGTAAGCCGTACCACCGGTGACCAGCCGCTTGCTGATCTGCGTTTGGTCCTGCATCAGGTCCTGGCGAAAGATCGAAGCCTGGTACAACGACAGGGCCGAAGTGTTGCTGATGTTCTGCGGCTGATCGTTCTTGTACCAGAACAAGCTGCTGCTCAACTGTGCGTCGAAGGCCGATAGCGCCGCTTCGGTGCCGAAGCGCGGATCGCTCTCGATAATCGAAGGCGTGTACGTCGAGGGCACGCTCGTCGGCGTGGTGGACAAACGCGTCGGGTCGCCGAAGCGCGTGCCGCCCGAGAATGTCGTGGGCACGAATGCCTGCACGCCCAGCGAACGCATCACCTTGCTGTTGGAGACGGCAATCTGGATCGCCTCTTGCAGCGTCAAATCCCAGATCTCACGCGCCTCGGCGTTGGCCACCGTTAGCGGCGGCTGGGCGTCCTGAACTTCGTTGATCCGGTCGGAATCAACGTCCGGCGTTTCGATCTGCGTCGCCACGCCCTTGTAGTGCGAGAGATCCTTGTCATCCATGAAATAGAACGGCTGCGTGGGCGTGCAGCCGCTCAACGACACGGTGACAGACGCGAACGCGAGGACCAAGGCGATTGCTTGCCGGCTCATGAATTCCGCTTCCCTGCTGGTTTTTCGGACTTCCCGAAGGATCGCGAGTCGGATACCGGCCGATTGCTGTCGCCCGAAAGGCGGCTGCTGGTCGGCATGCGTGAGGCATTCTTCGGAGATTGCTTAGCAGCCTGCTGGCTGCGCGCATCCCCCGAGTAGAGACTTCACGGCACGCTATCTATCGGCCTATCAGCCGTTAAACTTTCAGGAATCGTCAAAATCGGAAAAGTCACCGCATATTCACAGCGGCCGGCCGGCGGCCCGCTTGCGGTTGCAACTGCCGATGAAGAAACCGGAAATCGCAGCAATGAACGAAGCTGCTATCGCCGCCGAAGTCGCGATTAGGATCGCGACGCGGAAAAGAAGGGAAGCGCGGGAAGCGAGCAAAGCCGCTGCCAGGACTACGGCTGCGGCGCGTTGACCTGGGCGGTGCGAAGCTTGTCGAGCTGGGCTTTTTCTTGCCGCGCTCGCTCGGCGCTAGCTTTGGCGGCGGCGGCCGCAGTGCTCGCAGCTTGCACGGCCGGCCGCTTGTCGGCCAGTGTCTTTTCGACGGCCGCTTGTGCGACGCGGGCCTTGTCCACTGCGGCCTGGTATTGCGGAGCCTTGGCCGTCGCGGCCTTCAATGCCGCCGTGGTTTCGGTCAGCGACTTGGACAAAGCAGCCCGCTCTTGGTCGCCAGCCCGGGCGGCGGCCTGCGCTTGGGCCACCTTGTCGCTTGCCTGCTTAGCGGCCGCGACCTTTTCGGCCAACAACATATCGGCGGCGGTCTTGTCGGCTAGCAGCTTGTCGATGGGCTTGGCAGCTGCGGTCTTTTTTTCCGTGACCGCGGCCAATGCCGCTTCCAGCGATTTCACTTGCCGCTGGAGTTCCGCCACCTCATTGGCAAGCTTCTTGCCCCGGTTCGCGTCCTTGGCTGCCGCGGCCTTATCAGCTTTGAATTTTTCGAGCTGCGCTTGCTTATCGGCGAGCGTCTTTTTTGCCGCTTGCAACTTGTCGGCCGCGCGCGAGATCTCTTGATCGAGCTTTGCCACGCGCTCGACAGCCGCACGCCACGCGCCATTGTTGTGATTGGCCGCACGGTGGGCCGGAGTTTCGTCGGCTTGGACCTTTGCGGCCGCGGCCCGCACAGCGGCCAGCGCCTCGTGAGCCTTTTTGCCGGCGGCCGTCTTGTCGACGATCGACTTCTCAAGCTGCGGGCGAAGTGCTTGCAGCCGTTTGAGCTCTGCTGCCGCCGCTTGCGCCTGCGCCGCAGCCGCTTGGGTTGCCGCTGCGGCGACCTTGGCCGCGCGGTCCAACTGTTCGACTTCGGCTGCCAGCTTTTTGGCCTCCGCCTCGAACTGGCCGGCTCGCTGCGTTTCGCCTTCGATCAGCATCGCCAGCGTCGGCGGATTCTCCAGCAATCGCGCTACCAGTGCGCCGTCAGCCGTGCCATACAGGCGAATCTCACCGGTCCAATCGCCGGCAACCACGCGGCCGCCATCGTGCGTGATGGCCGCTTCCAGCACCTGGTCGCTGAATGGACCGAACGCCTTCAGGTTCTTGCCGTTGCCGTCCCACAGCCTGGCTTGATTGTCGCGGCCCGCCGAGACCAACCGGCCATCGCGGGCATACATCACGGCGGTGGTGCCGCCGCTGTGAGCGGGCCAGCTTTTCACTTGCTTGCCGTTGTCCATTTCCCACAAGCGGATCGTGCCGTCTTCGCTGGAACTTGCCAGCAAATTGGCGTCGCTGCGCCAGCTCACGTCGGTGACGCCGGCCGTGTGGCCAGTGAGATTCTGAAACTCGCGGCCCGTGTCGGCTTCCCAGACAAACAAGCCGGCGCTGCGGTCAGCGGTGGCCAGCAGCACGCCGTCGGGACTGAACTCGAGCGCGTAGATCCAGTCGGTATGCTTGCGAATTTCGTACTCGACGGTACCCTCGGCGACCGAATACACGCGGACAATCCGCCGCGGGCCGCCCAGCGCCACCAGGGTGTGGTCGTCGTTGATATCGGCGGCCAGCACGACGTCGAGTTCATCGCCGACCTCGCCCACGCGCTTGCCGGTCTTGACGTCGAACAGCACGACGCGGCCCGACTGGCCGCCGCGGCCGCCGCCGGCCAGCAAGATGCCGCCGCTGCGGCTGAATTTGAGCACCTGCACGCGCCCCTCGGGAAATGGCAGCACGCCGAGCAGTTCGCCCGTGTCGGAGTTGTAGAGCAACACTTGCTTCTGACCGGCGATGGCCACCAGCGGCGCCCAGGGACTGGCGGCGATGGCGGTGACGGCTCCGGCCCGGGGAGTGTAGACATACGGCTCGCGCCCCAGCCCTGACGGCATGGGCGGCGGGCCGCTGGGCTTCGCGGAGCCACTCGTGACTTTCAGTTCCAGGTTGGTCTTGGGCTTGGCCTTGGCCTTCGAGCCGGCACTTTCCAACGCACCTTCCAGGATCCACTGCTTGACGAGCGACAGCTTGGCCTCGGCCAGCTTGTCCTGCTCGGGCGGCATCTTGGGCGTTTCTTGATGCGAAATGAGCATCCACAGCCGCGAGCTCTCGAGGTCGCCGGCCAATACCACTTCGCCACCGGCGCCGCCTCGCATGGCCGCGGCATACGAATCAAGTGCCAGGTCGCTTTTCGCCGTGTCCTGGCTGTGGCAACTGTAGCAATGCTCGCGGAAGATCGGTTGGATGTGCTCGGCGTAGTTGATCTTTGGCATGACGGCCGCGGTCTTGGCCGGAGCCGCACCAGCGGGCGCAGCCTTGGCCGCCGGAGCAGGCTTGGCCGGCTCGCTCTTGGCCGCCGGCTTGGCGGGTTCGGCCGCCAGTGAAGACCCGACCAACGACGATGCCGCAACGATGAGCGCCAGCGCGATCACGCGCAAATTGCTGACAGACATGGAAATGTTCTCGACGTATGGATTGCGGTCGCGTGCCGGCAGGTGCTCGCATCGCCGCGGCGAGCCGGGAGCGCTGGCGACCGGAGTGAGTCGGTAATGGACGTGGTTTAATGGTTGAACACGAACTCGCGGGAATTGAGGACGGCCCAGAAAATGTCATCCAACGCGCGTTGCTGGTCCTTTTCACCGGCTACGGCGGCGTGCAGTTTTGCCAATTCCTCCGGTGCAGGCTGGCGCGACAGGCAGCGTAGGTAGAGCGTGCGGATGATTTCGTCGGGCTGTTTTTTCTCGGCCAACATCCGCTTGATGATTCCGCCGGCGCGGATTTTGCCCTCGGTCGTGTCACCGTTGAGCAGGTGCAACGATTGCGACAGCGTGGGGTCCGTCTTGGCGTCGCAAGCACAAACTGTGTCGCGCGGCGAACGGCCGAACGAATCGAGGAAGTACGAGCTCGTCGCGCCGTCGGCAATCTGCACGGCCCGGGCTCCCGGCGGCAGGCCGCGGAACTTGTCCTTTGTCTCCGTGACTTCCGAAATGCAATCCAGCAGGCTTTCGGCCCGAATGCGGCGAACGCGAGCATGGGCGAAATTCAGCTCGTCGGACTGGTTGCTCGCGTTGCGGGCCGTGGCACGCTGATAGGTTTGCGAGTTGCAAATGTCGCGGACGAGCTGCTTGAAGTTGTAGTGGTACTGCGTGAAATGGTCGCCGAGCGCCTTGAACAGCTCGGGATTGCTCGGCGGATTGCTGACGCGAATGTCGTCCACCGGCTGCACGATGCCGATGCCGAAGAAATGCTCCCAAACGCGATTGGCAATGCTCGTGGCGAAGTAGGGGTTATCGGGCGAGGCCAGCCACTTGGCCAGCACTTCGCGGCGGTCCTGCCCCTTGGTATCGGGACTGTCGCCGCCGAGAAATTTCGGGGCCATGGTCTTTTTGGTCACCGGATTGGCCACTTCGCCGCCGCCGCGGTTGTAGATGATCTGCTCGCGGTAGTCCTCGCCTTGCTTGCGGCCCACTTGTGCGAAGAAGGCGGCAAAACTGTAGTAGTCGTTCATCGTCCAGCGGTCGAACGGATGGTTGTGGCACTGGGCACACTGCGTGCGAATGCCCATGAAGGTCTGGGCCGTGTTCTCCGCCACTTTCAACGTTGCCGTTTCGACCTGGTAGTAGTTCGTCGGCGGCTTCTTGAACGTGCCGCCGCTGGAACACAACAGCTCCTGCACCATTTTGTCGATCGGCACGTCGTTCGAAATCTGCGCCGTCAGCCAGGTCGCATATAGATAGACGTTCTTGTAGCTGACCTGGCCGCCGTTCTTGGTTTTCACCAACAGCAGCTCGGCCCACTTCATGGCCCAAATCTCGGAAAACTCCTTGCGCTCGAGCAGCCGGTCGATGAGCTTGGCCCGTTTGTTCGGGGTCTTGTCGGCCAGGAATTCGGTGTACTCCTGCTCGGTGGGCAACAGGCCGGTGATGTCCACGGTCACGCGCCGCAGGAACGTCTCGTCGCCAGCCAGCTCGCTGGGCAACAGCCGCAGCTTTTCGAGCTTCGTGTTCACCAGCTCGTCGATGTAATTGATCGGCTTGCTTTGCGGCGGGCTGTACTTCAGGTCCTTGGGCAGCGTCAGCACTTGCATGCCCACCGTGTGCGTCTCGAAGCGGGCCATCACGAAGGCCTCGCCGCGGGCGCCGGCCGTGATCAATCCGTCGGGGCTGACCAAGGCGGAATTGTCGTTGTTAGACATGAACACGGCCAGGTTCGTCACGTCGCGATCGGTGCCGTCGCTGTAGATCGCCCGGGCCACGAGCTGCTGCTTGGCTCCTTCGCCTTCGAGCACGATCTGGCGCGGATACAGCTCGACGCGTTCCACCTTGGGCACGGCGCCGCTATCGTTGGGCACGCCGGCCTCGAGCCAGCGGAGAATCGAGTCGTAGTACTCGCTGTCTTTGGCAAACCGCTTGCCGCCGGTGTGCGGCACGCTGCCGTCGCATTTTTCCAGCATCAGGCTTTCCTTGGGCAGAGCCAGGTTGATTCGGCGAAAGCCCAGCTCGTGCGTGATGCGATAATGGTCGCCGGCCGGATCGTAGCCGAATAGCGACAGCATGAATCCGTCTTTGCCGCGGGCCGCCCCGTGGCAACTGCCCGTGTTGCAGCCGGACCGCATGAACACCGGCATCACGTCCAGATTAAAGCTGACGGGCCGCTCGGTTTTCGCATCCTTGACGGTTACCGGCACGCGCAATTGCTGGCCTTCGTATTCGATTCGCAGCTGCGTGCTGCCATCGGCCACCGGCAGCACCATGCCGCGCTTGTCCAGCCGCGCAACGGCCGGATTCTCCAGCGTGGCTTTGGCCTCTTGCGTCTTGTCCAGCGTGACGCCGTCCGGCCGAGTCACCAGCACGACGTACGACTGGCGGTCGCGGGCCGTGGCCAGGTTCACGTCGGGCGGAAAGACTTCCAGCTTCGGAGCGCCAGCGGGCGCCACCGTGCCAGCCTGCGCGGTCGCTACCAGGGCCAGCGCGATCCAGCTTCCTACCACGCGCACAAAAAGTTTCACGGCTCGTTCCTGTCGTCGATTCATGGTTTGGTATTGTCGGACTTGCGATGCAAAACTGGCCGTTAGTTTCCAGCCGGTTTTGTCGGTTGCTTACCGTTTTCGCGCTCCTGGCGCAATTGTTCCAGCCGGCTCAAGGGCTTCGCTGCCGGTTTGGCTGCGACCGCGGCCGGCTTGGCTGCTACAGTGGTTGGCTTCGGAGCCGGCTTCGAGGCTTTGGGCGGCAGCGGCGCATCGATCCGCAACTCGGCGGGCCCCAGTGTGTGTTGCACCGGCTCGCCGTTGAGTGTCACGATCGCCCGGCACATGATGGCCTTGTGCCGGCCGGCGGGACTTTTGAGCGACGTCTTGAGCTTGAAGGTCGCCTCGGAAGTATCCTTGTTGATCTTGATCGGCTCGGCAGTCACTTCGCCCGGCAGGCCCACGAGCTCGACCACGGCCTCGCCCGGGAATTCGCGGTTGTTGGTCACGCCGACTACGAGCGTGGCCTCTTTGCCCAGCTCGGCGGCGGCTGGCTTGAATGCCAGTTGCAAGAAAGCTTCGGCGATCTCCAGGTTCACCAACTGCGACGATACGAGCGTACCGCCTTGACCGCGGCGACGACGTTTCTTGACGGGCGTTTGCTCGGGATTGAGCGTCGCTTCGGCCAGCACCACGATCTTCCAGGTGCCCACCGACGCGCCGCCATTGGCCGTGAGCGGAATGGTGCCCTCGGTCTGGCCTTCGGCAATCGAGCCAGCCGCCGAAGAGCCAATGCCCGGCGGATTGTAGAGCAGCCGGATGGAGATCGGAGCCTTGAAGCCTTCGGCGCGCTTGGCTCGGACCCTGAGTTCCATCGATCCGTTGCGGACGATCGGCACCTTGGGCTCGAGGACTTCGATCGAGAAGGGAACGTCTTCGATCACGGCCGTGGCCATGCGCTGCGCCGTGTGCGTCCAGACCGGCCGTTGATTGTCACCGGCGACCAGCATGCTGGTTTGCCACAGGTGCCCCTCGGCCTTGAGCGTGTCGTGGATCATGTGGCCGTCGATGTCGCACAGCGACCCGCCCAACGGCGCGTCGGCAGCTGCCGTCAGCAGCACCGGCACGCTGGGATATCCGGTCGTGATCGGCATGACTTCGGCCGTGACGCCCTTGGGCAAGTCCTTCATTTCGAACTTCACGCCGGCGTTGAACGCTTGCCAATTGGCATTTACCAAGACCGCCATGCGGTTGCCCTGCGGAATCGCCACGGTGACATCCTTGTAGCGCACCAGCTCGGGCAGCGTCATGACAAACTTTGGGGCCAGCGGCACGACTTCGATCCGGTACACATAGTCGGGCCCGCCCTGCTTGAGCAGGTCGGTGACGTTCAGCACATAGTCGTCGTCGGCCGGAGCCGTGAAGCGGAGGTAGCTGTCCGGTCCGCCGCTGTCGTCGTTGCTGGCGATGTTGCCGCCTTTGCCGCGTCGGACGACCAACACCGAGTCCAGCGGCGAGCGGATGCTGCGGGCGTAGACGTGGATGTCGAACTGCTGACCCTTCTTGGCGGTGAACTTGAAGGAATCGGAATCGCCCGGCTTCTCGATGATGCCGTTGAAGGCCACCGGCTTGGTCGCCGGCGGTTCGCTGGCCGGAGTTGCCGTGGGCGATTCGTCGTTGGGCTCGACTTCCAGGACGTTCGTCAGATCCGTGAGGCGGAAGTAGTTGGGCGTCGGGGCGACGCCGCCTTTCTGCTCGACGAACAGACCGGTGGTGCGGCTGTCCGGCGCGAAAATGAACGGATAAAATGCATTCTCAGTGAAGGCGGGCACCTTGATCTTCTGGCGGAACTCGCCCCCGGCGTCGCCCAGGAAGCGCACTTCCAGCGTCTCGCCCGGCCGGCCACCAGCCGGATACACGGCCGTGGGCCGCGGAAAACGACCGACGTGCAGCCGGTAACTGGCTGCGCCGTTGCCGCCGAACGAACTGTCGCGAACCTGGACGACGTACGTCCCGTCTTCCGGGGCCACCAACGCTGCGACACCGTCCTGCCACAGTAGCGCCGCGTCGTCGGAGCTGGCCAATTCGAAGCGGTCCTTGTCCATGATCGACACGTAAGGATCGAACCGCGTGCGTCCCAGGCGGATGCCTTCTACTTCGGCCGTGATCCGCTCGCCCTTACGGGCCGTGACCGCGTAATAATCGACGTCCTCGTTGCCGATGTTGCCGTTGATCGTCGTATCCAGCTCGACCGGCTGCGGCTTGGTGAACTCGTTGTTCGGTTCGGCCTCGGTCTTCTCGGGCAGCGCCCCGACGCTGAAGAGCATCATCTCGGTAATGCCCGAGGCGGTGCGCACGCGCAACGCGTGATTGCCCAAGCGGCAATCGGGAGCCAGGGTCAGCAGCGCTTTGACCGAGCCTGCGTTGACCGGCGTGAATTTTTTCAGCTCGATGCCGGGCGTATAGAACAAGATGCCATCGGCATCCTCGAGCCGCGCGCCGCTCATCACCACTTCGACTTCAGTGCCGCGGCGACCGCCCTGCGGAACGATGCCGTTGAGTATCGGGCCATCGGCCAACAGTTCGGCGGCCGGCAACAGGCAGCCGGCAGCCAACACAAACGGCACAAGAGAGCTACGCAGCAAGACGCGCATCGGCGATTTCCCCGGTTGGCTAAAAACAGTCGGCAACAGACCGTGCGGGATGTTAGCGGCGACCGTTCGTCAGCCGACGAACGGCTTGCGCCGCCCTGGTGGGTGTCGCTTTGGCCAAAACAGCTTGGCCGTGTCGCAGTGGCCATCCTGGCCCGCCGCGACTTGCCAGGCCCAAGGGCGGCCTGGCCGAAAACGCACCCCGCAGACGATTCCGTGCCAGCCGGGGAAGACAATCTCTTTGGCGACGAATCCCAGTCGCCAACTCCCAGTCGCCCATGCGCGACTAGGCCAGCAAGTCCTTGCGGACATTGCCGCCGTCGACGATTTCGATGGGCCGATTGCCCGGCGCCATCAATTCCTTGTCGGCCACGATGCCCAACTGGTGATACACGGTCGTGGCCAGGTCGGCCGGGCCGATGGCGTCGTCCTCCGGCTCGCTGGCCGTGGCATTGCTCGAACCGTAGACCAGGCCGCGCTTGATACCGCCGCCGGCCAGCACCACGCTGAACACCTTGGGCCAGTGGTCGCGGCCCGATTGCTGGTTGATCTTCGGCGTGCGTCCGAACTCGGACGACACCATGACCAACGTGCTGTCCAGCAGGCCGTTGCGATCCAGATCCTGGATGAGCATCGAAAACGCCTGGTCGAAGTTCGGCAATTGCCGCTGCATGTTGTAAGTGATCCGGTCGTGCATGTCCCAGCCGCCGTAGGTCAGCGACACGAAACGCACGCCCGCGGCCACCAGCCGCCGGGCCATCAGCATTCGCTGGCCGGCTTCGTTGCGGCCGTATTGATCGCGAATAGCGGCCGGCTCGGCATTGATGTTGAAGGCCTCGCGAGCCTTCTGCGAGCTGATCAGGCTGTAGGCCCGATCGTAGAAGGTGTCCATCGCCTTGAGCGCGTCGGACTGTTCCTTCTTGGCGAAGTAATCGTTCACCGCATCCAGGGCGCTGCGGCGACGGGCAAAGCGGGTGTCGTCCACGCCGCCCGGCAGGCTCAGATCGCGCACCTGGAAGCCGCCGCTGGCCGGATCCGAACCCAGGCTGAACGGGGCGAACGACGAACTGAGATAGCCCGTGCCCGCAAACTCGTTGGGCTGATTGGGAACGCAAACATAGGGCGGCAGATTGTTGCGCGGGCCGTACTCGTGGCTCACAACGCTGCCCATGCTGGGGAAGATTAGGGCCGGGCTGGGCCGGTAGCCGGTGAACATGTTGTGCGTGCCACGCTCGTGGGCCGCTTCGCCGTGGCTCATCGAGCGAATCACGGTGATCTTGTCGGCGACGGCTGCCGTGCGGGGCAGCAGCTCGCTGAACTGCACGCCGGCCAGCTTCGTGGGAATCGGCTTCAGCTCGCCGCGATATTCCAGCGGGGCAAACGGCTTGGGATCGAACGTCTCCTGCTGGGCCATGCCGCCCGGCAGATAGATGTGGATCACGCTCTTGGCCTTGGCCTCGATGAAGTCGTAGCTCTTCTGTTCGCCCCGCGCCTCTTTCAGCCGAAAGAAATCAGCCAGCGAGAGGCCGGCCCCGGCAAGTGCTCCAACGGTCAAGAAACCGCGGCGGCCTGGCTTGAAAGTGGTGCTCATGGACGGGTCTCCGTTTTGTGTGAGGCAGGTAGTCAGCTTTGCCGCAGCGCCGGGCTTCAGCTTCAGGCAGGCTTTAAATCCGACGCGGGCAGGTTGTTACGGCATGCTTGGGTCGCGACGATGCGGCAGGCAGGAAATTACCGGATCGTCGACCTTAATTGACCCAGCCAGCAGGAAAGTTACGGCTTGATAGCAAAATTTTTTTCGGTTCCTCGGCGGGGCCCGCACAGCTTGCCACCAGCCGCGCTGAGGTCCAATCCCCGACGCCACAAACGCTGACGACTCCCCAAGTTAACTAGCGACGCGCCAAGTGTCAAAAACTAATTCGCGACATTTAGTCGCGACTCGTGTGCCATAAAGCCGCGACCGCTGGTCGCGGGGAAGTTCGCGGGGACGCGGCGGCCGCGTCAGCCGTCCTGGTCGCTGCTCTCGAAGCGGACCAAAAGGCCGCCGTCGGCACCAGGGTGCATTTGCGTCAGAACCACTTCCGCCTGGCGTCCGTCTTCCAGCAGAAGCAGCATGTGCGATCCGGAAGCGAGTTTGGGGCGCTCGCCCAGCAGGATCGTGCCTTGCCAATCGTCGCCCGTCGCCGTGCGAAGAGCGGACTCCAGCCAGACCGGCGCGCCTTCGGCCAACGCCTGGCCATCGACGACCAAATCACCAAAAGTCTTGAGCATGGACGGACTTCCCACTTGGAAAACGGCCCAATGTTGGGCCACGGCCCAAAACCCGGCAAGCAGGGTCCGCCCGGAGCCCATTTCGCCGGCTGCGGAGATTCCAACCGCATTCTTACAAAATCTTAATCTTTTTATGCAGCATAAGCTAGTAGCGAATCGAAAATGCATTTCGGCAACCAGCCGGGCCACCGGCCGATCGGGCTGCGACTCAAACTGCTAGACGCGAACCGCGCTGGGGCGGTAGCATGAGCTTATGAGCCAACCAAACGACTCGGGCCGAGGCCCCGCATCCGGACCCGCTGGCGGCAAGCCGGCGGCTGGCGATCCCCAAGTTTCACCCTCGCCGGCTGGCGATCCGCCGCCCGGCTTCTGGACTCGCGTCCGGCCGTACGTGCAGCCGGTCGCGGATTCCGCCTGGCTCAATGCGAGGGTTTGGTTGCCGGTGCTGGCCACTCCGCAGTTTCGCGCGTGCAAGGTGAACTACGCTGCGCGCGAGGGCCGCGACGGCACGAAATGGGACCTCGCGCTACCCAAGCAGTGCTGGCAATGCGGCAGTCGCGACCGGCTGATGCAGCGCGAATACGAGCAGCCGCTGCGCGGCTTCGAATCGCCAATAGCCATCCTGGTCTGCACCGTTTCCATCGCCTTGCTGCTATTGCTGCTGGCCGTGTGGATGCGGTCGGGCACGTGCGTGTGGCTGGCGATGTTCACGTTGCTGGGCGGCGGCGCGTTCATGTTCGTCAAGAGTTGGAGCGAACACGTGCGGCTGGTCATCTTCACGTGCCCCGACCATGCCGATAATTTGCGATCGCCGTTGATGGTGGCCTACGACAACGAACTGCATTTGATCCTGCCGAACGAAGCATTCACGCAAAAGGCGCGCGAAGAATTGGCTCTCAAGCGCCGCACCGACCAGCGCTATAGCGAGCGCTCGGACACGCCGCCGGAGATTACGACTCCCGGCCAAGGCCGCCAGGCCGTCGAGAAGTATCGCCGCGACGAATTGCCGCCCATCAAGCTGGACGACTGACGCGCGCGGCTTGCCACATTCGCCGGCTGTGGTCATCGCGCAGCTTGGGCTGCTGGGCCAGATACACGCGCCGCGCAAAATCCGTGTCGCCCTCGCTCGGCTGCCGTAGCATCCGGTTCTCACGCAGCCACTGCTGAAACTGCGGCAGCTTGAAGTCGTACATCTCGTTGGCCGACGCGAGAGCCTCGCGCTTCGTTGCGCTTCCTCTGCCGGGCGATTGGGCCGAAATGGGTTCGAGCCAGAACGTCGGCACGAGCGTAATCGCTGCCGTCAGCAACAGCCCGCGGGAGATCCGCATCGAGTTGAGTTGGTTGCCGCGGTGAATGTTCCGCCCCAATTGCATGGTTGCTCACTTGCGCATCGCCGCCGCCCACTTGCCGGCAGATCAGCAGGCCGCCAGAGTCCGAAGGAGAAACCGCTTGGCTTCGTCGAGCACGCGTGCTCAGTTTACCCGGTGCTAGCGGTGCGGCAACCAATCTTTGCGTAGCCCAGTCCGCACGGGCGATCGCCAGTGGGCCGCTGCCCGCCCCGCCGGAAGTCTCATTTCGAGATTTCCCGTCCTGATTTAAGACGCCGCGGCCGTTCGCCAGCCGCTCGGCCGGCGGCTTGACGAACTTTAGCGAAAATCGCGTAACTATTGAAAATACAGGGTGTTAGCTTGCACGGCAGGTCCACGGAGCCGCACATTGCACGAAGCCGGCACCCAGTTTGCCTAACCCAGTGAGCAGACGGTTACACGCTCTCAGGGAAAGAGGGGGATCAGACCATGCTCGTACTCAGCAGGAAAGTGGGCGAGAAGATCGTCGTGGACGACAATGTCACGATCGTGATCAATCGCATCTCGGGTCAACGCGTCAGCATCGGCATCGAGGCGCCGCGCGGCATGCGGGTCGTGCGCAGCGAATTGCGGCCGCGCGACGATTTGGCCGGCCATCACCTCGACGACGGCTTCTCCGATCCGACCGGCGCGTCGGTTGTCTCGGCTGACATCGGCGTCGACGCAAAACGGTAGCGGAACTCGTGAGAGTTCCGAAAACGTCGCGAACGCGTCGAAAGTCTCGCGACTTGCGCTACGAGGCCAAGGCCGTGCAGACCTTCTTGAGTCCCGCGGCGATGCGGTCGAGGACGTCGGGCTCTGCGAGCAGCGCGGGGTGGTGCAGCAGAACGGCCCGCTCGGCGGCCCGCGCGGCAATTTGCAGTGGCGTGCCGCGCCGGCAACGGCGCGATCCGCGGTGCAAAAAACCGCGAAAACCCGTATCCAGGGCAATGCCTTCGGCCTGCACGCTGCGCACAAACTCCTCGCGTGGACAATCGCCGAGCGACTCGCCGCGATATTCGAATCCCAGCTTGTAGTAAGCGGGGCTCCAGTCCTCGGGCAATCCCGACAACGGCCGCAAGCCGGGCACCTCGCCGAGCCCAGCGAGCAGCCGAGTCACGGCTTGCAGGCGGCGCTCGTGGCGCGCCGGCAAGCTTTCCAACTGCGGATTCACGACGAGGGCTTGCAACTCGCTCAGCGGAAACGCGTGGTTGCCTTGCTCGCAAAAGATCTTGGCGCGTTGAAACACTTCGGCCTGGTGGCACAACACCGCGCCTCCCCGGCCGGCTGAGAGCAGTTTGCTGCCGCCGAAGCTCAGCACTCCAGCGTCGCCCCATGAGCCGGCCGGCCGCTCGCCAATCCGTGCTCCGGGCGCCTGGCAGGCATCCTCGACGACTAGCCAATTGCGCTCGCGAGCCAGCATCATGAGCGCCGGCATGGCAACCAGCCCGCCGTGCAAGTGGCTGGCGAGCACCGCTTTGATTTTGTCGCCTGTCACGCTGGCCAACTGCTGCACGTCGAGATTCCAACTGTCGGCAGCGATGTCGACGAGGACCGGCGTGGCCCCCACGGCCTCGATCGCGCGGAAGTTGCCCGGAAAATCATAGCCGGCCAAAACCACTTCATCGCCACTGCCGACTCCCAGCGCGCGCAGCGCCAACTGCACGGCAAAAGTCCCCGAGCAGCACGGCAAGACAAATTCGACGGCGAATTTTTCGGCCAAGGCCGCCGCCAGCCGTGGCCCGTGCGGGCCATGATACTGTCCCCAACTGCCATCTTCGGCCGCGGCGCGCAGCGCAGCGGCCACCGCTTCATCATGTGGTGGCCACGGCGGCGGCCCCTCGGGACAAGCCGGCCGGCCGCCACGAATCGCCAGCATGGGATCTAGTGGCTCGTGCATGACAGCGCGGACGATAAACGCGGAGCGATGAATGAAAAGTCCGCTCTGGCTTGCCGCGTGCCAGCGTACCTGGCAGGCGCTTGGGACGCGCGATCACACTCGCGAGAGCAATTCCCGGTAATCCTCAAATTCGTTTTTCCAGTCTCCGTAGACGGCGACCAGCCCGCAACTTGGGCATCGGCACCCGATGTAGAGCCAGCGCACGCTCTCGCTGCTTGGGTAGAGCGACACGCCGGCAGTGATCTCGAATTCCTCACCGCCGCACGGGCAAGCGCACTCTTCCAACTGTGCGTCGTCCAGGAACTCGCTGCTGTCGCCGATAGGGTGTTCAGTCCCACATTCGGCACACTTGCGGACCGCGACGCCTTCGGTGTCGTCAAGCAACAGGCGGAATAGGCCGGCGCCGCAACCGCACATTGCATCGGCAAAGTGCTGAACCGGGTAGCCATTTAGGCCACTGTATCGCAGCAGCTCCTCGTTGATGTCCGCTTGGCTGTCGCCGTAGTAGAATTTTCCCCGTTTCTTCACACTCATTGAGTTTGCATCCCGCCGTCGAACAGTTCTCGGACGAATGGTTTGCCGTCGGCGGCATGCGAACGCCGACCGCTGGGCATTCCGCGCATGCCCAATTAATATTGTTTATACTTGGTCTCCATGCCGCCGGCCACGCGCGTCGAGCCGGTCCCACCCCCGCTGGATTCAACCTTGAGGAACACCATGAAACGCGTGCGGTTCTTAATGCTGGGAGGTTTTCTGGGCGCCGGCAAGACGACGGCCATGGCCCGGCTCGCACGGCACTATGCTCGCCAGGGGCTCAAGGTCGGACTCGTGACCAATGATCAGGCTATGGGGCTGGTCGATACGCAAAACCTGCGGGCCCAGGGCTTCGAAGTCGGCGAAGTGGCCGGCGCCTGCTTCTGCTGCAAGTTCGACGATCTCATCGCCACCGCCCAGCAACTGGGCGAACATCAGCAGCCCGACGTGCTGATTGCCGAGCCGGTGGGCAGTTGCACGGATCTGGCGGCGACGGTCATCGAGCCGCTGCGGCAGTTGTATGGCGATGCCTACGAAATCGGGCCGCTGGCTGTCCTGCTCAAGCCCGAGCATGGCCGCAAAATTTTGTCCGGCGAGGCGGGCGCCGGCTTTTCGCCCAAGGCGGCCTACATTTTTCTCAAGCAACTCGAAGAAGCCGACATCCTGATCATCAACAAGATCGACAAGCTCGCGCCGGCCGAAGTGCAGTCGCTGGCGGGCCTGGTCAAAAGTCGGTTTCCCGATCAAGAAGTGCTCTCGGCCAGTGCGCGCGACGGAACGGGTTTCGAAGAGCTGATTGCGGCGATCGAGCGACCGCGCCCCGCGCGCACGAGCACGCCGGAAGTGGATTACGACGTGTATGCCGAAGGCGAGGCCGAGCTGGGCTGGCTCAACGGCAGCGTGCGCGTGCAGCCGGGCGACCCACCGATCGAGTTCTCGCTCGACTCGATCGTCATGCGGCTGGTCGAACGCTTGGCGCGTGCTTTAAAAGGCCAGGCGGCCGAGCCGGCTCACCTCAAGATTTTGGGCGAGTCCGACGGGGCCTGGGCCATCGCCAACCTGGTGAGCTCGGCCTCGCAGGTCGAATTGTCGGCGGCTTCGGCGGCGCACGTGAACGCAGCCGAGTTGACGATCAACGCTCGAGCGGCGATCGACCCCGATGAGCTGGCGCGTTTGCTGGATGCGGAACTGCGCGAGCTGGCCGCGGAGTTTGGCGTGCGCGCCCACGTGCAACGGATGCAACACTTTCGCCCCGGCCGCCCCGTGCCAACCCACCGCATGCCGCTAGGAAGCACGTAAGTACCGGCCGAGAGATCGCTTCTCCGCCGAGTCCTTTGGCCGTAACGGGTCTGGCTAGCGGGCGTTCACACCAAGTGGCCCAATCCGCACCTTGAAATCGGCCGTTCGCTGCGCTACCACCTGGCACGACATTCAACGTAGTGGGTATCCGCAGGGCCTGACTTAAGATCAGGTATCAAAAAGAGCCCGTCGCGAGCAGGTCGATATCGACCGCCGCTCGCGCCGGGCTCTTTTTTTGCTTCGGCGCAAGCTCGCACTCAAGCCGCGTCTGCCTCGCTGCGTTCTCAGTCTATTCTCACACCCGAGGACGCCGATGACCAGCAAAGATCTTGAGTTGGAAAAACTCGTACATCCAGACCTGCTCCCAAATTCCGAACCTAACCCACTCCGGCCGCGGGGCCACGACGCCATTCTCGATCTGATCGCTTCCCAGCCGCCTGAAATGCCGAACCCATTGGCCGCAGGATCATCGGACGCGAGGAACCACGCCGCTGACGTATTTATTTCGGCCGAACCGCCCGCCATCTTCGGCCCTGGCAATACCGGCATCATGTCACCCGATCCGGCTTTTCCCAGCAGCCCGCCCAACATCCCCGCGCCGCTGCAAAATCTCCGGCCAGCGAACCCGCCAACTCCCAACGCCGGCACCTCGCCGTCCGCGGCCCCTTTGATTCCGGAGCCGAACGAAAATCCCACCACCCCATTATCGAGCCTTCCCGCACTCGATTTCACACTACTTTCCACGCTGCCATTCCTGCCGCCGCCGGGTGACAGCGTTCCCGCGACCGACGGACCCTCCGCTAGATCCAGCCCTTCGCCATTGTCCCCCCTTCCATCCTTTCCCAATTCTGTCCGCGACATTCTGCCCTTGCTGCCCGATGCAGCGCCCGATCCCTCGGCCGACGACGCAGTGTACTGTCGACAATCGCACGGCGCCGCTGCCGATCCGCCTCGTTCAGGTTGCGCCGCCTTCGGCTCGACCGGGAATGAAAAGATCACGTGTCGTAGCGCGCGGCCGCTGCCCGAATTCACGGTCACCCTGGGAGGAGGCCATGTCATGGCCAAAAGGGTGCTCTTGGCGATGGAGCCCAGGCTCGAAGAGATCGCCCGCGAAGAGTGCAAGAACCAAATCCACCGCGCGTTCAGCGTATTCCGAGCAGAAATGCGGGCCCGCTTCCGTTAGCCGCTCCGCACCAGCCGGCACGTCCCGTTTTCCGCCGTACGAGGCCCGCGACGATGAGCACTGCTTACCTGGTCAAGGAATTGATCGAGGAGACCCTGCGCGAAATCGACCAGCGAACGCAGATCGAGCTGACGTTTATCGGCCGGGAGTTCTTGCACTGGCTTGATCGCGTGCTCCAGCGCATGCCTTGCGACCGTTGGCGCGACGATTTCGACTGGTTCGTGGCGAAGCTTCAGCGCGATCATGTGATCCTCGCCAAAAATTCCTACGATGCTTGGGTCCAGTGGCTGTGCGAAGAAAACGAATCCGCAAAGCAGGACACGGCCGCCGCCAAGGGCAAAGGACCGAGCGCCGTCGCTATGGGCGACAGACAAAGCGCCACTTCGCCCGGCGAGGCCCCCCGTCGAACTCCACCGACGGTGCTGGCGCAAATCCTCCCGCCAAAGGCGGTGGTGAAACCGCTCCTGACCGGAGCGGAAAAGGCGCTGCTTGCGAAGCTGATCGCTCTGCGGTCCGCCAAAATCCTGGAAGAGCTGGTCGCGAAGGGATACCTCCAGGTACACCACCTCGTCCAACAGGCGCTTTACAAAGGCGATGGCAAGCTTGCGAAATGGTTGGC
Organism: Pirellulales bacterium; assembly: GCA_036268995.1. Lineage (GTDB taxonomy): Bacteria > Planctomycetota > Planctomycetia > Pirellulales > PNKZ01 > DATATB01. The sequence goes on along the minus strand of DATATB010000011.1, from coordinate 36,601 downwards.
GAAGATTGCCCCGAAAGGCGCCGCGGAAAACCTAATACATCTGCCCACTAAGGCCGGGAGGGAGCTTGCCGAGCAGGCGTGGAAAACTCTCCAGGCGAAGGCGGCGGCCGGCACGCTTACGCCCGCGGAGACAGTATTGGCCGGCTTCCTTAGGTCGACGACTCACGAGGGCGGCCACCTCGCCGATTACCTGAAGTACCTTAACGGTGAGCTGCAGCGCATAATGAAGAAAAACCTGAGCCGGGCAATCACAGACGCCGAGGCGCAGGCCGCCGTCAGGGCCCTGCAGGATTCGCTTCGCGAGGGCCTAGAGACTGGTGCGATTGCCCTCACGCGGAGCGAGCTGGGACAGGCCGGCTTGTTGCTGCTCGGGCCAATGGGAACTATCAGTAAGTTGTCGCGTGAGGAATACGATGCCAAGCTCGCCGAGTTCAACGAATGGTACGAAGGCGTTGTCAACGCGAACAAAATGTACGACATCTACAGCCTGGAGAACCTTAATAAGTCGGTCGGTTCTTGGCTCGACATTGTGAATCCCCTGTCCGCCGTGGTGATCGCTGAGGACATTACCCTCCACCTATCGCTGCTGGGAAAGCCGCAGATCCAAGCGCTTGCCGAGCGAAAGATGATCGAACTTGGACTGGCCATCGACCCAAATCAGATCATGGCGCCCCAGCGGTTGGCGGCATTCATCAACGGGCTGAACGCTGGCGGCATGAACGAGAATGACGTGCTCTACCTTGCCGAGAATAATAAATTCCTACAGAAGATACCGGTGCCGCTGAACTTACCCCATGTTAAGGGCACAATAGACGCTGCAAGATTCGTTCAGGCGTTTGCGACCAGGATGGCTGACGGCAAATTCCGGGAGCTGATGGCCGATACTGGCAGAAACCCAAACCTGCTCGACCTGCGCGGCCTACTGCCCTGGGCGAAGTGGATGAACGCGGAGAATCAGAACGAATTCTTCAAGCTATTACTAGGCGCGGAACGAGAGTTCGAAGGCAAGTGAGCCACCTGGAGGCCGTGGTGGAAAACTGGTACGAGGCGGACATTGACTTGGAGGTTGTGAAGACATTCCGCTCGCGCGCAACACATGCGTTCGCGCGGGAAAAAGACATCGTTAACGTCGATACTGGAGAAGCCATCCCCTATTTTGGCGCCGACGAAGCGCTGCGACGCGCCCGCGTCGTGCTCGACGTCGATGGAGCGTTAGGGGACCGCCTAGCGACGATGATCGGCGGTGGGCAGGATCTGATCGTAAACGCCAAAACACATGCGAAGATCGGCGGGCTGCGGCTGTGTCCGACGATCCGCTGGATCCCGACCGAAATTGTGGACGGCAAAGGAGCCTTGCTCGCGGAGTACCACTGGGCCTACGGGTTTCGCGAACATGACGTGTGGGACTTGGGCCGCTCGAACTGCTTGTATGTCGACGCCGAGAACGGCCCGGGCAAGAAGTTCGTCACGGTTCTCGGCCCCGGGGTTTTGCTGGCGAGCGTTGCCCCGCCGTACGACCTGTTTCGCGCGAACGATGGCGGCTGGATCTGCACGCAGGCGTTCAAGGACGCGATTGAGCACGCCTCGGTCACCGGTTTCAGCTTTATCCCTCTCAGCGTCACGGGCTGATGGTATGGCAAACGGAAGCATGTGCGGGCGACGGCACAGCGGCGGTGAAGTAGAACCACTGCGCTGGCCCGCGCTACCGATTCCAGTTGGCCACGTCGGCCGGAATGAGCGAAAAGCAGTAGGCATCGTGGGGCATGTCGCGGATGCGCAAGCGATTGCGCAGCAGGCCCTCGCGCACGGCTCCCAGCTTGGCGGCCACGCGCTGGCTGGCGAAATTTTCCACCGCCGCGACGATCTCGACCCGCTGCATGGCCAGTGTTTCCAGCGCATAGCGGGCGGCGAGCCGGCCGGCAGCCGTCGCCAGGCCATGGCCCATCCGGTTGCTGCGGATCCAATAGCCCAGGTTGGCGCGCAGGCGTGGGCGGTCGATTTCGTTCAGGGCACAGCCGCCCACGAGCGTGCGGCCGTCGCGGTCGAAAATAAAAAACGGATACGATTCCTCGCGTTGCCAGGCTTGCTGGCAGGCCGCGATCCAGGCATCGGCGTCGCCGCGGCTGTAGCCGGCGTGGCACCAGGGGAGCCAGCAGCCCACTTCTTCCACCGATTCGAGCGCCGCCGAGCACAAGGCTTCGGCGTCGCTGGGGCGGGGAGTTCGCAACAGAACCCGCTCGTCGTGCAACTCGACGCTCATCCGGCAGTTTTTATCCATCCCTAGGTGAAGAATAGCCGCACGACGGTCTCGGCGATGCAAGCAGGTTTGGCTTCGCCTTCGACTTCGAAGGTCTGCTTGCACACCATCTGGACGCCGGAGCGTGTCTCTTTGACCTCCAGCAGATCGGAAGCCATGCGAATACGGGAACCCACTCGTACGGGGCCGGGAAAGCGCACCCGATTCAGCCCGTAGTTGAGCACCATTCTGACCTGCTCGATGCGAAACACCTGCTGGCTGAGGACGTTGCACAAGGATAACGTCAGAAAGCCGTGGGCGACGGTTCCGCCGTACGGCGACTCGCGTTTGGCCCGCTCGGGGTCGCAATGGATCCACTGATGGTCGTCGGTGCCGTCGGCAAAGGCGTCGACGCGTGCTTGCGTGATTTCCAGCCAATCACTCGTGCCCAGCCGCTGGCCGACCAAGGTCCGCAGCTCGTCGAGCCCCTGAATCACGCGTGGTTCCATGCACCCAAGCCCAAGCTGAATCGTTAGTTGACGTTGCCCACCGATTTTAGATACCGGACCGGCGTTCGCCTAGCTGGTCCGGCGCACGGCGAAAACCGCGGCCCACCCCCCCCAGGGACCGCAGTCCCCGGGCTTGATGCCGGCGCTGCTGGCTTCCGCGGCCGAGCTGACATTGACCCGGCCGCGCGGATGCTTTAATCGTTCGCCAGATTCGAGTCCCTGCGCCGGTGGGTCTGTCGGCGCCTGCGCAACCACTTTGATTTGTTCGAGATGCGTGAAATTTGCCGCCATGCTTGCGGCCGCCGCGGGGCGGCCTTGGCCCGGCTGCTGCTGGCTTCGGCGATGGTGCCCGCCATCGTTGCCGGGGGTGGCTGCGCCGCGCATTATGTCGAGCTGCGGCATGCGCCGAAAAATCCGCTGGCCGAGCAGTTCAAGCTCTCGACCGAGAACCTGGCCAGCGACCGCACGATGCAAGTCTTGCGGCAGTACGATCTGACCGGCGAGTTGGCCGGCGATTCGCACAAGCTGCTGGACGACTTGCAGGCGATCATCGAGCGCGACCCCTCGGCCGAGAAGCTGTATTCCTTTGCCGAGCTTAGTTACCGCGCCGGTCAGCGGATGGGCCCCACCAACGAACGGGCGGCCCTGGACTTCTACGGTGCCGCGGTCGCCTATTCGTATCTCTACCTGTTCGACGAGCGGTTTGCTTCGCTGCGAAATCCCTACGATCCCGAATTCCGCGGTGCCTGCGATCTCTACAACGGGGCGCTGGAAGCCTCGCTGCGCATTCTGAACAAGCAGGGAGCCTTGCAGCCCGGCCGCACGCACTCCACCGAAACCGCCACGCAATCCTTCGACGTGACCGTGGTCACGCGCGGCAATGCCTGGAAGACCGACGACTTTGCCGAGTTCAAATTCGCTTCGGATTACAAGGTCAAGAACCTGACGAACCTGTACCAGGGCTACGGCTTGGGCGTGCCGCTGATCGCCGTCTACAAACCGCACCCTAATCGGCCCGGCGAGCAGTACTATCCGCCCGGGCTCACCTTCCCGGTGACGGCCTTCATGCGGTTGCTGCCGGACGAAGGGGGCTGCGTGTTGCGGCCCGGCGCGCGGCACCGCGCACTGATCGAACTGCACGATCCGCTGGCTTCGCCCGACATCATGCTCGGCAATCGCCGCGTGCCGCTGGAAAGCGATTTGAGCACGCCGCTGGCCTATTTCCTCAATCGGCCCGTGTTCACGCGGCTGGCCGACTACGGCTTGCTGCTGCCCGATCGGGCCCAGTCGCTTACCGGCCTGTACATGCTCCAGCCGTATCAGCCGGAAAAGATTCCGGTCGTGCTGGTACACGGGCTCTGGTCCAGTCCGCTCACCTGGACCGAAATGTTCAACGACCTGCGCAGCCAGCCGGAAATCAATCAGCACTTCCAGATCTGGTTTTACTTGTATCCGACGGGCCAGCCCTTCTGGACCAGCGCCACGCGGATGCGCGAAGACCTGGCCCGCATGCGCGAGGTGCTCGATCCCGAGCGTCGCGAGCCGGCACTGGATCAGATGGTGCTAGTGGGGCACAGCATGGGCGGTCTGATTGCCCGGCTGCAAACGCTCAACAGCCGCGAAGATTTCTGGCACATCGAAAGCAGCTCGCCGTTTGCCGTGGTGCAGGCTTCGGCCAAAGTGCGGCAAAAGCTGGAGCACTTGTTCTTTTTCCAGCCGAACACCTCGGTCCGTCGAGTGATCACCATCGCCACGCCGCACCGCGGCAGCCGGTTTGCCAACGAGACCACGCGCCTGCTGGCGCAGAAGGTCATTTCGTTGCCGAAAATGGTCGGCCGCGAACAGGTCGTAAAGGACAATCCCGCGCTGTTCAAAGACACCAGCCTGATCGAGGTCAAAACGAGCTTCGACTCGTTGGCGCCCGACTCGCCGATCTTGCCGGTGATGCTCCAGGCCGAGCGCCCGCCGTGGGTCCACTATCACAACATCGTGGGCTTGCTGCCGGACAAGGGGCTGTGGGGCGTGCTGCACGAAGAAGGCGACGGCGTGGTGCCCTATTCGAGCGCGCACTTGGACGACGTGCAATCCGAGATCACGGTCGGCGCGGATCACATGAACGTCCATCGCCATCCGCTCAGCGTGCTGGAAGTGCGGCGCATTCTGCTGGAGCACCTGGCTGATCTGAAGCGCGGATACGAGCTGCCGCCGGAACAACAGAAGACGGCCGGCGCGACACCGACGCTACGGTAGTCCACCGGGAGGGCGAGGGCTCCTGCCGAGCCGGGTCATGGCTTGGCGTCGCGCACCGGCTCGGCAGGAGCCTCGCCCTCCCAGGCGAAGACTCTCGCTATTTCAACTTCACGTGCTCGAGGTCTTTGTGCGGCGGCGGAAACTCGGGCCGCATGTCTTCGAGCGTCTGACGCACCAGGCGGCTAATGATCAAGTCGCGATACCACTTGTGGTTGGCCGGAATGATGTACCACGGGGCCTCGGCCGTGTTGGTGCGCGTGAGCGCTTCTTCGTAGGCCTGTTGGTACTTGTCCCAGAGTTGGCGTTCGAGCAGATCCTGTGGTTCGAACTTCCAGCTTTTCGCCGGATCGTCCAGCCGCTCCTGAAGCCGCTTGCGCTGCTCGTCTTTGTTGATGTAAAGAAAGCATTTCAGCAGCCGCGTCCGGTTGTGGACCAGCAGGCGTTCGAAGGCCGTGATCTGCGCATACCGGGCCTTCCACACGGCCTTCTTGACCAGCTTGTGTACGCGAACGGCCAACACGTCCTCGTAGTGCGAGCGGTTGAAAATGCCGATGTACCCGCGCGGCGGGCAATACCGATGCACGCGCCACAAAAAATCGTGCGACAACTCTTCGGCCGTGGGCCGCTTGAACGTGGCGATCACGCAACTCTGCGGGTTGACCCCGTTCATCACGTGCCGCACCGTGCCGTCCTTGCCGGCCGTGTCGAGCCCCTGCAGCACGATCAGCAACGACTGCTGGGCCTGGCCATAGAGCCGATACGACAGATCGGCCAGCGCCGCGACGTTGTCGGCCGTCTCGCGGGCGGCCTGCTGCTTGCGAGCGAAATCGCCGCGGTAGCCGGGATCAAAATCGTCCCAGCGGATCTTTTTTCCCGGCTTGACCGTCAGAGGCTGCGACACGGCTCGGCCTTGCAAAAAGCGGCAATCATGGTTGATGAGCCCGATTGCCGTCTGCCGGCAAATGCGTGCTCGGATCAATCATTATGCTTGGCCGGCAGTGCGACTGGCAGCAAAAAAAGACGAGGGGCGGTCGCATCGGTCCGGACCCAGGACCGATGCGCCGCCCCCAAACCGTCACGTGCTCAAGATTCAAGCTGTTGTAGGTGCCGCGAGTCGAGCGGCACCGGATGATCTCCGAGCCGCCTTCACAACCAGGCCCGGCTCGGCTCGCCGGGCCTACGCGCCGTTTAGCTCAACACGCAATCGACCGCAGACGCTCGCCGCTGGCGCACGTAGCCGGACAGATTCCGGCTGCTGGTCGGCACGGGCGAGGTCAACGGCCCAAACGTTTCGCGGCGCTCGAAGGCGGGCGGATTCCGCATCACGCCGGCGCGAATCGGCTGGTGCTCGAGCTGCTCGGCGGTCGGATTGGCATCTTCTACCACGTCGGTCTGCAATTCAGCCCGCAGCACCCGCACTTCGCGCGGCGCCTCGATGCCGATCTGCACCGACTGCCCCTTCACCCGCAGGATGGTGATCTTGATGTTGTTGCCGATCTGAATCTGCTCCTGCGTCTTACGAGTCAAAACCAACATGGCACACACTCCTTTGCTGGCGGCTATTGATGATCTTTGTTTTGCTGAGAGAGCGATCAGACCGGCTCAAGAGGCCTTTCTGCGTTCGTCGTTCACGTTTCACCACCAAAGCACGAGGCGTGCCAAGCCCCGAAAGAAAAATCTCGATCGACCGCAGCCGCCATCTGGGTAAGCACTTGCGTCGAAATAGCCCGTGCCATTGCCGGCATGAAAGCGGTCCATTGGTGTACTGACGTTTACAAAGCGTTTCAAAGTCCGCAAAGCCCAGCGGCGACCCAAAATCCGCAACCGTAAAGGTCGCACGGGTAAGCGAGTTGCCTGCGCCGGTGTCGCCAGCAGGCCGACTTGCGGCCGTTAATCTGCACTGGCAAATGTTTGCCAGAAAGGCCAAGGCGCAGGAGTTTGCCGGGTCGATTGCGTTGTGGCACCGGAGGCCCACAATTTGAGACAAACTCTCAACAATTACCCGAAGTTTGATTGACGAGGGATTTACCGAGATTAAAATCCGTGGAACTTCGTGACGCTAATGATACTAAATCTCATTAGTGAATGTAGTTGAAGATCAGAACACCTAACGGCGCGGTTCGAGGGGCCTGATCGGCGGCCCGGCTTAGTGGCCGGGCCGTCCGGGGCAGTCGGGCCCTTTTACGCCGCCCCCAGCAACCTCACGGGTGCTTTGGGGGCGGCTGTTTTGATTTACCGGCCGAACCGGTGTCTGGTTGGCCGCCGTCATTTACCTGGTGACCAATAGCCTGCGCATGCGGCGCGACCGGGTCATCGTGGTCATGGGTGAGAAAGTCTTAATGCTCTGTGGCCTGGCCGACGGACAAAGGCTGAGTCATTCTCTTCGCTTTCCACTTTTCATTCCGCCTTCATCATTTCTTCCGGCATGTGGTCTTCCGGCAGGCGGTGGCCGCGCCAGCGGGCCCATTGGAGGCGGAAGCGGTCGAGATATAAATACACGACCGGCGTCGTGTAGAGCGTCAGCATCTGGCTGAAGATCAGCCCGCCGACGATCGCCACGCCCAGCGGCCGGCGCAGCTCGGAGCCATTGCCGGTGCCCAGCGCCAGCGGCAGCCCGCCCAAGAGCGCGGCCATCGTGGTCATGGTAATGGGGCGGAAGCGGAGGACGCAGGCCTCGAAGATGGCATCGCGCGGGCTTTTGCCGTGCCGGCGTTCGGCCTCGAGCGCGAAGTCGATCATCATGATCGCGTTCTTCTTGACGATGCCGATCAGCAGGATGATGCCGATCAGGCCCATCACGTTCAGCTCCATGCCGCACAGCATCAAGGCCAGCAGCGCGCCGACGCCGGCCGAGGGGAGCGTGGAGAGAATGGTGATCGGATGGATGTAGCTCTCGTACAAAATGCCCAGCACGATGTACACGGCGGCCAAGGCTGCCAGGATCAGCAGCGGCTCGTTCTTGAGCGAAGCCTGAAAGGCCTGGGCCGTGCCTAAAAAAGTGCCGCGCATGGTCGACGGCAGGCCGATGCGATGGGCGGCGCCCTCGATCTTCTCGACCGCCTCGCCCAGCGAGAAACCGGGGCGCAGGTTGAAGGAGATGGTCACGGCCGAGAACTGTCCGGCGTGGTTGACGGCCAGCGGCGTGGTGTCGGACGCAAAGCGGCAGATCGCGCTCAGCGGCACTTGCAGCCCGCCGGCCGCCTCGATGTAAATATAGCGCAGCGAATCGGGGTTCTGCCAGAACCGCGGCTCGACTTCCATGACCACGTGATATTGGTTCAGCGGCTTGTACATCGTGGACACCTGGCGCTGGCCGAAGGCGTCGTACAGGGTGTCGTCGATGGCCTGCGGCGAAATGCCCAGCCGCGAAGCCATCACGCGGTCGATGGTCAGATCCGTCTGGCGGCCCTTGTCCTGCTGATCGGAATTGACTGCCCGCAGGCCGTCGATCTGGCGCATTTCGGTCAGCATGCGCGGGCCCCAGCGTTTGAGGTCGTCGAGGTTGTCGCTCTGCAAGGTATATTGGTACTGCGCGCTGCTCGACTTGCCGCCGATGCGCAGATCCTGGGTGGCCTGCGGATAGAGCGTGGCGCCGGGAATGCTGGCCGTGCGGCTGCTGAGGCGGCGAATGATCTCGTCTGCCGAGCCGTCGCGCTCGCCCAGGGGTTTGAGCGTGATGAACATCCGGCCCATGTTGTAGGCGCTGTTGTTCTGGCCGCCGGTGAAGCCGATCACGCCGTCGACGGCCGGGTCCTGGCTGACGGCATTGGTGAAGCGCACCAGCAGGTGCTTCATGGCCTGGAACGAAGTATCCTGGTCGGCCACGAGGTTGGCCGACAGTCGGCCGGTGTCCTGTTGCGGAAAAAAGCCCTTGGGCACCACGACGTACAGATAAATGGTAAAGACCAGCGTGCCGATCGTGACCATTAGCGTGAGGAACCGGAAACGCAACACGACCGACAGCGTCTTTTCGTACGTGCTCAGGATCAGGTTGAATATGCGCTCGCTGGCGCGATACAGCGGGCCATGACGCTCCTCGTGCTTGCTCTTGAGCAGCTTGGCGCACATCATGGGCGTGGTGGTCAGCGATACCAGCATCGACACGCCGATGGCCACCGAGAGCGTCACGGCGAACTCGCGGAACAATCGTCCGACCAGGCCGCCCATCATCAGGATGGGGATGAACACGGCCACCAGCGAGACGCTGATGCTCAACACGGTGAAGCCGATTTCCTTGGCCCCGATCAGCGCCGCCTCGAGCGGCGTGCGGCCTTCTTCCAAATGCCGGTCGATGTTCTCGATCACCACGATGGCATCGTCCACCACGAAGCCGGTGGCGATGGTCAGGGCCATGAGGGAGAGGTTGTCGAGGCTATAGTTGCACAAGTACATGACGCCGAAGGTGGCGATCAGCGACACCGGCACGGCGACGCTGGGAATGAACGTGGCCCGGCCATTGCGCAAAAAGATGAACACCACCAGGATCACCAGGCCGATGGAAACGCAGAGCGTGAACTCCACGTCCTCGACCGAGGCGCGAATGGTCGCCGTGCGGTCGTTGGCGACCGCCAGGTCGATGCCGGCCGGGATTTCGGCTTCCAGTTGCGGCAGCAGGTCCAGCACGCGATCGACCGTGTCGATGATATTTGCGCCCGGCTGGCGGAAGACGATGATCATGATCGCGGGCTTGCCGTCGGACAGGCCGAAATTGCGGATGTCCTCGACCGAGTCGGTGACTTTCGACACATCGGCGACGCGCACCGGGGCGCCGTTGCGATAGGCGACGATCAGCGGCGCATAGTCCTTGGCCTCGAGCAACTGATCGTTGGCGCCGATGCTCCAGGCGCGCGTGGCGTCGGCGATCTGGCCCTTGGGGCTATTGATATTGGCGGCGCCCACGGCATTGCGAACGTCGTCCAGGCCGATGCCGAAGTGGTTGAGTATCGTGGGATTGACGTCGATGCGCACGGCCGGCGGCGCCCCGCCGCCGACAATCACCTGGCCGACGCCCTGCACTTGCGACAATTTTTGCGACAGAATCGTCGAGGCCGCGTCGTACATCCGGGCCGTGTCGTAGGTGTCGGACGTGAGCGCTAAGATCAGGATCGGCGCGTCGGCCGGGTTCACCTTGCGATACGTCGGATTGCTGGGCAGGTTGGGCGGTAGCCGGCCACGGGCCGCATTGATCTTGGCCTGCACGTCGCGGGCGGCCGCGTCGATGTTGCGGTTCAGGTCGAACTGCATGACGATCGTCGACGCGCCCAGGCTGCTGGTCGACGTCATTTCCGTGATGCCGGCAATGTTACCGAATTGCCGTTCCAGCGGCGCGGCGACGGCCGATGCCATCGTCTCGGGGCTGGCGCCCGGCAGCGCGGCTTGCACCTGGATCGTGGGAAAATCCACTTCCGGCAGCGGAGACACCGGCAACAGCAGAAAACCCAGCACGCCGGCCAGCGTGATCGCGATCGTCAGCAGCGTGGTGCCGACCGGGCGGTGAATGAACGGCGTGGAAAGGCTCATACCTCCTCCGCCGGCAGGGGCTCGAGCGCCGGGCCGCCCGAGGTGCGCGTGCCCAGCCGCTTGGCCAACCGATCGAACCACAAATAAATCACCGGCGTGGTGTACAGCGTGAGCACTTGGCTGAAGATCAGGCCGCCGATGATCGTGATGCCCAGCGGCCGGCGCAACTCGCTGCCGGTGCCGTTTCCCAGCGCCAGCGGCACGGCGCCCAGCAGGGCCGCCATCGTGGTCATCATGATCGGCCGGAAGCGCAGCAGGCAGGCCTCGTAAATCGCTTCGTCCGGCGTCTTGCCGCCATGCCGCTCGGCCTCGAGCGCAAAGTCGATCATCATGATCGCGTTCTTCTTGACGATGCCGATCAAGAGGATGATGCCGATCAGCGCGATCACGCTCAAATCGGTGCCGCAGATCAGTAGCGCCAACAGCGCGCCCACGCCGGCCGAAGGCAGCGTGGAAAGGATCGTGATCGGATGGATGTAGCTTTCGTACAGCACGCCCAGCACGATGTACACGGTGACCAGGGCCGCCAGGATCAGCAGCGGCTCGTTTTTCAGCGACGCTTCGAAAGCCTGCGCGGTGCCCTTAAAACCGGCTTGGATGCTCGGCGGTAGGCCCAGCTCGTCGCGGACCTGGCCGATGGCCTTGACCGCTTCGCCCAGCGAAACGTCGCGAGCCAGGTTGAACGATACCGTGACGACGGGGAATTGGCCTTCGTGGTTGACGGCCAGCGGGGCGGTGGTCTGTTCGATGCGCGAAAAGGCATTGAGCGGCGTTTTGCCGCCGGCGGCCGAGCGAATGTAAATGCCCGACAAATCCTGGGGCCGCTCGCGAAAGTCGTGCTTGACCTCGAGCACGACGCGATACTGATTCAACTGCGTGAACAGGATCAGCACCTGGCGTTGGCCGTAGGCGTCGTACAAGGCGTCGTCGATCATTTGCGCCGTGATGCCCAGCCGGCTGGCCGTATCGCGATCGACGACCAGCCGCGTTCGCAGCCCGTGGTCCAACTGGTCGCTGGCCACGTCGCGCAGCTCGGGCAGGGCTTTTAGCTTGTCGAGGAACTTCGGCACCCATTCGGCCAGTTCCTTGGAGTCCGGGTCTTCGAGACTGTACTGATATTGCGTGCGGCTGACGCGGGTTTCGACGGTCAGGTCCTGCACCGGTTGCATGTATAGCGTGATACCCTCGACGTTTGCCAGCCGCGGCTGCAAGCGGCGAATCACATCGCTGGCGCTCATCTTGCGCTCTTCCAGCGGCTTGAGGTTGATCTGGATGCGGCCGCTGTTGACGGTCGTGTTCGTGCCGTCGACGCCGATGAAGCTCGACAGGCTGGCGACGGCGTCGTCTTCCAGGATCGCGCGATTGAGCGCGTCCTGGCGCTTGCGCATGGCCTCGAACGAAATCGTCTGCGGCCCCTCGGAGATGCCCATGATCACGCCCGTGTCTTGCACGGGAAAGAATCCCTTGGGCACCACGTCGTAGAGCAGCACGGTGGCGGCGAGCGTGGCGACGGCCACGATCAGCGTAAGTGTCTGGTGGCGGAGCACCACGTTCAGCGTCTTGCCGTACAGCCGAATGGTTGCTTCGAAGCACCACTCCGAGGCCCGGTAGAGCGGACCCTGCTGGCTGGCCGACTGGTGCTTGAGCAGCTTGGCGCACATCATCGGCGTGAGCGTCAGCGAGACGATGGCCGAGACCAGGATCGTGACGCTCAGCGTCACGGCGAACTCGCGGAACAGGCGGCCCACGATGTCGCCCATGAACAACAGCGGGATCAGCACGGCGATCAGCGACACGCTGAGCGAGACGATGGTAAAGCCGATCTGTTCGGATCCCTTGAGCGCGGCCGCCAGCGGCTGCTCGCCCTCTTCGATATAGCGCATGATGTTTTCGATCATCACGATGGCATCGTCGACGACGAAGCCGGTCGAGATCGTCAGCGCCATGAGGCTCAGGTTATTGAGGCTGTAGCCGAGCATGTACATCACGGCAAAGGTGCCGATCAGCGACAGCGGCACCGCCACGCTGGGAATCACGGTGGCCGCGAAATTGCGCAGGAACATGAAGATCACGAGCACGACCAGACCGACGGTGAGCATCAGCTCGAACTGCACGTCTTCGACGCTGGCCCGGATCGTGATCGTGCGGTCGGTGAGGATCTCGATGTTGACCGAGGCCGGCAGGGATTCCTTGAGCTTGGGCAGCAGGTGCTTGACCCGCTCGACGACGTCGATGATGTTCGCGCCCGGCTGGCGTTGGATGTTGACGATCACGGCGGGCACGTCGTTCATCCAGGCCGCCTGGCGGACGTTTTCGGCGCCGTCGACCACGGTGGCCACGTCCGAGAGGTGCACGGCCGCGCCGTTGCGGTAGGCCACGATCAACTGGCGATACTGCTCGCTGGCCAGCAACTGATCGTTGGCCCCGATGGCATAGGCCTGGCGCGTTCCGTCGAAGCTTCCCTTGGCCTGGTTGACGCTGGATTGCATCAGCACGGTGCGCAGGTCTTCCAGGTTCAAGCCCAGCGCGGACAGCGACGTGGGGTTGGCCTGGATGCGAATCGCCGGCTTTTGCCCGCCGCTGATGCTGACCAGGCCCACGCCCGACAGCTGCGAAATCTTTTGCGCCATCCGCGTATCGGCCAGATCCTGCACCTTGGTCAGCGGCAACGTCTTGCTGCTGAGAGCCAGCGTGAGGATCGGCGCGTCGGCCGGGTTGGTCTTGCTGTAGATGGGCGGGTTCGGCAGATCCTTGGGCAGGAAGGTGGCGGCGGCGTTGATGGCCGCTTGCACCTGCTGCTCGGCCACGTCGATGTTCAGCTCCAACACGAAGCGCAGCGTGACGACCGAGCAGCCCTCGGAGCTGGTCGAAGTCATCTCGGCCAGGCCCGGCATCATGCCGAACTGCCGTTCCAAAGGCGCGGTGACGCTCGAGGCCATGACCTCCGGGCCGGCGCCCGGATAGAACGTCAGCACCTGGATCGTCGGATAATCGACTTGCGGCAGCGCGGAAACCGGAAGCTGATAGTAGGCCACGATCCCCACGAGCAGGATCGCGACCATCAACAGTACCGTGGCGACCGGCCGCAAGATAAATGGCCGGGATGGACTCATCGAAGCCTGCTCAGTATCGGAGGGGCGACTAGGCCGCTTTTTCCCGGTTCGGGTTGGCGGCCGGCGGCTGGCTGCCGCCCGCGGGTGTCGTGGTGGGAGTGTTGCGGATCTCGACGGTCGTACCGTTTTGCAGCTTGTCGACGCCGTCGGTCACGACCACGTCGCCGGGCACCAGCCCGCTTTCAATCGCCGTCTGGTCGCCTTCGGTGGGGCCGATCACCACGGTGCGCATTTCGACCGTGTTGTCCGGCTTGACGACGTACGAGAAGGTCGAGTTCGGGCCGCGCTGCACGCCGGCAGACGGCACGAGGACGGCGCCGGGCAGCGTACTGATCAGCAGCCGCGCGTTGACGAACTGATTGGGAAACAGCAGCCGGTCTTCGTTCTTGAATACGGCCTTGAGCTTGACGGTGCCGGTGGTCGCGTCCACCTGGTTGTCCACGGCCAGCAGCGTGCCGGTGGCCAGCTTGTCGTTGAAGTCGCGGTCCCAGGCCTCGACGACCAGCGACTGGCCCGCGTTCACCTTGCGCTGGACTTCGGTAATGTCGTCCTGCGGAATGGTGAAGATCAGCGCGATCGGCTGCAACTGCGTGATGACCGCCATGCCGGTCACGTCGTTGGCGTGTACCATGTTGCCCGGGTCGACCATGCGCAAGCCGATGCGGCCGCTGATCGGTGCGGTGATCCGCGCGTAGGTCATTTGCAGCTTGGCATTGTCGATCATCGCCTTGTCGCTCTCGATTGCTCCCTGGCTTTGCTTGACCAGGGCCACTTGCTCGTCGACCTGTTGCTGCGTCACCTGGTGCACTTGTTGCAGTTGCTTGTAGCGGTCCAGGTTGAGCTGATTCACCTGCAAGGCGGCCTCGTCCTTCAGCAGCGTGCCCTGGGCTTGCGTCAACTGCACTTGGAACGGACGCTGGTCGATCTGGGCGAGCAGGTCGCCTTCGCCGACCATTTGGCCTTCGTTGAACTTCACTTGCATCAGCTCGCCGTCGACGCGGCTGCGGAGCGTGACCGTGTAAAAGGCCGTGACGGTGCCCAGGCCGTTGAGGTACAAGTCCAAATCCGCCTTGCGCACCGTGGCCGCGACCACGGGAATCTTCGGCGTCGCTTTTGGAGGCTTCTGCGCCGTTGTCGGCCAGGGCCATTTCAACTGCTTGATTTGGTCGATGTACGGCGCGACGTGTGGATAAGCGATGTAAGCGCCGACAGCCAGCACGATCATCACCACCAGGCGACCCCAGCCTCGAGCCGGCGGCTGGGGACGCTGCTGCGACTCGCGGGCGGGAACTCGTTCCGGAACTAGCGGTTCGACGACAAAGGGCTCACCAGGTGCTAATTTCGAAATCATAGTGGCACTCAAAGTCCTTAAGGCGCCAAATCAGTAAAGGTGGGACGTCGTTTTGCAGGCGGGGTCGGGCGGGCCACTGTGTGCGTACCCGCCTCAGGGTCACTCAATTATGCCCTACGAGCTGATACAGGATAACTGCCCGTCGGCACAGATACCCCTAATCCATTCGGCATAACCCTGGCGGGTGGCCTGCTTGCGCTGCATCAATCGGCGGGCCCGGCCTGCAAGCGTTGACCCGCGAACCGGTTATCATGGTTCTAGCGTACCGCTTGCATGACAGCCAGTTTTTTGATCGGCTTTTTTGACGCGATGCGAACCCGGAGCCTTCCCATCTGTGCCGCCAGCCCAGCGACTTGGGTAAACCGAGCGATGCAGTCCGGCGCGGCGCGCAGGGCCTGCGGCTACCGCTGGGCACTGTTCACGTTGGTCGTGGCTTCGCTCGCCTGGCTATCTCCAACGGCCGAGGCGCTCGATTCGCAGCGCAGACTCACGCAGTGCCTGCGGCGTATCTGGCAGGTGCAACAGGGACTGCCCCAGGCCACGATCTTCAGCGTCCGCCAGACGGCCGACGGTTATTTGTGGCTTGGAACGCAAACAGGCCTGGTCCGCTTCGACGGAGTGCAATTCACCAGCATTCGCGGTCGTGGCGACGTTTCGCTCGAAAACGCGTGGATCCACGACCTGTGCGAAGACACAACCGGCCGACTGTGGGTGGCCACCGATGGCGACGGTCTGATCCGCTTGCAAGCCGGGCACGACGCCCGCCGCTTCGGAATCGCTGACGGTTTGCCATCGAATAACATCCGCGCGCTGGTCTGCGATCAGGCCGGCGCGCTGTGGGTGGGCACCGACCGCGGACTGGCTCGGCTCGACGATGATCGGATCGTGGTGGTCGATCGGGATCAAGGTCCTGGCAACGCGGCCGTGTTCGCGCTTTGCCAAGCGCCGGATGGGACTATTTGGTCCGGCGGCCGAAGCAATCAGCTCAGCAGTTTCCGCGCAGGCCATTGGAGCCGGCATGCGCTTGCCGAACTGCCTGCCGATGCCGCGGTCCACGCGCTGTTGGCGGCGGCCGATGGCACGCTGTGGGCCGGAACCAGCGTGGGCCTCGTGCGCTATCAGCAGGGGCACACGCAACGTTTCACCCGGGCCGACGGCCTGGCCGATGACCAGGTTTATGCCCTGGCCACGGGGCATGGCGGCGTGTTGTGGGTCGGCACCAAGGACGGTTTCTGCCGGCTCGAGCACGGGGAGTTCGAATGCTTCCGCTCGCGCGACGGGTTGTCGCAGAGCACCGTCTATACGCTCTGCGAAGACCGCGAGGGAAGCCTCTGGGTAGGCACCAAGCACGGACTGAACGAGTTCGTCGACCGCCGCACCATTCCTTTTACGACCAGCGAGGGCTTGCCGAGCAACAACACCGGGCCGGTGTGCGAAGACCGCGACGGAGGTGTCTGGGTCGGAACGCTCGATGCCGGCCTGGCTCGCTACGACGGCCGTCGCTTTTCGGCCGTGACCCAAGCCGATGGCCTGCCGAGCAATCGTGTTCTGGCGCTCGCCGGCGGCCAGGGGCCGAGCCTGTGGGTCGGCACCGATCACGGACTCTGCCGGCTGGAAAACGGACGCGTGGCCCAGACCTTCACCATGCGCGACGGCTTGCCTTCCGACACGGTGCACTCGATCTGCCACGATCCGCAGGGCGCCTTGTGGGTCGGTACTGCTGCCGGGCTGGCCGAGCTGCGCGACGGCCGTTTCGTGGCGCCGGCCGGCCAGCCCAGCTCGCCTGGCTTGTCGATCCAATCGCTGGTGAACTGCCGCTGGGGCCTGCTGGCGGCCGCTCGCGGCGGCAAACTCTACCGTTGTACACAGCGGAAGATCGAAGAGTTCTCGCACCGGGGGCTCGACTCGCAGGACATCGACGCTTTTTACAACGACGCCGACGGACTACTGTGGATCGGCACCCGCGGCAGCGGTCTGCTGCTACTCGATGGCGACAAGGCCTTTCGATTTACGGTCAAGGACGGGCTGTACGACGACGATATTTTCGGGATCATCGCCGATGATCGAGGCGACATGTGGATGGCGTGCAGCAAGGGCATTTTTTCCGTCAACCGCGCGCAATTGCGCGAACTGGCTGCCGGCCGCAGCCGGACCTTGAAGAGCAGCCCCTTCAGTCCCACCGATGCGCTGCGCACCATCGAATGCACCGAGGGCGTGCAGCCCGGCGTGTGGCGGATGCGCGATGGCCGGATTTGGTTTTCGACCATTCACGGCCTGCTCGTCATCGATCCAGCGCACTTGCATCGCGACTTGCCGCCGACCGCGGTGCTCGTCGAAGATATGATCGTCAATGGCCAAAGCCAAGGCAGCCGCCCGATCGCCGCGCTGCCGCCCGGGCAGAACAACATCGAGTTCCGCTATACCGCGCTGAGCTTTGTCTCGGCGGCCCGGATCGCATTCCGCTACCGGCTCGAGGGTTTCGATCGCGATTGGATCGCGGCCGGTGCGCGCCGCGAGGCGTTCTACACCAACCTGCCGCCGGGCGGTTATCGATTCCGCGTGATGGCCCGCGGCGTCGACGGCACGGAAAACGAAGCAGCCAGCCCCGTGGCCTTCACCGTCCTGCCGCATTTCTATCAGCGGCGGTGGTTCATTCCGCTGTGCTGCGCCGTGGCGGTCTTGCTGGCTTGGGGCAGCGTGCAGTTGCGGGTGCGGCAAGTCCGGCGGCAGATGCGGGCCGTATTGGCCGAGCGCACGCGCATTGCCCGCGAATTGCACGATACGCTAATGCAGGGTTTTTCGGGCGTGACGATGGAGATGCAGGCCCTGTCCGCGCGGATACCCGCTTCGCCCGAGCGCGGGACGCTGGATGAAATCATCCGCGACGCCGGAGTGTGTCTGCGCGAGGCGCGGCACTCGCTGATGGGCCTGCGCACGCCCCGCAGCGAGCATTCGAGCCTGGCTACAGATATTGCCCAAGCCGCTCGGCAAATGGCCGATCCGCGCGACATCCGGCTCAAGCTGCGGTTGAACGAAACGCCGCGTTCGCTGGCCCCCGACGTGCAATACAATTTATTGCGGATCGCCCAGGAGGCGGTGTCCAACGCCGTGCGGCATTCCCGCGCGGCGAGTATTGAAGTGGCGCTCGATTGCACGCCGCGCGAGCTGTCGCTGTCGGTCAAGGACGACGGCGTCGGACTGGCCACGCCCGACGGCCGCAGCGAGCATGCGGGGCACTTTGGCATCGTCGGCATGCGCGAACGGGCCAGCGACATTGGCGCCCGCTTCGAGCTGGCCAGCCAGCCGGGCCAGGGCACGACCGTCTCGGTGGTTTTGCCCAGGCCTGCGGCCGGCGGGACGGCGCCAGATGACAGGCAGCGTGGATGAACAGGCAAACGATGCCCGAAACTTCCAACTCTCCGATCCGCGTGCTCTGCGTCGACGATCATCCGCTAGTGCGCAAGGGCATTGCCTCGATCCTGGGCAACGAAGCCGACATGCGGCTGGTGGCCGAAGGCGGCAGCGGCCGCGACGCCGTGGCCCTGTTTCGGCAGCATCGGCCCGACGTCACGCTCATGGACATACGGATGCCGGAGATCGATGGCATCGCGGCGACGAAGCTGATCCGGGCCGAGTTTCCCGAGGCCCGGATCATTGCGCTCACCAGCTACGACGGCGACCAGGACATTTACCGCGCCCTGGAGGCGGGCGTGCGCGGCTACCTGCTCAAGGAAATGGTGCATACCGAAGTGCTCAATGCGATTCGTGTGGTACACAGCGGCCGGCGGCTGGTGTCGCAGGAAATTGCCGGCCGGCTGGGCGAGAGCCTGTCGCAAGTGGCACTCACGCCGCGCGAGGTCGAAGTGCTCGCACTCGTGGCCCAAGGACTAGCGAACAAAGAGATCGCCGCGCGTCTCGGCACGGCCGGCGGCACGATCAAGATGCACGTGCAAAACATCCTCGCCAAGCTCGGCGCCACCGACCGCACCCACGCCGTGACCATCGCATTGCAGCGCGGGATCATTCACCTTTGAAAGGCCGCCGCCCACACCTTGTCGGCGGCGAATCGATTTTTACAAAACCCGGCCGGCACTTCCGGGGTATCATCAGGGTGAACTGGATTTTCAATAGTCCACTATCCCCACTTCTGACCCTGGGCCGCCATGAATATGAATCGGACGCGTGTTTGGCTCCCACTTGTGGTCACCCTCGGCTGGCTTGCCGCTAGCATTGCCGGCAATCCGGCGCTGGCCGCCGAAAACTCGCCAGCGGCAGCCCAGCCGCCGGTCACGTTCAATCAGCACATCGCCCCGATCGTGTTTCGGCATTGCGCCGGCTGTCATCGGCCGGGCGAGGTCGCCCCGTTCTCGCTGCTGAGCTATGCGGAAGTCAGCAAGCGGGCCGACCATATCCAAGCGGTGACTGCCCAGCGGTCGATGCCGCCTTGGAAGCCGGCGGCCGCAGTGGGCCAGTTTGCCAACGCCCGCCGGCTGTCGGACGATGAAATCGCCTTGATCGATCGCTGGGTGCGGCAAGGCTCGCCCGAGGGGGACAAGCACGATCTGCCGCCGGCCCCCAGTTTTGCCGATGGCTGGCAACTGGGCCCGCCCGATTTGATCGTCAAAGTGCCCGAGCCGCTCAAAGTGCCTGCCTCGGGCCGCGACATTTATCTGAACCTGGTGCTCGACCTGCGCGTGCCGCAGGGCAAGTATCTGCGCGCGGCCGAATTCCGCCCCAGCAATCGCCGCGTGGTGCATCACTCGATCCTGTTTTACGATCGGACGGGCAAAGCCCGCGAGCGCGATGCGGCCGAAGCCGGGCCAGGCTTTGTCGCGGTGACTCCGCCGGGCCAACTGCTGCCGGGCCCCATGTCGATCTGGGCGCCGGGGCGGCGCCCGGTGCCGCTGGCCACGGGCCTTTCGTTCCCCTGGCCGGAGAAGGCCGACCTCGTGTTGCAGTTGCACCTGCACCCCAGCGGCAAGCCGGAGGTCGAGCAATCGTCGGTCGGCTTTTATTTCACCGACGAACCGCCGCGACGATCGCTATTGGACGCGGTGCTGATCGACCGCAAGATCGACATCCCGCCGGGCGAGAAGGCCTTTCACACGCACGACACGTGTACGCTGCCGATCGACATGGAGGCGATGTGGATCTTTCCGCACATGCACATGATCGGCAGGCAGATCAAGGTCACGGCCCAACTGCCCGACGGCCGGCTGCAGCCGCTGCTCGAGATCGACGATTGGGATTTCAACTGGCAGGACCTGTACCAGTTTGCCGAACCGGTTCGGCTGCCCAAGGGGACGGAAATCACGCTCGACGGCGTCCACGACAATTCGGCCGACAACCCGTTGAACCCGAGCGATCCGCCCAAGCGCGTGAAATGGGGCGAGCAGACCTTTGACGAAATGTCGATTGCGTTCTTGAACCTGGTGCCGGTGCGTGAAAGCGACATGCCGGAGTTCGCGGCGCATCCTTCGCGCCGCGTGCATGCGGCCATCGTGCCCGAGGCGACGCGGAAGCAAATGCCGGTGGCGAAGCCGAAGGCGCCGCCCAGCGCAGCCGAGCACGCCCAACGGACGGCCGAGATGATGCGCAAGGTCGATACCAACGGCGACGGCAAACTCAGCGTGGCCGAAATTTCGGCGAGCCTGGCCAAGCGCGTGCCCACCGCCGAGATCGCCAAGCAACTCGCCCGCTTCGATCGCGACGGCGACCAGCAGCTCAACGCCAGCGAAGCATCCGAAGCGTTACGCGCGTTAGGCAAGCGCTAATCGGGCGAATGCAAAAGCCCAAGCCCACGGACTGCGGTCCGTGGGGGGCTCGCAATCCAACCAACATTAACCCCGCCGACCCGCCACCGCCCCTACCGTCCGGCCGTTTTCTTGTGCTTCGCGCCTTCGGGCTTTTTGGGCTCCAGTGGCTTGGCCAGCGCGACTTTCAGCGTCTGGGCCTGCACCTCGCCGGCAAAAATTTCGACTCCCGCCACGCTGGCTTCGTCTCCTACCTGCGCCCAGGTGACGTCGGTCGACAGGACCTTGATCTTCGCGTCGGGCGTCAGCGTGGCTTTGACCAGCTTGTCGGGCGTCGCGATCGTCAGCTTGCCGTTGCGGATGGTCTTGATCGTGCCGCGGATAACGAATCGATTCACGGCGTCTTTGCCCTTGCGGCTGGGCTTCGTCGGATCTTCGGGCCCGAACGTTGCCGGGTTGGACTCATTGAACGTGCAAACGGTGATCTCGGTCAGCGGTTCGGGAACCACGCCGGCCTTATTAACGTCCGCCACGACCTGCACGTCCACTCCGGGCGCCAGATACTCGGGCACGGCCGTGCCCTCCACGGTCACGCGCGTACGCGAGTTGATATGGATCAGATAATCCGTCTCGGGTTTTTCTTCGATCGCCATTTGCTTTTCCGAGACTGTCTTGACCTTGCCCTTGAGCTTGACCCGGTCACCCTTCTGCGCAAACGCCTGCGGCGCAACCAGGGCCGGCAACAACAGCAGAACCAGGACGGTGGCAAGCGATGCGAACGGGCGTGGCAGCATGGCGGGATATCTCCATCGGCAAGGATTGGATCATTGCGGGGGGCCGTGACCGGCGTGTCGAACTTGCCGGCCACAATCGCAAAAATAACCTGTGCCGATCCGGTCTGCTAGATGGCACGCGGATCGTTACGGGTTCATAATCAAGCGTTGGTCGTTCGTACCGCACGTGCATTGGTCGCCTGCGGTCACTTGCAAGTTGGTCAATCAACCGGAGAGGCTCCCATGTCCGAACCCTCTGCTCCCTTGCCGCAAAATGCCGGTGGCCAGCCGGCAGCCGCTGCCGGCAGCGCCCCCGCCATCACGCCGGAAGTGCTCAAATCGGCGTACAATGCCTTCAAAAAGCGGTGGAAACTAACGCGGCTCGACGCGGAGTCGCGGATCGGCCGCAGTCCCTTGAGCAGCGGCGGCAACTCGTCGATTGCCGGCATCGTGCCGCCCGACCAATTTCCGCGCGCCGTTTGGGAAGAATTGGCCAAGCAGGGCCGACTCAAGAACGCCGGCCAAGGATTTTATTCGCTCCCCTAACGGCCGCGCTATGTTGCGATTTCTTAATATTGCGCTGCTGGGGGCCGCCATTGGCGCCGGGCTTGGCTACTTGTCGTTTTGCAGGTTGCCGCCCGACTACCGATCGACTGCCCGGCTCGTGATCCCCAGCCCGATCCAGCCGGTCGACACTGCTGCCGAGCAGCGGGCTGCGGCCGAGCAGTCAACTGCGCGGCCCGTCCAGCAAGCCGAGCGCACACTCACGGCTGACGCAACGCTCGAGCTGGCACTGCAGAATTCCGAGTTGATCCCGATCCGCTCTGCCAGCGGCGGCGCGCTTTCGCTCGAGCAAGTCCGGCAGAGCCTACAGATCGACGAGTCGGACGAACCGCCCGACGTGATCGTCGTCCACTGCCGCGCGCCGTCGGCACAGGCGGCGCAAGCCATTCTGATCAGCGTCATCGACGCGTACCTGGTCTTAGACGGACGGCATCGAGATGCCGGCGAAAACGAGACCGCCCGGCTGATCCAGCAGGCCCGCGCCGACCTTGGCAATCCTCAAGGCCGGATCGCGGCGGAGGCCAGCTTGCGAAAGCTGATCGAGTCCTGGGGCACGCCGGTCGACGACCCGGCGCCCATGCAGCTGCTCAGCCAGCAGCGGGCCGCGTTGCTCCTGCGGCGCAACAGCGTCTTGCGGCAAATCGCGCAAATCGAGCGCGGCCAGCCCGCCATGCCGGCCGAATCCGCTGCCGCACCGCCGGGCCGGCAGCCCAGGAATATGCTGGGCTCGGCTGCGCCCGGGCCCGGCGTCGGGTCCCAAGAGCGCGAGGCCCAACTGCTCGAAGAGGATAGCAAGTTGGCTTTGCGCTACGGGCCCGAACACCCCAAGCGAAAGGCGATCCGACTGCAGATCGAGTTGCTGCAAAAATATCCGGCCGAACAGGCTCAACTGCTGGCCGAGCGATCGGAATTGCTCGATCAGTATGGCCCGAGCCATCCGCGACTCCAGGCGATCGAGCAGCGGCTCGCCGAGCTGGGCATTGTGCCCCCAACGCCCGCGGCCGCTTCCACTGCGACCGGATTGCTGTTGCCCGCCGGTTCGACCGATAGCACTCCCGAGTCGCGGCTTAAAACGTTGCGCGCCGCGCTGGAAGAACTCAACGCCGAAGACGGCGCGCTGAAACGGCAAATCGAGAGCGTCATGCGAGCCCGGGAGCTTAGTGCCGAGCTGCGACAGGTGCTCAACGCCATGCCGGCGGCCGGTGGCAATGTGCCTGCCGTCGATGCGGCGCTCGATCGGCTCGAGCAGCTTAGCGGTGAGCAAACCGCGATTCGGCCCTACCTGGCGATGCGTCCCACGCCTGGCATTCGCAGCGATGCGGGCATGCTGGAAAAGATCCTGCGCGGCTCGATCGCAGGCCTGGCTCTTGGCGGCGTGCTGGCGTTTGGTATCCTGTGGGCAGGCCGAAGGAAATGATTTATGCGGGCGGAGCCGCGATTTCTGCACGCGATGTCGCCAGGCGTTCTGGCAGTGCGACGGTCAGCCTGGACGCGGCGACTTCTAGGGCCAGACTGCACGCCCGCAACTCAATCTCGAATTGAGCGCGGCGGACTCAGATCGAGAATCCCGCGCCGAGCGTCCGGCACCGTGCGGTTCCCCCATTGGTGTCAAAACCGATGTGGTCTCGTCCCCTCGGATGACTTACTTCGCTTGTCAGAAGCAGTACCGTCGTCCACTCGCGATGCTGGACTGCCTAATTTGGCCATTAGGCATCAACGTTGCATTTTTCCAAGACCCATCGAGCGAACTACTCGTAAAAAAAGGTAGGCCCAGGTCATTCATATTTTCCTCGCATGCGAGGGGGGGACGGTTCCAATGCGTTCCGGATTTCTTAAGCGCATCGCGGCCTTTCTAGCAGCCGCGTCTTTAGTGTTCGTCTCAGGCGCGCCCGTGGCGCTGGCTCACGGCGGCGGCGGCGGAGGCGGCGGAGGACATGGTGGCGGCGGCGGTTTTGGCGGCGGCCATGGCGGCGGCTTTGGCGGTGGTGGATTTCACGGCGGCGGCTTTGGCGGCTTCGGTGGCGGTGGTTTCCGCGGCTATAGCGGAGGCATGGGTGGCTACCGCGGCTACAGTGGCGGGATGGGCGGTTACCGCGGCTATTCGGGCGGCATGGGCGGCTATCGCGGTGGCTATTCCAGCGGCTATCGCGGCCTGGCCGGCAGCTCCGGCATTCGTTCTGGTGCGGTTGGCGGTCTTCGTTCGTCGGGCATTTCCGCCAATTCGTTCACGGGGCGCCATTTTGGTACCACTGGCACGGTTGGCACGAATCGGTTCGCGGGTAGCAGCGCGGCCATGGGCGGCATGGGTCGCGGCTATGGCTACGGCGGGTATGGCGGCTACGGACGCGGCTACGGCGGTTATGGCCGCTACGGCATCGGCTACGGCGGCTATCCGTTCTACGGCGCTGGCTACGGCTTCTTTAGCCCCTTCGGTATGTTCGGCCTCTACGGGCTGGGTGGCTTTGGCTACGGCGGGTACGGTGGCTATGGCGGCTATGGTGGGTATGGTGGGTACGGTGGTGGCTACGGCGGGTATGGTGGGTATGGTGGGTATGGCAACGGCTATGGCGCCACGGCCGCTTACTCGACGCCTACGCAGTTGGCGGCGACCAACGACTTCGCCGCTCAAGGCGAAGCCGACTTCCAAGCCGGCAACTACAAACAAGCAGCCACCGATTTCGAGCACGCGTTGGTCGATACTCCCAACAACGGCGGCCTGATGCTGCTGTTGTCGCAATCGCTGTTCGCCAGCGGTCAGTTCATGCCCGCGGCCGGCGCTTTGCAATTGGCTACGCAAATTCTGCCGGAGGCCCAATGGGGCACGGTGGTAACTAATTATCGCGAACTGTATCCCAACATCCAGAACTATACCGATCAGCTTCGGGCGTTGGAAAAAGCCCGCACGTCGGATCCCAACAATCCCGGCTTGCGATACCTGTTGGGCTATCACTACGGCTACTTGGGCTATCCCAAGAATGCGGTGACGGAGTTGGATCAGGGTATCAAGTTGCAGCCCAAGGACTACGGCGCGCAGTTGCTCCGCAACGTGTTCGCCACGAAGGCTGGAATCCCGCTGATCAAAACCACGCCGCCGACACCGCCGGCGGGATCGGCGACTCCGGCAACGGGCACTCCGGCGACGCAGACGTCGCCTCCGCCGAGCCCAGCTTCGCGGGTCACGTCCTAAGCGAACGGAAATTCACGACCGTCGTTTTTTCAGGGCGAGGTTACCCAGTAACCTCGCCCTGATTGTTTTATTCGGGCATGACCGGCGGCCGATCTTTGCTGCCGCGAGTTGCTGCGCCCATCGGGAACGATTATCGTTCGGCTAGTCCAGCCTTCTCGTCCCACCCGATGGATTTCAAGCCTCATGATTCGTTTCGCGTTTTGGACCGCGCTCGTTTTTGCCACGATCAAAACCGCTGCCGCGGCCGCCGAGCCGGACTTCAAGCCGGCCGACGCGCAGCTCCGTGCGACGCTGATCGATTCGTCACCCCAGGAGTCGTTCTTGTCGGCCCGCGCAGACGCGGCCGGCCGCTTGTTTGTCGGCGCCCGCGAGGCGCTGTTTGTCTACGAGCCGCAGCCTGGCGGCCTGTACGCCGCGCGGAAAGAGATCTACCGCTTTCCCAAGGACACTTGGGTCAACGACATCGCCATCCGCGGCGACGACGTGTACGTGGTCACCGTCAGTGCGGTCTACGTGCTGCCGGGCGCCGTGAGCAAGCGGTCGGGCATTGTGCCCAAACGCTTGATCTGGGGCGTGCCGCTGGGGCACGTGCATCAGTGTTTGCACGGTCTGGCGTGGGGACCGGAGGGCGATCTTTATATTTCGATGGGCGATCCGGTCTGGTATTACGGCGACTTCCAGCGGCCCGACCACTGGGGCCATTGGACCTTCTTCAGCCAGCCCGAAGGCACGCAAGTGCCGTACAACGGCGTGGGCGGCGTGTTCCGCTGCCGGCCCGACGGCAGCCGCTTTCAGATCGTGGCCCGTGGGCTGCGCAATAGTTGCGGCCTGGTCTTCGACCGGCATTGGAACCTGTTCACCAACGACAACGATCACGAATCCATGCCGGCCCAGTACGTGCCCGGCCGGCTGCTGTATGTCGTGCCGCACGCGTATTTCAGTTGGCCGCGTGGCTGGTTGCCGGCCAAAACGCCCGAGCGGGCCGACCTGCTCGACACGGTCGTCGACAACCTGGGGCGATTCGTTCCGGTCGGCCAATCTTATTACGACGACCCGCTGTTGGGCGATACGTATCGCAACAACCTGCTGGTGGCCCGCTGGTGCATTGGCGCGGTGACACGCTATCCCCTCGAAGCCCACGGCGCCGAGTTCAAAGCGAAAGAGTTCAGGTTGCTCGAGGGCCGCAACCAGGCCCGGCCGGTGGGCGTGTGCGAGGGGCGCGGCGGTCGCGTGTTCGTCACAATCGCATACATGGCGCAGAACGAAGGCTCGCCCATCTATCGCAGCGACCTGGTGATGCTCGCGCCGGCCAACGACCCGCCCAGCGCGCCTTTCGACGGCTACGAAGCGACGCAGGCCTCGGAAGACAAGCTCTTCGACGAACTCGGGCAGAATTCGTGGCACCGGCGCGATCGGGCGCACGTCGAAATCCTGCGTCGCGGCGGCAAGCTGCTCCAGCGGGCCGGTCACGAGAACGCCGAGCAGTTGAAAGGTCCCAAAGTGGAGCACCTCATCTGGCTGGCTGCGGCCAGTGGTCAGCCCGAGGTTTCCAAGCAATTGCAGGTGATCGCCGGTGCCGAAGAGTCGTCGGAGGCTCGCCTGCAAGCCCTGCGGGCACTGGGCGAGTACGCGGACTTGCACGCTCCGCGCGAGCTGTTTGCCGAAGCGTTAAAAGTTGCCGATCCGCCGCTGCAACTGGCGGCGCTCGTGGCACTGTTCCGCTTTCCAGGCCCTCCGCCCCAGGCGGTCGTCCACACGGCTCGCAGTTCCGACACCTATTTGCGGCAAATCGCCACGCTGCTGCTGGCCGAAAAAAGTCCGCTGGCCGATTTGCAAACGCTCGCCAAGTCCGACGACCGAGCCACGCGGCTGGCCGCCACCTTGGCTCTCGGCTTTCGATTGACCGTGCCGCCGGCCAGTGAGCGCGTGAGCGGCAAGCTCGACAAGCTGCGCGAAGAGTCGTCGTACGTGATCCAGTATGCCGACAAGAAGCTCGATTTGCGCGATTACGGCCCCATCGGCAACTACACGGTGGCCGATCACTGGCGTGCCGGCGCCCACAGCGGCGAGCAGGAGCAAATCTTCGCGGCGCTGCTGAAGCTGGCCCGCGACGCGCAGTCCGAAGTGCGGCTCGAGGCGGTCTATTTTCTATCGCTGCTGGCCGATCCCCGCAGCGAGCCGATCGTGGCCGAAGTCATTCAGGCCAACGAACAGCGTCAGTTGTCGCTCAAAGGCCTGGCCGGCGTCACCAAGGTCTGGCTGCTGGGGCCTTTCGACGATGGTCAGCAAGGTTTCGGCCGAGTGCACCCGCCCGAGCAAGGCGCGATCGATCTGGCCCAGACGTATTCGGATCATGGAGCGAAACGCGCCTGGCAGTTGGCCAAGACCAAACGCAAGTTCGAACTGGCCGAGCTGCTGGGGCCGATGGAGCACGCTTCGTGCTACGCGTACTTCCGGCTCGAGAGCAACGCCGCCAATCGCGCCGAGTTGCTCGTCGGCTCGGGCGACGGCGTGAAAGTTTGGCACAACGGCCGGCTCGTCTGGACCAATGACGTCACCCGAGCCCCCTTGCCGCTGCAAGACGTTGTGCCGCTCGTGCTCCAGCCGGGCAGCAACGACATCCTGCTGCGCGTCCGCAACGTCACCGGCGACAGCGGGCTGTATCTCAACTATCGCGCGCTGGGAAGCGTGGCGGTCGAGCTGCCGGAAAAAGTCGACACGGCCAGCCTGGCCGAGCGGCTCGCTTCCGCAGGCAAGACCGGCGGCACCGTGAGCGCGGCGTTCTTGCACGTCGATTGGAATAAGGCCGCGGCCGAAGGCGACCCGCAGCAGGGCCGGCGGCTGTTCGAAGCCATCGGCTGCGCCAAGTGCCACGCCACAACGGCCACCACCGCGGGCACCGGCGGGCCCAGCCTGGCCGAAGCCGGCCGGCGTTTCACGGTGTCCCACCTGGTCGAGTCGATCCTGATGCCCGGCAAGCAGATTTCGCCGATCTTTCGGGCCACGCAAATCGTGCTCGAAGACGGCCGACAGTTTTCCGGCCTGGTCGTCGGCGAAACGTCCGACAAGCTCGAGCTGCTACTCAGCGATACCAAGCGCGTGCAGTTGGCCAAGCGCGACATCGAGCATCGCGAGCTCGTCAATCAATCACCCATGCCGCAAGGCGTCGTCAAAACGCCCGAAGAGCTCCGCGACCTGCTCGCCTTCCTGATGCGCGGCACGTAGGCGCGGGGCAGGTAGTCGCGGGACTCGTAGCGGAAGTCGTGAGACTTCCGTCGGCGTATGTCTCGTGCCGGCCCTGACGGAATTCTCACGAATTCCGCTACTTCTCGGACGCTCTACGCGATCACGTCGTGGATCACGTTGCCTTGCACGTCGGTGAGGCGGAAGTCGCGGCCGGCGTAGCGGTAGGTGAGCTTCGTGTGGTCGAAGCCGAGTAGCTGCAAGATCGTGGCGTGCAGATCGTGGACGTGCACGCGCTTGTCGACGGCCTGGAAGCCGAATTCGTCGGTGCCGCCATACACCTGGCCGCCTTTCACGCCGCCGCCGGCCAGCCACATGGTAAAGCCATAATGGTTGTGGTCGCGGCCGTTGATCTTGCCCGCGTTGCTGCCGGGCGTGGGCAGCTCGACCGTGGGCGTGCGGCCGAATTCGCCGCCCCAGATCACGAGCGTTTCGTCCAGCAGCCCACGCTGCTTGAGATCGGTCAACAGCGCGGCGATCGGGCGGTCGGCCTGTTTGGCCAGTTCGCGATGCCGAACTTCCAGGTCATCGTGGCTGTCCCACGGCTGGCCTTCGCCATGCCACAGCTGCACGTAGCGCACGCCCCGCTCGACCAGTCGGCGGGCAATGAGCATCTGCCGGGCTTGCACGCCGGGACCATACAGGTCGCGAATGTTCTGCGGCTCGCGGCTGACGTCGAAGGCGTCGGTGGCCTCCATCTGCATGCGGTAGGCCAGCTCGAACGAATGAATGCGCGACTCGAGCGCCGGGTCGTGCTGATGGGCCTCGAAATGCCGGCGGTTGAGCTGATCGAGCAAGTCGAGCTGGGCCCGCTGCGCGTCGGGGCCGACGGCGTCGTTGCGAATGTTCTGGATTAGTTTGTCGACTTCGGTGTGCCGGCTGTCGATGTACGTGCCCTGGTAGGCGCCGGGCAAAAACGCCGAACGCCAATTCTCGGTGCCCTTGATCGGGTAGCCGTTGGGGCACATGGCGATGAAGCCGGGCAGGTTCTGATTGTCGGTGCCCAGGCCGAAGGTGATCCAGGCGCC
The DNA here is from genome assembly GCA_036268995.1 of Pirellulales bacterium. Taxonomy (GTDB): domain Bacteria; phylum Planctomycetota; class Planctomycetia; order Pirellulales; family PNKZ01; genus DATATB01. Next base: position 7,074 of record DATATB010000011.1, on the reverse strand, counting down.
CATGCTGGGCCGCGTCAGCCGCGATTCGCCGCAGTTCATCAACATCAGCGACGGCTCGTGATTGGGCACGTCGGCGTGCATCGAACGGATGATGCACATGTCGTCCACGTGCTTGGCCGTCTCGGCAAACAGTTCGCTGACCTCGATCCCGCTACGGCCGTACTTGCTGAACTTGAAGGGCGAGGGAAACGCCGCGCCGGTTTTGCGCTCGGTCCGCAGGTGGCCCGCCGGCAGCGGCTTGCCCGCGTACTTCTTCAGCAGCGGCTTGGGATCGAACGTATCGACATGGCTGGGGCCGCCGTTCATAAACAGGTGAATCACCCGCTTGGCCTTGGCCGCGAATTGCGGCGGCCGGGCCTGCATCGGGTTTTGATAACTCGCCGCCGCGCCCGCCGCCCGCGACAGCATGCCGTCGTCAGCCATCACGCCCGCCAGGCCGAACATGCCCATGCCCATGCCGCAACGCGCCAGCAACTCGCGGCGCGAAAGCGTGGCCGACGGATGGTTGGCTACTTCGGCGCTGCGTTTCGACATGGTCGTATCCCTTAATCGACAAACATGAATTCGTTGGCCAGCAGCAGCACTTGGGCGTACATCTCCCAAGGCGTGAGCTGCGGTTGGCGTGCCGGCTGCTTTTTGTTTTTGCTGGGGCGGATCGCCTGTTGCGATGACTGCGGTTGCGGCCCATGCGCGGCTTGGCTGGCGACAAAGCTAAGCCCCAGCGCCAGTTCGTCGGCGTCGGGCGATCGGCCGAGCGCCTGGCGATAGAGTCCACGAATGCGCGCGGCCGGGTCGGCATTGCCGGCCACGCTGGCGGCCAGTTGCCGGGCTTGCTCGAGCACAAACGGCGAGTTCATCACGAACAGCGCCTGCTGCGGCACGGTGGTCTGCGGCCGGCTGTCGGCGCTGGTGTCGGGGCTGGGAAAGTCGAACACGCGAAACACGTCGGCCAGATCCTGCCGGTCGACCAGGCCGTAGATCGTGCGGCGATGACTGAACGGCTGGGTAGTCAGATTGACCGGCCGGCCTCCCAGCTTGCGATCCAAATTGCCGGCCACGGCCAGCAGCGAATCGCGCACCGCTTCAAACTCCAGCCGCTGGCGGTTCATGCGCCACAACAGCCGGTTGTCCGGATCCACCCGCACGCACTCCGGCCGCTCGTTGCTGGCCTGGGCATACGTCTGCGACAGCACGATCAGCCGATGCAGCTTCTTGATCGACCAGCCTTCTTCCATGAATGTCGAAGCCAGCCAGTCCAGCAACTCGGGATGGCTCGGTTGTTCGCTGCGAACACCAAAATCGCTCGGCGTCGGCACCAGCCCCTCGCCGAAATGGTGCATCCAGATGCGATTGACCATGACCCGCGCCGTCAGCGTATTGTCGGGACTGACAATCGCTTGGGCCATTTCCAAACGGCCCGACCCACGCTGAAAGGGCTTGCGCGTGTCGCCGGCCACGATTCGCAGAAACTGCCGCGGCACTGGCTTGCCGGGCCGGCCGGGATTGCCCCGCACCAGCACGCGCGGGTTCAGCGGCTGCGGAGAATCGAGCAGCACCATCGCTCGCGGCGGCGAGGCGGGTGATTTGATCTTCAGCTCCGTCACTTTCGATTCGAGTCGGCGCAAATCCGAGGACATCCTCTGATCCAACTGCCCATCCAATTCCGGCTCAGTCGCCAGCACGGCGGGCGAGCCCGGCCCATCGAGCACGCGGCGCAGCTCTTCGGCCGCCGGGTCGGTCAGTTGCGTGGACTTGGGTTTGTCGGTTGATCGGGCTGCCGTCTTCACCAGATGCCCCTTGGCCGCCTGCCCCTTGGCTGGCGGCCCCTTGGCTGGCGGAGCTGCCGCTTGGGCCATTTGTGCCTGCCGGGAAGTTTCGACCTCGGCAAAGATGCGGTCGTAAAGCCCGACGAGTTCAACCTGGTTCTTGGGCGGCTGCCGCACGAGGGCTTCGCGCACCAGGCGATTGATCGGCGGCTTGCGCTCGGCTTTGGTAAAGCCCGCGATTAGCTTCGGCGCTTCGGCGGCGAATTTATCCGGCGGCAGATTCGCCAAAGCGTGCCACGGCGTGAACACCGGGTCGCGCTGCCGGCTGGTGCGAACCAGATATTCGTGCCAGCGCCGAGCCATCGATGCTCGCGGCTCGCCGCCTCCCTTGTAGGCATAATTGAGCGGGGTTTTGATGCCGCGGTCTTTCAGCCGCCGGGCCAAGTCCATCGCCAGGTAATCGCCGACGTTGGTCCGCAACCGCTGCTCGATCTTCTCGCGTGATTGCTGGCGGAACTGCGTGATGTTGCTCTCCAGCTTCGCCAACTCCTGGAGATATTTCTTGTACTCGGGCGTTTGCTCCGGCTTGCCGACCAGCGGCAGTTCGTCCGGCTCGACGCTGCTGCCCAGCACGCCGAACAGCGAGTAATAGTCGTCGGTCGCAATGGAGTCGTACTTATGATCGTGGCAGCGGGCGCAGGCCACGGTGAGCCCTTGCAGGCCGCGCGTGACGACGTCGATGCGGTCGTCGATAATGTCGTTCTTGTTGTTGCTGAAGCGGCGGCCGACGGTGAGAAAGCCCATCGCGGCCAGCGGCCGCGTGTCGTCGCCCAGCGAAAGCTGATCGGCCGCCAGTTGTTCGAGGATGAAGCGGTCGTAGGGCAGATCTTCATTCAGCGCCCGGACGACGTAGTCGCGATAGGTGTACGCGTACGGATAGCGGATGTCTTCGGTGAAGACGTAGCCCTTGGTGTCGGAGTATCGGGCCAGGTCGAGCCAGTGCCGAGCCCAACGCTCGCCGTATTGCGGCGAGGCCAGCAGCCGGTCCACCACGCGGACCACGGCGTCGGGCGCCTTGTCGGCCAGAAAAGCGTCCATCTCGGCCGGCGTCGGCGGCAGCCCAGTCAGGTCGAAGGTCAAGCGACGCAAGAGCGTGCGGCGATCGGCCGTCGGCGAAGGCTTGAGCTTTTTTGCATCCAGCCCGGCGAGAATAAATCGATCGACCGGCGTGGCGCACCAGTTGGGATCGTGGACGGCCGGCAGCGCGGGATGCCGCACGGGTTGATAAGCCCAATGCCCCGTCTTGTCGCGCACGTAGCGGGCGTCCATGCTGCTTGCCGTCGCGGTCGCCGTCGCCGGTGCGGCGCTGGCCGGCTTGCCATGAGCCGCCTCGTGAGCCGGCCAGGGCAGACCCAACTCGACCCATTTGTTCAGCGTCGCCAGTTGCTGCTCCGTGAGCTTGCCGTCGGGCGGCATCTGCACGTCGGCGTCGTAACGCGTGACCGTAATGATGCGGCTGTGCTCGGGCTTGCCGGGCACGGCCATCGGCTGCCCTTCGACGCCGTGCAAAATCATCTCGCGGCTATCCAGCCGCAGCCCGCCTTCCTGCACCTCGGGGCCGTGGCAGCTAATGCAGTTCTGCGCCAGCAGCGGCCGGATCGACTTTTCGAAGAAATCGTCCGCCTCGTTCGCCGGCTTGGGCCCCGCGGCCCACGCCGAGCCGGGCGCGACTAGCAGCAAGCCGAAAATCAGCCCGGCGGCGCGCCAACGCATTGGCCCGGTTCGGCCGAAAGCGATGTTTTGCAGACAGCGGACGAGCGGCACGACAAACCTCTGGCCTGAGACCTTTGGCAATCGGTCACCAGTTCTCGATTGTAGGCGGGGCTAGCATCGACTCGGGCGTCGATGGGCGGGCTGGGAAATGCACCCCACCGACCTGGGGTAGGCAGGCGCAAATCCCTTACAGTTATTTAACCAAGTTACCGCGCGCAAGTCAAAGTAAACGTGGGCTTTTCCGCCCCCGGGATCCCCCTCCGGTCGTTCACGCTCCCGGCTCGCCGATGCCTACGCCGGTCGCTGATGCTCTCGGCTCGCCTATTCCGCGTTTCCGACGGGAATGTTGCCGCCCAGGTAACGCCAGTTCTTGATGAACGAGATCACGTCGGCCATGTCCTGCAAGGTCATGGTCCGCTCCAGGCCCTCCGGCATCAGTGAAATGCCATTGGAACGCAGCTCCTCGATGTTGCTACGCAGCACGGCCAGGGTTTTGGCCTCGGGCATCTTGAGGGTGATTGAAGTGGGCGTTTCGGCCGTGATCAGGCCCGTGTAGGAGTTGCCCTCGGTCGTCACCACCGAATAGCTGACAAAGTTATTGTCGATCGCTTTGCTCGGTTGCAGGATATCGACGAGCAACTGGGCGGGCGTCTTGGTGCGGGCATCGCCAATGCTGGGGCCGACGTCGACGCCCACGTCGTCGATCCGGTGGCAGGTGCTGCAATTTTTGCGGAACACTTCCTTGCCATGCCGTGGCTCGGCCTTCAGAGCCAGCGACGCCTGGAATTTTTCGATGGCCTTGGCCCGATCGGGCGGCATGGCGCTGGCCAACAGCTTGGCCGCCCGGGCGCGAATCTCGGGGTCGCGGCTGGCCAGCACGCGATTGGCCCGCAAGGTGTCGAGTTCGTTGGGCCGAATCTCTTTGGCCTCGATGCGATTCAGCAGTTCCTTGGTGCGGGCAGTCTGGTTCAGCAGCGCGTCGAGCATGGCGCCGCGCACGGCGGGTGTCTGAGCCGGCAGCGCATCGAGCAAGATGGCCGCCACGGCCGGGTCGCGCTGCGCGGCCAGGGCCCCTACAGCCAGCAGCCGCAGCGATTGCGTAGGCTCGCTGGCGACAAGCTCCTTGAGCACCGGGCCGGCGATCGCATACGGCGCGAAGGCCAGCAGCTCGCAAGCCTCGCCGCGCAGCTCGACATCGCCGTCGGCCTGCCGCGCGATTTCGGCCGCGCGAGCAAACCACGCGTCGACCTCGCGCTTGAGCGCCGGATATTGTTTGGCATGCTGCTGGGCAAACACTTCCAGGAGCGCACCCTGGCCGCGCAGTCCGCGGGCCAGACCATCGAGCGCGGCCAACTCGAGCCGTTCGAGCTTGTCGTCAGCCGAAGTGCGGGTCATCGCAGCCAGCCGCTCGGAAATTTCGGCGGCGTTCTTGTGAGCACCGACCAGCGAAGCCAACTCGCCGACTAATTGCAACTGTGCTTCGGATGCCGGAGAGGGCTGCCTGGCCAGTGCGTCCCAGACTCGGCCCAGCACCTGCGCCGAATAATTGCCCAGCGCCGTCTCGACCGCTCGCCGGGTCCAAGCATCGTTGGCGCCGGCCAGCGCAATGGCCGCCAGCGGCGCGCTGAGATCGTCATTTTCCAGAATGCCCAGGCTGAGCGCCGTTTGAAAGCGGACCTTCGCGTCGCTGTCGCCGGCCAACTTGATGACCGCGCGCCGTAGCGGCTCGCTCGAAGGCAACCGTGGCTCGGCCAGTTTGATGGCCTGCTCGCGCACGCGGGCGTGCGCATCGGTCAGTGCGGCCAATAGCACCTGGTCATCGGCGGCTTGCAGTCCGGCCAGTGCCCAGAGCGCTTGCACCCGGGCATACGGCTGCGAGCCTGTGCGGACGAGCGCCGCCAGCGGCGCCATCGCGGCACGATCCTGGCGTTCGTAGAGCAGACGCGCGGCCGTTTCGCGCCACCAGGCGTTCGGATGTTCCAGCAACTTGACCAACTCGGCGGTCGAAGCCGAGCCGAGTTGTGGTTTGGATGCTTTGCGCTGGCTGTCGGCCGGCACGATGCGCCAAATCCGCCCGCGGTCTTCGCCGAAGCGCAGGTCGGGCCGAGTCTGCAATTCCTTGGGCATGAACTGCGGATGCTCGATTACGGCCCGATACATGTCGATGATATACAGCGCTCCGTCGGGGCCGTTCTCGATTGACACCGGGCGGCTCCAGGTATCGCGCGTGGCGAAGAACTCGCGCTTCTCCGCGCCCGGATGCCCGACGAATGTGGCGCCCAAAGGCTCCAGGATTTCGCGATGCACCAGGTTGCCGGTCGGCTCGCAAGTGAAGCTATTGCCGCGCAGGTCGGGCAGCAGGTCGCCGCGATAGATGTCGGTGCCGCACGCGGCCGTGAACTGGCCGGTGTGCAGGTGGCTGGTGGCCCATTGTGTGCTGAGCGGATAAATATGGGCATCGTTATCGGCCGCCGCCACGTCCCACATCACGGCCGGCACGGCCAGCAGTTTGTTCCGCTTGAGATAGCGGTCTTCGAGCACGACGTGCTCGAGCGGATGCCGGTTGTTGCACAGAAAGCGGTTGCCGTAGTCGTCAAACGCCACGCCGAACTGGCCGTTGCCCGACACCGACTCGCACGCGCCGCCGCGCGGCTCGAACCGCAAGTCGTGATTCGTGAGCGACACGACCGGGTCCTGCGGCCGGCGCTTGTTCACCGCCTCGCCGCCGCGCAGCCCGTTGGCCGCATAGATGTAATTGTCCAGCGCAAAGCGCGGATGATTAACTCGCAGTTGCGGGTTCTCTTCCTTGAAGCCGGTGTACCAGGTGTCTTGTTGATCGGCCCGGCCGTCGCCGTCGCGGTCCTTGAGAAACATGATCTTGCCGCTGACCGTGGCGATCACGCCGCCTTGCCAGGGCTGAATGCCGTTGGCGAACAGCAGCCCCTCGGCGAAGACGTGCATCGTCTCGTAGCGGCCGTCGCCGTCGCGATCCTCGAGCAGCTTGATGCGGCTCTTGGGCTTTTCGCCCGGCGCCGGCGGATGCGGGTAATCGCGCATCTCGGCCACCCACAGCCGGCCCTGCTCGTCGAACTTGACGGCCACCGGGTCGACGATCTGCGGCTCGCTGGCCACCAACTCGGCCCGATAGCCGGCCGGTAGCACGATCTGCTTCAACGCCTCGGCCGGCTCCAGCGGACTTTTGAGCGCCGCTGGTTGCGGCGCCGCTGTCGCGGCGGCAGAAAGGAAGACGAGCGAGCCGAGAAAACCGACAATCAGATAACGCGCGGACTGCATGCGGCGGGTTCCTTAGTGGGCGGGTTAGCGCACGGGCGGGCCGTGCCATTCTAACCACGTCCATCGGCCGCTTAAAGCCGCTACAAAGACAGTGCGCCGGTGGGAGGGCGAGGCCACTGCTGTGAACAAGCTATCAGTGCAAACCGACCTACGTTTCTAGGGCTTTGACCGGGAGAAAGCGGTGCTTTTTGAAAATGCTGCTTGCTGAGTCCATCGCTCGTTGATGGTGGCGCAAAGTTCA
>DATATB010000010.1:0-70863 GCA_036268995.1 Pirellulales bacterium | reverse complement strand
CTGGGCAAAGCCAGCAGTGGCACCCCACCGTAGACATCCCGCTCCGTCGGGATGCAGGGCGTCACTGCCGGCTCGAACTTAGCGCTTTCGTCTCGGCGGAGCGAGACGACTACGGTGAGGCGGACGCGGCGCGGCGATCACGCGGACCGGCTACGGCTCACGGCCGCGGAAGCCGCGGCGGTTTTTCCGCCAGCTCACGATTGGCTTCCAGGACAAGTTCCACGGCCTCGCGCAAGTTCTCGCGAGCTTCGTCGAGAGTGGCGCCTTGGGTGTTCGCTCCCGGCAATTCTTCGACGAATGCCAGGTAACCTTCGGGCACCTGCTGAAAAACGGCTGTGAGCTTCACGCGATTGCTCCTCGGATTGGATCGTGTAGTGCTATTGTATCCTGGTCGAGAGAAATGAGCCAAACTGGCAACGAAGCGGCAGTCGGGAACCACTTAACTTTTTTACGTTGAAGTTTCGTTTTTAGGCCGTGATAATCAGAGCACCACCGCGAAAGGACCGCTTCGGTCCTTTCCAAGCTCCTGCCACATAGACGACATCCCGTGCTGCCGGCATTGGCGCTTGCCATGCTCCTTTTGGCAGATGGATTGTCGCTGAGGGTCGAGCCTTCATGAAAGCCCACCTCTTCAATCGCCGCCATTTCGTCCGGGCCGCTGGCACGATTGTCGCGCTGCCGGCATTGGAGTCGATCGGTTTCCGCCGATTTGCTTCGGCCGCCGCGAAGCCGGCAGCACGGCCCAAGCGCGCCGTCTTCCTGGGCTTTGGCTGGGGGGTGACCGAGGAAACGTGGATGCCCGACAAGAACGTGACCGGGCCCGATTACACGCTGCCGCCGGGCCTGGCGCCGCTCGCCCGGCACAAGTCGGACTTTACCGTCGTGCAGGGGCTCAGCAATAAGTTTGCCAACGAAGCCCACTGGGGGAGCACCTTCTGGCTGACGGGCGCGAACCGCTACGCGGAGCCCGGCCAGAGTTTTCACAATAGCATTTCCGTCGACCAGGCGGTCGCCGAGCGGCTGGGGGGCGAGACGCGTTTCGCTTCGATTCAGTTGAGCAGTCCCGATGGCGTGGCCAATGGTCATGGACCGGGCCTTTCGCTCGCCTGGGATGCGCGCGGCAAGCCGCTGGCGGGGCTGGAGCATCCGCTGGCCGCCTATCATCGCATGTTCTCGGACGAGACGCTGCCGCTTGCGCAGCGGCGGGCCATGCTCGTGCAAAAACGCAGCGTGCTCGATGCCGTGCTGGCCGATGCCAAGCGCGTCGAGCGCGGCCTCAACAAGACCGATGCCGACAAACTCGACGAATACTTCCAAGGCGTCCGCGACATCGAGACTCGTCTGGCCAAGGACGAGCAATGGCTCGCCGTCCCCAAGGCGAAGGCTTCGCTCGCCGAGCCCAAGCTCGGGCTCGCTGGACAGGACGAGATCCAGCTCATGTATGACCTGATCGTCGTCGCGCTGCAGACTGATACCACACGGGTCATCACTTACCGGCAGCCGGTGGGGACGCTGTTGGGCAGCCTGGGCCTGAAGATCGCCGCCCACGACATGACCCACTACACGACGGGCGATCGCCTCGAGGCTTCGCAGCGTCGCGACGTGGCGCAAAGCCAGTTGCTGGCTGGATTGCTCGACAAGCTCAAAGCGACCAAGGAGCCCGATGGCAGCTCGCTGCTCGATCACACGGTGCTCGCCTACGGCAGCAACATTCGCACGGTCCATTACCTGGACAATTGCCCGATGATTTTCGCGGGCCGAGCGGCGGGCCTCAAGCTCGGCCAGCATGTCGTGTTGCCCAGTCACACGCCGCTGTGCAACGCCTGGCTTACGCTGCTGCACGGTTTGGGCGTCGAGGCCGGCAGTCATGGCGACAGCACGGGGCCGGTCAAGGAACTGCGGGCATGAGAGCCGGTTGCCTGCTTGTGTGCGTATGCCTCTGCTCGGCGCTGGCCCAGGCCGCCGAGCCGGTGCACGCGCGTCTCGACGAAACGCAGCGCGCGTTCTTCAAAGATTACTGCGCCGAGTGCCACGGAGCTGAGACGCAGGAAGGCAAGTTGCGGCTGGACGATATTTCGTTTGCCATCGAGTCCGTCGAGCAGGCCGATCGCTGGCAAAAGATTCTCAACCAGCTCAACTCGGGAGAAATGCCCCCCGAGGACGCCAAGCAGCCGGCGCGCGAGCGCAAGACCGAGCTCCTTGACGCGCTGTCGCAGACCCTGGCCAAGGCGCGGAAGATCATCGGCGACCAAGGCGGCCGCATCACGTTGCGGCGGCTCAATCAGCGAGAATATCGGAACACGATCCGCGAGCTGCTCGGCGTGGCAATCGATGTGCGCGATTTGCCAACCGACGGCGGCACCGGCACGTTTGATACGGTCGGCGCGTCGCTGTTCATGTCGAGCGACCAGATCGAGCAATACCTGGCACTCGGTCGCCGTGCGCTGGACGAAAGCTTTGCCCGGGCCAGCGGCCAACAGCAGCGGTTCAAGACGCGCGAAGAGGCCGAGGTCGTTGGCAACAAACGGATGGACGGCCTGTTCCAGAGTACGAAGGAACATCACGACAACTACGCGCGCTGGGCTGCCGCGGTCGACGAAGCGGCGAAACGCCCGGAGAACCTGGCGATCGCAGCCCAACTGCGGAAGAAGGCGGAGAAACCACGTCCTTCGTCCGGGGTTCCCTATGCCACGCCGCTGCTGTTCTATCACGACTGGGAGCAGCTCCGCGGCGCGCCCTCGCCGACGCAGTTCGGGTTCCAGGATGCGCAGGCAGCGTTTTTCGACGAGTTGCAATACAAGAATAACTTCAGCTACTACACCGACTACCAACGGCTGCCCGGTCGCGACAGCGGCGCTTGGCTGCTGTTTTACCAAGCCTATCGCGAGACCTATGTCTCGGCGGGCGAGAAGTGGCCGGCCGGCCGTTACACCTTGCGAATGCGCGTGGCCGGTAACAACGCTGCACCGCAGGAGCGGCGTTTTATCGAAGTTGGCCAGCGCGGCGACGACGTGAGCGATTTCACCGTGCTCAGCGCCCACCAGGTGACGGGCACGCTCGAGCAGCCGCAAGTCATCGAACTGGCCGTCGACGTGAGCACCAGCGGCAAGCGCGAGTATGCCGTCCGCGAGAAACGACCGAACTCGCGCAAGGCCGAGATCCGCAGTTACCACGATGAGTTCGAGAAAACCGGCCACGGCCCGGTGCCTGCCGTCTGGATCGACTGGTTCGAAATCGAAGGGCCGCAGACTGCGGAGCATCCTGCGGCCGCATGGCTCCGCGCCGCCACACGGGATCGTGCCGGAGCGCGTGCCGTGATCGAGCGTTTTGCCACGCGCGCCTTTCGCGGCGTGCGGCCTTCGGCAGATTATCTCGATCGGCTCGTGGCCTTGTGCGAGGCTCGCCGCGGCATGGGAGATTCGTTTGACGACGCGTTGAAAGAGCCACTCAGCGTGGTGCTGGCGTCGCCGAGCTTCCTGTATCTTCGAGAGCCGTCGGCCGAAGGGAAAAACCGACGGCTCGACAGCTTCGAGCTTGCCAGCCGCCTTTCGTATTTCCTGTGGAGCGGACCGCCGGACGACGACCTGCTCGCTCTCGCCGCCAGCGATGCCTTGCAAAAGCCCGCCGTGCTGGCCGCACAGGTCGATCGCATGATCGCCGACGACAGGTCGCGTCAGTTTACCTCGAGCTTCACGCATCAATGGCTCGGCATGGACCGGCTGGATTTTTTCCAGTTCGATTTCAAGCTCTACCGCGGCTTCGACGACAGCACCAAGGCCGCTGCGCGCGAAGAAGTTTATCAAACCATGTCGTGCCTGCTGCGCGAGAACCTGAGCCTGCGCCGCCTGTTGAAAGCCGACTTTGTGGTCATCAACGGCTTGCTTGCCAGTTACTACGGAGTGGATGGCGTGAGCGGCGACGCGTTTCGCAAAGTATCGCTGACTGCCGACTCGCCGCGCGGCGGACTGCTCGGCATGGCGGCGGTCCTGGCGATGGGGGGCAACGGTCAGTTTACCAGTCCCGTCGAGCGCGGCGCGTGGGTGCTGCGCAAGCTGCTGCACGACCCGCCGCCCCCGGCGCCGCCGAATGTTCCGCAGCTTGCGCGACTTGAAGGCAAAATACTGAATGTGCGCGAGCGCCTGCGTGCCCATCAAGAAGAGCCGCAGTGCGCGAACTGCCATCGCAAGATCGACCCCATCGGCTTTGGCCTGGAGAATTTCGACGCCGCCGGTAAATGGCGCACCGAGGACATCTACCAACGGAACGGCAAAACGAGAAAGACCTGGCCCGTCGATCCGGCCGCAGCTTTTTACAAAGGTCCCGCGTTCAAGGATTACTTCGAGCTGCGCGACATCGTCGAGTCGCGATCGGATGCCTTTGCGCAGGGGTATACGGAAGCGCTAATCGAATACGCGCTCGGCAGGCCTTTCGGTTTTACCGACGTGGAGCTCGCGACCAGGATCGTGAACCGAGCGCGAGACAAGGACTTCGCCATGCGCGAGTTCATCCACGCGCTCGTTGCGAGCGAGGCATTTCACTCGAAATGAACTGCCGCAAAGCGGTGCGGCAGCGAAATCTGGTTGAATTAATTCGGAGCGCAGGCCAAGCGCTTGTATTCGCCGGAAAGCCAGCGGGGGACGTCGATCTTGTACCAGCGCGAGAGCCAACTTTCGCTGGGCCCGCCGGGCAGATTGGTCCAGGCCTCGTCGCTGCCCAGGTCGGTGACGAAGTGGTAGCTGGGGGCAAACGTCGTTTCACGCTTGGCGGCCCGCAGCAGGTGGCCTTGGAAGGGAGTGGCATGACAGCCGCGCATGGGCAGTTCGCTGGTGTGAAAGCCCAGCGCCCGGCCGACGAACTGCGTCTCGAAGAAGCGGTTGGTGAAGCGGAAGGCGTTGGTCACGGCCCAGGCCTGGTCGGTCGCGTCCGTGAGCGACTCGCCGGCGCGGCGGATGAGCTCGCCTTTGTCGCGGCCGGCCCACCAGAGCGAATCGGGCTTCTTGAGCAGCCGGTCGATCGACGTCACGACCATCATCGAGAAACCGGCGCGGGTACACAGGTACAGCATCCGCCGCCAGCCCAGCCCGGCGTGCTGGCTGGCGTCCTGACCAAAAATCTCGAGCAGTACCTGGCGATAGAGCCGCGAAAAGAGCGTGGCCTCCATACTCTGCGGATCGTAGTTGCAGTCCCAGTGGGCGAGCCGCTGGCGGACTTCGCCTTCGGATAATTCGGGCAGGAAAATCGGCAGCAGGTCGCGGGCTTGCAGGCTGATCACGTCGTATTGCAGCGCCTGCATGTCGGCCACCGTGGCCTGGGGCAGATCGGTCAGCCGCTCTTCGATCCGCCGCTTGCGATAATCGGGCAGCGGCTGGGTCACCAGACGCGTGGTGCCCGGCGGATCGAGGCTTTCGTTGGCGCTGGAGATGTATCCCTCGGGCGGATCGTAGACGCTCGGCAAACAACTGGGCGGCAGCAGGCCCTGCCAGTGATTGGCAGGATCCCAGGCGGGAATCGGCAGCAGGCCGCGATGGCCTTGGGCGCGCCGCGGAAACCAGCCGTTGGCCTGGCGGCCGATGTGTCCGTCGCGGTCGGCAAACATCCAGCACAACGTCGGTTGTGGACAGCCGCGGGCCAGTTCCATGGCTTCGAGCGTCGTGCGGCACTGGATCATCTCCAGCCAAGTGGCCATCGAACGGCCGACGCCCTCGTGCGAGCCGGTCCAGGCGGTCGACAGCAGCAAGCCGTCTTCGACTCCCGGCGGCGGGGCTTCGAGCGTGCCGATGTCGTTGTGCAGCACGTCGAGCAGATCGTCGCCGTTGTTTTTGCGGCGGATCGTCTCGCGGCGAATCGAGAAATCGTGCCACTCATTGAGCCGGCGATATTGCCACACGCCCTCGCGCTTGCGGCAGTCTTCGACGAAGAAGTCGCACGTGTCTCCCTTGAGATACGTCACGCCCCAAGCCAGTTCGCGCGTGCGAGCCACGGCGAACAGCGGGCAGCCGGGCAGCGTGGCGCCCAGGCAATAGGAATCTTCCCAGCAGAGCGCCGCTTCGTACCAGATGGCCGGCAGGCGGTTGACTTCCAGGTGCGGGTCCGAGGCCAGCAGCGCATGGCCGGTGGCGCTGCGCCAGGGGGCCACGACCCAGGCATTGCTGCCGGCCAATCGCGGCAGGTCGGTGATCAGCTCCAGCGCCTCGTCCGACAAACGGCTGGAAATGTGAATGCGGGACAGCAGGTCGAAATCGGCGTCGTCCAGGTGCGGCTCGAACAGCTCGCGCAGCAGCTCCGGCCGCACGCCGGTCTGCGCCAGCTCGATGATCAGCCGCTCGTTCTGCTGCTGGCCGACGACCAGCCCGCCGTAGTTCAGCCAGTTGCCCACCAGCATGACGGCTTGCTGGTTCCAAGGTTGTGGCTGATAGCCGGTGGCCCACATCGGCAGCGAGCGGCCGGCCTGCTTCATGCCGTCGTTGACGCCTTCGCAATACGCCGTGATCTGGGCAAAGGCCTCGTCTTCCAGCCCATGGACTTCCTGCTCCAAGTTCAAATACAAGCCGGCGCGGCGGAAGAAGCGATCCATCTCCAGCAGGCCCGGCTGATCGGCAATCAACTCGGCCGAGCGGCCGTTGGCCACGGTGCGGGCAAACAGCATCTGCGTCGGCCGGTCGAAGGCGTGCATGTAGCCCAAGCCATACAGGGCCTCCTGCAAGCTGCTGGCGCGAATATGCGGCACGCCGGCCTCATCGCGGGCGACGTCGAACTTACGCCGGGCGTGCTTGATGCGCAGGGGTTTCATCGGCAATTCAATTGAGACTTTCGATCGACCAAACAAGTGTAACACGCCCCTGACACTGGCTTCGGACATTGGCCGCAGAAAAGACCACAGAGAAATCGCGGAAAAAGCTCAAGAATGGACAAGGCCCCGCGGACTGCACGAAAGTGCGGGTGGCCGCACGACGAGGGCCGCCATGCGCGAGCAGCCTTGCTGCCCGCACAGTCGCGCGATTCAATCGCCTAGCCGTCGCAGGCCCGAGAGCATGCGAAACCCCCGGACGGCGATCTCACGCCTTGACGGCCAGTACGATTTCTACCGGCACCCACATGCTCTCCACGTCGGCTGTTTTGATCGTGAAGCCGGCGGCTTCCAAGGCGCGCTGGACGTAGATCGGCCGGCAATCCATCAAATTGGGAAAGTGCTTGTGGGCCCATTCGTAGAGGTTGAGCATCGCGCCGTGCTTCCCCTCGCGCGACACGGCGACCACGACGATCCGCCCGCCAGGGCGCAACACGCGCTTGCACTCGGCCAAGACCTTGGGAAGCTCGGGCGTATCGAACAATTCGAGCGTAAAGCTGAAGAAAACGCCATCCAGGCTGTTGGCATCGTAGGGTAAGTCTTCGGCATCGCCGCGCTCGAGGCTCACTCGGCCGGCAAGGCCCTCGCGCTCGAGCAATTGCCGAGCAAGGCTGACCATCTGATCGGAGATGTCGATGCCGAGGGCTTTTCCAGCGGGCCCCACGGCCTGGGCAATCTCGACCAGGCAGTGCCCCGTGCCGAAGCCGATTTCAAGGATGCTCTCGCCCGGTTGCGCAGCGAGTTTCTTAAGCCCCGCTTCGCGCATCGGTTTCTCGGCTTCTTCGGAAAGCAGGTCGTAGACCTTGGCGATTTTGTTGTAGTACTGCCGGGTCACCGCTTTGGTTTGCAAAACGCGAAGCACCCCCGGTTCGTAGCACAAATCGGACTTGTCGGTCATGCGGACACCTCGGATTTGGGCAACCAGCCGCTGGGTTGGTGATCGAAGATGCGATAGGCAAACAGCTTGATCCGATCGTTGACGAGGAACCAGGCGAACGCATAGCCCCAAACCACGGCCGCCCAGCTCCACCCAATCGCCGGCATGAACACTCCGTAGACGGCAATCACCGTGGCCACGAGCTGTGTCGACACGACCGCCCAGAACAGAATCGGCGCCGGCCGAGTCGACCAAAACGGCCCGCGCGTGCGAGTCACGAAAATCGTCATGTGCCCAGCCACGGACAGCTTGAGATACATTAGCGATTGGATGACCTCGCGATCGAGGTGGAACAGCCGCTCGCCCATGTAGAACAGGCCGAAGGAAGCGGTCACGCCGGCAATGCCCAGCACCGACGCAATGCCCAACACCGTCCGCATGTTCCACGCTTCGGGCTGGTTGGAATAGCGGACACGGTCGTAGGCAATCGACAGGATCGCCCCGTCGTTCAACAGCGCCAAGAGCACGATCATCACGGCCGTGACAGGATAAAAATTGAAGACCAGGATCGACAGCGTCATGAACAGCAGCACGCGGATCGTTTCCGCAATCCGGTAGATGGCATAGCTGGTCATGCGCTGGAAGATTTTGCGGCTCTCCTTGATGGCCCTGATGATCACCGAAAGGCCGGGCGTCAGCAGCACGATGTCGGCCGCGGCCCGGGCCGCGTCGGTCGCCCCCGAGACGGCGATGCCGCAGTCGGCCTTCTTCAGCGCGGGCGCGTCGTTCACGCCGTCGCCGGTCATGCCGACGATGTGCCCGCGCTTTTGCAGCACGTCGACGATGTGATACTTGTGCTCGGGGTAGACCTGGGCAAAGCCATCGGCCGTTTCGATCGCGTCATCCAGTTGGGCGCCCTCGTGGTGCTCCACGTCGCCGAACAAGCCGGCGTCGAGAATATTCACCCCCAGGTCGAGCTGTTGCGCAATTTCCTTGGCGATCACCAACTGGTCGCCGGTGACCATCTTGACTTCGATGCCCATCTGCCGGGCCGTGGCGATCGTTTCTTTCGAGTCCGTTCGGGGCGGGTCGTATAGCGGCAGCACGCCCAGGAATTGCCATGCCCCTTGTTCGGCGGCGCGAGCCACGCCCAGCGAGCGGAAGCCCCGAGCGGCGAATTCGGCGACGACCTTTTCGACTTGCGGCCGAACCGCGTCCGCGTTGTCGGCCAGCGCGAGCACCACTTGCGCGGCCCCCTTGGTGGTCTTGAAGGTTCCACCCTCGGGCGCTTGGATCGTCGCTTCAGTCCGCTTGTGAACCGGATCGAACGGTTGGAAATGCGTGCACTGGTAGCGGGTGATAACGCCCGGATCTTTCAGCCCGCCGATGACGGCCAGGTCGATCGAATCGCGGTCTTCGGCCCGCGACGCGAGCGCTCCGGCCAGAACCACGTCGTCGGCCGTGACCCCCTCGATGGCGTAAGGAGTTCCCAGCGTGAGCTTGTTCTGCGTCAGCGTGCCGGTCTTGTCCGAGGAGAGGATGTCCATGCCGGCCAGTTCCTCGATTGCCGCTAGGCGGCTGACAATGGCCTCATATTGCGCGAGTACCCTCGCGCCCACGGCCATGGTCACCGACAACACCGTGGGCATGGCGACCGGTATGGCCGCCACGGTGAGGATCAAGGCAAACTCCAGTGTTTCCAGGAACGGATCGCCGCGGAACAGGGCCACCAGCAGAATCAGGGCCACCAACGCGACTGCGATCACGATCAGGAAGTCGCCTATTTTGAGCACGGCCTTCTGGAAATGACTGACCGTATGCGCGATTTCGACCAGGTGCGCCGTCTTTCCAAAGTATGTTGCCTGCCCGGTGGCGTAGACCAGGGCATCGACTTCACCCTGCTTGACGATCGAGCCGGAATACACGCACTCTTCGGTTTTGCGCTCGACCGGGAGCGATTCGCCCGTCAGGGCGGATTGGTCCACTTCGATCGGGTCGCCCTCCAGCAGCTTGGCATCAGCGCCCACGATATCGCCCAGGCGCAGCCGAATCACGTCGCCCGGCACCAGCTCGCGTGCCGGCAGATCGGACCAGCGGCCTGCCCGCTTGACGCGGACCACCAGCGCCAGGTTCTTCTTCAAGGCGGCGATCGCATTGCCGGCTTGGAATTCTTCCCAGAAGCCGACCACGGCATTGACCACCAGCAGCACCGCGATGATGCCAAAGTCGGCCCAGTGGCGAACCACGGCCGACAAGATCGCCGCGATCTCGATCATCCAGGGAATCGGCCCCCAGAAATACGACAGGAACTTGAGCAGCGGGTTGGTTTTTTCTTCGGGCAACTCGTTATAGCCGTAACGTTCCAGGCGACGGTGGGCCTCATCGGAGGCGAGGCCGTCGATCGACGATTCGAGTTTTTGAGTCAACTCGCGCAACGGCATTTTGGCCAGGTCGGCAACCGACCCGGAAGCGCGACTGCTTTTATTCTCGCGGTTCATGGCAATGATTCCTTGACGCCTAAGCAGAACCGTTGGCCCGCATCGCGACCAGCTCGCTTTTCTCGCGCGAGATCATCGCTTTGCCGCCGCGTGATACTCGCGCCGAATGTGCTCGATATCTCCTGTGGGCTTGAGATAGCTCATTTCCAACGTCCGCTCGTGTTCTTTCGTGGCGCCCAAACTCCGTCACTTGCGTCAGGCCGGTTCGATTCCGCGGACACGGACGCGATCACCCACCTGCAATTGCCGGCCATGCTGCCGGCCGATGCCGCGCGTGTTGACTGCCAGGCGATAGAAGTGGTCGAAGCGGCCCGTTGCGGTCCACGCGGGCAAGCTCGACTGCCGCTGCCGGCCAAACGTCGCGGCGAAGTGCGGGTAGACTTCGGCCGATTCGCTGTGCCGTGTCGGCACGACGCAGCGCTGACAAGGATTGACGCCTGCCAGCTCGACCTCGCCGGCGTCGAAACGGACCACCTGGCCAGGCTCGCCGAACAGGCAATCCTCCCAGAAGGCGGCCGGGCAGTTCAACTCGATGTTGGCGCGAAAGCGGCGGCGAATCTGTTCCAGCTCCAGTGGCGGAAACCAGCCGGCCACCGCCTCGAGCGTGGCGGTGCTGACGACCGTGGGCGCGGGCGAGTCGGTATCGTCGGGGAACCCGCGCTCGGCGTCCTCGCGCAGTTCGACGGGAAAACCGAAAAACTCGCTCAGCCAGGCGGCCGCGGTTGCAAACTGGCAGGTCAAATCAAAGGCCGCCTCGCGCGCGGCGGCCCGGTCGACCAGCACCACTTGCTCGGGGCCGGCCGGAAAACGGGCGTCCAGGCCGTGGATGCGCGGCGTGCGCTTGCCGTTCACCACCCGGCCCTCGAGATCGAAGATCGCCCAGCGGCGATCGTCGGCCAGCGCTCCATTGTCGCGCACGGCCACGCGCTGGAGCTGCAATCCTGGCAGCGACTTGATCGGATAGATCCGAATCTGGGCGATGCCGACCTTTTCCGCTTCCTCGTACACGTTTTTCATAGGCCCGATCCGCTCGCTTGTTGCCCGTTTCTCGCAGCCGGCATTCTGATCGGGAGCCGGCGCCTTTGCCAAGCCGGGGCCGACCGGCCTTGACGTTTTACGGCTGGCTGCCTACCGTTCGGCCCTCGTGTTTCGAACCCAGTCGAGCAGTGGAAAACCATCGGCCGCGAGAGCGGACGGCCGAGCGAGCAGCGGAGGTTTGGTCGGCGATGCCCCAAGTACCCAGTGGCCAGGATTCGAGTGCTAGCTTTCCGCGCACCAGCGGTGTCCCGCTGATCGATATTCAGCGGCAATTCCGCATGTTGCACGAAGAACTGCTAGCCGCCGTGGGCCGCGTCTGTGCCTCGGGCCGCTATATCCTGGGACCCGACTGCCAGCAGCTCGAAGAATCGCTGGCCCGCTTCTGCCGCGTGGGACACGCGATCGGCTGCGCCTCGGGCAGCGATGCGCTGCTGCTGGCATTGCTGGCGTGCGACATCGGGCCGGGCGACGAAGTGCTTGTTCCCAGCTACACGTTTTTTGCCACCGCCTCGGCCGTGGCCCGACTGGGCGCGGTGCCGGTGTTCGTGGACATCGAGCCGGCCGGATTTACGATCGACGCGCAGGCCGTGGCCGCGGCAATCACGCCGGCCACGCGGGCAATCATCCCGGTACACTTGTTCGGCCAATGCGCGTCGATGGACGAGCTGACGCGGCTGGCCCAGCCTCACGGCATTCGGCTGATCGAAGACGCCGCGCAAGCCATCGGCGCCGAACTGGACGGCCGCCGCGCCGGCGGGCTGGGCGACGCCGCCTGTTTCAGCTTCTACCCGACCAAGAACCTGGGCGCCTTTGGCGATGCCGGCCTGCTGAGCACCGACGACACGGCGCTGGCGGACAAACTGAAGCTGCTGCGGGCCCACGGCATGCAGCCCCGCTACCATCACCAGTTGCTGGGCATCAACAGCCGGCTCGATACGCTGCAAGCGGCCATGCTCAACGTCAAGCTGCCGCACCTCGATCACTGGACCGAGCTGCGGCAGCAGCACGCCGAGCGCTACGGCGAACTGTTTACCGCCGGCGGGTTGGACCAGGTGCTGGGGCTGCCGGTGACGCTGCCCGGCCGGCGGCATGTCTGGAATCAATACGTGGTACGCGTGCCGGACGGCCGGCGCGACGCACTGCGCGAGCATCTGGCCGCGCGGCAGATCGGCACGGAGATTTACTACCCCATCCCGCTACACCAGCAGCCTTGCTTCGCGTATCTCGGCACGCCGCCGGTGCTCGCAGAAACCGAGCTTGCCGCGCGGGAAACCGTCGCCCTGCCGATCTTTCCCGAGATGACCGGCGACGAACAAGAGCTGGTCGTGAAGGCAATTGCCGAATTCTTCGGCCACCGCGCGACCCCGCGCCGCAGCCCGCTGGCCAGGCCGAAATTCCTCGATCGCCGGGAGGAAAGAATGAGGAAGGATGAATGGGGGAAGCCTTAAGTGTATGCGCTGTTCGCACGGCGTTGACTTCTGTTTCCTTATTCATCATTCATCATTCCGCATTCATCATTTCTGCTTGCCTCCCGTGTCGATCGGGCCGTGGAATTCGGGACCGCCGGCCGCGATGGGGCCGTAGCTCGCTCCGGAGGCGTCGGGGCTGACCCAGAAGGCGTACAGCTCGCCCTGGCGAAGTAGGAACCGAAATTTCACCCGGCGACCGCTCAACGCTGCCAGGTCGTCGGCGCCGCGCCACGTGATGCGCTGCCGCGTCGAGTCGCCGGTCATCGGCCGGCAGTTGTCGGCGGAAAACGGCGCGATCACCCGCCCCGCATCGTCGAGCGCTTCGACGCGCAGCTCGCCGCGCGGCACGGCGGCATTGACAAACAGATGCCGGCCGCGAAACGTCAGCGGGCGCGTGGTCAGCGTCCCATCTTCGCCCCCGGCGTCCATCGAAGCAAAACCGTCGCGGCGCAGGATGGCCACGCCCGTCGCGCCGCCCGCGTAGGTGGCGATGCCGAGCTTCGGGCTTTCCCCCGACCAGCCGCTGTAATAAAAATAGAGCTTGTCGCCCATCACCGTGCAGATGCCGACGCCCGCGTGCAAGTAGCCGCGGTCCCAGTCGCCCGGCTTGCGCGTCGATGCCAAAAACGGCTGCCGATTGGGGCGGTCCCAATAAAAACCGTCACGGCTGTAGGCCAGCTCCAGGTCGATCAGCTTGACGGTTTTGAGCTTATCCCAGGTGGCGGCATTCGTGGGCCCGCGCAAAATGCCGAACACGCCGAGCATCAAACTCTCGTAGCCGATGGCATCCAGGTTGTAGAGCTGCGTGGGATCGCCGTAGCGCTGGCGCACGTCCTTGAGCATCGCCTCGTACGATTTGTGTTTGGCTTCCGCCTCGCGCTCGATCTCCGCGCGCTCCGGCAGCAAGGCCAGCATGCCGGGATCGGGCGTATCGAGCGCGTCGGTATTGGCCCACGGAACCGGCTGCCCCTCTTTCCAGGCGATGGCCTGGGCAAACGTATCGGCTTCGAAATAATCGCGGGCGCGGCCGAAGCGATAGATGCGAATGCTGACGACCCATTTTTTGCGGAACGGATTGTAGAAGATCGTCGTATTGTCGCCGCACTCGGGCAAGTGCGCTTGGAAAGTCCAGTGTACGCCGTCTGCCGACAGATAAGCCGACGTCTGTTTCACGTCGTCTTCGAAAATCACCATTTTGAACCGCTGCCGCGGATCGGTCGTGTAAGGATCGAAGGCAATGCCCGTGCCGTGCCGCACGAGCTTCTTCTTCGAGGGCAGAACCCGATTCGTGCCGGCCTCGACGTCGAGCTTGGGCCGGGTCCAGTGCAAACCGTCGTGGCTGGTGGCCAGCATCGTGCCGTCGCGCCAGCCGGCGTGGTACCAGAGCTTGAAGTCGCGCACGAATGGATCGTAGCAAAAGCCGTCACTGATCATGGCGGCCAGCGGCAGCTTGCCGCCGTTTAGTTCAGCCGGCGTCTCGGGCTTGAGGATCGGGTTGCCGGCATAACGCTCGGGCTGATGAAACCGCCGGGTGAGCGTGGTGTGCTCGATCAGAAAATCGTCGACCAAAAGCTGCCGACCGACGTCGATCGGAATCACCTGCGGCGGATGTTCCAGATACGGCACACGCGCCGGCGCCGCTCCGGTTTTTAAGGAACGGCGCGGCGGCCACTCGGCCGGCAGGCGTATGCCGTTGTAGAGCAACTCGCCGGCCTGGGAATCGGCGGTCTTTTTTTCCTCGGCTGCGGCAACTATGGCAGACTGGTCAATTGCGACCAGGGGCAAGAAGCAACCGAGGCAGATTACAAGGCTTGGCAACAAGCGGGCAGATCGCATCGTAGAAGTTCCGGCACGCGGCTGGCAAAGGAGGGCACGGCGATCCTAGTCGCTACGTCGAGGCCGAGCAACGATTCTTCACCCGCTGAAGTCAGAATGAGGTCGCGATTCACCGGGGCTTCGTTCTCAAGCCAGTTATTTCGCGGGCTGCTCGCAAGCCGCTGGCCAGCGCACCGGCGACCGTGCCGCTCATGCCGGGATGCGTGGCCTCGCCGGCAAAAAAGAGCGTGTCCTCCAGCGGCGCGGCCAGCAGGGCCGGGCCGTCCATTCCGCCAGCGGCGATGTAACTGTACGCGCCGCGCGTAAAGGGATCGCGCTGCCAATCGCAGACTTCGGCCGCCTCGAGCAGCCGCTCGACCGGCCGGTGGCCTGCGAACATGCGATCGAGATCTTCCAGGGCTCGCCCGACGATCTGGCCCTGGTCGCTGGTCGCCAATCGCTCTGCCGCCGGGCCGCCGGCCCAAGCCGTGAGCATGCTCGCCCGTCGCGGCAACGCGGTCCACCAGGTCGGGAACCAGCCGGCCGGATCGTGGAAAAAGCCAAGGTCTTCGTCGGCTGCTTGCCAGAACGGCTCGCGGAAGCGCAGCACGACCTTGACGACCGTCCCCATCACCAGTTTTTCATATGCCGTCCGTTTCGCAGTCAGCTCAGGCTGGAAGCGAACGCTGCCCGCCCCGCCGGTCGCCTGCAAAACGCCCAACGGCAAGGCAATCAAAGCTACATCCGCAGTGAATGGTCGCGAGAGCCCGGTGGCATTGGTGGTCTGGACGCTCACGGTGCCGGAGCGCCACGAGACTTCGGTGGCCACTGTGCCCAGGTGAAGCGTGCCACCGGCCGACCGGAGCTTTTGTTCGAGATAGGCCACGATGCCGCCGTATCCGTCGACAACGCGGAACAGCCGATCGCCCTCGATCGCCTGGCCGGCGGCCTCTTCAGCCACGAGCGACTCGACGCTGATGCGCGCGGCGTCGGCGGCATTAAAGCCTTCGACGTACATCGTGGCCATTGTGCGGGCGAGCGGCGAAACGTCGACGGGCGTGTCAGTTAGAAACTCGGCGAACGATCGGTCGCGCCCTGACATCTGCCCGAGCCGCGACAGCAGTTCGTCGGCCTCGTCCCAGATTTCCGGGCGACGGCGCAGATGCCCTGCGCTGAAAATCCAGTGCTCGCTGGTCACGTCGCAGGCGGCCAAGCCGGCTTCGCGCAACAAATCCCAGGTTTCCGGCGGCCGGCCATGAATGAACTCGGCCCCGCGCTCGATTGCCACGGGCCAGCCCGGCGGCTGGCGGGTATCGATCCGGCCACCCAGCCGATCGCGCGCTTCGATGAGCGTCACGGCGTGCCCCGCCGCGGCCAGCGAGCCGGCTGCCGCCAGCCCCGCGGCTCCGCCTCCCAGCACAATGACCGACCGCGTGTCCGCCTGCATGGTGCTTGGCCCCCTTCCAAAAATTGTGGGCTAGGAATTGTTGTCGGAAACCAAAGGAAACAGAGGAAAAGACGAAAAGGCAAAGACAAAACAGTTGAACAGAAGATCGCCAAGAGCGCGAAGGACTGAAAGCTGCGTTTCCTTCGCGCTCTTGGCGTGCTTCTGTTCAAATCCTCGTCGTCGCGTTGGCCTCGTGTTCCGCCTGTTTCACCTTATGGCAGGTGGCCACTGAGGGACAATCCCGCAAGGGCAGGTGCTGGTGTTGACGGAGCCGTTTTGCTAACGTTGCGTGCTGTGCCGCGTACGCGTGATATGGGCATTGCCAGCGGTTTTTTGTACGGTTGATGATGGAGAATATTAAGATGGCTTCGGCTACCAAGCCGCCGATTGCCCGGGGTGATTTGAAGCCGGGCGAGGTGCTGTGCGACTATTGTTCGGCCAAGTGCTGCCGCTATTTTGCGCTGGCCATGGAAACGCCCACCGAACGCAACGACCTGGACTTTATTCGCTGGTACGTGCTGCACGAAGCGGCGACGGTGTTTACCGAGGACGACACCTGGTACCTGCTGGTGCACACGCCCTGCCGCCACTTGCAGAGCGACAACCGCTGCGGCATCTACCACACCCGGCCGAGCATCTGCCGCGACTACTCGACCGACAATTGCGAGTACGACGACCGCTACGTGTACGACCGCTATTTCGAGACGGCCGAGCAGGTGCAGGAGTACATGGACGTAATATTTCCCGACAAAGAGGCCGGCTTCCGCAGCCCGCGCCCGCCGCTACTGCCGATCGTGGGCTGAAAGTTCTCTCAGCGTCCGCTTGAACGCTTCCATTTTCCACTTTTCACTGTTCACTTTTCACTCTCTTCGCCGTGAATAGACCCAAGCTGATCGAGCCGCGGACGCTCAAGGGCTTTCGCGATTACCTGCCCGAGACGATGATCCCGCGCGAGCGGCTGATCGAGACGGCCCGGCGCGTGTATCGCTCGTACGGCTACAGCCCGATCGACACGCCTGCGCTGGAGTATCTTGACATCCTGGCCGGCAAGGGCGGGGCCGAGACCGACAAGCAACTCTATAAATTCCAGGACTCGGGCGATCGCTGGGTCGGCCTGCGCTTCGATCTGACGGTGCCGCTGGCCCGGTTCGCGGCCGAGCACATCGGCCAATTGGGCACGCCTTTCAAGCGCTACCACATTGCGGCCGTCTGGCGGGGCGAGAACACGCAGCGCGGCCGATACCGCGAGTTCATGCAGTGCGATTTTGACACGATCGGGACCGAGAGCGTGGTGGCCGACATCGAAACGGGGCTCGTGATCCACGACCTGCTGCTGGCGATCGGCTTTGACGATTTTGCGATTCACGTCAACAACCGCCGCGTGCTCACCGGGCTGCTGGAAAAGCTGGGCTTGGCCGAGCGGGCCACCGACGTGCTGCGGGCGCTCGACAAGCTCGCCAAGATCGGGCCCCAAAAAGTGGCCGACGAAATGGTGGCCGTGGCCGGCGCCACCAGCGCTCAGGCCGCCGAAGTTTTGCGTATGGCCGAACTGTCCGGCACCAGCGACGAAATCCTGCGGGGACTCGAGCCGCTGGTGGGCAGCAACGAGGCCGGCCAGCAAGGCATTTCCAGGCTGAACGAGCTATTAAAAGCTTGCACGGCCGCCGGCGTGCCCGAGCGGCGGCTGAAGCTGGACGTGGCGATTGCCCGGGGCCTCGATTATTACACCGGCACGATTTTTGAAACTTTTCTGGACCGCCTGCCGGCCATCGGCAGCGTCTGCTCGGGCGGGCGTTACGACAACCTGGCGGCGCTCTACACCCATCAGCAGTTGCCGGGCATCGGCGCTTCGTTGGGTTTGGACCGGCTGCTGGCCGCCATGGAAGAGTTGGGGCTGCTGGAGCGCGTTGCCACCCCGGCCCCCGTCTTCGTGCCGTTCTTTGTCGCCGAGCGCTTGCACGATTATCTGCGGCTGGCCGCGGCCCTGCGCGCCGCCGGCATCGGCGTCGAAGTGTATCCCGAGTGCAAGCGGCTGGGGCAGCAGCTCAAATACGCCGATCGCCGCGGGTTCCGGCTGGCCGTGATCATCGGCGAGGACGAATGGTCGGCCGGCACGTGTCAGCTCAAAGACCTGGCCAGCGGCCAGAGCCAGGTCGTCGCGCTGGGGGATTCACCCCAAGCCCTGGTGGCCGCGGTGAGCGAACTGCTTGGCGCCGATAAGAATGATGAAGTATGAATGATGAATGCGGAATGACGGATAGCCCGTGCCGGCTGCATCATTGATTCGTCTTCCATTCATCATTCATCATTCATCATTCATCATTCCTACTTCCGCATTTCCCCTCATGGCCGACCGCGACAACCATTACGAGTTGGCTTTTGAAGAGTTTTTGCGGTCGCGGCACGTGGCTTACGTGGCCGTGGATGAGGCCAAGCGCGCGGTGCTGGCCGATGGCTCGGTCAAGAGTCTGGATTTCATTGTCTCGTCGTCCAGCGGCCGCTCCTGGCTGGTGGACGTGAAAGGCCGGCTGTTTCCCTCCGGCCGCGGGCGGCAATACTGGAAAAACTGGTCGACCCGCGACGACCTGGTTAGCTTGTCGCGCTGGGAACAACTTTTTGGCGAGCGCTTTTCGGCGCTGTTCGTGTTCGCTTACAATGTACGCGGGCGGCGGGCGCCGCTGCCGGCCGAGCAGTTGTACGACTTTCGCGACCGGACGTATGGCTTTGTGGCCATCCGGCTGGCGGAATACGTCTGCCACGCCCGGCAGATTTCGTCGCGCTGGGACACGCTGGCCATGCCGGTCCGCCGTTTCCGCGAGCTGGCTCAACCGCTCGAGCAGCTCTTATAATGCTCATTCGAATTCTTGAGGTGAGTCCAATGAATAGCCGCTCGCTTCTAGGCCGCAACTCACTGGCGGCTTTGGCCGCGTCGGTCCTTTGGCTGGGTCTGACCGCTGACCTGCACGCCGCCCCACGCAAGGGCCCCGAGGTGGAAAAGCCCGCCGAACAGGGCTACATGCTGGCCTACGTCGTCACGGGCGTGGCCGTGACGCTGGGCGTGGCGGCCGTCTGCTTTCCCTCGCAACGCAAAGACGAAGTGGAGTTTGACGAGGAGGAGTGAGAGGAAATGATGAATGATGAATAGGGGAAGCCGGCGCCGGCCGCCGTTTTCCATTCATCAGTCATACTTCCTACTTCCGCATTGCTTTTTACTTGCTCGGTAGCGGCCAGAGTTCGATTTTGCGGAAGAAGATTTCGGCCATCTCGGTCTGGAAGATGATCTTGCCGGCCGAAGGGAAGGCGTCAAAACCTTCGTTCACCGGCACGCCGTTGACGATTACGCGGACGTGGCCGCCGTCGCAGATGACTTCCATCCGCGTCCACTGGCCGTCGGGACTCTCGACGTCTTGCTTGCCGCGGAAGCCCAGCACGTCTTTCCAGTCCGGGTCGCGGCCGTACCAATTGATGCGCCCGGCAGGAAAAGTCTTCCGCGGGCCGCCCTTTTTCCAATATACGCCCATCGCGTCCTTGAAGATGTTGCCCTGGGCGTCGGTGCGCAGCTCGCAGGTGAGCGACATGGGCACGGCCGAGCCGTCGCTGTACTTGCCGCCGACCACCAGCAGATCGCCCACGCCGCCTTCGATGATCTGCGCTTCGATCGAGGCCATCCAGTTGCCGTTGTTGCCGTCGGGCCCGACGCAGTGTACGAGAATGCCCGAATCCTTGGTCCGGTCCTTGCGCGTGCCCCAGGTGCGCGTGCCCCAGCGGAACTCGGCGATCAGCCGGTAATCCTTGTAGGCTTGCTTGGTGGTCACGTAGCCGTAGCCGTCGCCCGAGATGTGCAGCAGTCCGTCGTGGACGGTGAACACGTGCTTGGGGTCTTCGTACTGGGTCTCGCGCAGCCAGGTATACAGGCCGGTCATGTCGCGGCCGTTGAACAGCTTGATCACCTGGTCGCCCGGCGCAATGGCCGGCTGCTCTGGATCGGGCGCAGCCAGCAGCCGCGCTGCCGGCAGCAGGACCATCAACAGGCAAAGGCTCAGGCGTGCGATCATGGGAGTTTTCTCCAAGGCGGGTGCGGAATCGGCAGGCACGGGCGGCGAGTGCAGCATAGCCTAATCGGCCGGCCCGCGCGTGTCGACTGTCGATGCCCCGCAAAAACCGCTTGCGGGCGACGGCCCGATCAGAGCAATCCGGCGATCGGTTCGCGCTGGTCGAGAATGGCGATCGGCCGGCCGCTCGAGTTGACGAAGCTAGTGGCGGGATCGATGCCAATGGCGCGGTAGATGGTGCTCAACATATTCGAGACGCCGTAGGGCTGCTCTGCGGTTTACCAACGATCGTGAGCATGAGATCGGCTCCGCCAGGGCGGTCGGTTCGGGCGGGACGTCGACGCGGGTGGCGGCAGCGCCAGGATCAATCGCGGTTCGGACGCCTGCCGCCGAATTGACTAGAATCGTATTCTAGATTGACAGTCTAGTCAAACGCCTGATTCAGGCTGGGCCCGACGGCAAATCTGCGGGACCGCCGGCAGCATGCGCTACGTCTTGCCGCGCGCATTGGGCGCCGCCGGGACAGACTGCGCCTCAAAATGCCCCTCGCGGAAGGCGGTGGCCATGGCCAGCGGCACTTGCGATTCGGCCAGCACCACGCGGGCCCGGTTCTCGGCTACCTTGGCCCGCATCTCCTGCTCGCGGGCAATGGCGATGGCGCGGCGCTCTTCGGCCCTGGCCCGGGCCACGCGCGTGTCGGCTTCGGCCTGATCGGCCTGCAAGCGGGCCCCGATGTTCTCGCCCACGTCGATGTCGGCAATGTCGATCGAGACAATCTCAAAGGCGGTCTGGGCATCCAGCCCGCGGTCGAGCACCGCCTTTGAAATCAGGTTGGGGTTTTCCATCACGACCAGATGGTTTTCCGACGATCCGATGGACGTGATGATCCCTTCGCCCACGCGGGCGATGACCGTTTCTTCCGTGGCTCCGCCGATCAATTGCTTGAGGTTCGTGCGGACAGTGACCCGAGCGCGAATCTTCAACTCGACGCCGTTTTTGGCGATGGCGCTTAAGGTCGAGCGGCTCTTTTGATCGGGGCAATCGATCACTTTGGGATACACGCTGGTCTGCACCGCTTCGAGCACGTCGCGGCCGGCCAGATCGATGGCCGCGGCCCGGTCGAAGTCCAGGTCGATGTCGGCGCGATGGGCGGCGATGATCGCCCGGATCACGCCGGGCACATTGCCGCCGGCCAGGTAATGGGCCTCAAGCCGCCGGGTGGTGATGCCCGTGACCGCATCGTTGCCGATGCCCGCCTGCATGGCCATGATCTTGGAGCGTACGATGGTCCGGGCGTCGACCTGGCGCAGCGTCATGCCAATCAGGCTGAACAGGCTGACCCGGGCGTTGGACATGTACGCCTGGAACCAGAGGTTGCCGTAGATCATCAGGACCAGCAGAAAGGCCCCGGCCAACAGCAGCAGCACCGCGGCGCCCAGCAGCAGCCCGGCCGAGTCGGCGGAAAGTTGCGCCAGAAACATGTTCGCATGCATGAGAAAATCCTCGGTCAAAAGCCGCAGTCAGAATAACCGGGCGAAAGCCAATGCGGAATGATGAATGCGGAATGATAAATGAAATACCTCAACCCGCTGCCCCTGCCCCATTCATCATTCATCCTTCCGCATTCATCATTTCCTATTCCGATACCGCCGAGCCGCGATTGGCCCACCACGGCAAGGTGATGCCGCCGTCGATATTGAGCGTGCTGCCGGTGATGTATTCGCTGGCCGGATCGCTGAGGAAGACGATCCCGCGGGCGATCTCCTCCGGCCGTCCCAACCGCTTCCAGGGGAGTTTGAGGCCGGCCTGTTCCAATTGCGGCTCGCTGGCAAACTTGCGCTCGCCGGGCGTGTCGATCCAGCCGGGGTGCAGGATATTGACGCGAATCCGGTGCTCGGCCAGCTCCAGCGCAGCGGTGCGGGCCATCTGGTCGATCGCCGCTTTCGCCATGTTGTAGGCCATCGAGCCGGGGACCGCGATCCGGGCATGCGGCGAGCTGACCACGACGATCGACCCGCCGCCGGCCTGCTCGATCATCGCCAGCGCCGCGGCGCGGAGCGTGTGAAACGCGCCCCACATCGTCACGTCGATCGTGCGGGCAAATCCGCGCAGGTCGGCCAAATGAAAGGGTTCGCGATCGCTAAAGGCCGCATTGGTCACGGCCACGTCCAGCCCGCCCAGCTCGGCTCGGGCCTGCCGCACCATTTCGTCGACCGCCAGGCGATCGGCCACGTCGGCTTCGATGGCCAGCCCGCGGCGCCCCAGCCGCCCGATGTCGTCGATCACGCGCGCGGCGTCGTCCGGCTCGGCCAGGTGATTGACCACCACGTCGGCACCCGCCTCGGCCAGAGCCAGGGCTGCCGCGCGGCCAATGCCCCGGCTGGCGCCGGTCACCAGGGCTACTTTGCCGGCCAGGATCATGATGCGCGGTGCTCCTCGAAAGGATTGAGCGAAAAGGCGAAAACGACGAATACCGCCGTTGCATGTCACGCACCGGGCGGCGGCTCATTCTATCGCAAGCCGCCGGGCGGCGTAGGGCCCGCGGCCGGCGCTCGCGGCCTGACATTCAGGGCCGGGAAGCCGAGGGTGGCCCAGGACGGGCGGCATCCTTGTTAGGGGCGTGCGCGACCCAAGTCGAAGGATTGAGCCATGCCGGCAATCAGCGGAGACTAGATTTCATGCTGCTCTCCGCCCCACCATCACTGTCCTGCACCAGGATTCCATGCAACAACAACGTGACCGCCCGGCGCTTGCGCCCCACGGCGGTCGGCTTTCCCCACCTCCGACCTCCGCGAACTCGACTCCACCCCGCGTGCTCCTACCCAAAGACCTCGATACGATTCGCCGACTGATCAAGGCAGGCAACCGCCGGGCTGCAATCAAGGTTTATTCAGGCGCTATGGACTGCGGCATGAAGCAAGCCGCCGCCTTCATCAAGACGCTGCCGGAGGTCTAGACGCCCAAGGCGAACCGTGCAGCATGTCGCCGGCCTTCGTGGCGTGCGGCGGAAGTTTTTGTCGCTTTTCGCGTGCTAGCGACCCTGGACCGCGGGCGCGGCGCACCGAATAATTGCGGTGGCCAGCGAGACACACGTCGTGCGACGCGTGCAGTGGTCGCGGTGGTCTCGCCGGGCAAAGCGGCTTGTTTAAAATAGATAATTTGCGTCGAATGCGCAGTCCATTTCTCTTGCCCCTAGGGCATCTTTTTCCAAATGGACCGTGTCGGTCAGAGACTGAAAAAATCGTGATAGAATTTGTTGGCTTTTCGGCACCCTGGCGCGGATAATTGCTGGACTTTGGGGGCGTTTAAATGTGGCACCCGTGCACTCCTAAGCAGGAGGCCCTACCCGCCTTGCCTCTGCTGCACGCGCCACTCGGCCTGCTTGAGGAAGTCTGGCCATCCGGCTGCTTGATTCGTCTGGGTGTTTTAATCGTCCGGGCCCGTCCGGCGGTTGTATCGCGGCCGCAAGTGGTTTCCGCCTGCCCTGGAAAATCCGTGTCTCACCTTGTAGGAGCGTGAACTTTGTACGATGCATTGTTGGACGAATTGGAAGACGAAGGGACGCCCGCTTCTGACGAAGCCGTAGAGTTGGCCGACAAGGACGACGTCGAAGACGACGACTTGCAGGACGACCTGCTCGCGGTTGCCGACGACGCGGACTCCGACGCCGACCTTAAGCCCGACGACCTGTTGGCGGCCACCGGCGAGGAAGCCGAATCGTGGTCCGACGATCCGGTCCGCATGTACTTGACCCAGATGGGCGAAATCCCCCTGCTCACGCGGCAGGAAGAAATCGCGCTGGCCAAGGAAATCGAGATCACGCGCGCTCGCTTCCGCCGCAAACTGCTGGAATGCGACCTGGTGATCAAGAACGCCTCGAAGGTGCTCAAGCGCGTCCACACGGGCGAGCTTCCCTTCGACCGCACCGTGCAAGTGTCGGTCACCGATCGCTTGGAGAAGGACCAGATCTTGGGGCGTTTCCCCCATAATCTGCGCACGCTCGACATCCTGCTCAAGCGCAACTGGGACGACTATCGTATCTCGCTGAACAAAAACCGCCGTTCGGGCGAGCGCCGCGAGGCCTGGGTGCGCCTGGCCCGTCGTCGTCGCCGCGCCGTCCGCCTGGTCGAAGAACTCGGCCTGCGCACCCAGCGGATCGAGTCGCTGATCAAGACGCTCGAGGACTACAGCCATCATGTCGACGCGCTCAAGGCCCGGATCGCCAATCACAAGGCGGCTAAAGGCCCGGCCGACGAGCGCAAGGCCTGGCTCTCGGAGTTGCGGTCGATCCTGTGTCTGACGCAGGAAACGCCCACCAGCCTGCGTAATCGCGTGCGCTGCCTCAACGCCGTGTACGCACAGTATCAAAAGGCCAAGCGCGGGCTGTCGGAAGGCAACCTGCGGCTGGTCGTGTCGATTGCCAAAAAGTACCGCAACCGTGGGTTGAGCTTCCTGGATTTGATCCAGGAGGGCAACGCCGGCCTGATGCGGGCCGTGGACAAATTCGAGTATCGGCGCGGGTTCAAGTTCTGCACCTACGCCACGTGGTGGATTCGCCAGGCGATCACCCGGGCCGTGGCCGACCAGAGCCGCACCATCCGCATCCCGGTGCACATGGTCGAAACCATGTCCAAGGTCCGCAATGTCTCGCGGCAGCTTTTGCAAGAACTCGGCCGCGAGCCGACGATCGAAGAAACGGCCAAGGCCGCCGGCACGGCGGTCGACGAGACGCGTCGCGTGTTGGCCATGAGCCGCTATCCGATCAGCCTCGATCGTCCGGTGGGCAACAGCGAGGACAGCCATTTTGGCGATCTGCTGCCCGACCAGGGCGTCGAGAGCCCGGCCACCGGCGCCGCCCAGGAAATGCTCCGCGGGCGGATCAACAAGGTGCTCAAGACGCTCAGCTACCGCGAGCGCGAGATCATCAAGCTTCGTTACGGACTGGGCGACGGCTACAGCTACACGCTGGAAGAAGTCGGCCACATCTTCAAAGTCACCCGCGAGCGCATCCGCCAGATCGAAGCCAAGGCCGTCCGCAAGCTGCAGCAACCCAGCCGCAGCCAAGAACTAGCCGGCTTCCTGGACTAACGGTCGCCGCAACGTCGGATTCTGAATTACGATCGCGCCGGGCGGAACGCAAACTTCCGCCCGGCGTTTTTGTTGCGCCAAATAGGCCGAGCGGTTGCCAATTGTTCAGTTACAGGGCATCCTTAGGAGAGACTTAAGCCGAGAGCTTTTTTATGCCGCAAGCCTATACAGCCGTCGTTCAGCAACGAGGCCCGTGGTGGATCGGTTGGATCGAGGAGGTTTCGGGCGTGAACTCACAAGGGGCCACGCGCGAGGAATTGCTCGAAAACCTCCAGTCTGCTCTCCACGAAGCGCTGGAAATGAATCGCGCCGAGGCGCTAGCCTCATGCCAGGGCTCCTACGAGGAAGTGAGCATCGAGACTTGAAGCGGCATGTGCCGATTGCCCACCTACGCAAGCATGACTGCGTGCTTATCCGCGATGGCGCCAAGCATTCTCGGTGGGGCAACTCAATAAATGGTCGACGCGCCGCCGTGCCTCGGCACAATGAAATCGATGACCATCTCGCCCGCAAGATCTTCCGCGACCTGGGTCTCGTTGGGCCGTAATCTCGTGATTCTTTTGGAATACGATGACGGAAGGGGAGAACGATCCGCTGGCTTCCACCGCTCGCGAGCATAATCGCCGGGCGTGGGATGCGCGGGTAAAAAAACGGCAGCGGTTTACTCAGCCGGCGGCCGATGAGGACGTGGCCCGGCCGCAGGAGCAGATCGATACCGGGTGGCTGGGCGACGTGACCGGCAAGCGGCTGTTGTGCCTGGCCAGTGGCGGCGGTCGGCAGAGCATCTTGTACGCGGCGGCCGGGGCCATCGTCACGGTCGTGGATCTCAGCCGCGAAATGCTGGTCCTGGATCGCCAGGTGGCGGCCGAGCGCGGGCTCGACGTCCGCACAGTCGAAACATCGATGGAAGATCTGTCGATGTTTGCCGCCGGCGAGTTCGAAATGGTCGTGCAGCCAGTGAGCACCTGCTACGTGCCCGACGTGACGCTCGTTTATCGCCAGGTGGCCCGCGTAGTCGCCGCCGGCGGCCTGTACGTCAGCCAGCACAAGCAGCCGGCCAGTTTGCAGGCGGCCGTGGATCCTTCGCCGCTGGGCTACGAATTGCTCGAGCCCTATTATCGCAGCGGGCCGCTGCCGCCGGTGGCCGGCAGCCCGCACCGCGAACACGGCACGCTCGAATTTCTGCACCGCTGGGAAGAGCTGCTCGGCGGGCTATGCCGCAGCGGCTTTGTGATCGAAGATCTGATCGAGCCGCTGCACGCCAAGCCCGATGCAACCATCGGCACATTTGCCCATCGCAGCCGCTACGTAGCGCCGTACGTGCGGATCAAAGCCCGGCGGCTGGCCGATTCAACACCCACCGGCGGCCGGCTGTGGACGCCCGGCGGAGTTTCATGAGCTAATGTCGTGTTTCAGTGTGCCGGGGGTTCTACAACGGGTGCCACTGCTGGCTCGTCCAGCAATGTGGTGGAGCACCGATCGAACTCCGCACTGCTGGACGAGCCAGCAGTGGCACCCCGAAGCGTTCCCGCATTTATGCCGGAGTGCTCAAGCCGCTGCGCCCGCCGGCGATTTCAACCGCCCGCAAACATTCACTACAGCCAGCGCGCATATCAGTAGGCCGGCCGACAGCAGAGCGATGCGCAGTCCACGCCCGGGCGAATCGAGTCGCCGCGCCGCGGCGAGCATCGGCAGGGCGCTGGCCGCCAGTGCAACAGTCCAGCGCTGGACGCTCGCGCCGCTACTGAGCATGGCCCAGGCTACGGCCAGCACCTGGCAGCCCAGCGCGGCTCCCAGGAGCTTGAGGTTCTCGCCGGCCGGCGTGGGCTCGAATGAGGAAATCGGCCCCAGCAACAGGGCGAACACTGTCGTCAAGGCCAGCATGTCGGCCAGCGAGACACAGGCTTTGAATCCGGCGGCATGGCTGGGCACCGTTTGATTCATTGTTTGATTGTCAGTGACATTGGCCAGCAGCCGCCGGCACAAGACGACGGCCAGCACCACGCCGAGTTCGCTGAGCAGCACGGTTGCCATTTCGTGGCTGAAGGGTCCCAGGGCGGAGCTCCAGACGTTCACGACCAGCCCGGCGGCGGCCAGCCGAACAAACATCGATCCCCCGCCGGCTGCGCACCACAAGGCCGCCAGGCCGACCTGGCTGGCGGCCAAAGCCAGCACGCAATCGGCGGCCAGTTCGCTGGTCATGGAAATGAGCGCCGAAAGATCGACCGCGGCCAGCGCCGCCACCAACAGCAACACGATTGCCGATTGCCATTTCATGCTTCCAGCATGATTCGCCCGGCGGCCATTTCCAGCCCGCTTCTGGGGATTGTTTACCCAAACGGTTTTTGCCGGCAACATTTTGCTCCGCGGCGGGTCCGTAACATAGAATGGACGGCCGAGGTGGGGGGCATGCTGGATCGCGTCCCGCGGCAGAAGCGCCGCTCGATCTGGCCGATGGTCGCCTGCCTGCAACCGACAGGATCTTTCATTCGATGAAACCGCAAGCACGCTGGAGCTTGCCGCTGGTCTGGTTGTTGCTGCTGCTGGCAGTTGGGCCGAACTTTTGCGCTGCCGAATATCGCACCTGGACGGCGGCGGCCGGCGGCTTCAAGACCGAAGGCGAATTCATGGAGCTGCGCGACGGCCGTGTTCGCATGCGGCTGCGCAGCGGCGGCGAACGCGAAGTTGCCCTGGAAAAGCTCAGCCCGGCTGACCAGGACTACGTTCGCAGCCAGAATGAAAAGCCAGGCGGGGCCCGAACCGATCGGGTCGCGAAACTCGAACGAGAGGCCGCCGACTGCCAGACGGCCGAAGAAGCCTTGCGGCTGTATCGCGTGTTTCGCGAGGATCCACAAACCACCCGCGCCGAGCGCGAAGCCATTTCCGCCCGTTTCGACGAGCTGTACGTCCTGGCCGAGAAGAAGATGATCCGCATCGGCAGCAAGTGGGCCACGCCCGAGGAATTCCGCGAGCGCCGCAATCGGGCCAACTCGCTGATGAAACTGGGGCTGGAAATGCTGCGATTGAAACAGGAAGAGGCGTTTCGGTCCAAATTTGCCGAAGCCGCCAAGGTCGAGCCCGAGAGCATTCGCGCCGACTTCATGATCGGCATGCTGTATTCGATGCTCAGCTCGAACTACACCAAGAGCAAGCAGTACTTCGACGCCTGCGCCAAGCGCGAGCCGAACAACGTGGCCGTGCTCAACAATGTGGCCCTGGCGGCCATGCGCCGCGGCGACATGAACACGGCCATCACCAACTGGCGCAGGGCCGTCAAGCTGGGCCCCAATCAGTGCATCACGCAGAACCTGGGCCGCCTGGTCGATCAGGCCGCGAAGAATAAGATCAGCGTGCCCAAGGCGTCGCTCGACACGGCGATCAACATGTACGGCACATTGCTGACCAGCGAAAAATTCGAGCGCGCCGATCTGAAAAAGGGCTGGATGTGGATGTTCATCGACGAGGAGTCGATGTCGCTGGCCAAGCAAGGCGAAAAGGGCAAGACCGTCGAGTCGGCGGCGCCCAAGGCGGCCGAAGACGGCTCGGTCGTGATCAGCGGCGGTACGGGCTTCGTCGTCTATCCCCAATACATTCTCACGAACAATCACGTGGTCGACGGCGGCACGTCGTACGACATTCAGACCAGCGAGGGCTCGAAAGACACGCTGCTGAGAGCGACGCTCGTGGCCCGCTCGGAAAAGCCCGACCTGGCGCTGCTGCACTGTCCGGACTTGGACGCGTCACCAGTACCCATTGATCCGGCCCCGTTGGGACGCGGCACCGACATCATGACGCTGGGCTATCCCGAGATGTTCGTGCTGGGCGCGTCGCTCAAGGCCACGCGCGGCGTGATCTCGGCGGTGCCCAGTTCGGCTGTGGAAGACATGTACCTGTACGACGCGGTGGTCAATCACGGCAACAGCGGCGGCCCCGTGTGCGACAGCCGGGGCAATGTCGTGGCGGTGACCACGATCATGACCAACACCGAAGGCAAATACGGCGGCGGAATCCCCGGCGCCGCGGCGCTGGCATTTGTCCAGAAGCACGTGCCCGGCTTCGAGCGCATCGAGCCCAGCGAGGAAAAACTCGAATGGCCGGCGGTGGACCAGCGCGTCAGCCCCTCGACCGTGCTCATTTGGACCCGCTCGAAAACCCCCGGCAACAGTGTGGCGGCCGGCAGCGCGGGCTATTACGAGGATCGCGACTGCCTGGTCTGCAACGGGCTGAGCGTGCTGCGGTGCAGTGCGCCGGGTTGCGTGAATGGAATGGTCGCCACACGCAGCAGCCGAAACGTGACCGTGGCGGCCTGCACGCACTGCGGCGGCAAGGGGCTCGTGCCTTGCCCGATCTGCAAGGGCACCGGCATCGATCCGGATTGCGTGCGCGTCCAGCCGACCCCGCCGCCATCCACTCGGCCGCGCACGAATCCTCCGCCCAGCGCCCGGCCACCGAGGACAGTCATCTTTGGGCAGCCCTCCATCAAGCAGCCGAAAAACGACGGCAGCTCGCTTGCCTGGCGCGACTTCGTGCTCGATAAGAGGCTGCACGACCGGCTCCACAATGCCGTCCGAGATAATCAAACCGTAGACACCGCGCTCGCGGGCAGCGGCGAAAAACAGTTTCGTGCGGTGAACCGAGACGGCGGCATCTTGATCGGTCTCTATTTTCACGTTTGCGATTTTCGCGGTGCGACCGTCATCAACTCGGTCAAACCCATGTATTACAACGCACGCGGCCGCGATCGGGGAAATTACTACGGGCCGCCCGGCGGGGACATGGTCTCGGCGATCGCGCGGCCCGGCTATGCAGTCGGCGGAATCAACGTCCGGTCCGGGCTGGGCATCGACAGCGTGTCGCTCATTTACATGCGCATCAATGGCGATCGGCTCGATCCTCGGGATGCGTACGAAAGCCCCGTGTATGGCGGCAGCGGCGGGCAGGGGCGGCCGCCTCAACTGCTCGGCGGCACGGGCGAACCCATCGTCGGAATATATGGTCGTCTTCCCAACGATCCCGATAGCGCCTTCATCGGCCTGGGGCTGATCACCGTCACGGGCAATTGATCGATGTGGATTCTCATCAAAAATCTTTGCGACCGGATTCTGTGCCCAATAGAATTAGCGGTTCACACCGACTGCCCACATATCGTCGGGCGAGTTTGAAAACCGGCTGGCCTTATCGACCCACACAAACCTGCTGCGCTCAGTTTCGCTGAGACCCTTCATATGATCTCCTTCCCGCGATTGCGCGGCTTACTGCCGCTCGTTTTGTTGGTGATCTCGCTGCCTGCAGTGGGTCACGCCGAGTACCGCACCTGGACGGCGGCGGCCGGCGGCTTCAAGACCGAGGCGGAACTTGTCGAGTTGCGCGAGGGCGGCACCGTGCGACTGCGGCTGCGTAGCGGCGTCGAGCGGGATATCCCGCTGGACAAGCTCAGTCGCGCCGACCAGGAATATGCCCGCAGCCAGTCGCACAAACCGAGTGGCGGCAGGAGTGAACGTGTCTCGAAGCTTGAACGGGATGCTGCCGCCTGCCAGACGGCCGAAGAAGCCCTGCGGCTGTACCAGGTTTTTCGTGGTGACCCGCAGACGACCGAAGCCGAGCGGCAGGCCATCACCCCGAAGATGGAAGAGCTCAGCAAGCTGGCCGCCGACAAAATGGTGCGGGTCGGCAATCGCTGGATCACGCAAGCGGCGTTCCGCCAGCGGCGCGACAAGGCTAACTCGCTGATGAAGCAGGGGCTCGAATTGCTGCGATTGAAGCAGGAGGATGCGTTTCGGACCAAGTTCGCCGAAGCCGCTAAGGTCGAGCCCGAGAGCATTCGCGCCGATTTCATGATCGGCATGCTGTATTCGATGCTCAGCTCGAACTACACCAAGAGCAAGCAATACTTCGACGCCTGCGCTAAGCGTGAGCCGAACAACGTGGCCGTGCTCAATAACCAGGCCCTTGCGGCCATGCGCCGCGGAGACATGGTGATTGCAATGGCTAGTTGGCGCAAGGCCATCAAGCTGGAACCCAACCAGTGCATCATGCAGAACTTGGGTCGGCTGCTGGACCAGGCAGCGAAGAACAAGATCAACCTGCCCAAGGCGATGCTCGACGGCGCAACGAACATGTATGCCACGCTGCTGGCCAGCGAAAAATTCGAGCGCGCCGACCTGAAGCGTGGCTGGATGTGGATGTTCATCGACGAAGAGTCGATGTCGCTGGCCAAGCAAGGTGACAAGGACAAAACCGTCGAATCGTCGGCGCCCAAGCCCTCGGAGGACGGATCGGTGGTGATCGGCGGCGGCACCGGATTTGTCGTCTTTCCGCATTATGTGCTGACCAATCGCCACGTGATCTCCAAGGGAACTTCGTTCGACCTGCAAACCAGCGAAGGAGCCAAGGACCACTTGCTGCATGCCACGCTCGTGGCCCAATCCGAAAAGCCCGATCTGGCACTGTTGCGGTGCGACGAGTTGGCCGCCACGCCCGTGGCCATAGACCCCGCCCCGCTGGGCCGCGGCACGGACATCATGACGTTGGGCTATCCGGAGATGTTCGTGCTGGGGGCTTCTCTCAAAGCGACGCGGGGCGTGATCTCGGCGGTGCCCAGTTCGGCTGTGGACGATATGTACTTGTACGATGCCGTGATCAACCACGGCAACAGCGGCGGACCCGTGTGCGACAACCGCGGCAACATCGTGGCCGTAACGACCGTGATGACCAACACCGAAGGTAAATACGGCGGCGGCATTCCCAGCGCCGCCGCACTGGCCTTTGTTCAGCAGCACGTGCCGGACTTTAAATCGCCGGAAATCAATCGTCAGCCGCTCGAGTGGCCGGCCGTGGACCAAAAGGTCAGCCCCGCCACCGTGCTCGTTTGGAGCCGCTCTAAGACCGCCAACAGCACGCTCGTGGCCAATTCCGGCTTTTATGAAGACCGCGACTGCCTGGTTTGCAATGCGCTGGGTGTGCTGAAGTGCGGCGCCCCGGGCTGCAACGCCGGCCAGGTCATGGTGAGCAATGGCCGCACGAGGTCTGCCGCAGCTTGCCCGGTCTGCGGCGGCAAGTCGTTGATCAAGTGCCCGATCTGCAAGGGCGTCGGAATTGATCCTGATCTTCAGCGCCCCAGCGAAGTGCCTGCTCCCGAGCCCCCGCCTGCCGCGATCGCCGATAACGGCAATCCGAACAATGGTCCCACAGGTCCCGGCAATCCGCCCGGCCGGTCGCGTAGCGGACGGATCGGGCCGCCTCAGCAAACTGGTACCAGCCGCCAGACGAATACGACGGGTTCCGCGCGTCCCACGCCCGCGTCCAATCGCGCCCAGCAACTCGACGAGGGCGACTTCGCCGCATGGAGTGATCAGAAGTTGAACGAGACGGTTGCCGAGTCCGTTCGTGTGGCAATCGGTAGCGGAAAAACCGTGGACACCATCGAGTATGGCCACGGTGACCAAGCATATCGGGATACGAACCGAAATGACGGTTTGCTGATCGGCTTGTTATTTGCATACGGCGATTTTCACGGCCAACCAACCATCGGGGCCATGCGGCCGGTCTTTTTGACCAAGCGGGGCCGCGAGAACGGCGATTGGCATGGCGCCCGCTCACCCGATAGCCGGCATATCCTCGCCAAGCCCGGTTACGCGGTGGGGGGATTGAAAATCCGAGCCGGCCTGGGCATCGACAGTCTGCAAGTGGTTTTCATGCGAGTCCAGGGGGACCACCTTGATCCGGCCGACTCATACGAGAGCCCGATGTACGGTGGCCCCGGCGGCGGCGGACAGTCCACGCTCGGTGGCGATGGTGCGCTGATCATCGGCATCTTCGGCGAAGCTCCGCGTGATCCGAAAAGCACGTTCAACGGCCTCGGGCTGATTACTCTGCCCGTCGGTAAATGACGCAAGCGCGGCCGGACGCGCGCGCCGGCCCGCGCGCTACGATTTGCAAAAGCCACCACGCCGGGCGAAGATACGGGCGGCTCCGGAGGATTTCGGCGGACAACCACCCGCTCGTCTTCCTTCAGTCGGGCCGCTGGAACCGCTTCGGAGCCGATACACGCGTGCCCAATCCGCTCTTGCAGGAACTGTGTTGCCTGTTGGGTCAGCCGGTCGCCGGCAATCCCACGCAGTTCATGATGGAAAAAGTGCTGGCGCGGCACGGACTGGATTGGCGCTACCTGTCGTTCGAAGTCCCGCCCGAGTCGCTGGGCGACGCCGTTCGCGGCATCAAGGCCCTCGGCTTTCGCGGCGCGAATATCGCGCGACCGCACACGATGGCGGTCACCGAGTTTCTCGACCGGCTCAGCCCCACGGCCGCCGCGGTCGGGGCCGTCAATTGCCTGGTCCGCGAGGGTGAACAACTCGTGGGCGAAAACACCGACGGCAAAGGCTTTATGCAGTCGCTGGTGGGCGTGTTCGATCCGGCCGGCAAGCAGGTCGTCATGCTCGGCGCCGGCGGTGCCGCCCGGGCCATTGGCGTCGAACTGGCGCTGGCCGGTGCCGCACGCATCAGCGTGGTCAACCGCACCCCCCAGCGCGGGCTGGCGCTCACCGAACTGATCGCTCAGCAGGGCGGCACGCACTCCGATTTCGTCCCTTGGACCGACAAGTATGCGGTTCCGGCCGAAGTCGACTTGCTGGTTCAGGCCACGAGCATCGGCATGAACGATCCCGAATCGCGCCCACCGGTGAGCTTCAAAAAGGCCCGGCCCGAGCTGATTGCCGCCGACGTGGTGTTCAATCCGGCCGAAACGCCGCTGCTGGAGCTGGCCCGCAAACATGGTTGCCGCGTGCTCGACGGGCTGGGCATGGTCGTGCACCAGGGGGCCGCGTGCTTCAAACTCTGGACCGGGCTGGACCCGGACACGACCATCATGCGCGAGGCGGCCGAGGAGTTCTTAAGCTTGTAAACGGCCGCGCCAGTGTTTAGGCTCGCAGTCTGCCGCTTTCCCGCCTTCAATCCGACCTTAGCCGCCCCCGGGGACGTCCCGCAACATGCAGACACCAATCCACCGCGTTTGGTTTTTGGCCATAGCCGCGACCGCCATGCTGACCGCCATCGGCCCTGCCTCAATATCGGCCGATGAAACATCGCCAGGACTGAAGCTGCTCGACCGCAACTCGCTGTCCGGCTGGCAATACGGCGATCCCGACACCAGCGGCTGGAGCGTCAAGGAAGGCGTCTTGCACGCCGACTCGCCCAAGCATCCGCTGCTTGCCGGCTGGACGTTTGGCGATTTCGAGCTGCGATTTCGCTTCAAGGTCTCGCAAGGCGGCTCGTTGACGCTCGAGTTGCCCGCAGTGCCGCAAGGGCCGGGTCCGACCCTGGTCATTGATGGCGTAGACCGCGGCACGACGGTTACGACCAGTTCACCAACGACACTTTCTTTACGCATTGCCGCCGGCCAGGACCACTCGGCCATCCTCACGCGGGCCGGAAAAACGCTTAGACTGGTGGTCGATGGGCGAGTGAATGCGACGTTGAGCATTGCCATATCGCGCGTCGGACTAAGCCTGGCCGCCCACGGCAAGACAACTGTCGCGGACCTCGAACTCACCGAGCCGGCCGGCGAGCCGATCTTCAATGGCCGCGACCTGACCGGCTGGTACACGATCGGCAATCGCGACTCGTGGCTGGTCGAAGACGGCAAGATTGTGCTCGTCAACAAGAACGGCAACTATCTGCGCACGGAAAAACAGTTCGGCAATTTCACGCTCTCGCTGGAGTACAAGATCGCTCGCGGCGGCAACTCGGGCGTGGGCATCCGCACCCCGCGCGAAGGCTGGCCCTCGGGCGACGGCATGGAATTGCAAATGCTCGACGAACAGCCCGGCACGCCGATGACCCGGCATTCGACCATGGCCATTTACGGCAACCTCGAGCCGCTGGCCAAGGCCGACAAGCCGGACGAATGGAACCGCGTCACCATCAAGGCCGATGGCTACATGATCTCGGCCTGGGTCAATGGCGTGCTCGCCCAACAGGCCGACACGTCGCGGCTGCCGGAACTCAAGCATCGCCATCTGACTGGTTGGATCGGTCTGCAAGATCACAACGCCCATACCGAGTTTCGCAATTTGCGCGTGCTCGAAGCGCCGCCGGGAGTGGGGCTCACCTCCTGGCAAAGACCGCGGCCCGTGTCGGGGGCCGAAGTGGCGCTCAACCGGCTGATGAACCTCGACGTGCTCACCCGGCCGGATGACACCACCGGCGGCGCCGTGACCCACCTGGTCGCCAGCGACGGCGAGGAAGTGGTCGCCGAACTCGATGGGCCTGGCGCTGTGGTAGAGATTAGTGGCGCGTACACGCGCGGGAAGGTGTCGCTGTGCTTCGATGGCAACCCGCTGCCGGCAATCGATTGCCCGGCCGCCGAGTTGAACTCGCATCTGCCGCTGGTCGGTCCGCCGGGTCAGCCGCTGCTAACGTACGTGCCGTTCAAGCAGTCGCTGAAGATCACTGCCCGCCAGGCGGCCGGCGACCGCTACCGCTTGCTGTACGTGAAGTTCCCCAACAGCGTGCAGGTGGAAACGTTCGCCGGGCCAGACAACACCGTGCCGCGCGGCTGGTTGCCGGCCATCAGCTACCGTTATCAGCAGCACGGTTGGGGCGGCATGCGCGAACAGGACGAAGACCTCGACCCGCGCGAGCATTCGAGCAAGGAGTCGCTTGAGCCCGGCAAGCGAGTGTCGCTCGTGAAGCTGGACGGCGCCGGCATCGTCGAATGGTTCAAGCTGCACGCGCCGGCCAAAGTTCTCAACAACAACGACCTGTGGTTGGAAGTCCGCGTCGATGGCGAAGAGGAACCCTCGCTGTCGGCCCCGGCGCGCTTCTTGTTTCCCGGCCTGGCGGGCGGCAAAAAGTATCAGAACTTCGCGGTGCTGTTCGCCAAGGATCATGGCTATGTGAACCGCTTGCCGCTGCCCTTTGCGCGCGGCATCGAGCTGTCGGCCCTCAATCGCGGCAAGCGGCCGATCAAGGACGTCGAGCTGAGCGTTTCGATCGACCGCCGCGCCGCCCAGGCGGCCGGCGGGCTACCGGGCTACCG
Organism: Pirellulales bacterium; assembly: GCA_036268995.1. Taxonomy (GTDB): domain Bacteria; phylum Planctomycetota; class Planctomycetia; order Pirellulales; family PNKZ01; genus DATATB01. The sequence continues at coordinate 34,697 of DATATB010000010.1, read as the reverse complement.
CCTGCGCGGCATTTATCAGAAACAATCCCAAGACGGGCCGACGAAAATAACGGGGCGTGGCCGCTGGGTCGGCCTGGTCGCGAGCGAAGCGGTGGCTAGCAAAAGCGCGCCGGCCTTCGGCATTCGTGTCGATGCAGGCAGCGGTGCGCAGGCCCCCGGCAAAGACGATCGGCCCGGGACCATCCGCGTCGATGTGGCCACCAGCGTCAGCGGCGAACAAAAGAGCGAGCCGCGCGTGGACGTGAGCGTCGATTCAGAGCCGCTAACCGGCTGGTCCGACGATACCCTCGGCCTGCTCTGCGGCCTGCCGCCAGACGAGACCGCGCGCTTGGCCATTGCCGGACGGGCCGGCGGCATGACCTGGCGCTGGCTGCTGGAATCGCCCGTGGATTTCAATCATACATTCACCCTCCGCTACAGCGGCGCCGACATCGGCAACCGGTTGGCCCTGTTTTACGTCGAACCCAATAAACAATGATGAAGGATGAATTCGGGAACACTAATCAGCGCTAATTGACACTGATCGGAATTAGTGAGAATTAGTGGAAATTAGTGTTCCTTTCCCATTCATCCTTCCACATTCATCCTTCCGCATTTTCGCGAGGTCCACATGTCGCTTCAGCAGTTTGATCGTCGCGGTTTCTTTCAGACCACGGCCGGAGCCTTGGCCGCCGGCCATGCGGCAACTTCTTTGGCCGCGGCGCCGGCCGCCAGTAAGCCGCGCTCGCCCAACGCGCGGCTGGGCATCGGTGCAATCGGCCTGCGCTACCAGGGCACCGTGATTACGCTCGTGGCCCAGCAATATGGCAACGTGGTCGCGCTGTGCGATGCCGATCGCAATGTGCTGGAGCAGGCTCGGGCCAGTTTCGGCAGCACGCCGAAAATCTTTGACGACTATCGCAAGTTGCTGGCCGACAAGAACGTGGACGTCGTGCTGATCGGCACGCCCGACCATTGGCATGCCAAGATGGTGATCGACGCCTGCCGCGCCGGCAAAGACGTATACGTAGAAAAGCCGCTGACGTTGACCATCGACGAAGGACGCTTGATCGAAAAGGTGGTGCAGGAGACCGGGCGCGTCGTGCAAGTCGGCTCGTGGCAGCGGAGCGATCAGCGCTTCCGGCTGGCCGCCGAAATGGTCCGCCAGGGGCGCATCGGCAAGCTCCAGCGCGTCGACGTGGTGCTGGGCAAGAACATCGTCGGCGGACCGTTCGAAACACGCAAGCCATCCGGCAAATTGAACTGGGACCTGTGGCAAGGCCAGACGCCGGACGTGCCATACATCGAAGAGCGTTGCCATTACACGTTCCGCTGGTGGTACGAATACTCCGGCGGCCAGTTGACCGACTGGGGCGCCCATCACGTGGACATCGCGCAGTGGGGCATCGGCTCGCTGCCGGTGGAAGTGTCGGGCGTCGGCAAGCTGCCCGAGGTGCGCGACGGCTACAACGTGCCGCTCGATTTTTCGGTCCGCTGCAAATATGCCAACGGCGTGGAGCTGACCATCAGCGACACGGGCCGCAACGGCGTGCTGTTTACCGGCAGCGAAGGGCACATCCTGGCCAACCGCGGCACGGTGGCCGGCAAGCCGGTCGATGACCTGCAACAGCGGCCGCTGCCGCGAGATCAGTTCAAGATCTACACGCACGACAACCTCAGCCGGCCCGAGCGCGTTGGCAAGCTGGACGCCATCATCAACCACATGGGCAACTTCTTCGATTGCATCGCGTCGCGCGAGCAGCCGATCAGCGACGTGGCCGGCCAGCACCGGAGCATCAGCACTTGCCACCTGGCGAACATTTCGCTACGGCTCGGGCGGCCGCTCAAATGGGATCCGCAAGCCCAGCAGGTGATCGACGACTCAGAAGCCAACGGCTGGCTCCGCCGCGAGCAGCGCCGCGGCTACGAAGTCGTCTAAAGCGATCGCAGCCGGCCACACGCGCCAATCAAGCCCAGGGGTTGCACCCCCTGGGTTTTTTTATTGCCGCTCCGCCAGCGCCTCTCCCAGAAAAAAACCGTGCTTGACCCAGTAACGATACATATGTACAGTAACCTGACGGACGCCTAATGCTAGCAATGACAGCACCTGCCGGTCAAAAGAGTCATGTCGTCTCCCTCCCGCCAACGCGTGATCGACGAGCTGCGCGACCGGCTCAAGCAGTGGGAAAGCCCACGGCGAGCGACCGGAGCGATCGTCTCCAGCGGCTATGCGGCGCTCGACCAATTGCTTCCCGAGGGGGGCTTTCGCCGCGGCGGGCTGGTCGAGTGTCTTGAGCCGGCCGCCGGCAGCGGCGCCGGCACCTTGGCACTGGCCGCCGCCAGCAGGGCCACGGGCCAGGCCTCGCGTGAAAGCGCGGCAGGGGCCGGGCCGCTGGTGGTCGTCGATGGCCAGGGCGAATTCTATCCGCCGGCCGCGGCCTTGGCCGGCGTCGAGCTGGGGCGGCTGATTCTGGTCGAGCCCCGCAATCGCCAGGACCAGGCCTGGGTCTGGGACCAGGCCTTGCGCTGCCCGGGCGTGGGGGCCGTGCTGGGCTGGATCGGCAACTTCCATCAGCGCACCCGGCGGCGCTGGCAACTGGCTGCCGAGGCCGGCGCCGGCCTGGGGCTGCTCATCTGTCCGGCGAGCATTCGCGACGAACCGTGCTGGGCCCAAGTGCGGCTGCTGGTCCAGCCGCTCGTCTCGCCGCACGGGCGGCGCGTGCGGGTCGAACTCTTGCGAGCGGCGGCAGTGGCTAGCGGCCTGACCGTGGAATTGGATCTCGAAGATGAAACGCGTGATTTGCATCTGGATTCCGCGCTGGCCGCTCGAGCGACTGTACGCCGTTCGGCCCGAGCTTAGGCACACGGCGCTAGCGCTGTACGAGTCGCAAGCGCGCGGCGGCGCGCGGGTCGTGGCCGTTTCGGCCTTAGCCGAGCAGCGCAAAGTGACGCCGGGCATGACGGTAGCCGAAGCCACGTCGGTAGCCGCCGGCGGACGGCGCGCGCCCGCCTTGCGGCTGCTGCCTTGCGATCCGCAGGCCGATCGCGCGGCGCTGGTGCAACTGGCGGCCGCGTGCGAAATGTTCAGCCCCATCGTCGGCCTGGAAGACATCAACCTGAAAGACGGGGCGTGGCCCGAAAGCCTGTTGCTGGACGTGACTGGCTTGGACCGGTTGTTCGGCGGCGAGGCGGCGCTGCTCAAGCAGGTGGCCGAGCATTTTCATCGGCAGCGATTGCCGGCCCGCGTGGCGCTGGCCGATACGATTGGCGCCGCGTGGGCCGTGGCTCACTACGCCTGGCCCGAGGAGGAAGATCCTGCGGATGCCGCGCCCGGCGTGGGCTCGTGGCGGGTGCCGCCCGGCGAAATGTCCACCGCGCTGGCCGCTCTGCCCATCGAGAGCTTGCGGCTGCCGGACTCGCTGTTGGCCTGGCTGTACGAGTTGGGGCTATTGACGTTGGGCCAGTTGGAGCCGCTAGAGCGTGCCGGCATCGCCGCGCGTTTCGGCCCGCAGCTTTTGCTGCGCTGGGATCAGGCATTGGGGCACGTGGCGGAAGTGATTCGCCCCTGCCGTGTCGACACACCCGAGCGGGCCGAGCGCGTGCTGGAATCTCCCACCGATAACCGCGAGGCAATCGTGTACGTGCTCGCCGAGCAATTGGCGAAGCTGGCCGCCGCCTTGGGCGAGCGGCGCCAGGGCATTGCGCGGCTGGCTTGCCGGCTGGAGAGCGAATCGAAGCAGGCCGTGTCCTTCGCGATCGCGCTGGTGCGGCCCACGCTCAACCAGCGCCACTTGCTCGACTTGCTGCAATTGAAGCTGGAGCGTCTGGCGCTCAGCGATGCGGTGGCCGGCATCAGCCTGGAGATCTTGAGCAGCGCCCCGCTGGTGTGCCATCAGCAGGAGCTGTTCGAAACCGGGGCGGCAGCCGGCGGCGAGCAGGCGCTGGGCCAATTGATCGATCGCTTGAGCAGCCGCTTGGGCGCAGCCGCCGTGGTGCAAGCCCGGGCGTGGCCCGACGCCCAGCCGGAGCACGCCTGGCGGCCGACGCCGATGCTCGGGTTGGCCCATCGCAAACCACGGCCGGCGTCCAGCCGCCGGCCGCCGCGTGAACTGGCCAGCCGTTGGCCCGTGTTGCGTGCCGGCCAGCGTCCCTTGCGGCTGGAGCGCGAGCCGGTGCCGGTGAGGCTGGTTTCGATCGTGCCCGACGGGCCGCCGATTTCGCTGTGGATCGATGACCAAGAAGAGCGGATCGCCCACCGCTGGGGTCCCGAGCGAATCGAGACTGGCTGGTGGCGCGGCCGTTCGGCGCGCCGCGATTACTACCGCGTCGAAACTCAGTCGGGCCGGCGCCTCTGGCTCTTTCGCCGCCTGACCGACGGTAGGTGGTTTTTACATGGAAAGTTTGATTGAAGTGAAAAGCGAAAAGTGAAAAGTGAAAAATGACGGAGCTTACGTAGCGTGAGCACGGTATCCAATCGTGACCTTCTTCACTTTTCACTTTTCACTTTTCATTTTTCACTTCCTCCCCTCGCCATGCCCGAAATCCCACCATCCAAACGCCGCGAGCCGTTGCAGCCGTCTGCCAGTCCGCATTCATCGATTCCCGTTCCGCATTTCGCCGAGCTGCACTGCAAGACGAACTTCTCGTTTCTCGAAGGAGCCTCGCATCCCGACGAACTGGTGCAGCAGGCGGCCGAGCTGGGCTATCGGGCCCTGGCCATTACCGATAATCAGAGCCTGGCCGGCGTCGTGCGGGCTCATGCCGCCGCCAAGGCCGTGAGATTGAAACTCCTCATCGGCGCCGAAATCGCGCCGATCGATGCTCCACCGATCGTGTTGCTGGCTCCCGATCGGGCCGCTTATGGCCGGTTGTCGCGCTTGCTGAGCGTGGGCCGATTGCGGGCTGAAAAAGGCGAGTGCCGCTTGCAACTGGCCGACGTGGCCGAGCATGCCGCCGGACTGCTGGCCTGCGTGCTCTCAGATCGGGCCGGTGATGCGCGCGAGTTGTTCGCTTATCGCGAAATCTTTGCCGATCGGGCTTATGCCCTGGTCGAGCTGCAGCGCGGGGCCGACGACCGGCTGGACTTGGAAACTATGCTGGCCCGCTCGCGGCAAACCAGGCTGCCGGTGGCCGCTGCCGGCGACGTGCACTATCACGTGCCCGAGCGGCGCGCGCTGCACGACGTGCTGACGGCGATTCGCGCCGGCTGCACGGTGGCCGAGGCGGGCGAGCGGCTGTTCGTCAACGGCGAGCGTCATCTCCAGCCGCCGGCCGAAATGGCCGCGCGCTTCGCCGACGTGCCGGGGGCGCTGGCCCGCACCGTTGAAATTGCCGACCGCTGCCGCTTTTCGCTCGACGAGCTGCGCTACGAGTACCCCGAGGAGCTGTGTCCGGCCGGCGTCACGCCCGCGGAATATCTGGCCCGTCTCACCTGGCAAGGAGCGGCCGAGCGCTATCCCGGTGGCGTTCCCGACAAGGTGCGCGAGCAATTGACGCACGAGTTGGCGATCATCGACGATCTGCATTACGAGGCCTATTTCCTCACCGTGTGGGACCTGGTGCGCTTTGCCCGCGGCCGCGGTATCCTCTGCCAGGGTCGCGGCTCGGCGGCCAACTCGGCCGTGTGCTACGTGCTGGGCGTCACGGCCGTGGATCCCGACCGCACGGATCTGCTGTTCGAGCGGTTCATCAGCCGCGAGCGCAACGAGGCGCCCGACATCGACCTGGACTTCGAGCACGAGCGGCGCGAAGAAGTGCTGCAATATCTGTACGACAAGTACGGGCGCGAGCGGGCCGGCATGACGGCCGAAGTCATCAGCTATCGCCCGCGCTCGGCGGTGCGCGACGTGGGCAAGTCGCTGGGCTTGTCGCTGAATCGGGTCGACGCCCTGGCCAAGTCGCTCGACAGCCATCGGCACGAAGGCGACTGGTCCGTCCGGCTGCGCGATGCGGGCCTCGATCCGCAAGCGCCCGTCGTGCGGCAGATGCTGGCTCTGGTGAATCAACTGCTCGGCTTTCCGCGGCATTTGTCGCAGCACGTGGGCGGCATGGTCATGACCGAGGGGCCGCTGTGCGAGTTGGTGCCGATCGAAAATGCTTCGATGCCCGGCCGCACCGTCATCCAGTGGGACAAGGACGACCTGGACGAGCTGGGCATCTTGAAGGTCGATTGCCTGGCCTTGGGCATGCTCACGGCCATTCGCAAATGTTTTGCATTGGTCGAAACGCACCATCATCGAAAGTTGACCTTGGCCAGCGTGCCGCAGGACGACGCGGACGTGTACGAAATGGCCTGCCGGGCCGACACCATCGGCGTGTTCCAGATCGAAAGCCGGGCGCAGATGAGCATGCTCCCCCGGCTCAAGCCGCGCACGTTTTACGACCTGGTGATCGAGGTCTCGCTCGTGCGGCCGGGGCCGATCCAGGGAAACATGGTGCATCCGTACTTGCGCCGCCGCTCGGGCGTCGAAGAGGTCACGTATCCCAACGAGGCGATTCGCCAGGTGTTGGAAAAAACGTTGGGCGTGCCGATCTTCCAGGAGCAGGCCATGCGGCTGGCCGTGGTGGCCGCCGGCTTCACGCCCGGCGAAGCCGATCAACTGCGGCGGGCAATGGGCGCCTGGCGGCGGCCGGGACTGATGGACCAATTCCGCCAGAAGCTGACCGACGGCATGCTGACCCAAGGCCACACGGTCGAGTATGCCCAGCAGGTGTTTCGGCAGATCAGTGGTTTTGGCGAATACGGTTTTCCGGAGTCGCACGCCGCCAGCTTCGCCCTGCTGGTGTATGTGTCGGCCTGGCTCAAGTACCACTATCCCGACGCGTTCTGCGCGGCGATCGTCAACAGCCAGCCGATGGGCTTTTATTCGCCGGCCCAATTGGTGCGCGACGCCCGCGAGCACGGCATCGAGGTGCGGGCCATCGACGTCAACTCAAGCGCCTGGGACTGCACACTAGAGCCAGTCTCGCAGCCGCAAGCGCTATCCAATGGCGAGCCGCAAGCGACAACCCTTGGCGAGCCGGAAGCGTTAGCGCCCGGAGTCCCCCCGCCCCCGCTCACCCCCCCGCCGCGTGGCACCATGCGCTTGGGCCTGCGGCTGGTGCGTGGCCTGCCCCACACGGCCGCGCTGGCGGTGATGGCGGCGCGGGAGCAGGCCCCGTTTCGTTCGTGGAGCGATTTTTCGCGCCGCACTGGCTTGCGCCGGCCGGCGCTGGTGAAGCTGGCCCAGGCTGGCGCCTTGGACTCGCTGGGCTTGGATCGTCGTCGCGGACTATGGCAGGCGCTCGAGCAGCCGCCGGAGTCGGAGCGCCCCTTGCTGGCCGGCTTAGATGAGGACCAGCCGCCGGCCGAGTTGCCGCGGCTTTCGGCCTACGAAGAAGTGCTGGCCGACTATCGCCAGGCGGGGCTCACGCTGCGGACCCATCCGATTGCGTTTTTCCGCCCGCAGTTGGATGCCCTGGGCTGCGTGCCCAGCCAGCAGTTGGCCAGTCTGACGGTGGACCGTGTCGTGCGCGTGGCGGGATTGGTGCTGGTGCGCCAGCGGCCGGCCACCGCACGGGGTTTGATCTTTATGACCATCGAAGACGAGACGGGCGTGGCCAACTTGATCGTCAAGCCCGACGTCTGGCAACGCTATCACCGCATCGCCGGCGGTGCTTCGGCCCTGATTGCCCAAGGCCGCTTGCAGCGCGAAGGCCAGGTGATCCACATTTTACTGCAAAGTGCCCACGAGCTGCCGCAACTGGCGTCGAAGCTGAAGTCAGTAAGCCGAGACTTTCATTGAACTTGCGTTGCAGCGTCCGGTCTTGGCAGCAGGCCTATCGGAAAATAGGAAGGATGAGTTGAGTCTGCCGAGAGAAGCGGAAGTTCTCGATTTAACCTCCGTAACGGGACGATCCACCCGATGAAGTATGGCGATTATACCGCCATTGCCGATTCTGTGCGGTCCTGCCGCACCGGGCCAAAGCCGGGAAATAAGGATCGAACGAACGCCAGGGACGAAGGGCTGCCGGATGAGAACCGCTTTGATGAAGACCGGACTGCTGCTGAGCATGGCGATGGTGCTCGGCGGCGGCGAGCTCTGGGCCCAACCAGCGGCCGGACTATCTGGCAACTGGGACGAATCGGCCGCCAGCTATCCATCCGCGCCCGTCGCAGCGCAATACGCGCAGCCCCCGGGAGGGCCCGTCGGGCCGCTCCAATACGGGTCTGCCCAAGGTCCCGCCCCCGGCTACGAACCGCCCGGTTATCCCATGCAGCAGGACTTCGGGCCGCCGCTGGGTTTCGGCACCGCGCCCGCTGCCGTGCCCACGGCTCCGCCGGGCGAACAACTCAACCCCTGGATCGCTCCCTACTCGGATCATTACCCGCTGTTTGGCTTGTACTTGTTTCAAGAAGGCAACACCTGGCGCAATTTCTCCAACGGCGACGCCTCGAATAGCAACGGCGTCAACCAGGGTATCAATCTCGGCGTACCGCTCCCCTGGCTCAGCCAGTTTGGCATCGGCGCCCAAATCGGCGGCAGCTACAACATCTACGATTTCAGCGGCCGCAGCGGCGACGCGCCCACCCGAGCCAACAGCCTCGGGCAACAGTGGTTCTTCACCGGCGGTATCTATCGCCGGGCCGACGCCGATCGGCGAGTGAGCGCAGGCGTGGTCTATGACCTGATGATGAACGACAATCTCGGCGTGTTCAGTGCGCCGCCCACGATGGCGCAGGTGCGCTTTCAAGTCGGCTACGCGTTGGGCTACTTCAACGAGGTGGGCGTCTGGGGCACCGTCTCAGCTTTTGCCGAAACTGTCGGGCTGCCGCCGAATTTGGCAGGCTACACGTCCGCGTATTTCAAGCCCGTCAACATGCTGAACATGTACTGGCACCACAAATGGGGCCTGGGCGGCGCCGACACGACGCTGTTTGTCGGCGTGCCGCGGCAAACGGTGCTGACCGATCCGGCGTTCGGGCCCAATTTTGGCACGTTGGATGCTGGCGGAACGATCAATGTGCCGCTGACCGACTCGTTCGCTCTGTACGGCAACATGATGTACTTGCAGCCGGACACGCACACCGGCTTCACGCCGCTCAAAGAAACCTGGAACCTGTCGATCGGCCTGGCCTTCTATCCCGGCCGAGCGGCGCGCAGCAGCACGGTTGCCGGTCGATCGTCGATGCCTTTGCTGCCGGTGGCCAACAACGGCAACTTCCTCGTGAACACCAACCGCTCGTTCTAGCCGCGGATGGTTTGGTAGCGGAAGTTGTGAGACTTCCGACGTGAGGTTGGGGTGAGTCTTCCGAATTCTCGCGTTCTTCCGCTACTCAGCGGTCGCCGGCTGAGCGGGCCAGCACCGTCACCCAGACGCTGGCGGCACCAGCTACCTTGAGCATTCGCGCCAGTTCGCCGGCTGTGGCGCCGGTGGTCAGCACGTCGTCCACAACCAGCACCTTGGCTTCGGCTAGCTGATAGCCGCGGCGCACGGCGAACGCCCCGCGCACGTTGGCCAGCCGCTCGTGGCGGCCGAGCGTGCCTTGCGAAGGCCGCAATCCTTTGCAGACCAGCGCGCGCGGCAAGTGTTCGATCCGCAAACGAGCGGCCAAGCCCGAAGCCAATAGCTCCGGGGCGCACGTGCCGCGGCGCGTGCGTCGCCACCAGTGCATCGGCGTGTTAAGCACTGCATCGAACCCTGCGGCGGCCAACTCCGTGCCGCAGTGCCGCCAAAGCAGTTCGACCAGCGCCGCCGCCAACGGCTCGTGGCCGGGGCGCTTGAGCCGCAGTACGGCGAGGCGCAGCGCGCCATCATAATCGCCCAGGGCCTGCACGGCGTCGAAATGGAAGCCCGCCTCGCGGCATACAAAGCAGTCCTCGCCATCGGCTAGGACAGAAGCAATGCGGGAACCACAGCGGCGGCAACGGGTGCGCGGCGTGCCTTCCAGCGAATCGCGGCAGGCAGTGCATAGCAGCAGGCCGTCGCCGGCGCTAGCGAGCTGGCAGCGGCAGTGCGCGCAAGTGGGCGGAAACAGCAGTTCAATCAGGCTGCCGAGCCCCACGCTCGCAATGCGCTGCGTCCAGCGCGCCGCGGCGCTGCAAGTCGGCGCCCACCGACCGGGCCACCGGCCGCTCGCGGGCGCCGGCCCGGCTGCCGGTGGAGCGTTCAGCGCGGCTTGGCCGCAATCGTGTTGGCCAGCGTTTGCTGCCATTGTTGCAGCAGGTTCAAGGCGTTGACGGGCGTCAGATTATCCAAGTCGGCCGTGCGAATCTCGTCCAGCAGCGGATGCGGTGGAGGCTCGAACAGCGTGAGCTGCAACTGGCCTTTTTGCACCTGTGGCCGGCGAGCCCATGTTGCCCGGCCCCCTTCGTCGAGATGGTCGGCTTCGAGCCGGGCCAGAATCTGCCGCGCACGCTCGAGCACCTCGCGCGGGATGCCGGCCAGCCGGGCCACGTGAATGCCGTAGCTCTTGTCCGCCGCTCCGGCCACGATCTTGTGCAGAAACACAACGTCGTCCTGCCACTCGCGCACCGCGACGTTCAGATTCTGGATCCGCGATAGCGACTGAGATAACTCGGTGAGCTCGTGATAGTGCGTAGCGAACAGCGTCCGGCAGCCGATTTCGTCGTGTAGAAACTCGACCACCGACCAAGCCAGCGACACGCCGTCGTACGTACTGGTGCCGCGGCCGATCTCGTCCAGGATCACCAGGCTGGCCGGCGTGGCCGTGTTGAGAATCCGCGCCGTTTCGGTCATCTCGACCATGAACGTGCTCTGGCCGCGCGACAGCTCGTCGCTGGCTCCCACGCGGGCGAAGATGCGGTCGGCAATGCCGATCGTGGCTTCCGTGGCCGGCACGAAGCTGCCCAACTGCGCCATCAGCGTGATCAGGGCCGTCTGCCGGATATACGTGCTCTTGCCGGCCATGTTCGGGCCGGTGATCAGCAGGATGTTGCCCAGCTCGCCGTCGGCCGTGCAATCGTTGGGCACGAACGAACCGCTCGTGAGCATCGCGTCGAGCACTGGGTGCCGGCCAGCAACAATGTTCAGCACCGGCTCGTCGACAATCTGCGGCCGGCAATAGCCGCGCTCGCGCGCCAATTCGGCCAGCCCGGCCAGCACGTCGATCTGCGCCAGCGCTTCGGCCGTCGAGCGCAGCCGCCGGGCGGCGGCAGCCACCGCGTCGCGCAGCTCGAGGAACAGCTCGTGCTCGAGGGTCTTGGCCTTGTCATCGGCCGAAAGAACCTTCTCCTCGTAGTCCTTCAACTCCGGCGTGATGTAGCGCTCGGCGTTCTTGACCGTTTGCTTGCGAATGTAGTGCGGCGGCACCTTGTCACGGTGCGCGTGCGTGATCTCCAGGTAATAGCCGAAGACATTGTTGAAGCCGACCTTGAGGCTGCTGATCCCGGTGCGCGTGGCCTCTTCGGCCTGGTAGCGGGCGATCCACTGCTTGCCACCCGAGGCCAGCTCGCGCAGCCCGTCCAACTCGCTCGAATGGCCCGCGCGGATAAAACCACCCTCCCGGCTCACCAGAGGGCACTCGTCCTCGAGCGCCGCATCGAGCCTGGCCCGCAGGTCGGGGCAAAGATCGATCTCGGTCTCCAGCCGGTTGAGCAAGACACTGGCGCGGGCCGTGAGCCGGGCCTTGACCGCCGGCAAAACTCGCAGTGTGCGGGCCAGGCAACTGAGATCGCGCGGCGTCGCGCGGCCGGTGGTCACGCGGGCCAGCAGGCGCTCGACGTCGTGTACGCGCTTGAGTTGCTCGCGCAGTTCGGCGGCCAGATTCGCGCCGGTCAGCAGTTCGCCGACCGCATCGAGCCGCGCGTCGATCGATGCCCGATCCGTGAGCGGATTGGCCAGCCACTCGGCCATCAGGCGGCTGCCCATGGCCGTGGCCGTGCGATCGAGCACGGCCAGCAGCGAGCCTTCGCGCCGCCCTTCGCGTAGCGTGCGGCACAGCTCCAGGCTGCGCCGGCTTGCTTCGTCGATGGCCAGGGAGGTGCCCAAGCGGTAGGGCACCAGCCGGTCGATGTGCCCCAGCGACGTCTTTTGCGTTTCAGCCAGATATTCCACGAGCGCGCCGGCCGCGCGGATCGCCGCGGCGTCTTCGGCGACAAAGCCAAAGCCTTCAAGCGACTGGGTGCCGAAATGCTTGTGCAATACGTCCAGCGCGTTGCGATGCGAAAAGGCCCAGGCCGGGCGTCGCGTGATGAGCATGCCGGGCAGCGTCGGGATTTCGCCCGCATCGTCGCCGGCCAGGCACTCGACCGGTCCGATCCGCGCCAGCTCTTCGGCCAACTGCTCGCTGGGCACTGCCGCCGCCAGAAATCGTCCGGTGGACAGATCGACCCAGGCCAGGCCGGCAATTTCGCCCGGCACAATGCCGGCTAGATAGTTGCTCTCGCGCGGGTCGAGCAGCGCGTCGTCAGTGACCGTGCCGCGGGTCACGATTCGCGTCAGCTCGCGCCGCACCAGACCTTTGGCCTGCCGGGCGTCTTCCACCTGGTCGCAAATGGCCGCCCGCAGGCCGGCGGCGATCAGTTTGCCCAGGTAGCTCTCCAATTGATGGTGCGGAAAGCCGGCCATCGGCACCGGATTCTCGCCCTTGTCGCGGCTGGTCAGCGCCAGGCCGAGCACCCGTGAGGCCGTCTTGGCGTCGTCGTGAAACAACTCATAAAAATCGCCCATCCGGAACAGCAGCAGCGCGTCGGGACAGGCGGCCTTGGCCTCCTGGTACTGCTGCATCATCGGGCTGACGGTCATCCGGGCATCCATCGCTTCTGGACCGGCGCGAGCGGGCAATTCTTCAGCCGCATGCTATCAGATCGGCGCGGCGGGTCTCAAGATCCTAACCCGACTTGAAATCCATTGCTAAACTGTACCGCGGCCCACAAGCAAACGCAGCGGCCCGGAATCACTCGGCCGCGGAATCCTGGCTCTTTCGCACCAAGGCGACTCACCCATGAAGCTCGCAAAATTTCGCAATTCATCTGGCAGCGTCGCGATTGGCGTGCTCGAAGGCGAGCATATCCGACCGATTGATGCGGGCGCATCGTTGGCCGAAGTGCTCGAACAACCGAAGCCTGCCGCTTGGGTCGAGCAGCGTCTGACAGGCAACCGCCTGGCACTGGCCGACGTCACGCTGTTGGCGCCGGTCGATCGGCAGGAGATTTGGGCGGCGGGCGTGACGTATCGCCGCAGCAAGAGCGCGCGGATGGAAGAGAGCGTCGGCGCGGCCGTCTTTTACGACAAGGTGTACGAGGCCGAGCGGCCGGAGCTGTTTTTCAAAGCCAACGCCTGGCGCGTGATTGGCCCCGGTGGGCCGGTGCGAATTCGGCGCGATAGCCGCTGGAACGTGCCCGAGCCGGAGCTGGCGCTGGTGCTCAACAGCCGGCTGGAGCTGGTGGCCTTCACGATCGGCAACGACATGAGCTCGCGCGACATCGAAGGCGAAAACCCGCTCTACCTGCCGCAGGCCAAAGTCTACGACGGCTCGTGCGCGATGGGGCCGTGCATGGCGCTGGCCGCGGCCATGCCCCCGGCCGACAAGATCGGCATTCGCCTGGCGATCGCGCGCGAGGGCCGCGAGGTGTTTGCAGGTCAAACCAGCGTCGGCCAGATGGCCCGCTCGTTTGCCGACTTGATTGAATACCTGGGCCGCGACCATTCGTTTCCCGACGGCGCGTGTCTATTGACCGGCACCGGCATCGTGCCCGGCGCCGATTTTACGCTGGCCGCCGGCGACGTGGTGCGGATCGAGATCGACGGCATCGGCGAACTGGTGAACCCGGTGGCTTAGCACTCGGCTGGCGCGGTATAATCAAGCAGCGACCACCAGGATCCCCGTCATGGCTACGCAGTCGACACAGTCGTTCCCACCCGCGCCGCTGGAACCGGTGGTTGCGCCCGTGCCGCCGCTGGAGACGGGCGACGTGCTAACGCGCCCCCAGTTCGAGCGCCGCTACGAGGCCATGCCGTGGCTGAAAAAGGCCGAACTTGTTGACGGAGTCGTCTACGTGGGCTCACCCGTTTCTGACCTGCACGCCGGCGCGGACTCGAATTTGTCGGGCGTACTATTTACATTTGCCGCGAACACGCCCGGCACAGGATTCCGCCCTAATGCCACGGTGCGGTTCGATCTGGAAAACGAAGTGCAGCCCGATGCGCTGCTGCGGATCGTGACGGGCGGCCAATCGCGGGTGGAGAAATACATCGAAGGGCCGCCGGAACTAGTGGCCGAGGTGGCCACCTCGAGCGTCAGCCGCGATTTGCACTCGAAGCTGGCGCTGTACCGTCGGCACGGCGTGCGCGAATACATTGTCTGGCGCACGCTGGAGAGGGATATCGACTGGTTTCGCTTGAACGAGGGGAACTACGAGCGGCTGGCTGCTGACGAGCACGGCATCGTCCGCAGCCAGGAGTTTCCCGGCCTTTGGCTCGATCGGCCGGCCCTCTTGCGAGGCGATACGACCGCGGCCTTGGCGACCTTGAACGCCGGGCTCGCCTCGCCCGAGCATGCCGCGTTTGTCGCGCAACTCGCGGCACGCAAGTAGAATACTCGCGCGCTCAGTCGGCCAGGTCTTCCAGCACTTGCTGCATGTAGTCGATGCTGCCGCGCACGAGGTGCTCGACGCCGGGCGTGTAATCGAACACTTCGACCGACACCCAGCCCTGGTAGTCGATCTCGCCCAAGGCCTGAAAGATTGGATGAAAATCGATCGCGCCCATGCCGGGGCCCAGCTTATTGGCGTCGTTGGCGTGAAAGTGGGCCAGCAGCCGGGCGTTCTCGCGCACGATGTCGGCGATCGGCCGCCCTTCGGTCGACATGGCCTTACAGTCCAGGTGCAGCCGGCAGTGCGGCGAGCCGACCAGTTCGCACAATTGCCGGCCGGCGGCGGCTGTGAGCAAAAAATCGCCTTCGGCCGGCCCCAGCGGCTCGACGGCCAGCGTCACGTCCAGCTCTTCCAGCACGGGCATGGCCGTCTGAAAGACTTCGGCCGCATAGTGCATGGCCTGCTCGTGGCTCACACCGGGCAGCAGGTTCCGCTGCAGCGGCGAGCCAAATACCATGATCGAGCCACCCAGTTCGCGGCATAGCCGCGCCAGATCTTGCACGTAGCTGGCCGTGCGGCGACGCACGTCGGCCTCGGGGCTAGTGAGGTAATAGCCCTGCGTTTTGGCCAACAGCCAGTGCAGGCCGATGATCTCGAGCCCGGCCGCATCGGCCTGCCGGCGGACTTCGGCCCGTCGCGTGCTGGAGATTGCGCGAGCATCCAGCGCCATCGTAAACGGCGCGACTTCCACGCCCGTGTATCCGCACTCGCGTGCAAAGGCGAACGCCCGATCGAACGGCCAGTCCTGGAACGTTTCGTTGCAGATGGCGAACTTCATGGTTTGTCCTGTGTTTTCGGCTCTGGCGCGGCGGACTTGTCGAGCAGTTTCAACGAATCGAAGAAGCGATTGGCATCCTTCGAATTGATATTAACGACCTGGAGTCCGATCAACGTTCGTTTCATCAGGATAAAACGGACTCGGGAGATGTCTTGGTTGGGGAGCTCGGTCAGGAAGTCCAGGCCGGGGTAACCCTCGAATTTGATTTTGCGGGATTCGAGCAGTTTGCTTTGCTGATGGTCAAGCGCACCTTGCTGCGCGCGATCCAGCTGGAGTTCAATGTCCTGGCCCACCGGTTCCGGCTTGGCGCTCGGCATTTCCGTCGCGCTGAACATAAAGCTTCGTCTGTCCTGGTCGAGCATCAAAGTGTAGATGCGCAGCTCAACCTCGCCCACCGGCGAGTCCTGTTTGGCCGCCTTGATTTCAGGCTCGCCGGGCATCTGGAAAGAGTATTTGTGATCGACTTCCGTCGTCTTCCAATCGGCCGCAGCCGAATCGGACCCAGTCGAGCGGCTGCAACCGCCGAGAAGCGCGCCGAGCAACAGGAAAATGAGCGTGAGGCAGCGGCCCATGTGAGAAATCAAATTCGGTTGCGTTGCAAGATTGAATCGGCTGGTCCGCTCATCGTAACGCACTGCGGCGTGGTTTTCGAGGGCGTAGAAGCCTGTGCCGGATGCCGTGCCGAGTGGTTGAACCGTGCCAGGCGCCAGGCTAGGATCGTAAAGCTGCCGTGGCCCAATCGCACGGTTCGCCGACCTCCCGCCTCTGCTCCCCACCCACACAAGCGCGAGATTCCCGCATGCCTGCCCGCCTTGCCCGCGCACTTTCGATATCAGCCTCCGTCGCCGCCCTGGCGCTGCTCTCGCCGTTTTGCATCTCGGCCGATCTGCCGGACGAGGCGCAGATCAAGGCCGAACTGCCGCGAATCGCGCCGCACGAGCCAGCCGCGGCTCTCAGCACGTTTCGCGTGCAGCCGGGCTACAAGATCGAGCAAGTGGCGGCCGAGCCGCTGGTGGTCGATCCGGTGTGCCTGGCCTTCGACGAGAACAGCCGGCTGTATGCCGTCGAGATGCGCGATTACTCGGAGCAGGACAAAGAAAAACTCGGCCGCGTACGGCTGCTGGAAGATACCGACGGCGACGGCCGCTACGACAAGAGCACGATTTTTGCCGAAGGTCTCAGCTGGCCGACGGCAATCGCCTGCTACGACGGTGGCGTGTTTGTCGGCGCCGCGCCCGACATTGTGTATTGCAAAGATACCAACGGCGACGGCCGCGCCGACGTGCAAAAGACCATCTACACCGGCTTCGGCCGCAGCAACGTGCAGGGGCTGCTGAATACCTTCACCTGGACGCTCGACAATCGCAGTCAGGGAGCCACCAGCAGCTCGGGCGCCGAAGTGCGACCCGCCGGCGATCCCAAAGCCCTGCCGCTAGTGCTGCGCGGCCGCGATTTCCAGTTCGATCCCAAGACACTCAAGATCGAGGCCGTCAGCGGCGGCGGGCAGTACGGGCTGAGCTTCGACGACTGGGGCCAGAAGTTCGTCTGCTCCAACAGCGATCATATCCAGCAGGTGATGTACGAAGACCGCTACCTGGCCCGCAATCCGTATCTCACGCCCCCCAGCCCGCGCAAGAGCATCGCGGTCGACGGCCCGCAGGCCGAAATCTATCGGGCCAGCCCGCCAGAGCCCTGGCGCGTGGTCCGCACGCGGCTGCGTGTGTCGGGAGCGGTGCCGGGCGTGGTGGAGATGGGTGGCCGCGTGTCGGGCTATTTCACCGGGGCCTCCGGCATCACGATTTATCGCGGCGATGCGTTTCCCGCGGCGATGCGCGGCGTGGCCGTGATCGGTGAAGCGTGCGCCGGCATGTTGCATCGCAAAACGATCGAAGCCGACGGCCTGCAACTGATCGCCCGGCGAATGGACGCCAAGAGCGAATTCGTGGCTTCGACCGACATCTGGTTCCGGCCGGTGGAAACGTTCAACGCGCCCGACGGCGGTCTGTACATCGCCGACCTGTATCGCGAAGTCATCGAGCACCCGGCCAGCCTACCGCCGATTATCAAGAAGCACCTGGATCTGACATCGCGCAATCGAGGGCGGATTTACCGCGTGGTCCCGACCGATTTCAAGCAGCGGCCACTGCCGAAACTCGGCAAGCTCTCAACCGTGGAATTGGTCGCGCTGCTGGCCCACGAAAACGCCTGGCACCGCGAGACGGCCGCGCGGCTGCTCTACGAGCGGCAAGATACCGGCGCGATCGGACTGCTCGAACGCCTAGGCAGCAGCCCCAGTCCGCTGGGCCGGATGCATGCCCTGTACGTGCTCGATGGGCAGCAGGCGCTCAAAGCTGACACGCTGCTCGTAGCGCTGGCCAACCGCGACCCGCACGTTCGGCAACATGCCGTGCGGCTGGCCGAGCGCGTGAAAGGGGGCCGCGACCGGCTGGCAAGCAAATTGTGCGGCATGACCGACGACGACAATCTGCGCGTGCGTTACCAGTTGGCTTTTACGCTCGGAGCATTCGATGGCCCCGAGGAGCGGCAGGCGCTGGTGCGGCTGGCCCGCGCGAGCGCCGACAACGTCTGGATGCGGTTGGCGATTCAGAGTTCGCTGGCTCGCGGGGCCGGTGCGGCACTGGCCGACTTGGTTGGCGAGCCGACGAAGGCGAAAGCCGACTTGACGCCGCTGCTCACGGCGCTAGCTTCGCAAATTGGCATGCAGGCGAAGAAAGAAGACGTGACCGACGCCGTCCAGGCGATCGATCATTTGCCAGCGGCCCAAGACGCGTTGGCCGGCTCGCTGGCGGTGGCGATGAGCGAGGGTTCGATCAAGGCCGGCCGGCCGCTGTCGGCCAGCGTGCCGGAGAGCTCGCGCGTGGCCCGACTGCTCAAAGCCCGGCTGGCTTCCAGCGCCCGCGTGGCCGCCGACGAAAAGCAGTCGCCTGCCCGCCGCGCGGCGGCCGCTCGGGTGTTGGTACTCAGTCCGTTTAGCGAGGTCCGGGGGTTGCTCGCCGAATTGCTCAACCAGCGGCAGCCGCAGGAAGTGCAACTGGCGGCCGTGGCGGCCTTGTCGCGGTTTGCCGATCCAGGCGTGGCGAGCATCTTGCTCGAAGGCTGGTCGACGTTCAGCCCCGCGCTGCGTGCGGCGGCGCTCGACGCGCTCGTGGCCCGGCCGGCGCGCATCCATGCGCTGCTGGACGCGGTGGCCGATGGCCGAATCAGCGCCGCGGAAATCGATCCAGCCCGGTTGCAACTGTTGGCCACGAGTTTGGACCCCAAGATTCGAGCGCGAGCCGAGTCATTATTAAAATCGGCCAAGCTCGGCCGGCGGCAAGACGTGGTCGATAGTTATCGTACGGCGCTCAAGCTCAGCGGCGACGCGG
This sequence comes from Pirellulales bacterium, assembly GCA_036268995.1. Classification (GTDB taxonomy): domain Bacteria; phylum Planctomycetota; class Planctomycetia; order Pirellulales; family PNKZ01; genus DATATB01. The sequence goes on along the minus strand of DATATB010000010.1, from coordinate 15,957 downwards.
TGCATGGCAAGCAGATCTTCCAGAAAATCTGCGCGGCCTGTCACAAGGCCGACGGCGTGGGCCATGAGATTGGCCCGAATCTGGCCACAGTGAAAACCCGCGGCGCGGAGTTCATTCTGCTCAATGTGCTCGATCCCAGCCGCGAAGTGAACCCGCAGTATGTGAACTACCTGGCCGTGACCGACGACGGCCGCTCGCTCACCGGCATGATCGCCGCCGAAACGGCCACCAGCATCACCCTGCGCCGGGCCGAGGGGGCCAGCGACACGCTGCTGCGGATCAACATCGAGGAGATGCGCAGCACCGGGCTGTCGCTCATGCCCGAGGGACTCGAAAAGCAGATCGATCCGCAAGGCCTGGCCGACGTGATCGCGTATATCCTATCGCTCAAATAAAGGTGAACCGCGATGCATCGCCCGATTCGAAGCATTGGCCGTTTCCTGTTGGCATGGTGTATCGCCGCGAGCGTGGCGGCCGCCGCACCCGAGCCCGGCTGGAAGGCGGGCGCGGCACGCATCAACATCACGCCGGAAAAGCTGATGTGGATGTCGGGCTTCGGCAGTCGCACCAAGCCGGCCGAAGGCAAACTCACCGACTTGTGGGCCAAGGCCCTGGCTTTGCAAGATGGCGGCGGCAAGCGGGCCGTGTTGGTGACGATGGACCTGGTGGGCATCGATCGCGGCGTCTCGCTGCGCGTCTGCCAGGAGCTGCAAGAAAAGTACGGGCTGTCGCGAGACCGGATTGCCTTGAACGTCTCGCACACGCACAGCGGGCCGGTGGTGGGCGAGAACCTGAAGCCGGTCTACTTTTTGGATGTCGCGGCTTCACGGCTGGTGGACGAATACACTGCCGGCTTGGAGCAAAAGCTGGTGGCCGTGGTGGGTCAGGCGCTGGGGCGGCTGGCGCCGGCCACGCTGAGCTACGGCAACGGCTTTGCCGATTTCGCCGTCAATCGCCGCAACAATCGGGAGCCCGAAGTGCCCAAGCTGCGCGAGCGGCAGCAACTCAAAGGGCCCAACGATTTCGATGTGCCGGTGCTGGCCGTGCGCAACCTGCAAGGCGAACTGCAAGCCGTGGCCTTCGGCTATGCCTGCCATGCCACGACGCTCAGCAATTATCAGTGGAACGGCGACTACCCGGGCTTTACACAAGCGCAACTGGAGCGCGAGCATCCGGGCGTCGTGGCCTTGTTCTGGGCCGGTTGCGGCGCCGATCAAAATGCCCTGCCTCGCGACACGGTCGAGCGGTCGCAGGCGTACGGAGCGCGGCTGGCCGCGGCCGTCGACGCCATGCTAAGTAAAGAACTGAAGCCGCTGCCGGGCCGGCTGGTGAGCGAGTACCGGGAGATTCCGCTGCCGTTGGCTAAATTGCCGACGCGCGCGGATCTCGAGCACGACCGAACTTCGACGAACCGATATCTCGCCAGCCGGGCCAGGCTGCTGTTGGCCCAACTCGATCGCGGCCAGCCGCTCAGCCCGACGTATCCGTACCCGGTCGAAGTCTGGCGACTGGGCGACGCGCTGACCTGGGTTTTTCTAGGCGGCGAGGTGGTTGTCGACTACTCGCTACGACTGAAGCGCGAGCTGGGCCAGTCCAGCACGTGGGTCGCCAGCTACTCGAACGACGTCATGGCCTACATCCCCTCGCTGCGCGTGCTGAACGAAGGGGGCTACGAAGGGGCCACGGCCATGTTTGTCTACGGCCTGCCCGCCAGTTGGGCCCCCGCGGTGGAAGAGGCGATCGTCAAGCAGGTCGGCGTCGAAGCCGAAGCCGCCCGAAACGGTCGTTAGGCGAGCGATCGTCATCTTGTGAATCGGTGCCGCGCGCTCGTCTTTTCCGTAGCCCAGTCCCTTCAGGGCTGGGATTCAGTCGCGCTGCACGAATCTCCCCCATTCCGATGCGGCCGATGGCCGTATCGGAATGGGGGGAGCGGCCTTTCGCGCCGCCGGCAGTCCCAGCCCTGAAGGGACTGGGCTACGGAAAAACGGATTTGTCCGTTGTCAGTGGACTTCACGCTAGCATCGGCCGGACAAGATTTGGCCGCTTGGCTAGAATAAGGTGTGGCGGCCGGTAGGTCCGGCGAGCCGAGCCCGACCTTGTTTCGGTTGAGTCGTCCGCTTCGCTTTGGGTGCCGCTCGGCTCGCGGCACCTACCAGTTCTTGCCGACCCATTCAGCAGTATGACCGATCTTCCCGATCCCCTTGTGCCCCCGCCGGAGTGCGCGGACGAAGGCCCGCTGCCGGGTTTCCGGCATGCCGCGGCCAAGGTGCGCGAATTTCCCACCACGCCGGGCGTGTATCTGATGAAGGACGCTGCCGGCCGCGTGATCTACGTCGGCAAGGCCACGAACCTGCGCTCCCGCGCCGGCAGCTACTTCCTGCGAGCGGCGGCCGAAGATCGCCGCACGTGCGAACTAGTGCGCGATATCTGCGACATCGACTTCATCGCGGCCGACAGCGAAGTTGACGCCCTGCTGGTCGAAGCCCGGCTGATCAAGGACGTGCAGCCCAAGTACAACAAGGAGCTCAAGGACGACAAAAGCTTTCCGTATCTCGAGATCTTTACCCGCGAGGATTTCCCCCGGGTCGAGTTCACGCGCGTGCCCAGCGACCGGGGCACGAAGCTTTACGGGCCGTTTGCCAATGCCGGCAGCCTGCGCGGCGCGATCCAGGTGCTGCAAAAGATCTTCAAATTTCGCACGTGCAGCCTGGATATCGACGAGGGAGACGAAAAGTGGCGCTGGTTCCGCCCCTGCCTGTTGGCGAGCATCAACCAGTGTACGGCCCCGTGCAACATGCGGATCTCGAAGGACGAGTATCGTCGCGATATTGCCCGGCTGCGGATGTTTCTGGAGGGGAAGAAGGAATCCCTGCTCAAGGAGATGCGGGCCGAAATGAAAGAGGCGGCCGACGCGCGACTGTTCGAAAAGGCGGCCCGGCTCCGCGACGAAATTCACATGCTCGAAACGCTCGATCGCCGCGGCGAGCTGGAAACACACGTCCAGCCCGAGGTGTTTTACGTCGACCCGAAGCGCGGGCTGGCCGGGTTGAAAAAGGTGCTGGCTTTGCCCGAGCAGCCGCGGACGATCGAAGGCGTGGATATTGCGCACTTAGGCGGCGACGAAACGGTGGCCAGCCTCGTGCAGTTTATCGACGGCGTGCCGTTCAAGCCGGGCTATAAGCGTTTCCGCATTCGCGGCGTGCAGGGCATCGACGACTTTGCCAGCATTCACGAAGTCGTGGCCCGGCGGTTCAAGCGGCTCGAGGACGAGGGGCAGGTGTTTCCCGACATTTTGCTGATCGACGGCGGCAAGGGCCAGCTCAACGCGGGGCTAGCCGCGTTTCGCGCGATGAACATCGAGCCGCCCGTGGTGTTGTCGCTGGCCAAGCGCGAGGAAGAGATTTTCGTTGCCGGCCAGAGCGAGCCGCTGCGGCTCAGCCGACATGCCTATGCGCTACGGCTGTTGCAGTACGTGCGGGACGAAGCCCACCGGTTTGCGCAGCACTACCACCATATTCTTCGCCGTAAATCGACGCTGGGCGACGCTTGAAGGCGGGCGCGTACGCCGGCGATCGGCTAGCGCCTTTGCCGCTCCAGCGGCGGACAATCACCGCGGCCAGGTGGCCACCGAAGGCGACGGAGAGTTTTAACGCGGTTTCGGCCGGCACGCGGCGGCCCGCCAGCGGAATGCAGTCCAAGTCGCACTCGGGATCCGGGTCGGTAAGATTCAGCGTGGGCGGCAAGAAACCGTCGCGCAGGGCCAGGATCGTGATGGCCAGCTCAACACTGCCGGCCGCATTGACCAGATGCCCGAGCATCGATTTGCTTGAGCTCACCAGCACGCGGTCGGCCATCCGGCCCAGCGCCTGGCGGATGCCGCGAATCTCGAGCGAGTCGTTCTGCTGCGTGCCGGTGCCGTGAGCATTGATGTATTCGATGTCCTTCGGCCGGCAGCCGGCGCGCTGCAGGCTGGTGCGGATCAGTTGGGCCAGCGCATCGCACTCGCCCACGCTGGTCACGTGATGTGCCGCGCCCATCAGCTTGCCGCCGCACAACTCGGCGTAAATCCGCGCTCCGCGGGCCAGCGCATGGTCCAGCCTTTCGAGCACGAACATGGCGGCCCCTTCGCCCATCACAAAGCCGTTGCGGCCGCGGTCGAACGGCCGGCAGGCTTGCCGTGGATCGGCATGATGCGCCAGCACCTTCATGGCATGAAAGCCAGCGGCGAACAGCGGATGAAAGGCATCGGCACTGCCGGCCAATGCCATTTCGCACTGGCCGTCCTGAATGGCTCGCATCGCCGCCAGCACGTCGATCAGACCGCTGGCACAGGCTGTGGAATGGCAAAGCCGAGGGCCGGCCAGACCGAAGTGGTTGGCCACGGCCGTGCAGGCCGTGTTGGGCATCCATTGCCGCCACCAGGCCACGGCGTCGGGTCCGTCGGGATGCGGCAGGCCAAGGTGCTCGCGGACCCAGCCGGTGTCGCCCATGTGCCCGCTGATAGCGCAGCCGAAGCGGTCGAGATCGAGCGAGGGAATATCGAATTGGGCGTCGTGGATGGCTTCGGCCGCCGCCCGCTGAGCCAAAGCGATTACCTTGAGTTGGCCCGGCTGCTCGACGGCGATGTCGGCCGGCGCGCCGATCAACAGGTGGTCCGGAATGCCCTCCAGACCCGCCAAGCTGCGGACGCCGCTGGCACCCTTGCGAACCGCTCCCCACACGCTTTCGCGATCGGCGCCCAACGACGACACCAGCCCCACGCCGGTTACCACGATCGTCTGGCAGGGTTGGCGGCGAAGGGACACGCGCGATCTCGCCTCCGTAGAAATAAAACGGCGCCAGAACCCCCCAGCTAGCGGATGCCACTGACGGGGCACGCCGCAGGGGTTTGGGGCATGATCGTGGGTGCTGTCTACCTAGTCAAGACGAATCAAGGTCTCCGGGCAGCGCCGAGTGCTGCCGTGGCTGGCCGGGTAGCGAGAATTTTCCTTTGATTCTCGCCGAATCAGCGAGCGGATGAGGCCGGTCGGCTGGCCGTGGCCGGCGCGGTGGTCCATTTCAACACGACGACGTCCACACCATCAATGTTAAACTTTGCCCATTCCTCCAAACCCAGATCGGTTAACCGATTTTGCTGATATCTCGTGGCGAGATCCTCGCTCAGCCTGGAATAGGGCTCATGGCGCTTGTGCGGCGGGATAGTTGGAAACGTGGCCCGGGTGTCGAGCAACACGAATGAATAGCGCTCGAGATCGCGATATCCCTCGGCCAGGGTCTCGAAAATACAAGGACAGCCAAAACGCACGGCCGATCGGTTGATCGAGCTCAGCGCGCCAAGTGCCGACAAATCAAAGACGCGCTGGTCGTAGACGTTGATCGCCACGGTCATGGCGGCCACGTCGCACTTCGGCGGAAGCCGCTTGAGCGCTTCGCGAAACGTTCGCACGCTTTTGTCTTCCGCTCGTTGCGGAACCGGATAAGCCGCTTGCACCACCTCCACAACGGGCCCCAGCGCGGCAGGCACAGGCCCGATGGCGGAGAAGGACACAATCGTCAACTGAGCCGCGGCAAAGGCACCTAGAGCCAAGGTCCGCAGCCGATACCCTTTCAACAACGGGGAGGTCGCGTAGATCGTCAGGCCGAGAAAAACCCAATAAAAGCCGACGTAGCCGCGTCTCAGGTCCGTGCCCGGCGTGACGGCGGCCAGCAAAATCACGAGCACGACTTGCAACAAGCCGGCCGACAGAACCCAAGCGCCTGGTATGGCTGGTCCCCGGTCGGTTTGCGGCGCGGCATCCTCAGCTCCGGCCGGTGAAGAAGTGCCCCGCGATCGGATCGCCCGTCGGTGGCTCCAGACCGAGGCTATCAGCGCGACCCCGGCAAGTGCTGCCAGGAAGGCCAGTTGCACGCCACCCAGAGCCGTGCCGATCGTGGTGACTGCCGAGCGAAAGTCGAGTTGGCCGACCCCTTTATAAAGCCGGTTCAGATCGCCAAAACTACACGACCAGGCCCAAAGCCAGGTCTGCCGGACGGCCGGCAGAAACCACAAGCCAATCCCGCCCAGAAAGGTCAGCGCGGTGGCTGCAAAGCAGCGGTTCAGCGGAACTCGGCTGCGAGTCCACGCCCAGACATACAGGGCAATGGCTGGACAGAAGAGCCCGGCAGCCAGCGATTTGGACCGCACAACTGCAAAGATGCCCAGCAAGGTCAGAACCATCAGCGGGACGAGCGGGATTAATGTCAGCCGCAGGTCGGCCAGTCCGATACGCTTCGCCTTGTAGGCGGCAATCAGCAGGAACGTGAGCAGCGTGGCGACGGCTGGCCACGGCTCGATGGGCCGCAGCGAAATCGCCAGGGCCAGCGCGCCCCCAAATGCGGCGCTGTGCGCAAGCGAGGTCCAATTTTCGCAGCGCTGCGCGTGGTACAGCGCCGCGGCCATCGCGGCCACCATCGGAACGTCGGCAAAGAATACCGACGAGTACTGCAAGATCCACGGCAACGTGGTCACGATCGCCGCGCCGAGCGCCGCGGCGCTCAAGGTGGTCGACATCCGCAGGATCAGAAAGCTGTAAACGTACAGCAGCAAGTAGAAACAGCAGAGCGTGAGAGCAGTGGCCATTTTCAAGTCGCCGCCCGTCAGGGGCAGGCAGAGCGCGGCGAAACAGGGCAGCGATACGGGACGAAAGCCCCGCTTGAAATACAGGTTCTTCACGAACTTCAGCGGGTGTCCCTCGGCCAGCGGCCGATACATGTCGGCTGCCGTTTGCGTGTATTGGCCGGCGTCGTCGTTGGGAATGCGCGTGTCACTGCGGTGCCAGGCAACGATGCTGACCAGCGGCAGACAGATGAACGGCAGCAGCACCATGCCCAGGGCGACTTTGGCAAGCGTGGGCTTTGACGGCATTTTTGCAGGACTCCGGCCGCAAGCAGCACAGCCACTCAAGGCGGGGCCGGCAGCTACCCGCGGAGGGGGTGTCAGCGCTCGCGGCGTCCCGCTGGGCATTTGGACGGGGCAAGGTGATCGATTGGCCAGAGTGCGTCAACGCCAGTTTGGCGTCTGCCGGCCGCCAGGAAGCATTGCCTGCTGGCCGGGCGGCAATCGGGTGTTGCCGCCCAAAGCGGAAGCCGAAAGGGAACACGCGGGGCGACATTTCGCTCGGCCGGCTGGCCGTGCGTCATAACTTATACATGCCATGTATAAGATTGCTCGGCGTCAAGCCAGGCGATGGGCATGGCGCCGTGCAGGAATCCAGGCGACCCCCCACGTGGACCCGGGGTGGTCGAAAAAAAGCCGTAGAAATCGGTTGCAAAGAAGATCGGGTTTGATAAACTCGCCTGCGTGGGAAACAAACCCATCTGCCGCGAATCAGCGGCAAAAAACGGGAAAATCAACCCATTCAGTAAGATTCGAGAGTTGTAAAAACAAGAACTCCTGGCCGGCAAACGGAGTCGCCGCCGGACCCAATCGGTCCCACGCGGATTTGGACGCCTCGGCCGGCAGTTGACGGGCCGAAAGCAGGCAGGCAGAGCGTGGAAACCGAGTAGCTCGAGCGTGGCACGCCCATGTCGGCCCCCCAAGAGTTTTTGCTCGGCGAGTATCCGAGAACCTTTGACGAACGCTACCGCCTGTCCGTCCCCACCGAGCTATTGCCGGGACTGGGAGAAGAGGGCGGCGACTTGATTCTGGCTAAGGAGAGGCCCGGCTGCCTGAGCCTGTGGAACGCCGCGGTGTGGCAATCGCACCTGGATCAGGGTGTTGAGCTCATCAAGGCCAAGATGCGGGCCGGCAAATTCGAGGGGCAGCTCAACCGCGTGCAGTTGTTGGGACGTTTGTTGTCGACGCGGCATCGGGTGGTGCAAATCGCCGCCCGGGGACGCCTGCTGGTGCCCGAAGGGTTTCGTGAATTCCTGCACGTCGAACCAGGGAGCGAAGTGTTGATTGTGGGCGCGGCAGTGTGCATCGAGATTTGGAACCCGGCCCTCTGGCTGAAATACCTCGAAGGACGCATGCCCAAATTCCGCCGATTGTTCGACCGTCTGTCCGGTTAATACGCCATTTTAGACCAGCGCCCATGCCCGGTGCGGAGGGAACGAGCGTTCTCCCGCCTTTGTCACCCGGTTGGGATGCATCAATCTCCAGGGATGGTTCGCTTGGCATGGATGCCATTTTCTTTCCTTCGACCGGGCATGGCCTTTTTCTTTTTCGGCCATTGCTGTTCAAAGGGGCGCTGAAACGAATGGATTCTCGCGTGTAGAACGTGTGGCGGGGCGGGGGACGGAGATCCCGCCACGCACGCCACACAGAAGAAGTGTCAGTTGACCGTTGTCAGTAGCTAGGGACCACGGACAACGGACTTTCTATTGCGGCTTGCAAGCGTGGATAAACAGATCGACGCCCAACCGCTCGGCTGCGATCTCGAAGTGCTCGTCCGGCAGTCCGGCACTGGCTGCCAATTGCCGCAACTGGTCGGCCGTGCGGTAGATCAGATACCAGTTGCCGATCCATTCCATGTACGCCCGGGTTGGGCAGTGCGGCGCAAAGTTGCCGACCAGCGCCAGCCCGCCGGCCGCCAGTGCCTGCCAGATCATGCGTAGCAGCCCCGCCGCCGGTTCGTCGGCCAGGTAATCGAACAAGCCCAAGCAAACGATCGCGTCCGCTCGCTCGACCAGCGGGCCCAGCCGCTTGAGCGTCGCCAGGCGAAACAGGTTCTCGCGATGTAGCGCGATCTGCTCCGGGCGCAGATGATTCGCCAGACTCGCCCGGGCAGACTCCAGCGCTTCTTCGTCCAGATCCAATAACACGAATTCCAGCCGCTGCCGTCGCTCGGCCGGCAGCATGCGAGCCAACTCGACCAGCTCGATCGCCGGTCCGCTGCCGATGCTCACCACGCGATACGCCGGGCGATCGGCCGCCAGGCAGTGGTCGGCCAGCGCCGCGGCCGATTGTTCAATACGATTGCGCACCGCTTCGACGGCCGCTTGGCGCTGAAAGAATCGATCAAACGCCGCGCCCAGCGGCTGCGGCTCGCAGGTCCGATTCCACAGCCGGGCCAGCAGCTCGTAATCACCCGCATAGCCGCGCGGCTTGAACCGGGCCCGATGTTGTAGCCAGCCGGCCTCGAGCCACGAGGCCGCCGGGTTCCACAGCCGCGCCGAAGGAAGCTGGTTGTCGCGCCCCCAACAATTCAGCCGCGCCAGCGCGAGCATCGAGCGATCCAGCGCCGCATCCACCAAGGCCGCCGTCAGATCCCGATCGGCAAAGCCGCTGGTCTCGGCCGAGATCCGCTCCAGATCGGCCACCAGCCGCCGGCCGGCCGCATCGGCCGCCAGTTCCAACTCGGCCGCGGAATGCCGAAGCGCTTCGGAGCCTCGCGGATCGAAACTCGGACTGTGCACCATACGAGACCGCCTCGCCGTTTTGAGTCGCTTCGATTTGAAGGGGCCGGGCAATCCGGCTAGACTCGCACTATCGGGCACTGCCGGGGCGAGTCTTGTCAAGAGGTGCGGCTAGCGTGTCACAAGCTTCCATCGATCGTCGACAACTCTTGCGGCAAGCCGCTGCCGGCACGGCGCTGGCCGCCTGGCCCGGCCTGGCCCGTGGCGCAGCCGCAACGCCCGAGCGGCCCAACTTGCTCTATGTGTTCGCCGACCAGTGGCGGGCCCAAGCCACCGGCTATGCCGGCGATCCGCACGCGCATACGCCGCATCTCGATCAATTCGCCACGCAGAATCTGAACATCACGCATGCCGTGTCGGGCTGCCCCGTCTGCTCGCCGCATCGTGGGTCGCTGCTCACTGGCTGCTACCCGCTGACGCACGGCGTGTTCGTCAACGACGTGCCGATGTCGACGCGGCTCACCAGCTTCGGCGAGTCACTGCGATCGGCCGGCTACCAGACCGGGTACATCGGCAAATGGCACGTGGATGGCCGCGGCCGCGAGAGTTTTATTCCGCCCGATCGTCATCGGGGGTTCGAGTTCTGGCGGGTGCTGGAATGCACCCACGATTACAACCATTCGCTGTACTACGGCGACGAGCCGATCCAACGCGTGTGGGACGGTTACGATGCCGAGGCCCAAACCCGGGCAGCGCAGCAATATCTGCGAGACAAGAACCGTGGTGGGCCGTTCGCTATGTTCCTCTCGTGGGGACCGCCGCACGCGCCCTACCAGACCGCCCCCGAAAAGTTTCGAAGGCTGATCGACAAGGCCGCCATCAAGCTGCGGCCCAATGTGCCCCAGCGGGTTGCCGAGCGGGCGTACACCGATCTGGCCGGCTATTACGCGCATATCGCGGCGCTCGATGAATGTTTCGGCCGGCTGTTGACCACGCTCGAGGAAACCGGGCTCGATCGCAATACGCTGGTGATTTTTACCTCCGACCACGGCGACTTGCTCGGTTCGCAAGGACAGCAGAAAAAGCAGCAGCCCTACGAAGAGTCGATCCGCGTTCCGTTTCTGATGCGCGATCCGCAGCGAACCGGCCCTGGCCGCCAGCTCGACCTGCTGCTGAATTCGCCGGACATCATGCCTACCGTGCTCGGTTTGTGCGGCGTGCCGATTCCCGGCACGGTCGAAGGCGCCGACTATTCGCGTGTGCTGCGCGACAACCAGGGCCAGGCCCCGCAGGCCGCGTTGCTCACCTGCCCGCAGCCGTTCGGGCAATGGAGCCGCAAAGTGGGTGGCCGCGAGTTCCGGGGCGTCCGCACGCACCGCCATACGTACGTTCGCGACCTCCAGGGGCCGTGGCTGTTGTACGACAACCAGCAGGACCCCTACCAGCTTCGCAACCTAGCCGGCACGCCCGATGCGGCTGCCACGCAGCGGAATCTGGACGAGCAGCTGATGACCATGCTCAAACAGCGCGGCGACGAGTTCCTGCCCGGCCCGACCTACCTGGCCCGCTGGGGCTACCAGGTCGACGCCAACGGGACCGTGCCGTACCGGAAGTGACGGCCGGTAGTCACTTCGCCCCCTGGACGAGGGCGCGGGTGGGGGGATAGAATCGCCGCTTTGCCGCCGATGGCCTCAAGATTCTTGCCGGAGAAGAGTTTCACATGCAGGGAAATACCCAAGTCATCGACGGACTGAACGCGGCCCTGACCATTGAGCTGACCGCGATCAATCAGTATTTCTGCCAGGCCAAAATGTGCCAGAACTGGGGATTCTTCAAGCTCGGCAAGAAGCATTATGAAGAATCGATCGGCGAAATGCGGCACGCCGAGAAGCTGATCGACCGCATCCTGTTTCTCGACGGCGTGCCCGAGATCGCCCGCTACGATGTGATCCGCGTCGGCACGAATGTCCGCGAGCAGTTCGAAAACGACCTGCAACTCGAGCTCAAGGGCGTGAAAGCCTACAACGAGTTGGTCGAGTTGTGCACGAAGCTCAAAGACAACGGCAGCCGCGAACTGGTCGCCCCGATCCTGGTCGAAAGCGAAGAGCACGTCGATTGGCTGGAGACGCAGCTCTACCGCATCGACACTGTCGGCATCGAGAACTATCTCACCGAGCAGATGGGCGGCCACGAGGCCAGCGAAGCCCACTAAGCGGCGGCGGTAGCGGAATTCGTGAGAATTCCGAAATGTCGCCAGCAGATCGGAAGTTTTACAGCTTCCGCTAGACGCTGAGAACCGGTCGCAAGTCTCACGACTTCCGCTACGTGCACTCGAGCGCCGAAGTGCTGCCGAATCGCTTTTTACGAGCCGCAGCAGCCGTGTGCGCCGCGCTGCGCGATGTAGCGGCGGATCATGCGATGGCAGGCCGTGCAGCCGCTCCCCGCGCCCGTCTCGCGGGCCACATCTTGCAAGTTCGCAAAGGGGCAGCGCTCGACGACGTCGGCCAGCGACGATTCGCTGACTTGCAGGCAGCGGCACACAATCGTGTCTTGTTCGAGAAGTACGACCATGGCAGGAAGGGCTTTTAACAGGCAGGAGCGTTATGGTCAGTAATCGCGCGCTCTGATCTGGTTGACGCGGTCCGATTAGCTGATACTGAGTCTCAATAACGTCATCTCTCTTGTATCAACATCGTCGCACGGTGTCAACAAAAATCAGTCACGCCCTAAAAAGCGTACAAGCCGGCGGATTGTTACTTGGAAAGGATCTTCCAAGCCGTGCCGCGCATCGGCCGGTGGGCGATTTAGAGCCCTGGCGATCAGGTAAACAGCGGGGATTGGGGCCTCCGGCCGGCCTCACGCCGAGGCTGGGTTCCACCCGGCCAGCTTGGCAGCGCAAAAATCCGCAAACCCATCTGCCGCAATGGCTTGCCGCGCTTCGGCCAGCAACCGCTGATAGTACGTCAGGTTGTGGACAGAAAGCAGCACTGGCCCGAGCATCTCGCCGGCCATGAACAAGTGCCGCAAATAGCCGCGGCTGTGCTGGCAAGCTGCGCAGGGACAGCCCGCCTCGAGCGGTCGGGGGTCGCGCTGAAATTTCAGGTTCCGCAGCCGCAACGTGCCGGCATCGGTGAAGGCCAGGGCGTTGCGGCCGTTGCGCGTGGGCATGACGCAGTCGAACAAGTCGATGCCCCGGCCGATGGCCTCGACCAAATCGGCCGGCCGCCCCACGCCCATCAGATACCGCGGCCGATCGGCGGGCAAAGCGGGCACCGTGACATCGAGCACGGCGTACATGTCGGCCGGCGCTTCGCCGACGCTCAAACCGCCCACAGCGTAGCCGGCGAAATCCATCGCGCGCAACCGCTCGGCACACCGCAGCCGCAAGGCCGGATCGAGCCCGCCCTGCACGATGCCGAACTGCACCTGGTCGGGCCGGCTGGCGGCCCGGCGGCAGCGCTCGGCCCAGCGCAGCGTCCGCTCGAGCGCATCCTCGATCGCCGCCTGCGTGCTGGGCAGCGGCACCACGTGATCCAGCACCATTGCCACGTCGCTGCCCAGGGCCTCTTGGATGGCGACGGCCCGCTCGGGCGATAGCTCGACGAGGCTGCCATCAAGATGCGAACGGAACACGGCCGCGTGCTCGGCCACGCGGGTCATCTGCGCCAGGCTGAAGAGCTGAAAGCCGCCGCTGTCGGTAAGGATCGGCCCGGGCCAGTGCATGAACTTGTGCAGGCCGCCCAGGTCGGCCACCACGTCTTCGCCAGGGCGCAAGGCCAGGTGATACGTGTTGCCCAGCACCATCTGGGCGCCGGTCTCGGCCAGCGATTGCGGCGTCAGGCCTTTGACCGTGCCCTGCGTGCCCACCGGCATGAAAGCCGGCATGTCGACCGGCCCATGCGGAGTGGTGAAGCGGCTGAGCCGAGCCCGAGAGCCGGCGTCCTCGTGCTTGAGCTCGAACGAAAAGCCGGCGGCGTTTCCAGGCACCGGTCAGTCGCCGCGGAGCTTGAGGGCGTGGCCGGTGAGCTTCTCGCGGACTTCGTTCAGGCTGGTGACGCCGAAGTTCTTGCACTCGAGCAACTCGTCGCCGGTGCGACGCACCAATTCGCCGATCGTGCTGATACCCAGTCGAATCATGCACTTGCGGGCGCGAACCGAGAGGTTCAGATCGGCGATCGGCTTGCTGAGCAAGGCCTGCTCGTCGGGCGACATGACCTCGGGCTCGAAGCCCACCTCGACCGGGCCTTTTTCGTGGGCAAACTGCCCCAGCGACAGCCCGCGCGACGCCATCATCTCGCGGATTTCCGTCAGCGACGTCTCGCCGAAATTCTTGCTCGCCAGCAGTTCCTGTTCGCTGGTACGGGTCAGGTCGCCCAGCGAGTTGAGGCCCATCTTCTGCAGGCAATTGCGGCTGCGCACCGAAAGCTCGAAGTCGGTGACCGGAATGCCCAGCACCTGGCTCAAGCGGTCGCGGCGCTTCTGCGCGTCTTCGTCGTAATACATATCGCCCGAGGCGGCCGCGTCCTTCATGAACAGCCGGGCCCGCGTGTCGGTCGGAAACGCGTCGAGAATCCGCGAATAGCACTGGCGGGCCCGGTCATATTGCTGCCGGTCTTCGTACAAAATGGCCAGGTTCAGCAGGGCGCCGTAATGCGTGGGAAACCGGGCCACGGAGCGCTGATACAGCTCTAGCGCCGTCTCATCGTTGCCGCGCCGGTCGTTTTCCAGCGCCAGGCCGAACAGGGCCCCGGAATGCCGCGGATCGTTCTCGACGGCCCGCTCGTAGAGCGCGCACACTTCGGACGGATTGCCACCCAGTGCGGCCACCGTGGCGCCGCGTTGATACAGGTATTCGGCCGTTTGCTCGATCGCGCCGGATAGCCCGTCGAGCACCTTGAGCGCTTCGGCCGCATTGCCCGAATAGCGGACGGTCTCGGCCCGGGCCAGCGCGCAGGCGTCGCTGTCGTAGCCGGCCTTGGCGGCCGCCTGGAAGCTTTCGACCGCGGCCGGGTACTCCTGCCGTGCGAAGCGGGTTTTGCCGAGATAAAAATGCGCCAGGGCCCCGCCGTCGGCCTTGGACAAGGCATCGCCTGCCAGCCGATACCGGCCCAGCAGGTAATAACACACGCCCAGCCGCACCTTGCCGGCCGGGCTCTGGTCTTCCTTCGATTCCAGCTCCTGCACCGCTTCGCTCAACTGGCGATAGTTGCTGAAATCGGCCGTAATCGCCTGGACGATCTGGCTCACTTCGCCCGGGCCGAAGGGGCTATTGGACAAAACCAGTGATTTGACGCCCTGTTCCAGAACCTGCGACATGCGCTGTAATCTCCTCGGCGTATCCCGTGGGGCAAAAAAGAGCCAGCAAAGGGAGTCGAACCCTTAACCCCCGCATTACGAATGCGGTGCTCTGCCAATTGAAGCTATGCTGGCCTAAGGACTTAGGGCGAACCGATCGGCCGCTTCGCCGCAAGCAATCTGTGAATCCATGCACAGAACCGGGAATTTTAGCAATTCCTGTCCGCGTTGGGAAGGTTCGCAAAAACACGGAAAACAAACCCAACTGTTTTGGCTCGTCGAGCTCACGAGCGGTGGAATCAATGCACAGTCAAAACAGTCGACGTGCCGGGTTGGGCGACCACGGTCGACGTCAAAACCGGGCCGAATGTAATCTGGCTGGGCTCCAGCGTGAGCGTGGCCCCCGTTATCGGCATGCTGGCGAGCGGAGTCCCTCCGCCAATCGTGGTTCCGCCGCCGATGAGCGTGGTTCCACCGCCGATGAGCGTGGTTCCACCGCCGCCGGTCGTGATGATGGGTGGATTGGGTGCACTTACGATCAATACGCCGCCGCCCGAGGAGCCGCCCGTGTTCTGCGTATTGACGAGCTGAGGATTGCTGAAGCCGATGGCCGTGATGATGACGGCGCCGGTGGAGTTGGTCAGCATGACCTCACCCGTCTGCGTCGCCGTCGGGAAGCTGGCCGAGTAGTCCAACTCGACGGTGTCAGCACTGGAGCCGGCCGTGGCCGTGACGCTTTGGAAGCCTGCCGCCACGTAGGAGAAGCCGGTGCCCGAGAGCGAGGTCTGCGTGGGGGTGCCGAGCACCGCACCGCCGCCAGAGTCTTGAATCGAGGCCGTGGCCGACGGGCTGCCGGCATTCACTTGCGCCGAGCCAAAGCCGGTGACCTTATTGTCGAACAGCGTCGTGTTCGCCATTTCGACGCTGGTGGCCGTGAGCGTGGCCTGGTCGCTGCCGGTGGAACCGTTGAGCGTGGCCGAGTCATTTTGCTTGCCGGTAAAGGCGATATCCTGCGTCTTGTCGGCCGAAATCTGATACTTGGCCGTGTTCCACTGCATGAACTGCGGCGACCACGTGCCGACGCCCGTATTGAAGGTGTCGGAAACGGTCAGCGTGTCGGCTCCGCCCAGTCCGTGCACGATGATCTGATTGATATTCTGCGTGCTGTAGCTGCTCGTCGTGCCATTGACGGTGATCGAGAAGGCTGTCGCCGACGAGAACGTAATGGCCATCGTGTCGGCGCCGCTGGTGCCAGTGACCGTCAGCACGGGGCCGGACTGGACCACTGGCGTCGGCGAGCCGCTGAAGCCGGTGGCCACGATCACC
>DATATB010000009.1:0-41302 GCA_036268995.1 Pirellulales bacterium | reverse complement strand
GCCGACGGACTTTCAGCAGGTGGAGGATTCTCTAGAGTCGTTCCCAATGTGTCAACACGTGGCTCCGTTAGTATCGAGCCAAGGCCGTTTGCTAGCGGGAACAGGACGGTGAAAAGCCGCAAATCATTCGTGGTTTACGTCTTGGCATGCTGCTGTCATACCGGCCAAGGGTGGTGATGGCTTGCTGCCGCATGCCGCGGCGACCTATCCTGAAGGCTCCGGAGGCCAAGTTCGGCCACCGTTGAGTTACCACCAATCAAGTCGCGACGCTTGCAAATGTTCGTCCATTCGACGCGGCTACCGCACGTGCTTTCGCCCGACTGCTACTGGTCCGCCGAGCAGCATGCGCGCGAACTCGACGTATTGTTTCGGCCGGGATGGCATCTGGCGGGCACGATCGACGAGCTGGCCCGCTCGGGCAGTTTTCTGACGCTCGACGTGCTCGGGCATCCGGTGCGGTTGGACAATCGCGAGGGCCGCTGGCAAGCGTGCTCCAGTTTCTGCGACCCGCTACGCGTCGAGCAGTGCGGGCGACTGTTATTCGTCAGCCTAGATGCTGGTGCTCCATCGCTGACCGATTCGCTGGGCGATCACTACGCGACATTGGCCGCGGCGTGTGGGCCGGGCTGGCGGCCCGTATGGTCGCACTCGCTCGACTTGGAAGCGAACTGGAAAGTGCCGCTGGAGAATAGCGTCGAGAGCTACCACATTCCGGCCGTGCATCCGCAGACGTTCAAGGCCACGCCCGAGGCCGAGCGCATCACGCACGTGCTCGAGCCGCGCTGGACGAGTTTTCAAGTCACGCGGGCTGCCCACTCGCGGATCGAAACGCTGCTGTTCACCCTCGACGACGGGCTCCTGCGCTGGCTCGGCCGCACGCCCACGTGCGGCTATACGCATTACCATTTCTTTCCGAACCTGGTGCTCTCGTCGACCGATACGACGAGCCTTTGTCTGAGCTTCACGCCGCTCGCGCCCCAGCGGTGCCGCGCGTGCATTCGGATGTTTGCGTATGAAGGCGAGCGCACCGGCTGGCTACAGCGGCAAGCCTGCCGGGCCTGGGGCCTGCTCAATCGCGCGCTCGGCGAGCTAGTGCTCTCCGAAGATTTTCGGATTTACCCGGCGATTCAGCGCGGCTTGGCCGCCAGCAGGCAACCCGGCTGCCTCGGCGCCATCGAAGAGCGGATCTACGCCTTTCAGCAATACATCGCGAAACAGTGCTCGCCTGGAGGTGGCTTGAACCGGCCGGCGCAGGACGCCGTCAAGGTGTAGATATCGGGCATACGTCAGCGTGTTGCTTCCACCGCGGCGGCGCGGATGAAATCGGAAAGGCCGCTGAACCCTTTCTGTTTTGCCGAGGCTTCGAGCAACATCTTTTCCTCAGCCGTCAGACGCACGTTCACTTGCTCGGTCCGCCGCCCGGCAACCGCCGGAGCGGGTGGCCGCTGCCCCAGTTCGAGCATGGTCGCCACGGCCAGCGTTAACGCTTCGCGGGTGTCGCCAATGCAAGCCTCGGGTGTCGCCCCTTCGCCGAACACCAACGGCAGTTCCAATCCCCGGCCATACCAGCAGGTGTCTTCGAAGTGCATCACGACCTGGTAGCGCTGGGCCACCTGGCGAGCCTGGCCCAGAATTGCGGGGGCAAACGGGCTGCGAGGCTGTTTATTCCCCTTCGCCGAGCTTTTCGATTTGGCGGACATAGATTGCCTTGACTTTTCCGCGGTGGACCGGAATCACAATGATCGGATGATTGGGCTTGGTAAACGCATGGTGCGAGCCGCGGACCCTGGCCAGCGTGTAGCCGGCCCGCTCGAGCATCTTCTTCACTTCGGCAAAACGGCGGTTGCTGGCCATCTTTAATCAGTATATCACCTGGTATACAAAAACCAAAGGCTCGGCACCCCGCGACAACATGAATCGGCTGACAAAATCGTGGCCGATTCTGCGGCGGTTGCAGTGCAGATAAGGTATCTTCAAGCCGAGACGGCACGTTCAGCAAGCGGAAGGTTGAATTTTCATGAGCAAACCATCGACCGGCTTTCGTCAGGCGGCGGCAGCGCTGGCAATGATCTGGATTGCATGGCTGGCATCTCCGGCAATGGCCGGCGAACTGCGGGTCGGGGCGGCAGTCGTGGATGTCAGCCCCCGCACGCTGCCGGCCATCTGCAATGGCGGCTTTACGGAAAAGTCCTTCGACAAGGTTCTCGATCCGCTCAACGCTCGCGCCCTGGTGTTGGACGACGGCCGCGAGCGAATCGCCTTGGTCGTGGTGGACAGTTGCATGATCCCCCGCGAGCTCTGCGACCTTGCCAAGCGGCGGGCCGAGCGGGCCACCGGGATTCGTGCCGACCGGATGCTGATTTCGGCCACGCATACGCACAGCGCCCCGGGCGTCTTGGACTATGCTCTCGGGTCCAGGGCCGATCCGGCGTATACCGAGTTTTTGCCGCCGAAGATCGCCGAGGCGATCATCAAGGCCGCGGCAAACATGCAACCGGCCGAGGTCGGTTGGATCACCGTCGACGCGCCGGAGCATACTCACTGCCGGCGCTGGATCGTCAAACCGGGCAAAGCCGGATTGGACCCTTTTGGCGAGCGAACGGTCCTCGCGATGATGCACCCCGGATATCTGAATCCCGATTACGCCGGACCGTCCGGGCCGGTGGATACGCAGCTCTCGCTCTTGAGCTTCCGCTCGCCGCAGGGTCGGCCGATCGCGCTATTGGCGAATTATTCGATGCACTACTTTGGCATCGGCGGCGGATTCTCTGCCGATTATTTCGGTCGGTTCGCGGATATTGCCAGCCGCAAGATCGCGGCGGACTCGCCCGCCAAAGACCACGGCGGACCGCCCGTCGTGATCATGTCGCAAGGCACCAGCGGCGACTTGCACTGGATGGACTATAGCCATCCCAAGCGCGGACTGACCATCGACCAATACGCCGGCGAGCTGGCCGAGATCGCGGTGAGCGCCTATCGAAAGATCTCTTATCGCCGCGACGCGTCGCTGGCGATGGCCCAGCGCGTGATCACGCTCGATCGCCGCACGCCCGATGCCCAGCGGCTCGCGTGGGCAGCACCGATCAATGCTGCCCGTGGCGATCGGCAGCCGAAAACACGGCCGGAAGTTTACGCCGAACAAGCCGCGTATATCCACGAGCATCCGACCGAAACGCTGGTGCTGCAAGCGGTGCGCATCGGCCAGTGTGGGATCACCGCCATCCCGGACGAGGTGTTCGGCATCACGGGGCTCAAGCTCAAGGCTCAAAGTCCGCTGACGCCGACCTTTAATATCGAGTTGGCCAATGGTGCCTCGGGCTATATCCCTCCGCCCGAGCAGCACGCGCTGGGCGGCTACACGACTTGGCCGGCGCGCACCGCCGGACTGGAGGTTCAAGCCGAGCCCAAGATTGTCGACGCCGTCTTGGGCCTGCTGGAAGAAGTCTCCGGCCGGGCTCGACGTCCGAGGCCCCAGGATTTTTACACCCCCGAAATTCGTGCGCACATGCAGGCCGTGGGTTACAAACTGGACACCGAACGCCAGCCGCCCGCCGGCGGGAAATGACGGCCGCCGAATGGATGCCAGCAACGCCGGGTCGGCAGAATCAGAGCGGCCGCGCCTGGTGCCGGATGAGCCGTTTCCGCCGTATTCGTACGTCACCGGGCGGTTTCCGCATCCGATCGCCGATCCGGCCGGGCATAGCTTTGGCGCGGCGGCGGTGACTTGCCCGACGCCGGATCCAGATCGTTGGCGCGATTGCCGCGCGTATTTGTTCGGTCTGGACCTGTTCAATCACGGCTACTACTGGGAAGCCCACGAGACGTGGGAAGCCATCTGGCACGCGTCCGGCCGGACGGGCCCGATCAGCGACTTCATCAAGGGGCTGATCAAGCTGGCCGCCGCGGGCGTCAAGGCTCGCGAGGGACGCCTGGAGGGCGTGCGGACGCACGGCTGGCGAGCCGCCGAATTGTTCCAGCAGATTGCCGCTCAATTGCCGCCCGAGCGGAGCTGCTATTTCGGGCTCTCGCTTTCACGGCTCATCGCATTGGCCACAGCCATCGCCGGCGGATCGCTCGTGTCGCGCCCAACAAATGCGACGCCAGTCGAGATCGTGTTTCCATTCGTGCTTCTGCCCGATGAGCCGCTCGGGGACGAACCGCCGATTTAAGCGACCGCTCGTCCTGTCCGGCGCCGGACAGGACGAATCGTCCGCCGGGATTGTCAGTGGAGAGCCCAATAGGCGGTCGGCACCAACGGCTGCGGATTCAGATACTGGACGACGGGCCGCTGCATCCAGACGACCGGCGGCAGCGATTGCGGGTTCAGATACTGGACCGCGGGCGCCTGCACCCAGACGACCGGCGGCTGAGGTTGCGTGTTCACATAATACGTCCGGGCTCGAGCGGCACGCGGCCTGGCTTGCGCCGGCGCCGCATCGAAAACCGTCCCCGCCGTCAACACGATCGCCACCGCCGCACAACCTGCAATGAATCGTCTCATGATCGCACCTCGCTCCAGAAAACAGGATGGGGAATCAATGCCACTACGCTGAACAGCGAAGCGGCGGGCGAGATGTTACAAGTATTTCTTCCAGATTGACGATTACGAGCACTCGCTGACGGGCGACTGAAAATCCCTGTGCTCGAGCCACTCGCAAATCGCGGTCGTCTGGCCGGCGGTTAAGCCGAACAAGAAGCCGGCGCACTGGTCAATTTCAGCGGTTTGATTGGGCGAGACGCTTTGCGCAGCACTGCGCCCGGCCGATAAAAGTCGTTGGTAGGCCTCGGAAACCGAAGCCGGCCAAGACCCTTCGCCGTGTTTGCCCGGGCTCGCGGTTTCCGACTCCGTGAACTCGGCAATGGCCGACATCAAGCACTTTGGCACCAGTGTGCGCCGCAATTGGGGAGGCCCGACGCGCAGATAGCCGCCCGAAAGCGCGAGCGATTCGAACAACCGGCGAAAGGCCAACGCGGTCACGGCCGAATTGAGAATCGCGACGAGCAGCTCGACCGCAGTTTGATCGGCGTGGCGGATGATCGTGGTACTTTTGCCGGCGAGATACTGGCCCGAATCGAACACGGCCTCGATGCGCTGCGTCATGCCGGCTACGACCGCCTTGGCCGAGGCGGCCTGCGTGGCCCGGGTCGGCAGCAGACGCTCGAGATCCGCTCGTCGAACCACGGGCAAGGCGTAGCTGACGTTGAGATAGCGCGTGGGCCGCTGGCCCCACAAGGCGCGAAAGGGGTCAATGGTGCCCGAATTCAACAGCCGGATCTCGTCGTCGGCCGGCGCAGCTTGATCCGACTCCTGCAGGATCTCCGCCAGCCGATACGCTTCGGCGACGGTGGCTGCGCCGCGGACCTCGAATCCGGCGGCTTCGAGCGTGATCGAGTTCTCCAATATCTGTTCCAGCAGCTGCCAATCGCGGCTGACGATCGGCGACCAGCAGCCAGGCGGCAGGCTGGCCAACCGGCCTTGTGGCACGCTCCACCGCTGAGCGATCCGCAATGCCGCCGGGTCGGTCCCCTCCATGACCGAAATCTCGATATCGCCGGCCGTGCGGCGCTTGGCAATCACCGGCACGATCGGATAAACGCTCACGTCTTCGAACACGCTGGCCCGTGAATAATCGCGAATCTGCAACAGCGTACACGCGCCGATTCGCTGTTGGATCGCGGCCGAATAGTCGGCGGCCAACAGCTTGTTGGGCACGATTTGCGACCAGATGCCACGCTCGTTCAACAGCGACAGGCCGCGATCCATGAACGCACAAAACAAATCCCAATTGCCGCGGCAGGCCGGCAGCGTTCGCGCGCAGAACGTTCGCAGCCGGGCGTGATGCCGGGTCATCGTCTCGGAGTCGACATAAGGCGGATTGCCGACCACCGCGTCGAACCCGGACGACCCGGGGGCAGCGTCGAAAAACACCTCGGGAAATTCCAGCTCCCAATGAAAGAACCGCAGGTCGGGCTGCACTGCGAGTTGGGCCGCGGCCTGTTTTAGGTTCGCCTGCGCTGCTTCCGGAAGATCGAAATGACTGGCGGTCAGCAAATCGAAATCGCCGCGCAGACTCGAGAGTCGATCCAGACATTTGCCGTCCGGCGCCGTCTGAGTCTTCAAAATACCAGCCGGCAAATCCTGCCAGCGGGCGCCGACCAACGCGTTGCCGCAGCGCAAGTGATCGAGTGCCGGCAGCAGCGCGTCGCTCTGGCCGCTATCGAGCCACAGGCAGAATTTGGCTAGCTCGACGGCCAGCGGATCGAGATCGACCCCATATAGGCACCGCTGAAGAATCTGCTGCTTGAGCAGGATTCGAGCATTCGACCCTTGCAGTGTGTCTATCGGAAACTCCGCCAGGAAACTCGCCAGCCGCTGAGAAATGCACTCTGCCGCTGCGAGCAGAAAATTGCCGGTGCCCATTGCCGGGTCGAGCACCCGGATGTCAAACAGCCGCTCGACCAACTCGTGCGCCCGCATGCCGCCCTCTTCGCAGGCCGCTTGGAACTCCGGCCGCAGTGCGGCGAGCTTTTCGTCAAGCACGGCGCCGACGGTTTGCTCGATGATGTGCTCGACAATCGCAGGGGGCGTGTAGAACGAGCCGGTCGCCCTGCGCTGCGTGGTGTCGCGGGACAATTCTACGCTCGCCCGGCCGGATGCGACGAGCTGCTGTTCCAGCAGGCTCTCGTAAATCGAGCCCAGGTGGCGGACGTCGAGCGACCGGTAATCAATCGCCACTAGCGCACCCGTTTGGTCGATATCCCGGGCGAGTCCGTCGATCGCCAACGCGAGCGCTCGATCGGGCACTTTGTGCTCGGCCAGAAACCGGGCGATGCGTTGCAGCCGCTCGTCCGTCGCGGCCGGAATGATCTGAAACAGCGGCTTGAGCCGGTCGTACAGCACCGTGCTGCCGGCGGCGTACGCTGCGGCGAGCCGCTGGGAAACCTGACGTCGATCATTACCGGCCGCACCTGCAATTTCGGCCGCGATCGCGGCCAAGCTGGCTCCGCCGCCCGGCATCTCGGAATGCGACCGCAGCCCACGGGCTTCGGCATGCAGCAAAAACAGCAGCCGGAACAGCAGGACCATCGAGCCGTCTAGCACGGTCGACAATTCGAGCGGCTCGGCAGCGGTCCGCCGCCGTCGGGCCCATTTGGCCAGCAGGCCGGTGGCCAACTGCGGCAAAACCGTGCGCAAAATTCGCTGCGTCAGCCGCCGGCCGAGCGAGTCGGCCCGCACGCGTCTGAACTCAGATCGCGAGTTTTTCAGACGCGCGGCGCGGCTGGTGTTCATGATTCTCAGAAGCTCATCCGGGGGCAAAAGATTTTGATTATAGAGTGGAGCCCGCGCGCACAAAAATTCGTCGCCGTCGGCGGCCGGGCTTTGAAAACCGGTGAACCATTAACAATCGGCCTGCGAACAACTTGCGGCGCAGCAGCCCCTCCGAGCGCCAAGTCAAAAAGTGAATTCATATCGCTGATTGACGGGTAGCTCGCGGCAGGCATAGAATCGGCCAATGGCAGCCGCAGTAGGGCATTTTGGAAGCCAGGCTGGCAAACAGGTTCGGCTCTCTTTCCGGCAAGCGCGTCATGGCTGTACTCGAGGTGGTCCGCGGATCGAATCCCGGACAGCAATTCCCCTTGGAGAGCGAACGCGCGGTGCTTGGCCGGCATCCGGAGTGCGACATCGTGCTCGACCAGGGCGCGGTCAGCCGGCAGCATGCGCAGATTCTGCAGCTCGACCATCAGTTCTTTGTCGAAGATCTCAAAAGCCGCAACGGCACGTTCGTCAACGGTGAGTTGATCCGCGGCCGCCATCCGCTTAAGGACCAGGACCGCGTCAAGATCTGCGACCTGCTGTTCACCTTCTATAGCGGCAAGCCCGAGGACAGCAATCGGGTGACGGTCGCCAACAGCGAGACGTTTGTTCCAAACGAAAGCGGCGCTTTGCTCGTGGACGACGCCGAAAGCCCCGGCACGACGATCATGTCGACGCTGGACATCCAGCAGAGCCGGGCCGGCCTGCAGATGACCGTCAATCCGGAGATCAAGCTCAAGGCGCTGCTGGAAATCACGCGCAACATCGGCACCACGATTTCGCTGGACGAGGTGCTACCGAAGATTCTCGATAGCCTGTTCAAGATTTTCATCCAGGCCGACCGCGGCTTCGTGGTGCTGTTGGATGCCGAGCGCAAGGCGCTGATACCCAAGGCGATCAAGCACCGCCGCCACGACGCCGACGACACGATCCGCATCAGCCGCACCATTGTGGCGCAGGTGATGAAAAGCAAGGAGGCCATCTTGTCGGCCGACGCGGCCAACGATTCGCGCTTCGATTCCAGCCAGAGCGTGGCCGACTTCCGCATTCGTTCGATGATGTGCGCGCCGCTGGTCGACAGCGAAGGCCGGGCGCTGGGCGTGATCCAGATCGACACGCTCGATCAGCGCAGCCGGTTTCAGCAGGACGATCTCGACGTGCTGGCCAGCGTGGCTTGCCAGGCGGCCATCGCCGTGGAGAATGCCCAGTTGCACGAGACGGCCCTGCGTCAGCAGGCGCTGGAGCGCGACCTGGATCTCGCCCATAAGGTGCAGCAAGGCATTCTGCCCAGCGCCCCGCCGCAGGTGTCGGGCTACGACTTCTTCGATTTTTACGATGCCGCCAGCCAGGTCGGCGGCGACTTTTTCGACTACGTGCAACTCCCCGGCTCGCGGCTGGCGATCGTGCTGGCCGACGTGTCTGGCAAAGGGATGCCGGCGGCGCTGGTCGTGGCCCGGCTCTCGTCCGAGGCCCGCTACACGCTGGTCAGCGAGCCCACGCCCAGCGCCGCGCTCGAGCGGCTCAATCAGAGCTTCAGCCGCAGCGGTTGGGAAGACCGCTTTGTGACGCTGGTGCTGGCCGTCATCGATCTCGAAAAGCACCGCGTGACGGTGGCCAACGCCGGCCACATGGCGCCGCTGCTGCGCCGCGCCGATGGCAGCATCAAGCCGCTGGGGCGCGATGAAACCGGCTTGCCGTTGGGCGTCGATTTTGAGGCCACCTACCGGCAGTTGCAGATCGAGATGCGGCCGGGTGATCACATCATGATGTACACCGACGGCATTAGCGAAGCCATGAACGACCGTCAGGAACTCTACGGAATCGATCGTTTGCAAGCCGTCTTGAAACGCGATCTTCCCAACGCCTCGGTTCAAGGCGCTCGCGTGCTGGATGACGTGCGGCGCTTCGTCGGCGGACATCAGCAGACCGACGACATGTGCCTCCTCTGCTTCGGCCGCCCCGCCTGACGGCAAGCCGCGACCGCCGGTCGCGCGCTTTGGGCAACGACTCCCGTGACGCGGGAACTGTGATCCGGCACGCACCACAATTCCGAGGTGCGTCACAATGTCGCAGTGCAGTTGTGCGCGCTCGAAAAAACTGCGCACACCATCGACTCGCCCGCGCTCACATTGCATGATGAGGGAGGGCGATCCGATCATCTCCGCTGCCATTCTGGTTCGGCGTGCAGGCGTAACGCAATGGATGCATGTGCTTCCGGCAACTCACACGAAGGAGCGTCCTCCGATTCACCGGTCGACGAATGGACCACGGGGCGAGCCGCACTCGGCCCCGTTTCCATGTGGTCGGCGGTCTGGTCAGATCTGCGCAGGCCGACGATCTCGCGACGCGACGCGGGAATCATCGCGATTGCCCTGGCGTTGGCAACCGTGGTGCGGCTTCTGCTCGACCCCGTCTTGGGCAATCGCAGCGCGCACGCGACTTACTTGTTGGCGACAGTGGTCATTGCCTGGTGGCGGGGCTTATGGCCCGGGCTGCTGATGATGTTCTTCGGCGCGCTGTTGGCCAATTTTTTCTTCGTGCCACCGAGGTTCACGCTGGTCAATATCGGCCTCGACAATCACATCACGTCGCTGCTGAACCTGCTGCTCTCGCTCGTCGTGGTCCTGTTTATCGCCACGCTGCGCGCCTCGGGGCGTGAAAATGCCCGCTTGTATCAACTCGCGCAAGCCGCCGTGTTGCGAAAAGAGGACTTTCTGGCGATGGTCTCGCACGAGCTGCGCAATCCGCTGGTTCCCATTCGCAATGCCGTGTTTTTGCTGGCACAGCAGGAGACGCTCCGCCCGGAATCGACCGAAGCTTGTCGGCTGATCGAGCAGCAGATGGCATATTTGGTGCGCATGGTCGACGACTTGCTGGATGCTTCGCGCGTCACGCGCGGCATCATCGCGCTGCGGCGCGAAAAGGTCGAACTGCAAGAAATCCTCCGAAGTGCCGTCGATCTCTGTAAACCGCTCGTCGCCAGCAAGGGGCAGATCCTGACCGTATCGCAATCCCCTGCTCCGATCTTCCTGTATGCCGACCCGATCCGGCTGGAACAAGCCATTGCCAACTTGTTGAACAACGCCGCGAAATACACCCCTTCCTCCGGACAACTATGGCTGACTGCGGAAACGGCCGGCGATTTCGTCACGATTCGGGTCCGCGACACGGGCATCGGCGTGGCGGCGAAAGATCGGGAGCGAATCTTCGAAATGTTCGAACAGGCCGATCCAGCGGTCCCCGCTTCGAGCGAGGGACTGGGCATTGGTCTTGCGCTGGTGCGTAAGATTGTCGATTTGCACGGCGGAAGCGTGGTCGCAAACAGCCCGGGACCAGGGCTGGGCAGCGAGTTTGTGGTCAAACTACCACGGCTGCACGTCGGTCACGCTGCGCCGCCGCCACCGCAGCCGGCCAAGCAGCCCCTATCCGATTCGGCGGGCCAGCGGCGAATCCTGGTGGTCGACGACAACACTGCGGCGGCGACGAGCATGGCCATGCTATTGAAAATGTGGCAGCACGACGTCCAGGTAACGTACGATGCTTTCGCGGCCTTGGAAGCAGCCCGAAGTTTCAAACCCGACGTAGTCATTGCCGACATCGGCATGCCGCAAATGAACGGTCTGGAACTGGCCAGGCAACTGCGGCTGATGCCGGAAATGCAAGCGTCGCTGCTGATCGCCATGACGGGTTTCGGACTCCCCGCCGACAAAGCCAAGGCCAAGAGCGCCGGCTTCGATTTGCACATCGTTAAACCGGTCGACCCCGCCGAAATCGAAGCGATCTTGATCGGCACAAAAAAGGGTCGGGAGTCTTTCTGCGAAACAAAGACTCCCGACCCCATTTAATTCCCGGCTTATGAACCCGCCGGAACGGGCGGTTGCGGCGCCTCGGGCGGTGGGACCGATTCGTCCATCGTGCCCAGGTAAACAGCCATGGCAATCAGCATCAACAGCACAGCAAGCCACATCGTCAAGCTGCGATGCAATGGCTTTTTTGGCGACGAATGCGGGGATTTCGACTTATTTGACATTTGATGTTTCCAAGGTCTTAATCGGTGAGCGCCACGACGAGGCCCCAGATGAGCAGGCCGGCGCCGAAACCGATCACCGTGCCGGCCACGATCTGGCTCGCGACGAGGCCGGCTCCCAAGCCGATCAAGGTCGCTCCGGGAATTACCAGCAAAAATGCGGCGATTTTGGGCCCGCGCTTTTCCCAATAGGCTGCGTCCATCGATGACATTCTACCACCTCGTACGAATTATGTGACTGGTGACCCCGTAAGAATTGAATCAACTCGATTTGCGTTTCGACTTCGACTTCGACTTCGACTTCGGCGTGCGATCCTGATGCCGCTGGTTCCACTCTTTCAAAAACCCGCAGCCGTCCTTCTGGATGCGCAGCTGCAAATCGGTCACGAATGTCAGCTCGGTTTGCAAATTGGCCAGCCGGAATTCGGATTCAATCGCGAACAGCGGCGCGAGCTTCTGGGCTTTGGCCGCTTGCAAGCCGGCTTCGATTTGCTGAATATCCTGTTTGAGGAATTCGACGCGTGTTTCCAACAGGCCGACCACCTCGTCCGGCGGCAGTGAAGGCAGCAGCGAAAGTGCCGCTTCGAATCGCGGAAATTCTTTGGCCGGCGTGCTCAGCAGCTCGCGCATCCAGTCGCGCAGCTCGACGCCGCCGGCCGGGGTCAGCTCGTAAGTGGTTCGCTCGGGACGTTTTCCCTGCCGGCTGGTCCGCTTGGCCCGGATCATGCCCGACCGCTCGAGCAGCTCGATCACCGTGTACAGCGAGCCGTAGCGGAGCTTGATGCTTTCTTCCTTGCGGCGAGCGCGCAAAGTGGCCGCCATTTCGTAAGGATGCATGGCGCGCTCCAGCAGCAGCACGAGCACGGCCAAGGCCAGCGGGTTGGAGCGTTTGCGGGCGGGTGCAGTCATCGTAACTTTCATGGGGTTCATGGACGAGTATCCGTAGCCAAATACACGTCTACGAGTATATAGGCTCTGGGGGGCGCGTCCATGCAGTTTTCTTACCGCAAGTCAGCGGCCGCCCGCGGCGCTCGGCTAGCTCACGCGCCACGGCCCATGCGGCGGCGCGGGCGCTTCTGCGTCATGCAGATGTCCACGATGCGGCCAGTGTCGGCGAGCGCCAGGTGAAAACGCTGCTCGCCTTCCAGGCGATGCAGCGTCATGTGATACGATTCGGCCGTGGCCGCCAGGTAGGGCCGATCCTCGGGCGCCTTGGGCGCGCGGAGCTTGCCCCACGATCCGTCGCCCAAATACAGGATGCCGCCGGCGTCGATGCGGCCGTCTTTCAACAGGTGCGTTCGCTTGAACGCATGATCGTGATGCTCGAGCACCAGGTCGATGTTGTGCTTTTCGAACAAGGGCACCCAGTGCGTGCGGCTCAGTTCGCCGGTTCCCGCCTTGCCGCCGCCGCTTTCAGGCATGCGGAACGACGGGTACGACGGCACGTGGTTGACGACCAGCAGGTGCGGCCGCTCGACCCGCTGGGCCAGGCTCTTGTCCAGCCAATCGGTCTGTTCGCCGTCGATCGGGGCGACGTGCCCGGTGTCCAGCAGCACGAGGCTCAGGTAGTCGCCAAAGTCGAGCGTGGCAAAACTCCGCTCGGCGAACAGGCCGTCGTGCAGCGAGAAGAACAAAGGCCCGTCGGCGCGCGTAGCGCCGTAGCCGCCCTTGACCTCGTGATTGCCGATGCACGGCACCATGGGGATCATGCGGCCCTGGCTATCGACCATGTGGCGGGTGTAGTTGCGCAGAAAGGCCAGATTGGCTTTCACGTCGTGGCCGTTGTCGTATGCGAGATCGCCGCCAATCAGGGCGAACATCGGGTCCTGCTTCGCCGCGAGGATGTTGTTGGCGACGACGTGCTCGTTGGCCCCGCAATCGCCTCCCGAAATGAATTGAAACGCGCTGGTGGCTTTGGCCGGCATGGTGCGGAAGCGGTGCGCGGTCGAGCCCGGGCCGACGCGAAACCGGTATTCGCTCCCAGGAGTCAATCCGGTGATTTCGGCTCGGAACACACGCAGGTCCGACTCGGGATGATACGGACGCTGCTGGGCGGCAACTGTCTGCCAGTCGGTCTGGTTGAAGCCGGCATAGTGCACGCTGACGCCGCCCATTGGGCCGTTGCCTGGCGCCATTGCCCGCGCGAGCCACTGCACGGTCATCGTCGTCGTAGGATCGCGCTGCCAGGTGAGAAACAGCGTCTCGAACCGCAGGGCAACTGCTTGGATATCGGCCTTGAGATCGGCTTCGCGATTCTTGCGATCCTCGGCGAGAATTAAGGCTGCGCCGCCCAGGCTGGCCAGCCCGGCGGCAGAAAGCGTGACGAACTCGCGACGAGTCAGCGAAGACATGGCAGAAGTTCCAGGAGATACTTGGCGGTGGAGAAAGTTTTTTTAAGGGGGACCTCCGGTCGCTAACGCTCCCGGCTCGTCAGTCTGATGCGCATCAAATGTTCATTTTGCCCCCGCTGGCAGCAGCCGGGCATTGAGCCAATCGGCGTGGTCATGCTGGTCGCCACGGTCGGCAAAATCGACGACCAGGCTCAGTTGCTTCGCGCCGCGGAGGTCGACGGAAATCGGCAGCGGTGGCTGGCCACCGCGAACGACGGGCGTGGCCAGCTTCTGCTCGCGGTCGACAAACACGCGAAAGGTCACGCTGCCGCCACCGGCGACTTCGTCATCGAGTGCCACTTCGGCCTCGAACCTGGCGTAAGCTCGGTCCAGCTCCCAACTCAGCCGGCTGGCGCTGTGCATGCCGATGCCCTTGGGATAGATCGAGCCGCCGGCCCGCAGTTGCGCGCCGCTCGTGCTGCGATCGAGTTGATAGGGCCAGGGCGTTTCGAGAAACGGGACATGCCGGTAACCGGCCACCGGCAGATCGGAAAGATACATGGCCTCGCCGCCCAA
Source organism: Pirellulales bacterium (assembly GCA_036268995.1). Classification (GTDB taxonomy): domain Bacteria; phylum Planctomycetota; class Planctomycetia; order Pirellulales; family PNKZ01; genus DATATB01. Next base: position 27,054 of record DATATB010000009.1, on the reverse strand, counting down.
AGGCTGGACGAATACCAGGGCCTCCGCCGGCGCCTTCCAGCCGGATGCCGGCACCGCGGCGACGTCGAGCACCGCCTGGCTGCCGTCGATTGCCAGCCGGGCGACGTCCAACCGGCTGCCATCGCGCAAGCCCACCAGGGCGTGCAATCCACGGGCCGGTTGTCCGCTGAGCAGCAGTGGGTTGAAGGCCAGCGCCGCCAGGCGAGCCAGTTCGATGCGCGCGACTTGCGAGCCACGCTCCAAGTGTACGCTGCGATCGTCTAGAGCGATGATCGTGCCTTGCAGTTGGTCGCCGTTGGCCAGGATCAGGCGGTCGGCGTCGAGCGTGCGGCCTTCCGCGTCTTTGCGATCGGCCAATTGCCGCGCCAGCAAGTCGCGCGCTTGCGGCAGGGCCGGCGGCTGAAAGACGATGCCCTGCACGCATTCCAGCGGCAGCCCGAGGGCACCCAGCAGCGCGCTGTCGACTTGCAACCGCTCTTTGTCCAGCTTGAGCACGTCGGCCACCAGCAGCCCGCCGTCGGCCAGCACCAATTGCGTCCTCAAGGGCGTTTCGCGCATCGCGCCCCAACTGACGATCTTGGCAGCCGGCAGCTCGACGGCGTCTTCCGTGGCCTGGGCGGCCGCTTTTTGAAAAGCCATGTGCCAGCCGTCGTCGACAGAGAGCAGTTGGGCTTCAAACGGCTTGCCCTCGAGCGGGCGCAGCATGCCGGCCGGCGCCGTCGGCGCGGCGGCAAGTAGGTTGAACGCCAGCAGCAGCGAGAGTTGGGGCATCATGATTTCTTTAATACAAGAAGCAAAAAGACCAACCACGGATGAAAGCGGAGAGAGGTCACCCCATCCGTGCCCATCCGTGTGATCCGTGGTCCGTTTTCTTTGTCGTTTCTTCCGCGGGCAACCCTAGCGCTGAAAAATCGGCAAGTAGTTGTTGGGCATTTGCAGCACGATGCAGGCCATGCTGGTGCCGTATTCCTGGCAGATCGAATCCATCCACGAACCGTCGTCGCGCTGCCGGGCGATCAGCTCGTCGCGGATCGACGGATACCAGCGGTTCCAGTACTCGCCGCCCGCGTGCCACATGGCCTGCACGGCGTAGTAGTGGCCGTAGAAGTAATGGCTTTCGCGGTTGAATACGCCGCCGTGGGGCAAGCTGCGCATCAGGTATTGCAGCCCCTTTTCGATCTCCGGCCCCGCGTAGATGCCTGAACTGTACAGGGCCACGACGCCGGCCGCCGAACGCGGAAACGCGCTCTGGCCGCCCAGGATCATGTACATGAAACCGCCGTCGGCATTCTGGCTTCGCTTGACGTAGGCGATGCAGCGGTCGATCGTGTCGTGCGGCACGAACAAGCCTGCGTTGCGCGCCGCACGCAAGGCCATGATCTGCGACACGGTGACCGAGATATCGGCGTCGCGCCGCACAGGCTGGTAACGCCAACCGCCTTCGTTGTTCTGCGTATTGACGATCAGGTTCACGGCCTTGGAGAGCTTTTCGCGAATGTCGGCCCGTGGCGACATACCGTAGGTCTCGGCCAGAAACAGCGTGGCAAAACCGTGGCCGTACATCGGCCCGTGGCTGCCGGAGCCGGGCACGTTGATGAAGCCGCTTTCCAACGTGTTGGCCAGGATGTAGTCGACGCACTTCGAGACTTGCTCGCCATAAGGTCCGCGGCCGGGCGTGCTGCCGCCGGCCAGAAACGCCATGCCGGCCAGCCCGCAGACCGCGACGTCGCGGCTGTAGCCGCTGGAGCCGAACGAGCCGTCGTCGTGTTGTTGCCGGCTCAAAAAAGCCAGGCCGTGATCAATCGCCTTTTGGGCCTCGGGCGTGACCAGCTCGACGGCGGTTCGCTCGGGGTTTTCGGCGGCGGCCTGCGCACGGCGGGTGCCAATGGCCGCCAGCCCCAGCAGCGCGCCGCTGCGGCGCAGCCAGCCCCGGCGCGTAAGCGGGCCAGCGGCGGCACCGGCCGGCGATGCGTCTGACCGAAATTGGGGGCCGCAATGCCACTCGCTCATGGCTTTTCACGCTGGCGCTCGGCCAGCGTCTTGAAGTATTCTTCGATCTCGAATTCGTATTTGGGCACAAAGTGCTCGACCGACGATTGCATCATTTGCTGACGCAGCCGTGGCGGCAACTCCCCCCACACGTCTTTCATCAGGTCTTGCAACTTGGCCAGATTGGGCTTTTCCACTTTGGGCTTGCCCACGCGTTTGCTGCTGTCGCGCGCGGGGCCGTTTGGATCTTTGGCTGCGCCGCCGGCTTGCTGGCCCGGCTGGGGTTGGGCAGCCTTGTCACGCTCGGCCTTTTGCTGCGACTGGCTCTTGCTGGAACTGCTGGACGAAGACGACTGCTGCTGGCTGGCCTCTTTGACGAGCTGTTCCAGCGCCTCGACTATCTTTTGCTCCAACTGCTGTGTGTCGGCATCGCTTTTCTGACGCGCCAGCCGCTGCTGAACGTCGCGCATTTCTCGGGTGAGGCGATCGACCGGCCCGCCGTCGGCCGCGCCCTTTTCCGCCGCTGCCGGCTCTTCGGCGGCCGCCGGACGTTTGGCATCGTCGCCTTCCAACTGTTTGAGCAAATCCTCGTCCAGCGGACTGACAGGCTTTTTGGCAGGCTGCGGCGCAGGATCGCCGAGCCGAGGGCCAGGCTCCATTGGCGGACTGCCGGCTTTGCGATCGGCCGGTTCTTCGCCCAGCTCGCGCAGCAGTTGATCGTCGAGCTGCTTGTCCGACGCTGGCTGCTTCGCGGCCGGTTTGTCGGCAGCCCGGCAAAGTGGCACGCCGAAGAAACCCACGACAATCAGGCACGCGGCCGCATAAATAGCGAGACGCTTCATGGCTTGATCTCCTCGAGAGAATCTTCGTCTTGCCCGCCGCGAGAATCCCGCTTCAAGTCGCGGTGCAATTCATCGCCTTCGTCGGCTGGCTTTTTCGCCGGTTTCGCCAGATCGGTCAACAGATCGGCAAGCTGCCCTTGCTCGCGACTCAACTCGTCGAAGTCGCGCTGCTGGCCGGCCGGCAGGGTCTTGGTGCCGCGGCGTTTTGCGTCGAGCGCGGCGGTGCGCTGGTAGACGTCCTGCTGCATGAGCTTGAGCAGCTTGAGTTCGGCCAGCGAGGGCAGGCCTTGCTGGCCCGACTTCTGGCCGCCGCTGCCCGCATCGCCAGCTTGCCCTGATTGGCCCGGTTTTGACTGGCCGGCTTGGAGCGATTGCGACAACTGATCCAGCCGCGTGAGCGCCCGCTGCTGGATTACTTGCGTCGGCTCATCGGTTTCGCGGCGCTCGAGCAGTTTGGACGCATCGGCCATTTCGTGAGCCGCTCCTTTCAAGGCCAGCTCAAAGACCCGTGCGGCGGCGAGTTTTTTGGCCAGCGACTCGGTTTCTTCGCCGGCACTGGCTTGCTGCCGGGCGAGCTGGCCGACCGTAATGGCCTCGGCCCGGCTCAGGCGGCCGTTTTTCGTGCGCAAAGCGTCGTAATGCCGCGTTTCGGCCAGCATCTTTTCTTGCTGGCTGCGGAGGCTTTTTACCTGGTCGTCGAGCCGGGCCAGTTGCTCGGTGGCCAGTTCGGCCTCGGCGGCCTGGCGGGCTTTGGCCAGTTGCTGCTGCGCATCGTCGAGGTCCTTCTTCGCCGCGGCCGCCTGCTGCTCGGCGCCTTGGCCGTCGCCCTGCTGCGAACGGTCGCCGGCCTGCCCCATTTTCGCGCCGCCGCGCGCGGCACTTCGGCTGGCATCCTGGGCCTGCAAGCGCTTGAGCTGACGCGCAAATCGCTCGACCTCTTCCTGCAGTTGCCGCTGCCGGCGCGCCAGGCGTTCGAGCTCGCGGCGCCGAGCCTGCTCGTCCGGGTTTTTGGCGGCCGCGGCGGCTTGTTTTCGCAAGCCTTCCTGCTCGCGGCGCATCTCTTCGAGCCGGCCCTCCGCTTCGCGCAGCTTCTTGACCAGCCGATCAAGTTCGCGCTCGCGGCGGTTGGCGAGAATATCGAGCAGCTCTTCCAGACCGCGCTGTGCGCTCCTTTGCAGCTTCGCCGCCTCCCCTACCTGGTTCTGCTCGACGTCGCGGCCGGCTTCGCGCATCTGGCCGGCCAAGGCTTGCTCGCGGGCGTGGTGCAAGGCGTCGTCCACGGCATCGGATGCCAGCGGGTCGCTCTCGCGCAATTGCTCTGCCATTTCGGCCATCCGCTGTTGCAGCTTGTCGAAGTGCCGGGCCAGCTCCATTTGCCGATGGCTGAGCTTTTTCAGGTCGGCGGCTTGCTGCGGTTCGAGATCGTCGACCCGGCGGGTGAGCGTTTTTTCTCCTAACTCATCGGTTTTTCGCGCCAGCTCTTCCTGGTCGCGTTTGAGCTGGCTGACATCGCGATGAAAACGGCGATAGTTGTCCCACTGGGCCAATTCGGCCAGCATCTGCTCGAGCGACTGCACAATGCTGTCCTGGTGCTTGCCGGCCTGCGCCAGCGATTGGCCCGGCACGGCGGATGGGGCCGCGGCGGCGGCATCTTGCTGGGCACTGAAGCCTTTGAGCGCGGCAGTCAGTCCGCGGGCGATGGGCGGCAAGTGCTCGTTGCCCAGGTTCGTCAACTCCGAGAGCAGCGACTGCATGCGCCGCTGAAAGTCGGCGTTGTCGATCTTGTTGTTTTCCAGATCGGCCAGCAGTCGCTGAATATGGGCGGGCACGCCCTCCCCTTCGCGGGCCAGGCCGCGTTCCACCTGGCGCTGGGTCAGTTCGGCTTGTTGCAAGTGGTCAAGATCTTGTTTCTGCAATCGGCCGACCTGGTCGAGCTGGATTTCCAACCCGGAGACCTGGGCCCGCGACTCGCGCTCGAGGCGCAGCACGCGGCCCAACTCGCTAAGAATGAATCCGCGGCGCTCGGCCAGCCGGTCCTGCAACTCGTCGACCGAGAGCACCGTGAGCCGCCGCGACTGGCTGTGCGCCGTAGCCGGTTGATAATCGCTGGCGGCCACGCGGAGCGACAGCGTCGAGCCGGGCACGAGCTTCCACTTGGCCAATTCCAGCCGGAAAGCCAGCGGCCGGCTTTCGCCCGGGCTTTGTGCCGAGCGGGCCGGCGGTGGAGGCGGCTGTGCCGGACCCTGGTAAAGTTTGAACTTCGCCTCGCGCGGCGCGGCTGCGCCCGCGCCGGGGATCGCGACCTCGAGTTCCGCATGCTTGATCGCCAGATCGTCTTTGACGAGCACCTGGATTGGCACCACGGCGCCGGCCGCGACGAACGTATCGCCCGACGGCACGTCGAGCGAGACCGTCGGCGGGCGGTCTTCGATCACGCGCACGTCGTAGCGTATGCCCTGGCCGCCGTGAAATCCTTCGCGATCTTCCATGTCGATGGTATAAGTTCCTGATTTGCGGATCACGAGCGGCTGGGCGCCGTCGGCCGGCAGCCTGAACGAAAGGCCGTCGTCGCTGACGCGCGCGGCGAACCGGCCGCCATGCTCGACGGAAATCACGGCCGAGCGCACCGGCTTGGTGGTCTTGCCGGCCAGTGCCACGCGCGTGCCGGCCAGCGCCTGCAAGTGCGGGTCGCTGTCCGTGGCGGGCCAGCCCGTGTAGGCCGGATAGTGCAGCGTGGCGGTCAATTGCACGATGGCCGGCGGCTCGATGACTTCCAGCCGCGTCCAGGGCATGGTGTTGTCGTCGCCCCCTTCGGCGCGGTATTCGAACGGCCGCAGCACGTCGTCGAGGCCGGCCATCATCACGCCGCCCACGAACTTCATGGCCTCGACGCGCTCGGAACCCGGCTCGCCCTCGCCTTCGAAGCGGTAGTGCATCCGTACTTCGCGCGGCAGCGCCCTGTGCGACACGTCCACCAATTCGACCTCGAACCGGCTGCCCAGCGCGATGCGCGTGACCGACTGCGTGAACGCCAGATGATTGGTCTGCGGCCAGGCGGTGTTGCCCAGCGGATTGACCAGCCGCGCCAGCGCGATGGCCGAATACTGCGGGGCGGCGGCGACCAGCACGAGGCCGCACAGGCAGATTCCGCCCGAAACCAGCAGCGCGCGCCGAATGGGCCGCGGATCGACCACATCGGACCAATCGAGCGGCTCCAAAGCGCCGGTCGTTTCGGCGATCACTTCGCGCCGCAGCGCGGCGGAGCCGGCCAGGGGATCATCTTCGCGCTGCCGTAAGAATTGGATCGTGCTGGCCAGCCGGTCAGCCAGTTGCGGAAAACGTCGCTCGACGCGCAAAGCCAATTGCACGTCGCTATAGCGGGCGCGCAGGGCGGGCCACAGATAACGCAGCACGACCCAGCCCGTGAGGTTCAGGACCATCAACGAGCAGATCATACGAATGCCGCGGTCCTCGAAGCGGATGAAGTAATCGGCCAGCGCGAACACCGTCAGCCCGAGCACGACGCCGCCGGCCACCCATGCCGCGGCATAGAGCAGCAGCAGCGTGCGCACGCGGCGCCGAATGCGGGCCAACTGTTGTTCGAGTTCGTGGCTCATGCGGAGCGATTCAGAGTGGCGGCACGAGCGTTCCGACGTAGTCTCACAGCATGCCCTTTCGCTTGCGAAGAATCCATTCGGAGATGATCAGTACGAGAAACAGCAGCAGCACCGGCCATTGGTTCCAGAGCACGATCGGCGGCAAGGCCTCGATGGGCACCTGGTGTCCGGCGGGCAGGTCGCTCAGCAGCCCCGCGGCATTGGCGATGGTATAGAAGCGGCCCTTGGTGGTTTCGGCGGCCCGCTTGAGTTCGGCGGCCTCCATTTGCACGCGTTCGAACTCGCCTGGCGGGGCGACGACTTCGAAGTCGGCGCCGGCGCTGCCCTTCTCGAGCACGGGGGTGGCAATCCAGGCGTGGAACTTGCCCACCGGCGGCTGGGCCAGCGTGCCCTCGAACACGCCGCGGCCCGAAGGAGTGCGGCGCAGTTGCAGGCGGCGCGTCTGGTGTCCTTGCTGTTCGATGACGATGGTCACTCCGTCGTCGGAGGCCGGAGCGCGGCGTTCGTCGATAAAGCGGACGCGAAACTGGGCCGATTCGCCCCGCCGGTATTGGCGGCGATCGACCGAAAGGTCGGCCCAGCGGTCTTTGCCCAGCAGTTTGGCGCGGCTCAAGTAACGTAGCGTTTGCACCCAATAGCGGGCGAAAAACACGTCGCCCACGCGGAAGCGCCAACGCCAGGTTTCGTCGGTGGCATGAAACAGCACCTTGCCCGAGCCGACGTATTGCAGCGCGATCACCGGCGTGCTGCGCCCATCGTCGCCCGAGCGCGTAGCCAGCACGCGGGCGGCCGGCTTCAGCTCGGCCGATTCGAACAGCCAATACAGCGGCGGCAGCCGCCGCCAAATCGCGGCGTTTTCCTCCGCGTTGTCGCCCAGCGCCATGGTGGGCATGGCGGCACCCAACTCGGTCGGAATCACCTGGAAACCGGACGAATAGAGCGCGGCCGCGTCGGGCTGCGTCGTCGCATCGCCCAACTCCACGGGCAAGAGCGGGGCCAGCGGCGTGTCGCGATAGGCCACCGGCGTAAACTCGGGGCCGGCGATGAAAATCACGCCGCCCCCTTTTTGCACGACAAAGGCCGCGATGTTCTGCATCGCCGTCAGGCTGAGAAACGCCGGATCCACGTCGCCAAAAATAATGCAGTCGTACTCGAGCAGCTCTTCCCTGCGCTCGGGGAAGACTCGCAGCGCGGTCTTGTCGGTCTCGGCGTAGTCGAGATCGGCTTCTTGCAGCACAGTTTTGAGCGCCACGGTGGCGTCGCGCGCGAGCATTTGCTTCAGATACCGGAACTCGTAATTGGGATACGACTGGACGAGCAGCACGCGAATCTGCTCCTTGCGCACGCTCACCAGCCGCTGCTGCGAATTGTTGTCGGGCTGAATCTCGTCGCTCAAGTGCTCGACTTCGACGACATACTCGAACTCGCCCACCTTGTCCGGCCGATAGGGCAGCCGCAGCCGCTGAGGCTTGCCGTCGGCCCCGGCCGTCACGTCGAGCGAAGCCAGCGGCGTGCGATCGCCGCGGCGGTGCAACACGACTTTGAGCTTGCGGCCTGCATAGCCGGTGGCAGTGAGCTTGAACTCGAAGTTCACGATGTCGTCGACAAACACCGTGTCTTCGACCATCAGATCGCTGAGCTCGAGATCGCGGACGCCGTTCTCGCTGCCCACGCCCACGATAAACAGCGGCACGCCCTTGCGGCGGGCGTAGCCGGCCGCATCGGCCAGGCTTTCGCCCTCGGTGGTGATGCCATCGGACAAGAGCACGATGGCCGTCGGCGGCGTGCCGCGCAGATCGTTGAGCACGGTGCGAATGCCCTGCCCCAGCCGCGTCGACTCGCCGCTGGGCTTGGCATTGCGCACGTCGCTCTTGAGGGCATCAAGGCCGCCCGACTGCAACCGGGCCGTATCGTCGAGAAAGTAGACTTTCAGCTTGTAGCGGTCGTCGATAGCGCGCAGCACGCGAGCGCCATCGCCCAGCAGCACGCTCTTGGCCAAGGCCAACCGCGTGGCGGGCCCCAGCCCGGCGCTGCTGATTTGCTCATCAATCGCGGCCCGCAGTTTTTCGTCGCTGTAGCGGTCTTCGGTGCCCATGCTCAACGAGTCATCGACCAGCACGACGACATACGGCAAGCCGGTGCGTTCGAGCGAGAGCAGGAATTCGGCCAGCATGAAAAACAGCAGCCCCACGAGCAGGCAGCGGATGCCGGCCAGGGCCAGTCGAAAACCACGGCTGGCCGAACCGGCTTCGCGCAGATAACAACTGATCACCAGGGCCAGGCATGCGCCCACGGTGAGCAGCGTAATCCACGGCGCCAGCGACCAGCCATCGCGCAGCGTCCAAAGCGTGCCTTCGCCCGAGCCGGCACTTTCGACTCCCAGCCATTGCTCCAGCCATTTGGGTACGACGCCGCTCATGCTGCCCGCCTTCCGAAATAGCAGGCCGTGAGCGATTCCAACAGCAGCAGCACGAGCGCGGCGACGAGCAGGAATTGGTGTACCGAGTTGCGGCGGACGATCGCGTCGCTGGGTTCGCGGTTGAAGTCCTGGAAATCGTCGAGCAGGCGGTAATCGACGCCGCTCCAGACGCGATCGCGCAGTTCTGCGTTATCGATCTTTGCCAAGTCGCTTTCGGCCGTGTCGACATTCACGGCAAACAGCTCGTGAGCGGCCGCCGGGGCGGGCAACGTGGCGGCATACGTGCCGCTGGTGGAGGTGTCGTGATACGACCAGGTGCTGTAATCGCCATCGAGCACCGGCCGCACGCTGCTGGCCTCGCCGGCCGGATTGCGAACCTGCACGCTGGCCAGCCGCGCGACACTGCGCGTGGCATCGCCAAAACTCTGGCCAATCAGCACGTTGTGCTCGGCCTGCTGCCCGCGGACGGCCAGGTTCAGCAGCTCCTGCACGACGGGCAGATAGCTGGGCCACATCGGCATCGTGTTCCAAGACGTATCGGCGCTGGTGGCCACGACGATCGATCGCCCGCGGCCGATCGTGTCTTCGACGATCGCCGGGTCGCCCGTGTCGAAGCCCAGCGCCACCTTCGCGGTGGAATTGCCGGGCACTAGCAGCTTGACGTAATCGAAGATCGGCGTGGTCAGCAGGCCGCCCTGCTCCTGCTCGCGGAAAGGGGCCAGCAGCGGATGCTGATAGCCCAGCGGATTAAAGCGATATTGACCGCGCGGCGCCACGCCGGCCAGCGTCGCCGGCAGCACGCGCAGACCGTCGGTGCTCTGGCCGCTCAAGCGGCGGTTGTAGTTGTCGGCCTGCACCTGGTCGCCCAGGAAAAAGACCAGTCCGCCGCCGCGACGCAGGTATGCGGCCAGCACGCCGACCTCGCTGGCCGTGAACTGGCCGACATTGGCCAGAAACACGCAGTCGTAGGCGCCGAGATCGGCTTCGAGCAAGCCGCTTTCGGCCACGACGTCGGGCTGCACCAGGTTCTGCTCGCGACCGGCGGACGCGGGAGCGAGTGCCACAGTGAGATAGTCGGTGGCACCGCGATACGAGCCGCCGCCGGGCTTGCCGTTGACGCACAAGACCCGCAGCCGCTCTTTGACCGGCAGCGCCAGCCAGCGATGGTTGTCGATATCCAGCAGATCGCCGGCCAGCCGCAATTCGACCGCATGATTGCCCGCATTCTCGAAGCGGTACGAAAAGGCGACGGCCGCGCTGCCGCCCGGCGTCAGGTCGACGTGCTCTTCGCCGGCCCGGCGGCCGTCGACAAACAGCTCGACGAGCTGATGCGGGCGAGGCTGGCGGCCGAAGTTGTGGACTTCGCCCTCGAGCGTCACTTGCCGTGAGACCGTGGCGAAAGGTTCGGCCGTGGCCAGCGCCGTGAGTGCCTGGTTGTCGCTGGCGGCCTGGCCCAAGTCGATCGGGTAGAGCTTGGCCCGTTTTGAGAGCCGCTGGCTGCGAGCCAAGAATTCCTTGGCGGCAGTCGGGCCGCGCAGCTCGGGAGCCCAGGTGGTGCGGCCCATGTCGCTGAGAAAATAGACTTCTTCGCGCACCAGCCGCGGATACTCGCGGGCGGCGGCGGTGAGCAATTCTTCCACCTTGACGAGCGTGGCCGCCAGATCGCCGCCGCCGTGCGGCAGGCGCAGGTTGTCGATCTCCTGCCGGAATTCGCGTGGCTCGAAGGCCGGCGTGCCCACGACCACGCGCGGCGGAGCGCTCATCAACACCAGCGTGAAGCCGTCGCCTTGGCTGCTTTCGTCGACGATATGATCGGCCAGCTCTTTGGCCCGATCGAAGCGGCTCTTGTCGCTGGGCTTGTAGGCCATTGAGTACGAGCCATCGATGACCAGCACCTTGTGCGTGCGCTGGGTGGAACCCAATTGCAGTCCGGCATGCTCGACCACCGGCTCGGCCATGGCCATCACCAGCAGCGCAATCAGCAGCGTGCGCATGGCCAGCAGCAGCCACTGCTCGATTTGGATGCGGCGCGAGTTCTTGCGAAGCGCAGCCAGCAAGTATTGCATGGCAGCCCACTGCACCTGGCGGTATTTCCGCTTCGAGAGCAAATGGATGACCAGCGGCGCTGCGGCAGCCGCCAGCCAGCCCAGCATCAGCGGATGATTCAAAAAAGCAAACACGAACAAAGCGATGAGTTAACTCTGGGTTAGTCGGTAGATGTTGACGTTATTTGCAAGTTGGAGCGTGACTCCTCCGGTCGCTAACGCTCCCGGCTCGCCAGGACGCGCGATGTTTTTCACTTTTCACTTTTTACTTCAATTACACCCCGTCATGCGGCGGGCGAGGTAGGCGGACAGCGCTACGTCCAGCGGCTGGTCGGTCCGCATTTCGACGTAGTCGATGCGGTGGGCCCGGCAGCCTTGCTTGAGCGCTCGCAGGTAGGCGTGGAATTCTTGCAGGTAGGCCTTGCGCAGGCTGCGCGGATCAGCGAGCACCTGCGGCCATTCTTCGAGCCCCTCGAACAGCGTGACCTGCTGAAAGGGAAAATCCAGCTCGGCCGGATCGAGCACGTGAAACAGCACGACTTCGTGGCGGCGATGGCGAAAATGCTTGAGCCCCGCCATGAGCGAGTTCACGTCGTCGAACAAGTCGCTGAGCACCAACACGATGCCCCGCTTCTTGAATCGCTCGGCCAGGTCGTGAAAGATCGGGCCGCTGGCGGTTTTTCGCTCGGCCACGGATTCGTCCATCACGTGCAGCAGGTGCTTGAGATGCGATGGGTTGCTGCTGGGCCGCACCAACGCGCGGATTTCCCTGTCGAAAGTGGCCAGGCCCACGCTGTCTTGCTGCTGCAACACCAGGTAGCTCAAGGCGCCAGCCACGCACTGGGCGTATTCGAGCTTCGAAAGCGCAGCCGAGTCGCTCTTGTAACGCATGCTTTCGCTGGTGTCCAACAGCATATAGCTGACCAGGTTGGTCTCTTCTTCGTATTGCTTCAGATACACCTTGTCGGTCTTGGCGAAGACCTTCCAATCCACGTGGCGCAGATCGTCACCGGCGACGTACTCGCGGTGCTCGGCAAACTCGATCGAGAAGCCGTGGTACGGGCTGCGGTGCACGCCGGAGACGTAGCCTTCGACAATCAGCCGAGCCCGAAGCTCGAGCCCTTGCAGGCTAGCCAGCGTCTGCGGATTTAAATACTTCTGGTAGTTGTCCACGATCGTTGGCCAGGTCTTCGGCGGGAGGAATGAACTCGATCAACCGCTGGATAATCCAATCGGGCTTGATGCCCTCGGCTTCGGCATTGAAGTTGGTCATGATGCGATGCCGCAGCACGGGCGGTGCCACGGCACGCACGTCTTCGCAATTGGCATAGAACCGCCCGTGCAACACGGCCCGGGCCTTGGCGGCCAGCACCAGGTATTGGCTGGCGCGCGGGCCGGCGCCCCAGCTCACGTACTCGTGTACGAACTCGGGCACTTCGCCCTTCTCGCGCCGCGTGAGCCGAGTGAACTTGAGCGCGTAACGGCTCACGTGGTCGGCCACCGGCACGCGGCGCACGATCTGCTGCAGAGCCAGAATCTCTTCGGCCGACAGCGTGGGAATCAAGGCGCCGCCCGGCTCGGTCGTGGTCCGCTTGACGATTTCCAGCTCTTCGTCCTCGCTGGGGTAGTCGACGTACGTGTTGAACATGAAGCGGTCGAGCTGCGCCTCGGGCAGCGGGTACGTGCCTTCCTGCTCGATGGGGTTTTGCGTGGCCAGCACAAAGAACGGCTCGCTCAGCCGGTGCCGCTGGCCGCCGACCGTCACCTGATGCTCTTGCATGGCCTCGAGCAGTGCGGCCTGCGTCTTGGGCGGCGTGCGGTTGATCTCGTCGGCCAACAGCACGTTGGTAAAGATCGGGCCGGGCAGAAACTTGAAATGCCGCGCGCCGGTCTGCTTGTCCTCTTGGATCACCTCGGTGCCGGTAATGTCCGAGGGCATGAGGTCCGGCGTGAACTGAATGCGGCTGAACTTGAGCGACAGCGTGTCGGCCAGAGTGCGGATCATCAGCGTCTTGGCCAGACCCGGCACGCCCACCAGCAGGCAATGGCCGCGAGCGAACATGGCGATCAGCAGCTCTTCGATCACTTGCCGCTGGCCGACGATCACCTTGGCCAGTTCCTGCGTAATCCGGCCGTAAGCGTCGTTGAGCCGGTGTACGGCCTGCACGTCGTCGTCAGGTAGCATGTTTCGCTCTCGGGAGGGATCTGATTTACGGATGCTTCTCGTTCGCCAGCCGCAGGCCGCTCTGTTGATCGAGGGCAAACAGGTTGTCGTTGGTGATGATGAACAGGTATCCGCCGCTGACCAGCAGATTGCCGCCGCGCAGGGGCACCGATTTGCCGCCGCGCATCGAGAGCTCGATCGGCTGCCGGGCTTGCAAGCCGCTGCGCTGGTCGAAAATGTAGATCTCGTGGGCGGTGGGCCAATAGACTTTGCCGCCGGCCAACGCGCCGCGGCCGTGCGATTTGGGCGTCGGCCCGCCGGGCCACCAGCCGTGCCGGTTGCCGTTCACCGCGTCGAACCACCAGAGCTTTTCACCGCTGGCCCACAGGTGGCCGCCGGCGACGCCGAGCAGATGAATCGGCGCGTCGGTCGAAGTCTCGGCTTTCCAGAGAAGCAGGCCCGAGGCCGCATCCAGGGCAAACACGGGCGGCGCGTCCGAGGGGGCCACGAACAGCCGGCCCCGATCGTAGACGCAGGGGGTCAGATCGCGATAAAAGTGCGTGGCCCGCTGCGTCAAATCGCCCGCCTTGGCGCGCGGATACACGGTGAGCCAGGCGATATGTCCGCTCCGGGCGTCCAGCGCCGCCACCGCACCCAGGTTCGTGTTGTAATACAGCGTGCCTTCGTGCCAGGTGAGCAGGTTGTGCGTGATCTCGTCATATTGGCCTTGGGCCGGCGTTTCGGCGCTCGACACCAACCGTCGCCAGAGCAACTGCCCGGTGCGCACGTCCAGGCACGCCACGTGGGCCTGGGGCCGCACGTCGCTGCGGCGCATGCCGACGAACACGCGTTGGCCATCCGAGAGCGGCGAGCCCTCAAAACTCCAGCGTTCCTCGAGCGGAGCCGCCCGCCACAGCAGCTTGCCTTCGGCCGCCAGATCCAGGCAGGCGATGTAGCCCTGCGAGGACGGGATGGGCTGCTCGCTCTGGCTGCCGGTGACCGGATTGCCCATGCGGGCAAACAGCTTTCCGCCGAAGGCGGTGAGCGTGAAACGCGGCACGCCCAGGGCCGTGCGGCTGCGGATGCGTTCGGCCGAAAACTCTTCGTCGCGATAAATCACCGGATCCTGGCCCCAGGCGGCTTCCCCGGTGCGCATGTTGTAGGCGCGGATTTCGTACTGGTTGTTGAGCAGCAGCAGCTCACCGACCACCAGCGGGTAATAGCTCAGCGGCTCGTGATGGTCTTCGGCCAGTCGGCGAGTTGTAAAGGTCAGGTCGACGGCCGGCGCCTTAGGCAGTTCTCGATGCCAGCGCACCGCGCCCACGTCGAGCCGCGAGCTCACCAGCCGGGTACGCTCGGTCGAGCCGGCGAAAGTCGGCCAGCCGGGCGATTGCCCCGGCGCGGCCCAGTCGGACGCAGCTTCGGCCAGCGCCGCCAGCGTCTGGCCGTAGTTGGCGTCGTGTCCGGCTAGCCGGCCTCGGGCGTCAGGGTATTTTGTGCGGAATTGTTCCAGCTCGCTGCGCGCCTGCGGCGCACTCTCGAAGATGGACAACAACACCAGCCGGGCCGCAATGTCAGCCGGCTCGATATCCGTATCGGGATACACTAGCCAGGGGGGCCGGCGATCGGGCCGCACGGCAAACGCCTGTTGCCAGCCCTCGGCCGGTATCAATTGCTGCCAATACGCGCGGGCCTGGGCCTCGTCGCCGCGTTCCAGTGCCAGATCGCCCAATCGGAGCAGGGCCTGATCGCCGTAAGAACTGATCAAGAATTGTTCGATGACGCGCCGCAGGGCCGACTCGCCGGCGCTGGTGTTGGCTTCATCGTAGAGCCGCCTGGCCGCCGGGTCGACCCGATCGCGATACAGTTTGAGCGCGTCGGCGGGCAACTCGGAAATGAGCATCTGGCACACTTCGCGGAGGCTCAAGTAGTGCTTCAGCTCGTAATGCAACTCGTCGGTGTGCAGGTAGGCCCCCATCGAGGGGCGCAGCTCGACGGCCACCAGCTTTTCGCCGTGCTCTTCCATGACCTGGCGGAGCGTTTCGACCGCTTCGTCCCATTGGCGATTGGCCAGGAAGGCCCGCACCCGCTCTAAGTGCGTGCGGGTGGCCGAATCGGCTTCGTCGACATGGACCGAGTCGGACAGCTCGAAGCGGCTGGGTGGGATGCCGGAATTGAAGGGCAAATTGAATTGCCCGTGCGCCGCCGGCAACCCGGCAGCCAGCAGCAGCCCCAGGACCGCGGCTGGCGGCAGCCGAGCAAAATGTCTGAGCCGGTGCATCAGCACACCTTCCACTCTTGGAACCGGCAGTTTTCCAAAACTGCGCCATGCCCGGCGTGGCATGGGAAGGGCCGGGCGCTAGGCACGGCTTCAGACAGATTTGGTCTCCATAAGTATAGGCGAACGCAGCATTTGGTGGAAGCTGCGCCGGTGGGCCACTGGGCGGCGGCGCGCGACTGCCCGCCCGCAGCGGGGCTCGGCACGGCAGAATGCGGCCATTGGCGAGCTTCGCCCCCGTATTAGCGAGAGCCGTAGCCTTCGACGAGCCGGCCAATGTAAAACAGGCTGACGGCCGCCACCAGCATGACTAGCATGGTGTTGGCTTTGATGACCTCGCGCAATTGCAGGATGATCGACAAGGGGGGGGCGATCAGAGCTATCAGCTGCAACAGGCGTCCGAAAACTCGCATCGATCAAACTGCCCCACAAATCGGAAAGCAAAAGGATAGCCGGCAGCCATAGAATAACGTGTGGCTGCCGGGGCACAACTCGCCACCCCGGCGAACCCGTTGGCCAACCCCCGCTCCCCTGCCCTGCCCCGCAAACAAACCTTCGATTGACCGTGCCCATGCGAGTTGTCAACTTCATCCGCCGCAGCCTGCGTTTGCGATGTCCACGCTGCGGCCAGGGCAAGTTGTTCGCGGGCTGGTTCCGGATGCACTCGCATTGCAGCTACTGCAACCTCGCCTTCGATCGTGAGCCCGGCTATTTCCTCGGCTCGATCTATTTCAACTACGGCCTGACGGCTTTGATCGTCACGGCCGCCTACATGGCCGGCTTTTTTCTGGGCGTGCAACAGGAAACGCTGCTCTACGGGCTGATGGCGTTTTGCCTGCTGTTTCCGCTCTGGTTCTTTCGGTATGCGCGCAGCCTGTGGATGGGCTTTGACGAACTGATGGATGCCCGCGAGCCCAAAAAAGACTCGGACGCGAGCAGGATCATCGACGAGGCGATCCGCAAGCGCGATCACGCCGCCAGCGGCCCGCCCGCGCGGAAATCCGAAGAACCCTAGCGCCGCGCGTCAGACGTTGATCAACTCGCGCACTTCGCTCGCTGGCACGGGCTGTGCATCCGCCGTCGACTGCGTCGGAGCATTTGCCGCGTTAAGGGTGGCGGCTGCGTGGCCGGCCGGCTTCGGCCCGTTGCGGGACTGCCGCACGAGCCAATACATGTAGCCGCTGAAACTGGCCAGGAGCGTGAAGGGCATAGCCATCAGGAACAGGATGCTCCACATGTAGGCCGACGTCAGGTCGCCCTTCGTGGGGTCATGGGCGGCCAGCCCCGCTTTGCACGTGGGACAAGCCGAAGCCGCCTCGGACAGAGCCAAAACCAGCAGAATGGCCAAAGCCATCACCACCCAACCCGCCAGCATCCATCTGCGTTCCGCGTGGGCAATCATCGCTGGGTCTCCGCGCAAGCCAACCGATGTTTCCGTGAGCCCAAAATTCGTCAGCAACCGAGCGGCCGGCCGTCACCGGGCCAAGGTAAGATTCGGACGGCCAGGCGCCGATATTGTAGGACTTTTTTCGGCTACTGGGTAGAGGTGGTACAGCATCAGGTAAATCACCACCCCGGTAACGGAGACATACAACCAAATGGGGTATGTCCAGCGTGCCAACCGGCGGTGCGCCGGGCGGCGATCGCGCAGGCCCAGATAAATGGTTCGCAAAGCCAGCACCGGCACGGTGGCGGCCAGCACCACGTGGGTAATTAAGATCGTGTAGTAGACGTAGCTAATCGGCGGCGGCCCCGTAAACGGCACGCCGCCGGCGCCGGTCCGGCTTTTGACGTCGTAGTGATATGCCAGATAGCAGGCCAGAAACACGCTGCTGGTGACAAACGCGGCGTACATCGTCCGCCGATGGGCCACCTCGCGCCGCCGCTTGATCAGCACGTAGCCCACGATCAACAAGACCGTGGCCGTGGCATTCAGCAGCGCGTTGACAACCGGCAGGCCTTGCAAGCTCAAAGCCAGCGGCAGTGCGAGGATCGCGTCGCTCAAGATGCGTCCTTGCCGGACGATGCGCCGCCTTTTTCGTCCACCGCCGCGCCGCTCTTTTCGTCCAACAATTGGTCGATCATCTTCCGCAGGGCCCGCATCTGCGCCGGCTCGCTCGTGCTGTAAATTCCACGCCGCCGGCCGGAGCGGTCGACCAGGATCAGCCGCTCGGTGTGGACCTTGCGTTCGATCGGCATGGCAAACACGTCCTGGCACACGCGGCGGGCGTCGTCGAACTTGCCGGTGAGAAAATACCAGCGGCCGAAGTCGGCCTCAAAACTCTTGCCGTAATCGTGCAAGACCTGCGGCGTATCGTTGTCGGGATCGACTGTCATGCTCACGAACTTGACGTCCTTGCCGGCCAGCTCCTTGGTCAGCCCGGCAATGGCCAGGTTGATCTGCCGGCAGGGACCGGGGCAACTCGAAAAGAAAAAGCTGCCCAGCCAGACCTTGCCGTTGAGCTGCTTCAACTCGAACGGCCGGCCTTCGCTGGTCGTGAAGGTGAGATTCTCGACGTCCCGGATCGTCGGCTCGCGGCCCGGCGTGACGTTGAACTCGAGCGCCTCGGACTGCTGCTCGGAATCCGTCTCGGCAGCGCTGGCCATCGCATACATCCGCCAGCCCGAGTAGGCCGTGTAGCCGCTCACGGCCAACAGCAAAACCGACAACCACATCCGCACGGCAAAGCTCATAGCAAATCTCCCGTAGTGCGGTACGCCGCCACTCGCCAACTGAGCGCGAGCGTCACCGCCGCAAACAAGCCCGTGATGATCCAGCACGTCGCCGCCGACGGCAATTCGGCCGGCAGCGTGTTGGCAGAAGCCCAGTATAACAGCCGGCGCAGACCGGCCACCCCATACGTCAGCGGGTTCAAACGCACGACCCATCCCAGCCAGCCGGCGCCGGCCGGAAAAAATGCCCCCGACAATAGCCACATCGGCATCAGAAACACGCTCATGATGGCATGAAAGCCCTGCGTCGAGTCCATCCGCCAGGCAATGATGAAGCCCAGCCCCGTCAGTGCCAGCGACAAGATGAACAAGAACACGCTGATGGCGAGCACGCTCAGGACCGTGAACTTGAGCCCTACGAACAAACCCAGCGCCAGAAACACCAGCGCCTGCACCAGTGCGATGAGCGTGCCGCCCAGCAGCTTGCCCAGGACCATCGACCAGCGCGGGATCGGAGCCACGAGCACCGATTGCAAAAAACCCTCGCGGCGGTCTTCGATGATCGAGATCGTGGCAAAAATCGCGGTGAAAAGAATGATCAGCACGACCACGCCGGGAAAGAAATACTCGCCATAGCTGACGCCGGCTTGCTGGCCCGGCATGCGAAAGCTCGGACCGAGGCCCGCGGCAAACAGGATCCAGAACACGAGCGGTTGGCCCAGCGCGCCGATCACGCGGTTGCGCTGCCGAAAGAACCGCACCAGTTCGCGGCCGCACAGCGCGCGAATCACGGCCGCGGGGCATCCGACCGATGCCGCCTGCTCGACCGCGGGTTGCTGCTGTTGTGGCAAGACAGTGGTCATCGGCGGCCCGCCTTTTTTCCGTTCCGCTCCCCTGCCCCGCCCGCCGCGGCCCCATCATCTTCGGCGTTCCAGAAACGATGGCCCGTGCGGTCGATGAACACGTCTTCCAGCGAAGGCTTTCCCAGCGTGATCGATTGCACGCGGCCGGGAAACGCCTCGACCAATTGCGCGACGAGCCGATGCCCGTCCGGCTGCTCGAGCCGCACGCGGCCCTCCACGACTTTCGCCGCGCAATCGAACCGCGCCGCGACTTCGCCGGCCAGCACGGCCGGATCGGGCGAGTCGATCATGATCGAGTCGCCGCCGACGGTGGCCCGCAAGTTGTCGGGCGTGTCCAAGGCCACGAGCCGGCCCTGGTTGAGAATTGCCAGCCGATCGACTTTGTCGGCCTCTTCCAGCAGATGCGTCGTCAGCACCACGGTCACGCCGTCTTCATCGCGAATCTGCCGCAGGTAGTTCCACAGATCGCTCCGGGCTCCCGGATCCAAACCGGTGCTCGGTTCGTCGAGCAGCAGCAGCGGCGGCCGATGCAAAAGTCCCTTGGCCAGCTCCACACGTCGCCGCAAGCCGCCGGAGAGCGTCTCGACCAGGTCGTGCTCGCGGTCGGTCAATCCCAGCCGGCCGAGCATCTGGCTGGCCCGCTCGCGCAGCTCGCGTCCGCCCAAGCCATACAGCGGCCCTTGATAATGCAGATTCTCGCGCACCGTGAGCTTGCGATCCAAGCTGGGAGCCTGGAACACCACGCCCAATCGCGAACGCACCAGGGCCGCGTGACTTGTTACGTCATGACCCAAAATGCGGATCGAGCCCTGCTGAATGGGAATCAACGTGGACAGCAGCCGAAACAGCGTCGTCTTGCCCCCGCCATTAGGGCCGAGAATCGCGAACAGCTCGCCGCGTTCGATCTCCAGATCCAGATGATCCAGCGCGCAACGCTGGCCATAGTGATGAACCAGTTGCGAAACGGAGAAGGCGGGAAGCATGCGGGGGGAAACGCGAAAGGAGGAATGCGGAATGATGAAAGGGCAAGATC
Organism: Pirellulales bacterium; assembly: GCA_036268995.1. Lineage (GTDB taxonomy): Bacteria > Planctomycetota > Planctomycetia > Pirellulales > PNKZ01 > DATATB01. Next base: position 7,131 of record DATATB010000009.1, on the reverse strand, counting down.
AACCGGAAAGCCCATTCTACCGCTTCTGTCGTCGCTGGCGAGCGGCTTACGCTGCCGGGCCGGTAATTCGCGGCCGCGTTTGGGACCTTCACGGCTCGCGGCAAATGGCCCGCTCTGCTTCTTTGCCGCACTCGAGCGTACCGTTTAAACTGCGCGGTATGGAAACCGCGTCCCCAAGCCCGGCTTTTGGCGTCAAAACGAGCCCGACCGGCCCCGTGACGCTCGGCGATCGCTTGATCGCCGAACTCGGCCGGCGGCAGGCAATGGGTTTTTCGCTGCGCTACAAAGACTATCAACGCTTGCACGCGGTAGACTCGCTCGATGAATTGCGACAGTTCCTCGACGCACTTGGCTGCGTGGGCGCACGGGCCGACTTGCCGCTGGAAGAACTTGCACAGGCCTTGCTGGAACAACCGACTCGCCGGAGGCTCGCCTCGCCTTGGCGGTCGCTGCGCATGGTCCTCGTCAGTCCGGGAATCTGGCTTTCGATGATGTACGTGTTGCGCTGGGGCGGCAATCGGAAGTCGCCGCTGGTGGTTGCGCTGATGTTTGCGCCGTTGTGTGAACTTCCCGGCCTATTGATCGGCTGGCACTTTAACGCGCCGATATCGGGGTTTCTCATCGGCCGGTATTGGCTGTTGGCCCTGGCCGGAATCGCGCGCATCCGCATGCGTCGCGCGCACGCCGCGTGAGTGGTGCCAGTAGCGGAATTCGTGAGAATTCCGGAGAGCGCCGAGCGGTTCCAATTCCTGACGGAAAGTCTCGCGACTTCCGCTACGGCGCGAGAGACGGCAGTCGCTGGCTAGTGATGCGCTGCCGCTGGGGCAGCCGGTGCCGCGGAGTGCGCACCGCCGGCCGGGTGCTCGGCGTGCTGTTCTTCGGCGCTGGCGCGCTCCAGTTCGTGCACGTCTTGGGTCGTGCCGACGTGCTCGAAGCGCTCTTCGGAATACTTGCGCACGCGTAGGCCGACGTCCGGCACCAGGGCAAACAGCAAAAACAGCGACATGATCGAAGCCGGGATGGTGAGCACGTATTTCCAGTCGGCTTCGTACTTAAGGTGCATGAAAAACATCACGACCAGCATGGCCTTGGTGCAACTGACGGCCATCATAAAGGCCCAGCCCACGCCCACCGGCATGGTATGACGCCAGAAGTCCGTGTACGTGAAAAACGAGCAAAACGTGAGCAGGCACAACGCGACAAACACCGCGATGTACTTGCCGATGCCGTGGCCGTGGTCGGCCACCGGGTAGCCGTCGTAGCCCAGGTGCGGTTGGTGCGGGTCGGCGTGCTCAGTCATTCGATCGCTCCGTAAAACTGCGAACTCCGGTCGCTCACGCTCCCGGCTCGCCAGCAATGCTCGTTTAGAACAAATACAACAAGGGAAACAAAAAGATCCACACCAGGTCGACGAAGTGCCAGTACAGACCGACGTTCTCGATGACTCCGGCACTGCGCACATTGAGCTGCATGGTGAGCATAATGGCAAACACGATCAGGCCGATCAGCACGTGCAGGGCGTGGAAGCCGGTGAGCAAGAAATAGGTGCTGGCCCACATGTTGCCGCCGGGAATCACGACCGGCATCCGCAGCCAGGAGTAATGGTCGTTCATGCCGTGCAGGTGCTCGTGGCTGCCGGCCGGCGGCAGCGGCATGATCCGGGCCGCGAGGCTCACCAGCGCGTGCGGATCGGCCGTGCTGGCCTGGTCGCGCAGCTCCGTGAGCAGCGGCAGCCGCTCTTTGTCTTCATCGGTGCGCTCGGTTTCCTGCTTTTTGGCAATCGGCGCGATTAGCTCCTGGGCCCGCAGCCGCACGGCCGAGCCGTAGATCAGGTCGGGCTTTTCGTACACCAGGCTGCGCGGATAGCGGGGATAAATGCCGTGCGAAAATTTCGCGTTGTATTCGAACATTTTGACCCCCAGGAACAGCGAGCCCAGGGCGAGCGTCAGAGCCAGCCAGAATTTGGCGGCGCCGGACTTATTGGCCCGGGCCGACTCCAAGGCCAGCACGATGGTGACGCTGGAGCAGATGAGCACGAACGTATTGAACGCCCCGATCGGCTCGCTGAGATGCACGGCGTGCGGCGTGGGCCAGGTGAGCGCCCCGAAACGCAGCACGATGTACGTGCCGATCAGCGCGGCGAAGAACATGATCTCGGTCGAGAGGAACAGCCACATAAACAACTTGCCGTTGGGAAGCGGCAAGGCGGGCTGATATTCGAGCTTCGGGGGATGACTGTGATCGGCCATTGCGGCGATATCTCTTCCTTCGAGGGTCCACGACAAACGTCAAACAAACGGCCCCAGCAACATCATCAGCAGCAGCGTCGGCAGATACACCAGCGACGCCCGCAGCAGCACGCGGGCCGAAGTTTCGCTGGGACGGCGCCAGAACAGCACGGCGCAAACCGCCTGCCCGAGTCCCAAGACCAAGGCCCAAGCGAAGTACGTCGGCCCGGCAAAGCTGACCACGGCAGGCACCAGGCTCACCGGCACTAGGGCCAACGCCGAGCACACCGCCTGCACGCCGGCCCGACGGCCGCTGGGATCGACCACGCTGAGCATTTGCATGCCGGCCTGGGCATATTGCTGACGATAGATCCAGGCGATGGCCATGAAATGCGGAAACTGCCAGAGATATACAATCAGAAACAGCGTGGCCGCCGCCAGATTCAACCGGCCGCCGACGGCGGTCCAGCCCATCAAGATGGGCACCGCGCCGGCCACCGCGCCCACCACCGTGTTGATCGGGCTGCGGGCTTTCATCGGCGTGTACACGGCGACATACAGCAGCCAGCTCAAGGCGCCCAGCAGGGCCGTCGGCAGGTTCACGGCCAGCGCGAGATATCCGATGCCCAGCATGCCGGTCAGGCCGCCGAATAACAGCACTTCTAGGCTGCTCAAGCGGCCGGCAGGCAGCGGGCGCTGGCAGGTGCGCTCCATACAGGCGTCGCGATGCCGCTCGAGCCATTGGTTTAGTGCGCTGGCACTGGCCGCCACCAGCGCCGTGCCCAGCAGGGCATGGGCCAGCGGCCGAGCGGCGGGCGAAGGCCAGCCCGCCAGGCAACCGGCCACGGCCACCGTGACTAATTCCAGCGCCGCAATCTTGGGCTTGGTCAGCTCCAGGTAATCGCCCAAGCGCACCCACACAGCGGCTCGCGGGCGATCGCAGACCAGCGTCGAGGTGCTCATACCAGCGCCTCCAGCCGGGCGGACCCGACGGGCAAGGCCAGTCGCGATTCACCTTCCAGCCGCCAGGCCCGCAGGAAAACCAGCAGCGAGGTGGCGAGAATCAGCGAGCCGACGGCCACGTGCGCGGTGGTCACCAGCGCCTGTCGCTGGCTCTCCTGCACGACGACAAATCCGGCGGCCCACGGCCGATCGGCAATCCAGGCCGGCCAACCGTAGTTCAACACCCAGGCGCCGGCGCCCAGCGACACTTGCAGCCCGACCAGCAGCGGCAAGGCCAGCGCCGGCCGCAGCAGCCAGCCATCGCCCGCGGCACGACGAGCCACGCGGACGGCCAGCCACACGATATCGATCAGCAACAGTGCTGCGACCAGCAGATGAAACAGCACGGCCATGCGAAACATGGCCGGAGCCCACGCGCCGGTGACATGCCGCAATTGGGCCCCCAGCACGATCTGCGCGTAGGCCAGCAGCGTGGTGACCAATGCCAGGCCTTGCACGCCAGGCCGCGCCGAGCGCGGCAATCTTTGCTGGGTTCGCCAACGCCGAGAGGTCACGGCCGCCATTGCCACGCAGAGGGCGAAAAACGCGGGCCCGAAACAGCCGTGAATCTTCGCCAGCAATCGCTCGTCGAACAATACGCGCAGGCCGCCCAGCAAGCCTTGAAAGCACACGGCCGCAAACACGGCCACGGCCAGCCAGCGGACGCTCGACCGCTTGTCCCGCAGCCACACCGTCAGCAGCAGCGCCATTGAAATCAGCCCGACGGTGGCTCCCAGCAGCCGGTGGCCATGCTCAATGAACAAGTCCCAAGGCCCCAAGATCCAGGTGCGCCAGGGATAGAGGAACAAGTTGTAGCCGTAAGTGGTCGGCCAGTCCTCGACGGCCATGCCCGCGTCGTAGGTGGTAACCAAGCCGCCGACCCAAATCAGCGGAAAGGTGGCGCAGACCAACACCACCGCCAGGCGGTGTGGCCACGCGCTTTCCAGATTTTCGGTCGTGCGGTTCATACAAAATCTGACAAATCAAAAGTCAACGCAGGGTCGTCTCAATGATGCCCGCCGGACGGCGCTTCGGGATGATCCTTCGGCGGCGGCTCGGTCTGCTGGTAGTAGTCCAGGTTCGTCTCGGGCGAGCCGTATTCGTACGGCCCACGATAGACGATCGGCTGCACGTCGAAGTTGCCGTGCCCCGGCGGACTGGGCGCGGTCCACTCCAGCGTGTTCGAGTGCCAGGGATTGCGGCCGCAGCGCGGGCCGAAAAAGAGGCTGCCGATAAAGTTGACGGCAAAGATCAACTGGGCCGCTCCCATGCCGAAGGCGCAGATCGAGATGAACTGGTTCATGCCCTGCATGTGGGCAAAGGTTTCGTAGTGGTAGGGATCGGCCAGGCGGCGGGGAAAACCGCCGGCCCCCAGGATGTGCATCGGGAAGAACGTGCCGTTGAAGAAGATGAACGACAGGAAGAAGTGAATCTTGCCCAGCGTTTCGTTCATCGTGCGGCCGAACATTTTGGGAAACCAAAAGTAGATTCCCCCGAACACGCCGAAGGCCGTGCCGCCAAACAGCACATAGTGAATGTGGGCCACGATGAAGTACGTGTCGTGGATGAAGATATCGACCGGCGTGGCGGCCATGAAGATGCCCGACAGGCCGCCGATGATGAACATCGACACGAACGACAGGGCGAAGAGCATGGCAGTGGTGAACTGGATGCGGCCGCCCCAGACAGTGCCCAGCCAGTTGAAGACCTTGATGGCGCTGGGCAGCGCGATCATCATCGTCGAGACCATGAACGTCATGCCCAGGGCCGGGTTCATGCCCGACATGAACATGTGATGCCCCCAGACGATGAATCCCAGGCCGGCGATGCCGGCGATGGAATAGACCATCGGCTTGTAGCCGAACAGCGGCTTGCGGGCGAAGGTGCTGATGATGTCCGAGACCATGCCCATCGCCGGCAGGATCATGATGTAGACGGCCGGGTGCGAATAGAACCAGAACAAGTGCTGCCAGAGCAGCGCCTGTCCGCCGCCGGCCCCGGCTTCGATGCCGTTGACCCACAGGCCCTCGGGGATGAAGAATCCGGTGCGAATCAGGCGGTCGAGAATCTGCATGAACAGGGCCGCGGTGAGCACAGGCAAGGCAAACGCCTGCAACACGGCGGTGATGAACATGGCCCAGATCGTCATCGGCAGACGGAACATGGTCATGCCGGGAGCCCGCATCTGAATGATGGTGGTCATGTAGTTGACCGAGCCCATCATGGACGAGATGCCGACGAACACCAGGCCGAAGAGCCACAGCGTCTGCCCCGCATGGCTGCCGGGCGCTGCGGATTGCACGTCGGAGAGCGGGGCGTAAGCCGTCCAGCCGCTGGAGGCGGCGCCGCCTTCGACGAAGAAGGCCGAGATCATGCAAATGAAGGCCGGCCACATGAACCAGTAGCTCATCATGTTGAGCGTGGGAAAGGCCATGTCATCGGCGCCGATCATCAGCGGGATCAAAAAATTGCCGAACGCGCCGGCCAGGATCGGGATGATCACGAAAAAGATCATGATCGACGCGTGCATCGTGAACAGCATCGTGTAGAACTCGGGCGAGATCTGCCCGCCTTCGCTGGCGAACAACATGCGCCCAATGCCCGGAATCGGGGTCCAGGGCCAGGCCAATTGCCAGCGCACGGCCAGGGCCAGCAGGCCGCCGACCGCAAACCACAAGAGCGTGGAAAACAGGAACTGGATGCCGATCACCTTGTGGTCGAGCGAAAAGACGTACGTCCGCAAGAACGACAGCTCGTGGCCGCCGGCGTGCGCCGCTTCGTGGCCGTGTTCATGGGCGTGGGAACCGATTGCCGTGCTGCTCATAGACTCGAGTCCGTTCGCGACCAGCGGTCGCGGCTTTATAAATGGGATGACTGAATTACTTGGTGGTTTCTTGTTCCGCGTAGCGATGATCGAGCCAGGCCTGAAAATCCTTGCGGCTCTCGACGGTCAGCCGGCCCTTCATCTTGTAATGGCCCCAGCCGCAAAGTTCGGCACAAACCAGGTCGTAGGTGCCCTGCTCCGTGGCCCGGAACCAGACGGGAATCTTCATGCCGGGCACGGCGTCCTGCTTCACCCGTAGATGCGGCAGAAACAAGTCGTGCAGCACGTCCATGCTCTTGAGGTCGATCAGGATGTCTTCGTCCACCGGCAGGTGCAGGTCGTTGACCGCGTGCACGTCGTCCTTCGTGCCCAGCACGCCGTCGGCTCCGGGGTAGCGCAGCCGCCACTCGAACTGCCGGCCGGTGACTTCCACCGTGGGGGCCATGTCCGGCTTGCGAATCTTGACGTCGGCCCAGGCGTTCATCTGGTAAATGGCGATGAACAGCAGCGTAGCGGCCGGCAGAATGGTCCAGATCACTTCCAGGTTGTGGCTGCCGTGCGTGAACTTGACGGCGTCGCGATTGCTCTTGGAATCGAACCGCCACAGAAACCAGCACAGCAGCACTTCGGTGGCCACAAACACCAGCCCGGTGAGCACCAGCACGAAGTTGAAGAGGTGGTCGATCTGATGGCCGTGTTCGGAGATATCCGGCGGCAACCAGATCTGGTGTTCCTGGGCGGCGATGGCCCAGACGAACGTGCCGACGCCCAGCACGGGCACCAACAGGAACAGCAAGCTCCAGAATTTTCCCACTGCGTCGATTCCTCCGCGGGAGGCAGGCTCCCGCCACTGATCGGTCGTTCCGCCCGCCCGCGCCGGGGGGCAACGAGCGTGCGGCGAAAGACCGGCTGTTTCGCGTTTATAGTTGAGGCTTGTGGACCGTTGTTTCGCCGACTTGCGGCATGCTCATCGCTTCGTAAGGCAACGAGCGCACGTAGTCGACGATGTGCCAGATTTCTTCAGGCTTGAGCGTAGCTGGGTTGGCGCCGGCGGCGGGCATGGGCGTTCCGTTGATG
>DATATB010000008.1:0-45369 GCA_036268995.1 Pirellulales bacterium | reverse complement strand
AGTTCTGGATTCCTCCGGTCGCTGACGCTCCCGGCTCGCCGGGGATCAGTATCGCAGGCCGTTGTGCCGGATGTGGACAAATGGGGCGCGGCCGGCGATGTGCTGACCCCCCGTGACCTCGGCGATAAAAATCGTGTGCTCGGCGGCCGGTGACGAAGTGATGGGGCGGCACTGGAGATGGCCGATTGTGTCTTCGAGCACGGGCACGCCGCGCGGACAGCGGCCAATGGCGACATTTTCAAACGCCGGCTCGCCCGGCTCGAAACCGCGGCCAAAATGCCGCAGCAGGGCCTTGGGGCTGTCGCCGAGTACGTTCAAGACAAAGGGGGCTCCGGCCGCCAGCCAGCCGGCCAAGTAGCGGTCGCTGCGTAGCGCGATCGAGATCATCGGCGGCGAAAAGCCAGCTTGCATCACCCAGGAGGCGAGCATGCCGGTCTCCTGGCCCTCGTGCCGGGCCGTAAGAATGTACAGTCCGCTGGGAATCTGACCCAGGATTTGCGGCAGACCGGATTCCGTTGCGTCGCTCATGTTGTGGTTATTCCGCGTTTCCTTTTCCGATCGTTTTCAGCTTGTGGCCGAGTTTTTCTTCGACGCTGCGGACCTTGGCTTCGAGCCGGCCGCGGTGCCCGCGGCGATAGTCGAACTTTGCAGTGCAGGTGATCCGCTCGCAGTCCGCCGAAAGATCCTCAAAACATTTCCGCAGCACGTCGAGCACCTGGTCCAACTCCCCTTCGACGAGCGTGCCCATCGCATGCAGCCGATAGTCCAAGCCGCTTTGCTCGACGATCCGCACCGCCCGGGCCACGTAATCGCTCACGCTCGTGCCTTGCTCAAGTGGGGCGATGCTGAATTCGAGAACGACCATGAGGAAATGCGGAAGTAGGAATGATGAATGCGGAATGACGAAGAACGGGGGCTCATTGTACGAGCTCGGCCGTGCGTGTCGAGCGCAGTGCCGCTTGGCCGGACGGTCAAGCGGCCGTTTCTTCCATCCATCATTCATCATTCCGACTTCCGCATTTCCCCCTGTCGTCCGCATCCGCTAAACTTGCTGCGATTAGTCGCTGAATTCGACACGGAGGCGGTGAGCACGCAATGCTGGCGGAACATCGGCTGTTTTTTGAGCAGTTTTTGCTGCGCTATCACGAAACGGGGGCGATCGCGCCCAGCAGTCGCTGGCTGGCCGAAGCTTTGGTCAGCGACGTGGCCCGGCCTTCGAGCGTATCGCGGAAGATTCTCGAAGTCGGGCCGGGCACGGGGGCGGTTACCGGCCGGCTGGTGCGCAAGCTTCAGCCCCACGATCGGCTGGTGCTCGTCGAACTCAACGACCGGTTTGTTGGCCATCTCGAGCGGCGCTTCGAGTCCGACGCAGTATGGAAAGCGGTCGCCGCGCAAAGCGAAATTGTCCACTCGCCGGTGCAAGATCTGCCGGGCGAAGCCGTCTTCGACCTGATTGTGTCAGGCTTGCCGCTCAATAATTTCAGCGTCGAGTTGGTCGAGCAGATTCTGGCGACCTTCGAGCGGCTGCTGAAACCGGGCGGCACACTTTCGTTTTTCGAATATCCCGGCGTGCGTCCGGCACGCGCGGTCGTGAGCTTGGGACGTGATCGCGCCCGGCTCAGCGGGATTAGCGCGGCGCTCGATCGCATGTTCCAGAATCATCCGACGCGCCGCCAATGGATCCTGCCCAATCTGCCGCCCGCCGTCGTACACCACGTGCAACTGGCCGGATAGATCGCGTCTGGGTAACAATTCCCCGAGGCGAGAAAAGCAGGCAGAGACAAAAGCCAACTGGACAGACGCTCGCAAAAGCCGCAAAGAAAAGCGATCACTTCCGTCTTTCGCGTTCTTTGCGAGCTACTGTTCAAGTCTTTTTTCTTTCGCGTACTTTGTCCGTCGCTCGCAGCGCTTGCCGATTCAATAGCAAAGCGAAATCCTTGACACTCCCGGTACACTCCCGTATCGTTGCAAGCCGAGCGTCGATGGCGCCCGGGAAAATGGGCAATCGATTTTTTTACGATTGGCTGGTGGCTATGGCAGCCCCACGTGGATGGTAATCATCTGCGGGGGCTGTTTGCATTAGATGACCGCAATCATCGCCTCCGAGTGTGAAGAATCGTTTTCACTGCTCGGGCGCGAATAGGGGATCGAAAGCCGCAGGGGCGCGCGGCTGCTGCACAACACTTGCTGGACTGTCCATGCATCGTGTGGCAATCATCGGCGGCGGTTTTGGCGGCTTGTATGCCGCCCGATGCTTGCGTCGAGCGCCGGTCGCGGTGACGCTGCTCGATCGCCGCAATTATCATCTCTTCCAGCCGCTGTTGTACCAGGTCGCTACCGGCACGCTGTCGCCGGCCAACATCGCCTCGCCGCTGCGCAGCTTGCTCAAGCGGCAGCAGAATACGACCGTGCTGCTGGCCGAAGCCCGCGAAATCGACGTCACCGCTCGGCGCGTGGAAATCGACTCCGGAGCGGTCGATTACGACAGCCTGATCGTGGCGGCCGGTTCGACGCACAGTTATTTCGGCCACGACGATTGGGAGCGGCTGGCACCCTCGCTCAAGAGCATCGACGACGCGACCGAAATTCGCCGCAAGATCCTGCTGGCCTTCGAAACGGCCGAACGAGCGACCGACGAGGCCGAGCGCCGCAAGTGGATGACGTTCGTCGTGGTCGGCGGCGGGCCGACGGGCGTGGAACTGGCCGGCCAGTTGGCCGAAATTGCCGAGCATACGCTGCCGGGCGAGTTCCGCCGCATCCGGCCCCAAGACGCGCAAGTCTACCTGGTCGAAACGGCCGGCCGCATGCTGGGAAGTTATCCCGCTAAACTGTCGGGCAAAGCCGAAAAGGCCCTTGAAGATCTAGGCATCAAGCTGCTCAAAGGCGCGATGGTCACGGATATTCGGGCCGAGTGCGTCGAATACCGGCAGGGCGAGCGCCGCGAGTGTCTCGAGTGCCGCACAGTGCTGTGGGCAGCCGGCGTCCGGGCTTCGCCCCTGGCCGAGCAGTTGGCAACCGCTACTGGAGCAAAAACCGACCGCTCCGGCCGAATTTGCGTCAGCCCGCGGCTGTCGCTGCCGGGGCACGACGAAATTTTTGTGATCGGCGACATGGCCTGCTGCGAGCCGGCGCCGGGTGAGCCGCTGCCGGCGCTGGCGCAGGTGGCCATGCAGCAGGGGCGCTATGCGGCCCAAGCCATCGAAACCCAATTGCAGGGTCGCAAAGACGAGCGGCCGTTTCGCTATCGCGATTACGGCACGCTGGCCACGATCGGCCGCAACCAGGCGGTGGCCGATCTGCACGTGATCTGGCTGTGGGGCTTTGCGGCCTGGGCCGTCTGGCTGGTGGTTCATCTGATGTCGCTCGTGCAGTTTCAAAATCGATTGTTGGTGATGATGCAATGGGGCTGGAGCTATCTGACGCGCAACCGCGCGGCCCGGCTGATCACCGGCGGCATTCAATTGCCGCCCGGCACAGATCATGCAGGGGCCGACGCGGCCGAAGCGATGGCAAGAAGTGAGAAGTAAAAAATGACGAGTGAAAAGTGGAAAGTGAAAAGTGGAAAATGCCGGACAGGCACGCTCCCCTACTTTTCATTTTTCACTTTTCACTTTTCACTCGGTTGAAAGAGCTTTCCCCGTGCCGCAAATCTTTCCTCCGGCGATGAACATCATCTCGAAGGTCACCCTGTTCGGGTCCTTCGTGCTGGCGGCGTTCATCCTGTGGGTCTGCTTGATTCTGGTTCGCAGCAGCTACGGAACGGGCACGGGTGTGGTACACGTGCAGCCGGTGCCATTCAGCCACGAGCACCACGTCGGCGTACTGGGCATCGATTGCCGGTATTGTCACACGTCGGTCGAATATTCGTCGTTTGCCGGACTGCCGCCCACCAAAACGTGCATGAATTGTCACTCGCAAATCTGGGTCGGCAGCAACATGCTTGAACCGGTGCGCGAAAGCTACCGCACCAACCGTTCGCTCCGCTGGCAGCGCGTCTATAGCCTGCCGGGCTTCACCTACTTCGATCACAGCATCCACGTCCACAAGGGCATCGGTTGCTCGACCTGCCATGGACAGATCGACCAGATGCCCCTGACGTTCCAGGTTCCCTCGCTCTTGATGGAGTGGTGCCTCGAGTGCCATCGCAATCCCGAGCGAAAGGTGCGGCCGCGGGAAGAAGTCTTCAATATGAAATACAAGCCGCCGGCCAATCAGCTCGAACTGGGCCGCAAGCTGGTGAAGGAATATGACATTGACGATCCGGCCACGATAACCAGTTGCTCAGTGTGCCACCGATGAGTTGCCGCAAAGATCTCGCTGGACAATTGGCCGCCGCCCACGAACGCCTGGGCGGCGCGCGGGGCAAGCAGTATTGGCGCAGCCTCGACGAACTGGCCGAGACGCCCGCCTTCATGGCGCTGGTACACAACGAGTTTCCCTCGCAGGCATCGATCTGGCCCGACACGCTTAGCCGGCGAAAGTTTTTGAGTCTGATGGCGGCATCGCTGGCCTTGGGCGGCATTGGCGGTTGCTCGGTAAAGCCCGCGCCGACGGTGAACATCGTGCCCTACGTCAAGCCGCCGCGCGAGATCGAGCCCGGCGAACCGCTGTTTTTCGCCACGAGCCTGACGCACGCTGGCTCGGCCGTCGGCGTGTTGGTGGAGAGCCACATGGGCCGGCCGACGAAGATCGAAGGCAATCCCGACCATCCGGCCAGCCGCGGCGCGACCGACGTCTTCGGCCAGGCCGCGATCCTTTCGCTCTACGATCCCGACCGTTCGCAAACGGTCGCGCACCTGGGTCAGACGCGCACCTGGGAAGATGCCGAAGCGGCCCTGCGCGAAGCATTGGCCCGGCAACGCGACAAGCGCGGCCGCGGGCTGCGCATCTTGAGCGAGACGGTCGTCTCGCCCACGTTGGCCGCGCAGCGCGACGAGTTGCTGGCCGCGTTTCCCGACGCCCATTGGCACGTGTACGAGCCGGTCAATCGGGATTCGATGTACACGGCCAGCGATTGGGCCTTCGGCCGGCAGGTGGACACGCATTACGACTTCACGCAGGCCGACGTGGTGCTGGCCCTGGATGCCGACTTCATGATGAGCCTGCCGGGGCACTTGCGGTACGTCGACGATTTTCTTTCGCGGCGACGGCTGCGTCAGCACGGCGGCAACGCGGCGAAAGCTACGATGAACCGGCTGTACGCGGTCGAGCCCGGCGTGAGCTGCACCGGGGCCAAGGCCGATCATCGCCTGGCGCTGCGCGCCGGCCAGATTGAATCGTTCGCTCGGGCCGTGGCTACTGCCTGCGGGATCGAATCCGGCGGCAGTGTCATCGGCGGCAGTGCGGCCGGGAATGAGAAATGGCTGGAGGCCGTGGCCGCGGATTTGCAAGCGCATCGCGGCCGCTCGCTGGTGCTGGCCGGCGACCGGCAGCCGCCGGCCGTGCACCTGTTGGCCCACGCCATCAACGACCGGCTGGGAAACGTCGGCAAAACGGTGCATTACACTGACGCCTGGGACGCTGGCCGCACCGAGCGAACCGCATCGCTCAAGGAGCTGGCCGAAGCCCTCGATCGCGGCGATGTCGAGCTGCTGGTGATCCTGGGCGGCAATCCGGTTTACAACGCGCCGGTTGATCTGGCACTGACCGAGAAAATGCAGAAGGTGCCGCTGCGCGTGCATTTCGGACCGTACGACGACGAGACGGCGCGGCAATGCCATTGGCATCTGCCCGAGGCGCATTTTCTCGAAGCCTGGAGCGATGCCCGGGCGTACGACGGCACGCAGTCGATCGTGCAGCCGTTGATCGAGCCGCTGTATCAGGGTCGCTCGGCCCACGAACTGCTGACGTTATTGGCCGGCGCCGAACCGACGCCCGGCTACGAGACCGTCCGCCGGCGCTGGCGACGCGAGGCGACGACTGAGCAGGCCGCAGATTTCGAAGCGTTTTGGGAATCCGTGCTGCACGATGGGCTGCTGGCCGACAGCGCCCAGCCGCGACGCAGCGTGACCCTGGCCGATAATTGGCAGCGGCATCTGGGAGCCGGCAAAACAACGGCGGAGCCGGCTGCTACGGAGTTGGAGCTGGTTTTCGAGCCCGACCCGACGATCTACGACGGCTCGTATGCCAACAACGGCTGGCTGCAAGAATGCCCTAAGCCACTGACGAAGCTCACGTGGGACAACGCGGCCATCATGAGCCCCTCGACCGCCGAGCAGTTGGGGCTTGCACACGGCGGTTACGCGCATGGCGGCGAGCACGGCGGCTACCACATGCCGGTGGTTGAGTTGCGGCTGAACAGCCGTAGCGTGCGCGCGCCGGTCTGGATCATGCCGGGCCACGCCGAACGTTCGATCACCGTACACTTGGGCCACGGGCGGCAGCAGGCCGGCCGAGTGGGCGGGGCCGACGGCCACACGGTCGGCTTCAATGCGTACCTGCTGCGCACCTCCGAGCAGCCGTGGTTCGCACCGGGTTTGGAATTGGTGCCCACCGGCGAGACCTATCTGCTGGCCGGAACGCAGCAGCATCATTTGATGGAGAATCGCGAACTGGTGCGATCCGCCACGCTGGGCGAATTTCGCGATCATCCGGACTTTGCGGCCGAACCGGAGCGCAAGCAGCGCGAGGAGCAGACCCAGCGTGGTTCGCTGGCGATCGCCACGCTGTACGAAGGCTTCAATTACGAAGCGCCGAAGCACAAGTGGGGCATGGCCATCGATTTGTCGGCCTGCATCGGCTGCAACGCGTGCGTCGTGGCCTGCCAGGCGGAGAACAACATTCCTGTGGTTGGCAAGGAGCAAGTGGCCGCCGGGCGCGAGATGCACTGGATTCGAATCGACCGCTATTCGACCGGGACGGCCGAGAAGCCCGAGGAATTTTACTTCCAGCCGGTGCCCTGCATGCACTGCGAGAACGCGCCGTGCGAATACGTCTGCCCCGTCGAGGCCACGGTACACAGCTCCGAGGGTCTCAACGACATGGTCTACAACCGCTGCGTGGGCACGCGGTTCTGCTCGAATAACTGCCCGTACAAGGTGCGGCGGTTCAATTTCTTCCACTATGCCGATTACCACACGCCGACGCTGCGCTTGCAATACAACCCCGACGTGACCGTGCGTTCGCGCGGCGTGATGGAAAAATGTTCCTACTGCGTGCAGCGCATCCGCCACGCCAGCATCAATGCCGATACTGAAGGCCGGCCGATCGCTGATGGCGAAATCCTCACCGCCTGCCAGGCCGCTTGCCCGGCCACGGCCATTTCGTTTGGGGATATCAACGACAAGGCCAGCCAGGTACACGCGTGGAAAGGCCAGCCGCTGAACTACAGCCTGTTAGCCGACGTGAACACGCTGCCGCGGACCACGTATTTGGCAGCGGTGCGGAATCCGAACGGGAAGTTAAGTGAAGAGTGAAAAGTGAAAAACCGGCCGAGTGACAATATTTAGCCCCGGCATTTATGCCGGGTCACGTTTGAGCCTGGATGCAACATGGCCAAAACTTTGGAAGATGCCCATCGTGATCTGATCGGGCCGGACTATACGCCGGTCGGGCACGATTTCGCCAGCATCACGCAGCAGATCAGCTCGCTGGTCCTCCGCCGGCATACGCATCCCGGCTGGCTGGCGCTGTTCAGTTTGGGCAATGGCCTGATCCTGATGTTTGGCTGCGTGGTAATCTACCTGCTGGTGCGCGGCGTCGGCATTTGGGGCATCAATATCCCCGTCGGCTGGTGCTTTACCATCACCGATTTCGTGTGGTGGATCGGGATTGGGCATGCGGGCACGCTGATCTCGGCGTTTTTGCTGCTGATGCATCAGAAATGGCGCACGAGCATCAACCGCATCGCCGAGGCGATGACGATCTTCGCCGTGATGTGCGCCGGCATGTTTCCGCTGATACACTTGGGTCGGCCCTGGTACTTTTATTGGCTGCTGCCGTATCCCAACACGATGCGTCTCTGGCCGCAGTTCCGCAGCGCGCTGGTTTGGGACGTGTTCGCCGTGAGCACGTACTTCACGGTCTCGCTCCTGTTCTGGTACATGGGCATGGTGCCCGACCTGGCGACGCTGCGCGATCGCGCGACCAGCAAGCTGGGCCGCGTCGTGTACGGCATGCTCGCGCTTGGCTGGCGCAACTCGGCCCGGCATTGGCACCGCTACGAAATGGCCTACCTGCTGCTGGGCGGGCTGGCCACGCCGCTGGTCGTGTCGGTGCACTCGGTCGTCAGTTCGGACTTTGCCATTTCGGTCATGCCGGGCTGGCACGAGACCGTGTTTCCCCCGTACTTCGTCGCCGGGGCGATTTTTTCCGGCTTCGCCATGGTCATTGCGCTGTGCATTCCCATCCGGCATTTTTACAAGGTCAAAGACCTGATCACGATCGACCACCTCGACGTAATGGCCAAGATCCTGTTGGCGACATGCTTCCTCACGTCGTATGGCTATCTGAGCGAGCAAACCATGTCGTGGTTCGGCGGCGAGAACGTCGAAGGCTTCCTGTACTTCAACCGGCTGATCGGCGTGGCCCAATATGCGCCGGTGACTTGGGCCATCGTGTTTTGCAACGTGCTCGCGCCGCAGGTTCTCTGGTTCCGCCGCGTACGCCGCAGCGAGGTGATGCTGCTCATCGTTTCGGTCATAGTGCTGGCCGGTATGTGGATGGAGCGTTACATGATTATTGCCAGTTCGCTCAGCCGCGACTATTTGCCCAGCAGTTGGGGCATCTTTCGGCCGACGATCTGGGACATCCTCACGTACATCGGTTCGCTAGGCGTGTTCATCGCGGCCTTCCTGCTGTTCTGCCGCTTCCTGCCGATCATCTCGATGTCCGAGCTGCGGGCCATGCTGCCCGGCGCGCACGGCCGCGAGGAGGGGACTTAGATGCCGCAGACTGCCCTCTACGGACTGCTGGCCGAGTTTGTCTCGGCGCAGCAAATCCTCGACGCCACGCGCCGCGCCGCCGAGGCCGGCTATCGCGAGATGGACGCCTATAGTCCCTACCCGGTCGAAGGTTTGGCCGCCGAGTTGGGCCTGCGGCGTTCGCGGATACCTTCGGTCGTGCTGTTTGCCGGCTTGATCGGGGCGGGAGTCGGGTTCCTGATGCAGTTCTGGTCGATGGCCGTCGATTACCCGTTCAACGTCGGCGGCCGCCCGTACAACAGTTGGCCGGTGTTCATTCCGATCACGTTCGAGCTGCTGGTGCTGATTGCTTCGTTTGCGACGTTTTTGAGCATGCTGTTCCTGAACGGGCTGCCGCATCCGCATCATCCGCTGTTTAACGTGCCAGAGTTTTCCCGGGCCAGCCAGGACCGCTTTTTTCTGTGCATCGAGGCGACCGATCCGCTGTTCGATCCGCGAGGCACGGCCGAGTTCCTCGAGCGGCTAGGGCCGCACGGCTCGATCATCGAAGTTCCGCATTACCAGATCGTCGAAGCGCCGCCCAGCGGCGGCGAGTTGGTTACCGCCACCGCCCAAGGCCCGAAAGAAGCCGAGGCCTGAGTCGTTTTTCATGGACGCCGAGAAATACAACTTGAGCATCACCAGCCGCGACCGCCAGGGAGCGTCCGCATATCCCCCCTCTCCCCTTGCGGGAGAGGGGCCGGGGGTGAGGGGTAGCGGCGCGCTCGAGGTGGCGCTTCAACAACGGCCTTCGGCGCGACGACCTGTTGCTTCGCATGGAAGGCCGTTAGTCAGGGCAAGCCGTGCGTATTCCAACCCCTCACCCCCAGCCCCTCTCCCACAAGGGGAGAGGGGGGCACGCTACGTACGCTACCTGCTTGCGGCCTTGATCCTACTGCTGCTCTCCGGCTGTCAGCAGCAGATGGCTGAGCAGCCGAGCTATAAGCCGCTGGATGAGTCGACGTTTTTCGATGATGGCCGTTCGGCCCGGGATTTGGTGTCCGGCACCGTGGCGCGCGGTCATTTGCGCTCGGACGTGCAGTTGTACACCGGCCGCCGGACGCGCGTGGCCCCGATCCCCACAGTCGCGGCCGCCACGACGCCCGGTTCGCCTGGCACCAGCCGCAGCAGTGGCGACGTGGGCACGCCGCGCGACGTGGCGGGCGCCGGCGTGTTCATCGGCCAGGACGAGAACATGGTCGACACGTTCCCGTTTCCGATTAATCAAGCGATCATCGAGCACGGTTATCACCGCTTCATGATCTACTGCGTGGTCTGTCACGATCCGCTGGGGACGGGCCACGGCAAGATCGTCGAGCGCGGCTACACGCGGCCGCCGTCGTATCACGTCGACCGGCTGCGCAACGCGCCGGTGGGGCATTTGTTCGCGGTGGTCAGCGACGGGTTTGGCTCGATGCCTTCGTACACCGGACAGATTTCGCCGCACGATCGCTGGGCCATCGTGGCTTATGTCCGCGCGCTGCAGGCTAGCCAGCATTTTCCGTCCGACCGGCTGACGCCCGAAATGCGCCGCGAGTGGGACCAGCAAGTCGCCGCCAGGAGCAGTCGATGAGTACGGCCGCCGCCTTTTCGATCGACCTGGTGCAGTGGCGCCGCCGCGCGCTGCTGGTGGGCCTGGCCGCCACGGTGGTTTGCATCCTGGGGGCGCTCGTGGCTCCCGACGGACGCGCGCAGTTCTTCCGGGCCTATCTGGCCGCGTACCTGTTTTATCTGGGCATCGGGCTGGGCGGGCTGGTGCTCACGATGATTTATCATCTCACCGGCGGAGCCTGGGGCTTTCTGGTGCGGCGAATACTCGAAGCCCAAGCCCGCACGCTGCCGCTGCTGGCCGTGCTGTTCGTGCCGATTGCTTGCGGCATCGGCTGGCTCTATCTCTGGGCCCGGCCGGACGCGGTGCGCCAGGACGAAACGCTGGAACACGCGCGAGATTATCTGAATCCCGACTTCTTCTGGATGCGGATGGCCGTGGTTTTCGTGCTGTGGATCTTGATGGCGTGGACGCTCGATTTCTGGTCGCGCAGGCTGGATCGCACCGGCGACTGGCGGTTTTCGGCCAAGGCGCTGCAATTCAGCGGCTTTGGCCTGGTGATCTACGGCATCACGATCCACTTTTCGGCGGCCGATTGGATCCAGTCGCTGCAGCCGGGATTTCACTCGAGCATCTTCGGGCCCCTGCTGGCCACGACGCAGTTGCTGTCGGCGCTGGCCTTTGCGGTGGTCGTGCTGGCCGACTGCGTGACGCGGCCGCCGCTGGGGCAAGTAGTCTCGAGCAAAGCGCTCAACGACCTGGGCAGCCTGCTGTTCACGATTCTCATCCTGTGGGCTTACATGGTCTGGTTCCAGTTCATGCTGATCTGGATCGCCAACCTGCCGGTCGACGTGATCTGGTATTTGCCGCGCGCCGAAGGCGGCTGGCAATGGGTTGCCTGGGCCATCTTTCTGCTGCACTTTGTCGTGCCGTTTTTTCTGCTCTTGCAGCGCGTCGTCAAGCGCAATCCCCGGTCGCTGGCCGCGGTGGGCAAACTGCTGCTGGTGATGCAACTGGTCTTTAGCTATTACCAGGTCATGCCGGCCTTCCGCACCGGCGGCATCGGCGATCATTGGCTCGACTTTTTTACGCCCCTGGCTATTGGCGGCTTTTGGCTGGCCGCTTTTTTGTGGCAGATCGAGCGCCGGCCGTTGCTGGCGGTGCACGATCTCAACGCGCGGGTGGCGGCCCACGCGCGGCATCTGGACGATCGCGAGTTGGCCCGCGAGGGAATCATCGCCCATGGCTGAAGACAAACCCAACCCGCACGAGCATCCGCTGCCGCCGCGCGCCGAAACGGCCGCCGAGAGTGAGCAGCAGCCCGAAGTGCAGCATGCGGACGGCCGCATCGAACATCCGTGGATTCGCTACGAAAAGACCGATGCCCGTTTCAGCGGCGTGGTGCTGGTGATGGCGGTGGTGGCCGTGATCGCGGCGGTCCAATTTGTCCTGGTGCTCAAGTTCTATCACAGCCACGAGCAGGCGCAGGCCGAGCAGAAGAAGTCGTCGTACCCGCTGGCTCCCGGCACGTCGGGGCAATTGCCGCTCGAGCCGCGCTTGGAGCAGATCGATCGGCTGAAGGGCGTGGCTCGCGAGAACGTCTATCGTCGCGAGGCGGCCAAGGAGGCCGTGCTCCACAGCTACGGCGACACTTCGGACGAGGGCTTTGTCCACATCCCCATCGAGCGCGCCATGCAACTCGTGGCCGATCAATTAAAGTCGCGGACCAACGCGCCGGCCGAGCCCGTGCGCGACAACGGCCTGGTCGACAGCGGCGAATCCAACTCCGGCCGCCTATTGCGGAAGGAGCCCCGATGGTAAGGCTCGCTACAACACGCTCGACCAAAGTAGCAGGCACACTCCGTGTGCCGTCGCTCGCATACGCACTGCTCGCCCTCACCCTCTTCGTTTTCCCCCAACCAATCTTCGCGGCCACTCTTGTCCCTCCCGGGCTGGAAAAAGTCGGTTTCGATCAGCGCCTCAACGAGCAAGTGCCGCTTGACCTGGTCTTCGCCGACGAAACGGGCCGGCAGGTGGCCCTGCGCGAGTATTTTGGCTCACGGCCGGTGGTGCTGGTGTTGGCGTATTATCAGTGTCCGATGCTTTGCACGCAGGTGCTCAACGGCCTGGTGCTGGGGTTGCGCGACGTGCCGTTTACGCCGGGCCAGGAGTTTTCGGTGGTGATCGTGAGCTTCGACCCGCGCGAAAAGCCGGGCATCGCGGCCGCCAAAAAAGCGGCCTACGTGCGGCATTATGGCCGGCCGGAGACCGAGGCCGGCTGGCACTTTCTCACCGGTCAGCCAGCGGCCATCGAGCGACTCACGCGTGCGGTCGGCTTTCGCTATGCGTACGATGCCAAGCGCGATCAGTTCGCCCATGCCAGCGGCATCATGCTGCTGACGCCGGGCGGCAAGATCTCGCGCTATTTTTACGACGTGAACTATCGCGCTCGCGACCTGCGGCTGGGATTGGTCGAGGCGTCGGCAAATAAGATCGGCTCGCCGGTCGACCAGATCATGCTCTATTGCTTTCATTACGATCCCACGGCCGGCAAGTACGGCGCCACGATCCTGAACCTGGTACGCGCCGGCGGAGTGCTGACGATGTTCGCCCTGGGCACGCTACTGACCGTGCTCATTCGGCATGACCGGCGGAAGGGCCTCGCCGCATCCGACTCGCCCGGCCGGCAGGAGGCGCACGATGCTGGCTGAAATTGCCATCTTCCCTCCGCAGGCTTCGACCACGGCCGAGCAGGTCGACAAGCTGCTGTATTTCCTGGTCGCCATTTGCGGGTCGATGGGGCTGCTGGTGGCGTTTCTGTTGATCTTTTTTGCGGTCCGCTATCGCCGCCGCCCACAGGACGTCGGCACGCCGCCGGAGACCGAGTCGTCGCGGGCGCTGGAGTGGTTCTGGACAATCACGCCTGGGATCATCTTCGTCTTCATGTTCGTGTGGGGCGCGGAAGTGTATTTCGACGCCTATCGGGCTCCCGACGACGCCACGCCAATCTACGTGATCGCCAAGCAATGGATGTGGAAGTTTCAGCATCCCGAAGGGCAGCGCGAGATCAACACGCTGCACGTGCCCATCGGGCGGCCGGTGAAGATGCTGCTCACCAGCGAAGACGTGATCCACAGCTTCTTTGTGCCGGCCTTTCGCGTCCACATGGACGTGCTGCCCGACCGCTACACGTCAGTGTGGTTCGAGGCCACGCAGCCGGGCGAGTACCACTTGTTTTGTTCGCAGTATTGCGGCACGAACCATTCCGGCATGATCGGCAAGGTGGTGGTCATGGAGCCGGCCGACTACGAAGACTGGCTGCACCTGGGTGCCGAAGGCTCGCTGGCCCTGGAAGGCCGCAAGACGTTTCTCAGATATCGCTGCATCAGTTGCCACAGTGCCGACGAGCACGCCCGGGCGCCGGTGCTCGAGCGGCTGTATGGCCAGCGCGTGCCGCTTACCGACGGCCGCGTGGTGGTGGCCGACGAAAGCTACATCCGCCAGTCGATCCTGGATCCCAGCGCGAAGATCGTCAGCGGCTGGACCGATCTGATGCCCACGTTCCGCGGCCAGGTGAGCGAGGAAGAACTAATCGAGTTGATCGCCTTTTTCCGCTCGCTGGCGCAGGGTGGCACGCCGTCGCGGGTAGAAGATTATCCCGCCCCGGTCGAACACAAGACCAAACCAGCCGCCGAGCAGAAAAACGGTAAGCCATGAGCAGCCAGACCCTGCCGCCGCCGAAAGTCATCGCCCAGCCGCCGGAGCGCGTGAGCGAGACCTATTTGAATATCGCCCACGGCATCGCTTCGTGGCTCTTGACCAAGGACCACAAGCGCATCGGCCTGATGTACCTGATGGTGGTCACGGCCATGTTCTTTCTGGGCGGCTTTGCCATCACGCTGGTACGACTGAACCTGTTGACGCCCGAGGGGGGCCTGGTTTCGGCCGACACTTACAACCGGCTGTTCACCATGCACGGCGTGATCATGGTGTTTTTCTTCCTCGTGCCGGTAATTCCCGCGGTGCTGGGCAACTTCATGCTGCCGCTGATGATCGGGGCCAAGGATTTGGCCTTTCCGCGCTTGAACCTGCTGAGCTGGTACCTGTTCGTGACCGGCGCGGGCTGGACGCTGTATGCCATGTTCGCCGGCGGCATCGACACGGGCTGGACCTTCTACACGCCGTACGCCACCGAGTCGTCGCACTACAACGTGCTGATGACGATGCTGGGCGTCGTGATCGCCGGCTTTTCGTCGATGCTCACCGGTTTGAACTTTATCGTCACCACGCATTGGCTGCGCGCGCCGGGACTGACCTGGTTCCGGCTGCCGATTTTCGTGTGGACGATTTACGCCACGAGCTTGATCTTTATGCTGGCCACGCCGGTGCTGGCCATGGCCTTGATCCTGGTGATCGTCGAGCGCGTGCTGGGGTTCGGCATTTTCGACCCGGCGCTGGGAGGCGACCCGGTCCTGTTTCAGCACCTGTTCTGGTTTTACTCGCATCCGGCCGTGTACATCATGATCCTGCCGGGCATGGGCGTGGCCAGCGAAGTGATTCCCTGCTTCGCGCGCAAAAAACTGTTCGGCTATACGTTCGTGTGCTATTCCAGCTTCGGCATCGCCTGCCTTAGCTTCCTGGTCTGGGCGCATCACATGTTCGTGGCGGGCATCTCGATGTACGCGGCGCTACTGTTTTCCAGCTTGAGCTTTCTGGTGGCCGTGCCATCGGCGATCAAGGTTTTTAATTGGACTGCTACGCTTTATAAGGGCTCGATCTCGTACCAGACGCCCATGTTGTTTGCGTTGGGATTCGTGGCCTTATTCACGATCGGCGGCCTCACCGGGTTGTTCCTGGCCACGCTGGGGCTCGACCTGCACGTCCACGACACGTATTTCATCATCGCCCATTTTCATTTCATCATGGTCGGCGGCATGGTCATGGCCTACATGTCCGGCTTGCACTATTGGTGGCCCAAGATGACCGGCCGCATGTATTCCGAGTGGTGGTCGCGGCTGGCCGCGATGATCATCTTCGTCGGCTTCTTCCTGACGTTCCTGCCGCAATTCATCGTGGGCTACAACGGCATGCCGCGCCGCTACCACATGTACGCGCCCGAGTTCCAGGTCTGGAACGTGCTGAGCACGGCCGGAGCCTCGATCCTGGGCGTCGGCTACTTGCTGCCGCTGGGCTACCTGTTGTTTTCGCTGCGCTACGGCAAGCGGGCCGGCGACAACCCCTGGAAAGCCACCGGCCTGGAATGGCAGACGCCCTCGCCTCCGCCGAAGCACAACTTCGAGAAGACGCCGATCGTCGTCCGCGATCCTTATCAATATCACTTGGAGAAGGCCCAAAATGAGCAGTGAAGGCGTGGTGCTCACGTCCGAGGCCCGGCAAACGCTCGACGGCACGCTGCTCGTGCGGCATCGGCTCGAGGAGCAATATGCCGATCTCGAGCAGCAGCACGAGACGGCCGCCTTCGGCATGTGGGTCTTCCTGGCCACCGAAGTCATGTTCTTCGGAGTGCTGTTTCTCGGCGTCGAAGCCTACCACTACATGTACCCCGAAGCGTTCGAGGCGGCCAGCGAAAAGCTCAACTGGGTCATCGGCGGCATCAACACATTGGTGCTGCTGCTCTCCAGCCTCACCGCCGTGCTGGCCGTGCATTATTCGAAACTGGGCGATCGCCGCCGGGTGATGATCTGCCTGGGCGTCACGGCACTGTTGGGCGTGGTATTTCTGTGCTTCAAGGGACTGGAATACTACGACGACTATGTCGACAAGCTGATTCCCGGTTGGAGCTTCGACGATAGCGAGTGGGTGCGCGAGGAGGGGCTCAAGCCCGTGCAGGTGCCGCACGTCAAGCTGTTTTTGCTGTTCTATTGGATCATGACCGGCCTGCACGGCCTGCACGTGATCATCGGCATCGTCGCCATGCTCGTGATGCTGGAACTCGCGCGGCGCAAACACTTCTCGCCGACCTATTATTCGCCGATCGACGTGACCGCGCTGTACTGGCATTTTGTCGACATCGTCTGGATTTTCCTCTTACCAACCCTCTATCTCATGGGCACCCATAAGTAGCAGGCACACTCCGTGTGCCGTGGCCACCGCACCAATCGCTTTCGAATGACGTAGAAGGAATTACTTCCATGTCCGAACATATCATGCCGGCCAGCGTCTACGTGCTGATCTTTGCCATCCTCGTGGCCTTGACGCTGCTGACCGTCGGCGTGTCGTTCATTCCGCTGGCCGGCGTGTGGCACGTGGTGGTGGGCATGGGCATTGCGCTAATCAAAGGTTCGCTGGTCGTACTCTTTTTCATGCATGCCGTGCACAGCCCGAAGATCACTTGGCTCGTGATTGGCGCGGCCGTGGTCTGGCTGATGATCTTGTTGGTGCTGACATTGGCTGATTACATGACGCGCGGGCTGATCCCGCACTTGCCGGGGCATTGAACGATCATGAAACCCCTCCCCTACGTCGAAAGTCCGCCGCTGGCCTTGGGCCTAATGGCAGTCATCCTGGGCAGCGTCGGTTCGCTATTGTTCTTTTTGCCGATCCTGGGTGCGCCGCTTTCGGCCATCGGACTGGTGATTGGCTTGGCGGGCTTTGCCAAAGGGATTGGCCGCGACGTGGAAGGGGTGCGCTGGTCGCTGGGCGGCATCGTGGTTTGCGTGATGGGGCTGACGATCAACGTGGCCGTCGACTATGCGCCCGAGGGCTATATCGAAGATCGCTCGGTGCCTCCCATGTGGCAAACCGCCCCCGATCGGCCCTACGTGCCGCCGCCCGCGCAAAGCCGGTTGCCGAAATAAGGAAAGCCAACCGCAATATCGCACGCTTGAAGGTGGGAGCGAGGATCGATGGATGAATCATCGAAGATCAGCTCCGCGGACGTGCGTGCTTCCACGATGGGGCTGTTGGCGGGCTTCGTGGTCGCCGCCGCGCTCGCCGGTTGCGGGTTGTCGTCGAGCCCCTTCGAAAAGGCGAAGAAAATCAAGTGCTTATGCCATATGGGCAACATCGACCAGGCGATGCAAAGCTACGCGCTCCAACGCGGGCATTATCCCCCTGCCCACATTGACGACGATCGCGGCCGGCCGATGCATAGTTGGCGCGTGCTCCTGCTCCCGTATCTCGATCAAAAGGCGATTTACGACCGCTATCGGTTCGACGAGCCCTGGGACGGCCCGAATAATCGCAAGCTGCACGATATTGTCATACCGCTGTATTGTTGTCCCGCCGTTGGAGAAAGCACGAATACTAGCTACGTCGTCGTCACTGGCCCGCACACGGCGTTTCCTGGCAAAGGCGAGGTTACCCCGAAGTATATCAATGACCACGATGGCAGCGGCGTGACCGGGTTGATCGTTGAAGCCGTCGATGCGGGCATCCACTGGATGGAGCCTCGGGATTTGCCGATCGACAAGCTGGCAAACGCGGCTGCCGGCGACAAACAGCACGGCATCACCACACGGCATCCGGGCGGTAGCACGGTTGGTCTTGCCGATGGCAAGCGAGCATTTCTCCGCAACGACGCGCCCGATGCGATGCTCAAGGCGCTGTTCACGATCGACGGCGGTGAGCAGATCGACTGGGCGAGGCTTTTCGAATGACGTGCCGGCAGCGGGGCGGCGCGATCGAATGCGGCGCCGGCAAGCGCCGCCGCGCGCCGGTACGCCTGAGCGTCGCGCAGCCTGACGAGGCGTCATACCGACCGGCCACGGCCGGGTAGCGTCGGGCATCAGCCAACGGCCTCTTGTCGCTGGCGCGACCCAAACACGCTGTCCGCGTGTCTTGGGCCACCCGCCGCGGCGGCTAGGTGTTGCGCCGACAAACTCGCCTGTCCGTTGGCACTGTTGTTGCATCCAGCGCATCGCCACGAATCCTTCGTGTCCGTGGCCTTGTTGCCAGGGGTGCTGTCATGCGAGCCGTATGTTGGGAAGGAAAACAGGACGTGCGTGTCGAGCAGGTGCCCGACCCGCACGTGATTAACCCTCACGATGCCGTGGTCCGCATCACGCTCACTGCCATTTGCGGCTCGGACCTGCATCTCTACGGCGGCTTTATTCCCACGATGATGCCGGGCGACGTGCTTGGGCACGAGTTCATGGGCGAAGTCGTCGAAGTCGGCTCGGCGGTCAAACGCATCAAGGTCGGCGATCGCGTCGTCGTGCCGTTTACGATTTCCTGCGGTCAGTGTTTTTATTGCAAGCGCGGTTTGTACTCGGCCTGCGATAACACGAATCCGAATGCCTCGATTCCGGAAAAACTGTATGGCTACTCCGGCGCCGGCATTTTCGGCTATTCGCACATGATGGGCGGCTATGCCGGCGGACAGGCCGAATACGCCCGCGTGCCGTTCGTCGACGTCGGCGCCTTGAAAGTGCCCGATCATCTGACCGACGAACAGGTGCTGTTCCTGTCAGACATTTTGCCCACCGGCTACATGGCGGCCGAAAATTGCGACATTCAACCGGGCGACACCGTGGCCGTCTGGGGTTGTGGGCCCGTGGGCCAGTTCGCGATCAAGAGCGCCAAGCTATTGGGGGCCGAGCGCGTAATCGCCATCGACGGTGTGCCCGAGCGGCTGCAAATGGCAGTCAACTACAGCGGTGCCACGCCGCTGAACATGGAACAAGTCGACATTCAAGAGGAGCTGCGCGAATTGACCGGCGGGCGCGGGCCAGACTCGTGCATCGACGCCGTGGGTCTCGAGGCGCACGATGGATTGCTGCAAACCACCTATGACCGCACCAAGCAGGCAATGATGCTCGAGACGGATCGGCCCATTGCGCTGCGTCAAACCATCATGGCCTGCCGCAAAGGCGGCACGGTATCGGTGCCTGGCGTGTATGGCGGCTGGATCGACAAGGTGCCCTTTGGTGCGGCCTTTGGCAAAGGCCTGACAATCCGTGGTGGCCAGACACACATGCAAAAGTACATGGGTCCGATCCTGGAGCGCATCGAGGCTGGCCAGCTTGACCCTTCCGAAATCATCACGCATCGGCTTTCATTGAACGACGCTCCACGGGGATACAAAACCTTTCGCGAAGATAAATCGCACTGCATGAAGGTCGTGATGCGGCCGTGAAAGGCCGGCGCTTTGCGGAAGCGCGAGTAAACGATGCGTCCAAACGAATCATTCCAACTGAAGCGATTACGAGGAGTCCACCGTGGCCACCACGACGCTCGCCCGCAAAACGATGCAGTCGCCGCCAACCATTGCCGATCGCAGTTGGCCGCTGACCCAGTCGGACACGAATATCGCGATGCCGGAGCGCCTCGGCACCGGCACGCTCGGTGCCGCTTTGGCTCTGGGCGGTGCGCTGCGGGGCGGACTGGCCGGCTGGTCGCTGGCTGCCGGCGGCGGGCTGATGCTGGCCCGCGCGGTGAAAGGGCATTGCGCGTGCTACGCGGCATTGGGTATCGGGCAGGCGGCGGGGCTGACCAGTGGGATCGTCGTGCGGCGCTCGGTGACGATCGATCGTCCGGCCGCGGAGTTGTACGCCTTTTGGCGCGATCTGACGAATCTGCCCAAGATCATGCGGCACGTGAAATCGGTGCGGCCGATGGGCGACAACCGTTCGCATTGGGTGGTGCGCGGCCCGCTTGGCACTGAAATCCAGTGGGACGCCGTGACCAGCGGCGAGCGCGAGAATGAGCTGATTCAATGGCACGCCGACGCCGCGGCCTTATTGACGCACTCCGGTTCAGTGGCTTTTCTGCCTGCGCCGGCTGACCGCGGCACCGAAATCCATGTGCTGCTTAGCTACCAGCCTGCCGGCGGGCGCGCGGCGGCGGCGCTGGCCAGGCTCTTCGGCAGCGAGCCGGGCCAGGAAATTGCCGACGACCTGCGAAAGTTCAAGCAACAGATGGAGTCCGGCGAAATGGCGACCAACCGTTATCATTGATGTCGCCAGCGACTTGCGTGCTGCAAGCTTGACCCACGCATCGTTGACCCTAGAATTCCGGCGCATGGGCAGATGGCTTCGAATGCCAGAGCCGGCCAGGTTGGCCGGTGGTAAGTGCTATCATTTTTTTCTTGCCGGCATCGTTGCCGGCCTCTGAGGGCCCCCAGTTCTGGGCCTGCGTGTTTGGCGGATCTCTCGGCCGCCAATGAGCCACGAGTTTTTGGCTGATTGAATCATTTCTCTGCGCGAACGTGTCGCGCAACATGTGACTTTTTGTTTCGTTGTTTCGAGCTAAATGAGGAGGAACCGGACATGCGATGGTATCAAGCAAGTTTGACCGCGGCCGTGGCGATGTTGGTTGTTTCGGCAGCCATGGCGCAGAATCGGAATTTCGACCAGCAGCAGCAGCCGCAACAGCAACAGCAACAAGGACAGTTTGCCGAGCAAGGTCAGCCCGGCATGAATCTGAGCGACCGGCAAATTGCCACCTGGTTGTCGGTCGAAAATCACGGAGAGATCGCAGCCGCGCAGCTTGCCGAGCAGCACGCCCACAACCAGCAGGTTAAGGATCTGGCGCGCGAAATGGTCAAGCAGCACACGGATTACGGCCAGCAACTGACGCGCTTCGCCGGCGGCATGGCGGCGGCCGGGACGAGCCAGCCCGGCGCGAACCAAACGGCCGGCCAACCGGCCAACCAGACGCTGACCTCATCCACCACCAATCCGTCCGGTGCCCCGACCGGTCAGGCGGGCATGAACCAAGGGCTGAACTTCGTCGCCGTGATCCAACAGATCGGTCAACAGTGCCAGCAATCGTTGTCACGTGAGCTGGGCGAAGCCCAGGGAGCTGAATTCGACCAGTGCTTTGTCGGCCAGCAGATCGGCGCTCACAGGCGCATGATCGACACGCTGCGCGTCCTGCGGCAATACGCATCTCCACAGTTGCAACAGGTCCTGGCGCAAGGCGAACAGACCGCGCAGCACCATCTCGACCAGTACAAGCAATTGCTGAAGACGCTCGAACCGAAACGGTCGTAAGGCGTCACCCATCAGCCGAGCCGTTGATCAACAGGCGGGCGGGAAGCACGATCCGTTACCGGCGTGCATCCCGCTCGCCTGCCTTTTGCGCCAATCCACCGACAATAAACCACTGACAACTGGCGACGGACCACGGACAATTATGCCAGTACGCTTTTGTGCAGTTCGCCCGGCCGCTCGCGCACGTAGCGCGGCACGGCATAGCCCGGCAGCCGGCGGCGAAGCTCGGCCACCAGTCGCAACCCTTCGGCCTCGGGCACTTCGAAATGGGCAGCGCCGGCCACGCGGTCCAATTGATGCAGGTAGTACGGCATCACGCCCAGGTCAATTAGCCGCTCGCACAGTTCGGCCAGCACGTCGGTCTGGTCGTTGACGCCTCGCAATAGTACAGCCTGGTTGAGCACCGGCATGCCGGCCATCACCAGCCGGCGCAGCGCCGCGGCCACGTGCCGATCGATTTCGGCCGGATGATTGGCATGCACGACCATCACCGGGGCCAGCCGCGTGCCGGTCAGCCAGCCGAGTAGCTCGTCGTCGACGCGTTGGGGTATCATGATCGGCAGCCGCGTATGGATGCGCAGCCGGCGCACGTGATCGATCGCCGCCAGCCGCCCGGCCAGTTGTGCGAGCAGCGCATCGACAATCATCAGCGGATCGCCGCCGCTGAGGATCACCTCGCGCGTGCCGGGGTCGGCGGCGATGGCCTCCAGGGCCGGCTGCCAGGCTTCGACCGATCGCGGGCCGGCCGAATAAGGGAAGTGCCGGCGAAAGCAGTAACGGCAATGGACGGCGCAGGTGCCAGTTGCTACCATCAGCACCCGTCCAGCGTACTTGCCCAGCAGTCCGGGGGCCCGTTGGGCCGCCAGGTCGCCCACTGGATCGAGCTGGTAGCCCGGCGGAGTGTGGCCTTCTTCGGCCAGGGGAAGCACCTGGCGCAGCAGCGGATCGTGCGGATTGCCCGGCTCGATGCGCTCCAAGTAACCGGGCGGCACAAACACCGAAAAATCGCCGGCGGCCTGCCGGGCAGGCTCGTGGTATTGCGGCGGCAGCCGCAGCCGCCGGCAAAGTTCCAGGGGATCGCGAATCGCCGACTTCAGCACCGTTTGCCAACGTGCAGCTGGCTGGCGATCGAGCGGCAGCGGCGGTTCGGGGGTGGCCAGGCTCATGGAACGTCCCAAGTCAACGGGGGGTTAGGAACGAACGCAAAGTAACTTCTCCGCAAACCCCTCGCCCCTTGCGGGAGAGGCCGGGTGAGGGGCCTGGAAAATTGGGAAGTTATTTTGCGTTCGTTCCGTAGCAGTGGCAGTTGCGATGGGGGTAATTGGAGTTTTCTGATCCCAGCCCCCCGGCATAGAATCACGGGTCGGTAGTCGTTTCCGAATCATTATGAACCCAGGAATAGACCGTGGCGAGTTATAGCACCAGCGAGTTCAAAAAAGGACTCAAGATCCAGATCGACGGCGACCCCTATCTGATGGTCGAGTGCAATTTCGTCAAGCCCGGCAAGGGCAATGCGCTCTACAAGTGCAAGCTCAAGAACCTGATCCGCAACACGATCCTCGAGCGGACCTACAAGGGTGGCGACGCGCTCGAGGCCGCCGATGTTACCGAGATCGACGCCCAGTACCTGTACCGCCAGGGCGAGAACTTTGTCTTCATGGACAATATCTCGTACGAGCAGTACGAGTTGAACGCCGACCAGGTGGACGATGCCTGGAAGTATATCAAGGAGGGCATGGTCTGCCGGATGGTGCTGTTCAACAACAATCCCATCAGCGTTACGCCGCCCAACCACGTAATCCTCAAAATCGAATACTGCGAGCCGGCCGTCCGCGGCAATACGGCCACCAACCTGACCAAGCCCGTCAAATTGGAAACCGGGGCCGAAATGGTCTGCCCCGCCTTCGTCGACATCGGCGACATGATCAAGGTCGACACGCGGACGGGCGAATACCTGGAGCGCGCGAAACAGTAGAAGAAGAATGCGGAAGTAGGAATGATGGATGATGAATGGGCGGCGGCCGGCGGTGCGAATTCCGGCATTCATCGTTCCGCATTCATCATTCATCATTCTGTTTCATCCTTTCCCCAGCTTGACAGCCCCCGGCGAACTCACGTAGATTGCCCAGCGATTAAGTTCTGACCCTTTCGCCGCTTGCGCACATCCGTGCGCTCTCGGACCGAGTTATGCCCAGCCCGCCGGTAATCGACTTGTCCCAAGTGGCTGCCGGTCTGGGGTTGTCGCCCGAGCGCGTCACCACGGTGGTCGAGCTGCTCGATGGCGGCAACACGGTGCCGTTCATCACGCGCTATCGCAAGGATCAGACCGGCGGACTGGACGAAGAGCAGATCCGGCACATCCAGGCCCGCGTGGCCAAGCTGCGGCTGCTGCAAGAGCGCAAGCAGACGATCCTGCGGTCGATCGAGTCGCAGGGCAAGCTCACGCCGCAATTGGCCGCCGACATCGAAGCGGCCGCCACCAATAAGCGGCTCGAAGACCTGTACCTGCCCTATAAGCCTCGCAAGCAGACGCTGGCCACGCTGGCCCGCACGCGGGGCCTGGAAAACCTGGCTACCGAGATCCTGGCGGCCGACCCGGCCTGTGCCGATCTCGACGCTCGGGCCGCCGACTTCGTCAACTCCGACCGCCAGGTGTTCACGCCCGCCGACGCGCTGCTGGGAGCCGGGCACATCCTGGCCGAGATGTTCAGCGAGCGTCTCGAGCTGCGCGAAAAACTGCGTGCGATCCTGGCGCACTCCGGTCACCTGGTCAGCACGGCCGTCGAGCCCGAGATCAAGGCGGAAAACAAGCCCGAGGGCAAAACCGAAACCAAATCCGAAAGCAAAACGGAAACGCAGCCGCTGTTTCCATCGATGTCAGGCGACGACGCCGACGCCGCAGCCGAAGCGGCTGACGTGAGCGCGACGGATGTTGCGCCCCCGGTGGAGATTGCAGAGTCCAGTGCGGCCGAAAGCGAGTCTGCAATCGAGCCGGCGCCCGATCTGCCGTTGCACCCGACTGCTGCGTCAAACCCCGGGGAGGGCGAGGCTCCTGCCGAGCCGGAGAGCTCGACCGGCGCGATCGAAGATGGCTCGACGGACAGTGGTGTGACTGACGGCGTTGCGGACAGTGTTGCGATGGAGGGTAGCGCGATAGACGGCGGCTCGGCAGGAGCCTCGCCCTCCCATTTGCCTGCACTCGCACATACCGAGTCGGCTCCTGCGCCGGCCGCTCCTGCCAAACAACAGTCGAAAAAGACCGCCAAGGCCAAGCAAAAGGAACGCGACAAGGACCGTGAGCAACGGGCGTTTCGCGATTACTTTCATTACAGCGAAGCCCTGAACAAGGTCCCTCCGCATCGCGTGCTGGCCATCAATCGCGGCGAGCGGGCCAAGGTGCTGCGCGTCAAAGTCGAAGCCGACCAGGAGGCCATGCTTCGTCTCGTCGACGAACTGCTGGTGCCGGCCGATCATCCGCATGCCGAGTTCTTGCGCGGCTGTGCCCGCGATGCCTTGACGCGGCTCGTGCTACCGAGCCTCGAGCGCGAGGTGCGCCGCGAGCTGACCGATCATGCGGAGCTGCACGCCGTCGAGGTGTTTGCCCGCAACCTGCGAAACCTGCTCTTGCAGCCGCCAATCCGCGATCGCCGCGTGCTGGCTATCGACCCAGGTTTCAAGAGCGGCTGCAAGCTGGTCGCGCTCGATGAATTTGGCAACTTGCTCGATCACGCCGTGATTCACCTGGTAGGCAAGGAGGAACGGCGCGCCGAGGCCAAGACCCGACTCATCGAGCTGGTCAACAAGCACCAGTCGAGCGTGATCGCCATTGGCAACGGCACAGCCTGCCGGCAGGTAGAACAGTGGATCAGCGATCTGCTGGCCGGCGAGTTGGCCGAGCAGAAGGTGGCCTACGTCATCGTCAACGAGGCCGGCGCCAGCGTGTACTCCACCAGCCGCTTGGGCCGCGAGGAATTTCCCAAGTACGACGCCACGTTGCGCGGCGCCATTTCCATCGGCCGCCGGCTGCAAGATCCGCTCAGCGAGCTGGTGAAGATCGATCCGGCCAATATCGGCGTCGGCATGTACCAGCACGACGTCAAGGCCAAGCATCTGCGCGAGTCGCTCGACGCCGTAGTCGAGTCGTGCGTCAACTACGTGGGCGTGGACCTGAACACGGCCAGTCCTGCACTGCTGCGCTACGTGTCCGGCCTTAATCAGCTCACGGCCCAGCGGCTGTATGACTTTCGCACGGCCAACGGCCCGTTCAAAAGCCGCGAGCAGCTCAATGGCATTACCGGCTTCGGCGAAAGCACGTTTGTGCAGGCCGCCGGCTTTTTGAAAATCGTCGCTGGCGACAATCCGCTCGATGCCACGTGGATTCATCCGGAAAGTTATCCGGCCACGCTGCGCGTGCTCGAAAAGCTGGGGGCCTCGTCCGTCGATCTGGCCGATAGCCAGCGGGCGACGGAGTTGGCCGAGCGCGCGGCCCAGTTGAACGTCGACCAACTAGCTGGCGAAGTGCAGTTGGGCAGCCTGACGCTCAGCGACGTGCTGGCCCAGTTGCAGCGTCCCGGCCGCGATCCGCGCGAATCGCTGCCTCAGCCGATCTTCAAACGCGGCGTGCTCAAGCTGGAAGATCTGACCTCCGGCATGGAGTTGCACGGCACCGTGCTGAACGTGGTCGATTTCGGCGCGTTTGTCGATATCGGGCTGAAGGACAGCGGGCTGGTACACATCAGCCAGTTGGCCAACCGCTATGTTCCCGACCCGCACCAGGTGGTTTCGGTGGGTGACACCGTACACGTTTGGGTCTTGGAGATCGACAAGCAGCGGCACCGCGTTTCACTCACGATGATCGAGCCGGGCACGCGCCGGCCAGCCGAGAATCGCCGCGGACCGCAGGAGCGGCGCGCCGAAGGCCGCCGGCCGCCCAAGCCCCACACATCGCCCGCGGGCGGAACGCAGCCGGCCGACGGCCAGGCTGCCGGCTCGCAGGCTGCCAATGCGCAGCCGGCCAGCGGTGCCCCGGCCGGCCAGCCACCGCGTCCGCGCTTCCGCAAACCGCCGCCGTCCCACGCGCGTCCGGGCGGGCAAAAAAAGCCGATGCACGCCAAGACCGAATTCAAACCCAAGCCCAAACCAAAACCCAAGCCCGTTGTGCCGCTGACCAAGGACATGAAAGAGGGCAAGGCGCCGCTGCGAACGTTCGGCGATTTGCAGCAGTTTTGGGCCATGAAGCACACCGACGACGAACCGCAAGAGCCGGCGGACAAACCTTCCTAGTGCGCCGTTCGTAAGTAACGATAGGGCTTGAAGACTCACCACGACGATACAAAGACACAAAGTTTTTTTCGTTCCATTCTTCGTGCCTTTGTGGTTTTTATTCCCGCATTGCGCCGACTTTGATCCATGGACTTCAACGAGCGACTTGAAAAGGCCATCGAACGCGGGCGGCGCGCCGGCGGCGCGGCCTCGCAGGCGGCTGCTCGGCAAGCCATCACTGAGGAGGAACTGCGACGTTTGCACTCGCAGTACCGCTTGGAGCTGTCCGAGCATATCGAGGCCGGCTTGCGGCCCCTGCCGGATCATTTTCCCGGCTTTCGTTTCGAGACGATCGTGGGCGATCGCGGCTGGGGCGCGGCTGTCAGCCGCGACGATGCCGGCCGCTCGCCGGGCGATGCCCGCATCAGCTTCTTCTCGCGGCTCGAAATGACGATTCGGCCCTTCACGTCGTATCACGTGCTCGAACTGGCCACCAAGGGCACCGTGCGGAACAAGGAAATCATCAATCGCACGCATTTTCAGCGATTGGGTGAGGCCGATCCCACGACCTTTCGCGAGATGATCGACCAGTCCGTGCTCGAATTCGCCGAGCTCTACGCCGCGAAAAGCTAACGCGCGCGCCTTAACTCAATCGAAGCCCACGGACTGCGGTCCGTGGGGCTGGCTCGCCAGCAGCATCGGCGTGCGCCCAAATTGCCGCTGCAAAACGGCCAGCGCCGCGTGATAGCCGCACATGCCGTGCACGCCACCGCCCGGCGGCGTCGATGACGAGCAAATAAAAACGGCTGGGTCGCTCGTGGCGTACGGCACGCGGCTGGCCACCGGCCGGGCCAGCAGTTGCCACAGGTCGTTCACGCCGCCGCTAATGTCGCCGCCCACGTAATTCGGGTTGTACTGCTCGAGCCGCGCCGGCGGCATCACGTGCCGGGCCAGAATCCGCTGGCGAAAGCCCGGCGCGAACCGCTCGATCTGGCTTTCGATCCGCTCGGTCATGTCGAACTCGCAGCCGTGCGGCACGTGGCAATAGCCCCAGGCCGTGTGGCGTCCGGCCGGCGCTCGGCTGGCGTCGAACAGGCTTTGCTGCGCCACCAGCACGAAGGGCCGCTGCGGCACCTGTCCGCGAAATGCCACGCGCTCGGCCGCGGCCACCTCTTCGAACGTGCCGCCGACGTGCACCGTGCCCGCATGCAGGCACTCGGCAGCGCGCCAAGGAATCGGGCCATCGAGGGCCCAATCGACCTTGTAAGCCCCGGGCCCGTAGCGGTAGCGGCCCAACCGTCGGCGATAACGCGGCGAAAGTCGCGTGCCTGCGATCCGCAGCAGTTGCCGCGGCGTGACGTCCAGCAGTACGGCCCGGGCCGGCGGCAATGCGTCGAGCGATGCGACCGGCCGGCCGGTGACGATTTCGCCGCCCAGCGAACGAAAGTGCGCGGCCAGCGCCTCGCCCAGCCGCCGCGAGCCTCCCTCGGGCAGCGGCCAGCCAACCAGGTGCGCCGCGATCGTCAGCATCAGCCCGATCGCCGAGCTGGCCCGATCTTCCAGCGGCAAAAACGAATGGGCGGCCATCCCGGCCAATGCGGCCCGAGCTTGCGGCTGCTTGAAGTGCCCATCGATCAGCCGGCAAGCCGACTGAATTGCCAGCCGGCCGAACCGCCAGGCCATGCCCACGTCGCTAGGCCAATGCGCCGGCCCGAGCAATTCCGGCACCAATTTCTGGCCGGCTTCCACCTGCGGGCCGAACAATCGCGTCCAGGCTTCACCGTCTTCGCCCATGCCGCCGGCCGTTTCTTCGAGCGATCGGCGGACGATCGCCGGCGGGCCGACGTCCAGGGGATGGGCCAGGCATGCGGGCGGCTCGATCCATCGTAGGCCGTGCTCGGCCAGCGGCAGCGTTTGAAACAGCGGCGACAGGGCCGCCATCGGATGGATGGCCGAGCAGACGTCGTGTACGAAGCCGGGCAGCGTCAGCTCGCGCGAACGCATGCCGCCGCCAATTTCCGCATCGCCCTCGATGATCAGCACGGCCAGCCCATGCTGGGCCAGCACTATGCCGGCCGCCAGGCCATTGGGCCCCGCGCCGACGACCACCGCGTCGTAGCTCTTTTGTTGTGCTTCTTGCGGGTCGGTGTCGGCCATCGTGGATCGAGCAGCAGGGCAGCGGCGTCGGTGCCTTGCCATCATCGCCCGCCACCGCAATTTGGGCAACCGCTATCAGCGGACTGCGGCAACCAAGGACGGACCACACCGGAGCGGATTACCCGCTTTGACAATCGTCACCGACGTTTTTAGAATAGGGTCGCCTTAGCGGGGCCGATTGCTCGGCCCGTTTTTTTTGCTTGTCCGGGGCGGTAGCTCAGTTGGGAGAGCGTCGCGTTCGCAATGCGAAGGTCGAGGGTTCGACTCCCTTCCGCTCCACTGGCAGCAGCCCGTTGACACCCGTTGTCAGCGGGCTGTTTTGCTTGACGGGCAACCGCGAGCCTTCTCCTTCGTGCGCGGCTCACTGGTGGGTGTCACGCCGCCGGCACTCAAGCTATTCCGAACGAATCTTGATCGGTCACGCTGCCGGCGCAGATAGCGCGAGCGCAAACACGGGGACGATGGACCTTCTTGACTTGCAGGTCATTCGGCCTCACAATTGAACAAATTGAACGATTTGTACAATTGCAAAGGCGGCCCCTGTGAAGACCTTGGAAGCCAGCCGGATTCGCCATGATTTTTCGGACGCGCTGAATACGGTCGCGTACTCCGGCGAGCGGATCGTCATTAGCCGGCACGGCAAGCGAGTTGCCGTGCTCGTGCCAGTCGATGACCTGGACCTGCTCGAAGCGCTCGAAGATCAAATGGACCTGGCCCTGGCCAAACAGGCGCTGAAAGAGAAGAAAAGCATCCCTTGGGCGCAACTGAAAAAGAAGTTGGGGCTCAAATAGTGCGGCGGCTACAGTAGCGGCATGAGGTATCGTGTCGAACTTAAAGCATCTGCCGCCGACGCGCTGGCAAGGGTCCCGAAAGCACATCGCCAGCGCATTGCCAAGAAAATCGACCGACTGGCCGACGTACCTCGCCCACCAGGCGCAAAAAAGCTTGCCGGCGCGGAGTCGCTCTACCGTATTCGCGTTGGGGGCTACCGGATCATCTATCAGGTCAACGACGACATCCTCCTCGTGCTAGTCGTGCGGATCGGTGGTCGTGGCGACGTTTACCGGCACCTGACGTGATGAACTGGCCTGTGCCCTTGCAGGCCCGCCGCCGCCGGGCCTTACGGCAATTCCGCCGATTCCGGACGGTGGTTGTGCCGGCGGAAATGGCACGGCTATACTTGACCTGTTGCGAGAATGACTGGCGCACGCGCAACATAGGGTGCAAGTCATGCCGTTGGCGGTCGAACAGTTTGCCCACGACCTCGTCGAGAATGGGGTCCTTTCGGCTGACGAAATTCAGGCTGTTCGGCAAGGGTCGGCCTCCAATCGCAGTGCGACGGCTACCCAGGACCTGGCCCGCGAACTGGTCAAACGGGGCAAGCTGACACCGCTGCAAGCCAGCGCAGCCTTTTCCGGCCGGACGAAGCAATTGGTGCTGGGCCAGTACCTGGTGCTGGATAAGATCGGCGCGGGCGGCATGGGCCAGGTCTTCAAGGCGGCCCACAAACTCATGCGGCGCACCGTCGCCATCAAGGTGCTGCCGCGCGCGGCGCTCAGCTCGCCCGAGGCCGTCGAGCGCTTTCAACGTGAGGTACAGGTCGCTGCACGGCTCGAGCATCCGAATATCGTCATGGCGTTCGACGCCGACGAAGCGGCCGGCCTGCACTTCCTGGTCATGCAATATATCGACGGCAAAGATTTGCAATCGCTTGTCAAGGACAAACGCGGCCTGCCGCTGGACGCGGTTGTCGACTATATGCTGCAAGCCGCCCGCGGGCTGTCGTACGCCCATCAGCACGGCGTGATCCATCGCGACGTGAAGCCCGCAAACCTGCTGCTCGACCACGAGGGAATGGTCAAGATTTTGGACCTCGGCCTGGCCCGGCTGACGGCCGAGGCCGTCGATACCGGGCTGACTTCCGCAGGCCAGGTGCTGGGCACGATCGATTATATGGCCCCGGAGCAGGGTACCGACATCCAGCAAGCCGACGCCCGCGCCGATATCTACGGCTTGGGCTGCACGCTGTTCACGCTCGTAGCCGGGCGGACGATGTTTGGCGGCAATTCGCCGGTGGATAAGCTGCTGGCCCATCGCACGCAGCAGCCGCCGACGCTACGCAGCGTGCGGCCCGAAGTGCCGGAAGCACTGGATCGCATCTATCTGAAGATGGTGGCCAAGCGGCCTGAAGATCGCTATCAGACGATGGACGAAGTCGCCAGCGAGCTCGCGCGACTGCGGGGCACGGCAGCAGTGGTGCCGCCGCCACTTGGCAAGCCGGAGCCACCGGTCGCTACGGCTGTGTGGGTACCGATGGGCGCGCCCGAGGGATTGCCGGGCATGGAGCGCACATCCGGCTCGTCGGGCAATGCCGCGCAGGCGTCGACCGTGATGATGAAATCGGGCAACACGGTCGCGCCGAAGCCGATTACGGACCACGTGGCGCTCAAGGTGGCGGGCACAGTGTTTGCCACCATCGTGGCGCCGATCCTGGTGGCGGTGGCCTTGAAATATAGCGACGCCATGTTTTCCGGGCCGGCGCCGGCTCCAGCCCCGGTCGCGGCGGTCAATCCCGCGCCGACCGCCCCCACGTCCACACCCGTCGCCTCCGCGAGCACCCAGCCAACCGTATCGCCGCCACCACTACCATCGGCGGCGAAGCCCCAGATGGCAACGGCGCCGCAAGCGGGGACCATGCCGCAAGTGGCAACGGCGGCATCACCCGTTGCTCGGCCAGCGAATCGGCCGCCGGTGGCTCAACCATTGGGTCCGGCGGTGCGGCTATTCAACGGATTCGGGCTCGCCGGATTTACTCACGTTTTTGCGGAGTTTCCTGACGGCAATACGGCTCCGCCTGCGCACAAGCCGCCGCAAGGCAAAGCGCTGCATGGCAAGCAGCCGACCGGCAAGCAGCCGGGCAATCCGCAGAGCGTCCCGCCGGCGGCCGACCATGTGTTTCGCGCGGCGCGCGGTGAGTTGCACGTCACCGGCAGGCTCAAGGGCGTGCTGATCACGAAACAGGAATATCGCAACTATCGGCTGACCATCGAATACAAGTGGGGAACGAAGATCTGGAACGAAGACGAAGACCCGTTCCGCGACAGCGGCGTGATCTTGCATTGCCAGGGCACCGAGCCGGTCGTGCGCGACTTGTGGCCGGTGGGCTTGCGCTGTGTTATTGCTGAGGGGCACACCGGCGATTTAATTCCGCTTAACACGATGGGCAGCCGCTTCACATTGGAAGTGGAAGGCGAACGTCGCATCGTGGAGACTCGGGTCGGCAAGCGTTCGAACACGTTTTATACCCCCGGCCAGCCTTTGATGAACATTGCGGGCGCGGCCGTGCGGGGGCTGGGTTGCAATATGACCGCCGGAGCTGGGCCCGGGCAGCGGCCCCGACAGAAATATGAGCTTCCGCTCGGCCAGTGGAACAAGCTCGAATGCATTTGCCAGGGCGACAGCGTGACCGTGCTTTTTAATCAGGCCAAGGTCAATCACGTCACGCAGCTGAACCACACCAAGGGCCGCATCGCCCTGCAATCGATGAACGCGGAACTTGTCATCCGCTCCATGCTGCTGGAGCCGATCGGACCGCAGTAACGCCCGGCTGGGGGCGCACCTCGTTTTTTCGCTTGTTTTTTGCCAGCGCCCGACCCGATCGGCAGTTTTGTTATTTTTATTGACAAACGAGCGATTTATTGCCAGGATAAAGCCAGCTTCGTGGGGCGGCCCGCTAGCCGGGTGCGCACCTGTTGTTTTTCCAACCTGCCTACCTCGCCCTCCGGGCAGCCCAGCGTGGGCCGCCGGATAATAATGTCGCCCGCCGGACAATGTCGTCTGGCTACTGTTGGTCCCCATGCGGGACGGGCAGACCGGCATTACCCACTCGACGTGCATGTGTACGTGGAAAATCGTCGGAGACGAAGGGTCCCTTGCCTTTGAGGCCACTCGCAGTCGCAACCACCTGTTGCTGCTGCCGCACTGGGCCAGTGGGTTGGGAAGTTCGGATCCCGTGCCGCTGTCAAACCAGACGATCGACTCTTGCCGCTTTCCTCTTAATCTCGATTCTATAGAACCCTATTGAATACGAACCATCCTATGCCGCTGAAAACTTCACGTTGGTCTGCATTGCTCCTCCGATCGCGGGTCCTCCAGTCGCTAACGCTCCCGGCTCGCCGCAAGGCATTGCTGGTGAATGGCTCGCTCGGGCTGGTGATCGCCAGCGGTTTCGTCGCTTTGACCGCGAGCATCGCCGCGGCAACCGAACCCCCTAAGGCTCCGGCCGCGAAGGCGCCTGCACAGAAGGCCGCCCCTGCACCGACTGCCAAGGCGCCGGCCGCGACGAAGCCGGCCGCGACCAAGCCGGCTCAGGCCAGCGGCCCGGCGGTGAGCTATTGGCGGGAAGTGCGTCCCGTTTTGCAGGCCAATTGCCACGGCTGCCATCAACCCGCCAAGGCGGGCGGCCAGTTCGTGATGACCAGCTTCGACAAGCTGTTGGCCGGTGGCGAGAGTGGCGATGCGGCGATCAAGGCCGGCGACCCGGCGGCCAGCAATTTGATCGAGCAGATTACCCCGCACGACGGCAAAGCCGAAATGCCCAAGGAAAAGCCGGCCTTGTCTGCCGGCGACATTGCCTTGATTACCCGCTGGATTGCCCAGGGTGCGCACGACGACTCGGCCGCCTTTGCCGGTCCGCAGTACGACATGCAGCATCCGCCCGTTTATTCGCGGCCGCCGGTGATCACCTCGCTGGATTACTCGCCCGACGGCAAGTTGCTGGCCGTGGCTGGTTTCCACGAAGTGCTGTTGGTGGATGCGGCCAGTTCTAAGCTCGTGGCCCGGCTGGTTGGCAAGAGCGAGCGGATCGAGTCGGTGCGGTTTTCGCCAGACGGCAAACGGCTGGCTGCAACCGGTGGTTTGCCCGGCCGGATGGGCGAAGTGCAAATCTGGGACGTTGCCGCCCGCAAGCAATTGATTTCCAAGGCCGTGACCTTCAATACGCTGTACGGGGCCAGTTGGTCGCCCGACGGCAAGCTCGTGGCCTTCGGCTGCGGCGACATCGACGAGAACACGGTGCGGGCGATCAACGCCCAGACCGGCGAGCAGGTGCTCACGCAAGGTGCGCATAGCGATTGGGTACGCGAAACGACCTTTTCGGTCGACGGGTCGCACGTCGTTTCGGTGGCGCGCGACATGACCGTCAAGCTCACCGAGGTGGCCACGCAGCGGTTTGTCGACAATGTGACGTCGATCACGCCGGGCGTGCTCAAGGGGGGCATTCAGTCGTTGAGCCGGCATCCCAAGTTCGACTTGATGGTGGTTGGCGGTTCGGACGGCACGCCCAAGGTGTATCGCATCTTCCGCGAGGCCAAGCGCGTGATTGGCGACGACGCCAATCTGCTGATGGATCTGTTTCCGATGAGCGGTCGCGTGTTTTCGGTGCGCTTCAGCACCGATGGCAAGCGCATCGCTTGTGCGAGCAGCCTGAACGGCGCCGGCGAGATTGTGGTGTGCAGTTTCGACTACGATGCCGACGTGCCGGACGACGTGAAAGCCGTGATGGGCAAGGTGCCCAACAGCCGTACGCCGTCGGAAAAAGAGCTTCTGACCAAGTACCGCGAAAAGGGCGTCAAGCTGTTGGCGCGCGTCGAGGTTCCCGCCTCGGCAATCTATGCCGTGGCATTTGATCCGCAGGGCAAGCGCGTGGCGGCCGCCGGGGCCGACGGCGTGGTGCGGCTGCTGGACGTTGAGCAGGCGAAACTGGTCAAGGATTTTCAGCCCGCGCCGCTTTCGCCGGCCGCGGCTGCCAAGGCGTTGGCTGGTTCGTCGCCGCTGACGCGAACGATCGACACGGTGAGCAGCGAATCGCTGCCGGCCGGAACCAAGCTCGTGGGCTTGGACGTGCAG
Organism: Pirellulales bacterium; assembly: GCA_036268995.1. Classification (GTDB taxonomy): domain Bacteria; phylum Planctomycetota; class Planctomycetia; order Pirellulales; family PNKZ01; genus DATATB01. Next base: position 10,639 of record DATATB010000008.1, on the reverse strand, counting down.
CCGGCTAAGATCGACTTCGGCAGTCGCTTCGACTACGTGCAACTGCTGGTAACCGGCAAATTGAACAACGGCGAAACGACTGACGTCACGCGCATTGTACACGCGCAGCTCAGCAAGCCGCTGGTCGAAGTCGCCGCCAATGGGCTGGTGCAGCCGCGGGCCGATGGCCAGGCAGTGCTGCGGCTGGAGTTGGCCGGCCAATCGATCAGCGTGCCGGTGAGCGTGTCGGCCATGGCCAGCCCCGAGCCGGTCGATTATGTGCACGACGTGGCGCCGCTGCTCTCGAAGCTGGGCTGCAACGCCGGCACGTGCCACGGAGCGGCCAACGGCAAGAACGGCTTCAAGCTCAGCTTGCGCGGCTACGATCCGATTTACGACGTGCGAGCCTTGACCGACGATCTGGCCGCGCGGCGCGTGAACCTGGTTTCGCCCGACGACAGCTTGATGCTGCTCAAGGCTTCGGCCGGCTCGCCGCACATGGGCGGGCAACTAACGAAGGCGGGCGAGACAACCTACGCGATCCTGCGGAATTGGATTCAGAATGGCGCCAGGCTCGATGCGGCCTCGCCGCGCGTCGCCCGCATTACGATCAGCCCGCAGAACCCGGTGATCCCGCGTGCCGGCGGCCGGCAGCAGATGCGCGTGCTGGCCACATATGCCGACGGCAGCATTCGCGACGTGACCGAAGAGGCATTCGTCGAGACCGGCAACAGCGAAGTGGCGACACACAGCCGCTACGCCTTGATGACCGCCGTGCGCCGCGGCGAGGCCCCGGTGCTGGCCCGCTTCGAAGGATCTTATGCCGCCACCACGCTGACCGTGATGGGCGATCGCTCGGGCTTTGTTTGGAAACAGCCGGAGACTTGGGGCAAGATTGACGAACTGGTGGCCGCCAAGTGGAAGCGGATGAAGATCCTGCCATCCGGCGTGTGCAGCGACATCGAGTTCCTGCGGCGCGTGTCGCTCGATCTGACCGGATTGCCGCCGACGGCCGAGCAGGTGCAGGCCGTCTTGAAAGACTCGCGACCGATGGCGCAGAAAAGGGCCGAGTTGATCGACCGCATGGTCGGCAGCAAGGAATACATCGATCATTGGACCAACAAGTGGGCCGACCTGCTCCAAGTGAACCGCAAATTCTTGGGTCCCCAAGGCGCGATGGCTTTCCGCCAATGGATTCGAGGCCAAGTCGCCAACAACACGCCTTACGACAAATTCGTGTATTCCATTCTGACGGCCAGCGGCTCGAACCGCGAAAACCCGGCCAGCTCGTACTTCAAGATTCTGCGTGATCCGACGCCGACGATGGAAAACACGACGCATCTGTTCCTGGCCGTGCGTTTCAACTGCAACAAGTGCCATGACCATCCATTCGAACGTTGGACCCAGGACCAGTACTATCAGACGTCCGCGTATTTCGCCCAGGTGGGCCTGAAGACCGATCCGGCCAGCAAGGGGGCCACGATCGGCGGCACGGCCGTCGAAGGGGCCAAGCCGCTGTATGAAGTCGTCTTCGATGCCAAGGCTGGCGACGTGAAGCACGATCGGACCGGCCAGGTTACGCCGCCGAAATTTCCCTTCCCGGCCAAGAACAAGGCCGCGGCATCGGCGCCGCGGCGCGAGCAGTTGGCCGCTTGGATCACCTCGACCGACAACCAATATTTCGCCCGCAGCTATGTGAATCGCTTGTGGGGCTACTTGTTCGGCGTGGGCATCATCGAGCCGATCGACGACATCCGGGCCGGCAATCCGGCGAGCAATCCCGAGCTGCTCGATTATCTCACGGGCGAGTTCATTCGTTCGAATTTCGACGTGCGTCACATGATCAAGCTGATGGTCAGCAGCCGCACCTACCAACTCGAGTTTGTCACGAATCGCTGGAACTCGGACGATCGGATCAACTATTCGCACGCCCTGGCCCGGCGCTTGCCGGCTGAGGTGCTGTACGACACGGTGTACACGGCGATGGGAGCGACCTCGCAGTTTCCAGGCGTCAAAGCCGGCACGCGGGCGGCCGAGCTGCCGGATTCGGGCGTGGAGTTGCCCAGTGGCTTTCTGGCGACCTTTGGGCGTCCGCCGCGCGAAAGCGCTTGCGAATGCGAACGCTCGAGCGGCCTGCAATTGGGTCCGGTGATGGCGCTGATCAGCGGTCCGACGATCGCCGAGGCCATCGCCGATCCGAAGAACGCCATAGCCACACTCGTGGCCAAGGAAAAAGACGACCGCAAGCTGGTTAACGACATCTTTCTGCGCGTGATGAACCGGCCGGCCACCGATCGCGAGATCGAAGCCAGCTTGAGCAGCATGAAAACCCTCGACGCCGATCACCACAAGCTGGTGACGGCCCTGGCGCAGCGCGAGGCGGCCGTGGCGGTGTTGCGCGTCGAGCAGGAGAAGCAGCGAGTGGCCGCTATGGCCCAAGCGCAAAAGGACGTCGACGAGCATGAGAAGGCCATCGCGCCGCAGGTGGCGGAAGCCGCCAAGCGCCATGCCGCCGAAATCGTGCGGTTGGAAGGCGAGTTGAAAAAGGTCGAGGCTGCTACGGACACCCGGCAGGTTGCCTGGGAAAAGAAGCAATCGTCCACGGTCGAGTGGATTCCGTTGCGGCCGTCGCAGGTGAGAACGCCCGAGCAACTGAAGGCCACGGTGCTGGCCGATCGGTCCGTCTACGTCGAGAGCCACGGCAAGGTGCCGAAGAGATACAAGGGCCCGATCGTGGTCAACGTGCCGACTCAATTGCGAGGCATTACCGCCATCCGGCTCGAGGCCTTGGCCGACGAGCGTCTGCCCGGCGGCGGCCCTGGTCGGGCCGGCGGCAATTTCGTGCTCACGCAGTTCCAAGTCACCGCCACGTCGCTGAGCAACGCAAAGCAGTCGCAGACGCTCGTGCTCGAGCGGCCGCAGGCGGATTTCAGCCAGGAGGGTTTCCCGGTCGGCAACGCGTTGAACGTGAATCCGAACGCCGGCACCGGGTGGGCTGTATCCCCCGCCACTGGTAGCACGCATTGGGCCGTGTTCCAGCTTAAGGAGCCGGTCGGCTACGAAGGCGGAACGCAGCTTAGCTTCCGGCTGCTGCATAGCTTCCGGGATGCCGTTTACCTGTTGGGCCGGTTCCGGGTGTCGGTGGCGATCGCCAAGCTGCCCGTTCCGCTGGGTTTGCCCGAAGATTTGCAGTCTGCCTTGGCCATTCCGGCCGCCGAGCGCGACAAGGCGCAGCAGCAACAGCTGACCAAGTACTATCGCGGCATTGATAGCGATTTGCGGACGGCAAACACGGCCCTGGCCGAAGCCCGGCGGCCCCTGCCGACCGATCCCAAGCTAGTTCAGCTTCGCGAGCAATTGGAACTGGTCAGCCGGGCGGTTCCACCCGATACTAAGCTGATGCAGTTGCGTGAAGACGTGAAAATGAGCACGGCCCAATTGGCCAACCGCCGGCTGACGGCCGCCCAGGATTTGGCCTGGGCACTGGTCAACAGCCCGGCCTTTTTGTTCAATCATTAATCGTCGCGGGTTCGCAGGCGCCGGCCGAGGGCCGGCGAAGTGGCTCAGGCAGTTTCGATCGAAATCATCAAACGAATTTTCCCCACCGTCATCGAAGGAGTGTTTCGCCATGATCATTCTTCCCGGCCAGCCCGGCAAAGATTTGTGCGACCGCGGATTGCCGGTTAGCCGGCGCGACATTCTGCGGGTCGGCGGCTCGGGCATGTTGGGATTGAGCCTGGCCAACATGCTCAAGCTGCAATCGGCTTCGGCCGCCACGCGTAGCGAGGCACCACGCGGGGCCGGCAGCGCTCCGGGCTGGGGCAAAGCCAAAAGCATCATCATGGTCTATCTGCAGGGCGGCCCCAGTCATCTCGACTTGTGGGATCCCAAGGAGAACGTGCCGGACAACGTCCGCAGCGTGTTCAAACCGATTCCGACCAAGATTCCCGGCACGCAGTTCACCGAGAACCTGCCGCGGCTGGCCGGCATCAACGACAAGTTCACGATGATCCGCTCGATGAGCTACACGCCCAACGGGCTGTTCAACCATACGGCCGCCATCTACCAGATGATGACCGGCTACACGACCGACAAGGTCAGCCCGTCGGGGCAGTTGGAGCCGCCGAGCCCGAAGGACTATCCGAATTTTGGTTCGCAGTTGGTGCGTTTGCGTCCGGTGACGGTGCCGATGCTGCCGTTTGTGATGCTGCCGCGTCCGCTGCAAGAGAGCAACGTGGTGGGCAAGGGCGGCACGGCCGGCTTTTTGGGCCGCGCCTTCGATCCCTACACGCTGTTTCCCGACGGCGACGATCTGGATATGAAGAAGATGGATCGCATTCGCATCGACGACCTCAAGCTGCGGCCGGAAGTGTTTGCCGCCCGCTTGGAGCGTCGCGCCAAACTCCGCGAGCTGATCGACGCCGGCATGCCCGAGGTAGACAAGGCGGTGAGCGATTACAAGCTCGATTCGTACTACGAACGCGCGCTGAACCTGGTGCTCTCGGGCCGGGCGCGAGAAGCGTTCAATCTCGAAGCGGAAACGGCCGCCACGCGTGCGATGTACGGCCGCAACACGTTCGGCCAGAGCTGCCTGCTGGCCCGCCGGCTGGTTGAAGCCGGCACGCGCGTCGTCGAAGTCATCTGGCCCAAGGTCGCCAACTCCGACAACCATTCGTGGGACCATCATGCCGGCCTTACGGTACGCATGAAGAACCAGTCGGGGCCCATGCTCGACACGGGCCTCACGGCGCTGATCAGCGATATGGACCAACGCGGACTGCTGGAAGACACGCTGATCGTGGCCGTGGGCGAGTTCGGCCGCAGCCCGCAGAAGGGCATCAGCACGTCCGGCAATAACAACTCGGCCGACGGCCGCGACCATTGGCCGTACTGCTACACCGGCGTGTTGGCCGGAGCCGGCACCAAGCGCGGCTACGTACACGGCAAGAGCGACAAGACCGCTTCGGCCCCGCTCGAGGATCGCGTCCACCCGGGTGAGCTGTTGGCGACGATTTACCACGCCTTCGGCATCGACCCGCATACGATTGCGTTCAACCATCTGAACCAGCCGCGCGAGCTGGTGCAGGCCGAGCCGGTGACCAAGTTCTTCGCCTAAACGGTTCTTGGCCTAAATTACGCGATCAATGAGTGCCGCCCGCGACGCAAACGTGCGTTTCGGGCGGCATCTTTTTGCGCTTGCCTGCGTCTGTCGCCGTCGTCGGGCAGTTCTACGCTTGGCCTCCGTTGCAGAGGCTGACGAATATGCCGTCTGTAACGGCCCCTAATTCGGGTCAGAAGCCCGCACCTGCGCTACCGATCCCGCATGGTGAGCGGTGACCGCGGGCATTTTTTTTGCGCACCCCCCATTGCCGGTTTGACGCGCAATGTAACGGAACCTAGCGTTGGGATGAAATTGAACTCCGCCGATGCGTTCGAAGTGAGTGCGCTGGTCGAGTTGAGAACTTAGAGGGCGTTGACTACCAAGTGCGGTGTTCCGGTGGGGGTGAGGGCAGGGCCACTCACCGGGATGCGGACCGCGCAATACAAAACCGGGATCATTCCGCGACCAAACCACTGGTCGCGATTCGTCATGACTCTTGCCACCCATAGTTTGACGCCTGCCGCAACTGGGCCCGCCGGACCGAATACCCGGTCTCCAGTCGCCGGCGCTCCCGGCGCGCCAACTGCGCGGCCCATTCCGCTGGAACTGGACGACCTGACCCAGCGCTGCCTGGGGAGCCTGGCACTCGTCGAGCGATTGCTCGCGAGCTTTGAACAGCGGTTTCCCATCGAGCTGTGCGAAATTGCACAAAGCCTGGAGGCGGGCGATGTGCCTCGCCTGGTGCGCAGCGCGCATCAACTCAAGGGAGCCGCGGCCAATATGTCGGCTCCCATGCTCCGTTCGATCCTCGAACATGTGGAGCACGCGGCCCGCGCGGAAAATCTGACGCCGATTGCCGGATATTTGGCCGAACTTGAAGCGGAGTGGGAACGTTTCTGCCGGTTTCGATCCGGCGGAGCGGCCGCGCCGGGCGCTGCGCGCTCGGTACCAAACGCATTGCCTGCCGGGGCCAAGCCTTCGATCGGAGATTGACGTGCGGGTTTTAATCGTCGAAGACGATGCCGATGCCTTGGCCTTGCTCGAGCATGCGATTGCGCATTTTGGCTACGAGGTGGTCGGCGCCACCAACGGCCTGGAAGCGCTGGAGCTGATTCGCAGCGGACAGTTCCGGCTGGTGGTGTCCGATTGGGAAATGCCCGGCATGACCGGCGTCGAGTTGTGCGAAGAAGTTCGCAGGCGCACGGCGAGCGGCTACACCTATTTCATCTTGCTCACCAGCCGCACGGGCACCAGCGATCTGGTCGACGGCCTGCGTGCCGGGGCCGACGAGTTCTTGTCCAAGCCCTTCAATCCACTCGAGCTGGAAGTCCGGCTGCGCGTGGCCAAGCGGATCCTGTCGCTCGAAAGCCGCGACGTCGTCATCTTCAGCCTGGCCAAGCTGGCGGAAGCCCGCGACCCCGAAACCGGCGCTCACCTCGAGCGGATTCGGGAGTATTGCCGGGTGATTGGGCAGCACTTGTGCGGGCTGGAGCGGTTTCGCGATCAGATCGACGGTGACTTCGTCGAGATGATGTATCTCACCAGCCCTTTGCACGATATCGGCAAGGTGGGCATTCCCGACAACGTGCTGCTCAAGCCAGGCGCGCTGACGCGCGACGAATTCGAAATCATGAAGCAGCACGCGGCGATTGGCGGCGCCACGTTGAGCGCGGCCGCCGACGCGCATCCGGAGGCCAAGTATTTGCAAATGGCGCGGGACATCGCCCTCAGCCATCATGAAAAGTACGACGGCAGCGGATATCCGGCCGGCCTGCGCGGCGAGCAGATTCCACTGTGCGGCCGGATCGTGGCGCTGGCCGACGTTTACGATGCGCTCACGACCGCACGCGTCTACAAGCCGGCTTACTCGCACGAGGTTGCCAAGTCGATCATTATCGAGGGCAATGGCCGCCATTTTGATCCGGCCATGGTCGAGGCGTTTCTGGCGAACGAAGCCGCCTTCGTCCATATTCGCGAGCGTTTCGAGGACGCCCAATCGGCTGCCGAAGCCGCCGCCCTCCAACTGGCCGCCACCGCCGCGAATTAATCGGCACATCCGACACGCCCGCATCGCCAAAAGCCCACGGACCGCGGTCCGTGGGGAACCGAAGTAGCGGAATTCGTGAGAATTCCGACGCTTCGCAGTACGCCGGAAGTCTCACGACTTCCGCTACCTGGCGCTGCCGCGACTTTCGCCTACCTGGCGCTGCGAATCCTTTCGCCCGGCGATCTTCGGGTTTTGAAAAAAGCTACAGTTCCCAAGACCTTGCGCTGTTTCCTTGCCCCCCGGACCTCCGTAGTTACCCAGGCCGCCCCGCATGGCGTCGACGATCGAAACCAGCGTTCCACCGGGCGGCTCCGCGCCGGGTTGGCCCCAGGGCTTCGCGCCCAATTCCCTGGTGGCCGGCCGCTATCGTCTTGAGCAGCCGCTCAAGCTGAGTCCGCGGCAATGGACGTTTTTGGCAACCGACACGACGACCGACGGACCAATCGTCCTGAAGCTCGTGACAGTCTCGGTCGCGCCGGCGTTGTGCGCGCGGCTCGAGCAGGAGGCGGAGGCCTGCCGCCGGCTGCCCAAGGCGCTGGTGGTAGCGCCCTTCGATTTTGGCCAGTTGGACGAGTGGTTCTACTGGGCGCGGCCCTATGTCGCCGGCGTCTCGCTGGACGCCCGCAGCCCCAGCCGGCTCGACCTGCAGGTCGCGCTGCGACTGGCCCGCGGGCTGTTGGCGGCGCTGGATGGCTTGCACGTGCAGGGAGTGCTGTGCCGAAACGTAAAGCCGTCGAACCTGTTCGTCTGTCACGAAACGGCCGGCACGGGTTTGCTGCTCACCGACTTCGGCCTGAGCTCGAGCCTGATTCTCGAGGCCAACACGCGGCAGCAGTCTGCCGAAAGCGCCTTGTACCTTTCGCCCGAGCAGGCCGGCTCGCTGCCTTGCGGGGTGGCCGAGCCGTCGGATTTGTATTCGGCCGGCGTGCTGTTGTTCGAGTTGTTGACCGGTCGGCCTCCTTTTTCGGGTCCGGACGTGGGCCAGGTGCTGTTGCAGCACATGACGGCGCGGGTGCCCGACCTGCAATCGCTGGGCGTAGAAGTGCCGCGTGCTCTGGACGAGGTGCTGCAACGGCTGTTGCGCAAAGACCCGCGAGATCGCTACCAATCCGCGCACGCGGTCTTGGCCGACCTGGAGACGATCATCGCCGGCCTGAAGCACGGCGACCGCGAGCCGGATCTGGTCGTCGGTTTGCAGGACCAGCGGGGAACGGTGACCGAGGCCGCCTTCGTTGGCCGCAAGCTGGAACTGGTCCAACTCGACGCCCAGATGCAACAAGCACGACAAGGGAATGCTTCGCTGGTGGTGGTCGAGGCCGAATCAGGCGGCGGCAAAACGCGGCTGCTGGACGAGGTGGCGCAGCGCGCCCGCCGCGTCGGGCTGTGGGTGCTGCGAGGCCAGGCCACGAACCATGCCGCCCAGCGGCCGTTTCAATTGTTGGACGGCGTGGTCAATGATATTCTCGCCGCCGACAACCGCCTCCGCGACGAGCTGCCCAAGAAGCTCGAAGACCAATGGAGCGCCGTCAGTGCGGCCTTGCCGCGCTTGGCCGAAGTGCTGGGCTCCGGCGCCGCCGAGAATCTAGGGCCCGAAGCCTTTGGCGAGGCGCGTACGATCCAGGCCATCCTCCGGTTGCTCAACTCGCTGGGCTCGCCCGAGCATCCGGCGCTGATCATTCTCGATGATTGCCAATGGGCCGATGAACTGGCCGAAAAGCTCGTGGCCGCCTGGTCGATGGTCGATCCGCAATCGCCCGAGGCGCCGCATCACGTGCTGCTGCTGGTTGCGTATCGTAGCGAAGAGGTTGGCGCCGAGCATCGGCTGCGCCGGCTCCGCTCGTCGTTGCATTTGAGCCTGGCACGCTTCGGACCGGAGGATGTACGCCGCCAGATCGAGTCGATGGCCGGCCCGCTGCCCGACCAGGTCGTGGACCTGGTGACGGAGTTTTCCGGCGGCAGCCCGTTCATGGCCTCGGCCGTGATGCGTGGGCTGGTGGAGTCCGGCGCCCTGGTGGCCGAAACGCAAGGCTGGCGGGTCGAACCGCTGGCGCTGGCCGACTTGCAGTCGTCGCAGCACGCCGGCTCGTTCCTCTCGCGTCGTATCGAGCTACTCCCCTCGCAGGCCGCCGAACTGCTGACCGTGGGCGCCATCCTGGGCAAAGAGTTCGATTTGCAAACCGCCATCGCGCTGGCGGGCCAAAGCGAGCGCGATTCGGCCGAAGCCTTGGACCTGGCGCGGCAGAGGCATCTGATCTGGCAACGGTCCGGCGGCGGCCAGTGCGTCTTTGTTCACGATAAAATTCGGGCCACGCTGTTGGAGCGGCTGCCCAAGCACGAACGGCAGCGCTGGCATCAGCGCGCCGCCGAATTCTTGCAAGCCCAGGCGGTTCGAAACCCGTTCGAGTTGGCTTTCCATTTCGACGCCGCCGATCAGAGCGAGTTGGCGCTGGATTTTGCACTCGAAGCCGCAGAACAAGCCCGTGCTCAGCACTCGCTCGAGATTGCCGAGCAGCAATACCGCATTGCCCGCCGCGGAGCTTGCGCCGCGGGTCGCGAGACGCGTTATCGCATTCTCGAGGGCTTGGGCGACGTGCTCATGCTGCGCGGCTGCTACGACGCTTCGGCCGCGTTGTTCGAGGAAGCGGCTGGCCTGGTCGAAGGATCTTTTGCCCGGGCGCAGATCCGCGGCAAGTTGGGCGAGCTGGCCTTTAAGCGCGGGGACATGGAAACGGCCGCCCGCGATTTCGAGCTGGCTTTGCGGCTGCTGGGCCGCAACGTGCCGCGCCACATGGCGGAGTTCGTCGGCTTGCTGCTTTGGGAAGTTGGCGTGCAAACGCTGCACTCGCTGCTGCCGCGGATGTTCGTTGGCCGCCGCAAACGACTTCCCAGCCAAGCGGACCTGCTCGCGTGGCGGTTGTATAGCCGGCTGGCGCACGGTTACTGGTTTGTGCGCGGCCAAGTGCACGTCCTCTGGACGCACTTGCGCGGCATGAACCTGGCCGAGCGCTATCTGCCCACGGCCGAATTAGCGCAAGCGTATTCCGAACATGCCCCGGCCATGACGCTGGTACCGTATTTCAGCCGCGGCGCCGCGTACGCTCAGAAATCGTTCGACATCCGCAAGGCGCTCGGCGACGTGTGGGGCCAAGGGCAATCGCTGGCCTTTGCCAGCATCGTTTCGTATTCGGGTTCGCGCTACCGCCAGTGCATCGAACAGGGCCGCGAGGCGATCAAGCTGCTCGAGCGCACCGGCGACCTGTGGGAGCTGCACATCGCCCGCTACCAGGTGTCGGCGGCTTACTATCGCTTGGGCGAGATGAGCGAAGCGCTCGAGCTGGCCCGGCGGAATTACGAGTCGGGCATTCGAGTGGGCGATACGCAGGCCTCGGGCATCAGTCTCGACGTGTGGTCGCGGGCGGCCCCCGGCAAGCTGCCGCAAGAAATCATTGCGCCCGAGTTGGCGCGCGAACGGCCCGGCGCGCAGGGCACCGTGCAGACAATCCTGTCCGAAG
>DATATB010000007.1:0-10735 GCA_036268995.1 Pirellulales bacterium | reverse complement strand
ACCAACATCAGCATCAAACCAGGGTCGCGCGAGAGCATCGCTGCCGAACGCGCAATGAGTATCTGAAACTGATGGCGATCGTCCTCATCGGCGATCGCGTCTCGGCCTTTAACAACGGCCGGGGACGCATTGTCCTTCGGCGGATTGGAGACGAGAGTTTGGGCCCCAGTAGGTCGGTTGAGCGGCACCTCACGATCGTGGCTCTGCAGCGTCACCTCCGTAACGTCATGAGACCACGGTTCAAAGTCTCCCTGCTCCAGCCTTTCGAACAAGTCGGCAAACGCCTGGCAATCGAATTTCGCGAGCAGTTGCCCGGGCTGGCCGACGAACGCAACTTCTCCTATGGGCGGCTGCCCGATGGTCTGCCGCACGCCCAGGACGATCACTTGATCGAACAGGCGCAAGTTTTCGACTTTATGGGTCGTGCAGACGACAGTTGTCCCTTGCTGAGCGACGCGGCGAAACTGGTGCATCAAGTTCGCTTCGCCCGCCGGGTCCAAAGCCGATGTGGGTTCGTCCAGCAATAGCAACCGAGGCCGCTTGACCAGCTCGAGCGCCACACTCAGCCGCTTGGCCTGGCCTCCACTGATGCTGCGTTTGGCGAGATGGTCGTTTAAGCCCAGGCAGCCGGCAACCTTCTCGACTTGCTGTTGAACCTCGTTGGCGGCCCCTGTCGCGCCGTACCGCAGCCGGGCAGCGAATGTGATGATCTCGCCAACAGACTGCGACTTGTGAAGGACGTCATGTTGCGGGACATACCCAATTAGGGCACGATATTCCGCCGACTCTTCCCAGGCGTCGCGGCCGTTTTCGAACTTGACCGTGCCGCAGGTTGGCTTGAGAAACCCAGCGAGGCAGTTCAGCAGCGTGCTCTTGCCTGAGCCACTAGGGCCAAGGATGCCGACAAAGGCATCAGACTCGATGCGGAACCGGGCCTTTCGAACAATCAGCTGCCCCCGCTTAGCCAAGTCGAGGCCATCTGCTTCTAGACGCAGGCCGACCGCGTTGTGGTCAGCGCGCATACCCGCTTCTTCGATGCGAAACGGTGCCGAGACACCGAACTGCAGCCGGTCCCCCGGCGTCGCAAGGCAACGCAGGATCCGCTGGCCGTTGACGAACGTGCCGAATCGACTCCCCAGATCCTCGATGACGAACTTAGTGCCATGCCGCTGCACGGCAGCATGCCGGCGTGAAACCGTCGAGTCATGCAGGCAGAGATCAACCTCCGACGATCGCCCCACGATCAGCGGCGCTTCGCCGACTGGCACAAGCTGGCCCGGCTCCTGTCGGTTGAACATCACTCATCTCCAGAAACGGGGGCTCCGCTACTTCAACCCGCAACTGTAGTTGACCTGCATGATCGGTTGGGCCCTGAAGCTGGCCTTGAAGAGAATGTGATTGGTCGAGACTCGCTCGACGTTGAAGGTTCCCTGCAGATTGCCGGACTGGATATAGTTGTCGGCCAAGTTGTAACGCAGGGTTCCCGTGGGGACGAACCGCCCGGCGGTTTGAGCTGAGCTGTCAGATTCTTCGAGCGTTACGACCCCATCGATGACCCGCAGGACGGCCACATTAATGCCGTTCTCTTCAATATCGGGCTCTCGTTGGATTCCGATTTCGCCAGTTGGAATGCTCCGCAGCGTCGGGTCGATGAAACCAGCCAACTCCCGAGCGTCAACGGTCCAGCGACCTCCTGGTTTGATCTTCAAGTCCATCAGGTGGCAATCCGATACGACCGCCGTCGCCAGTAGAAAGTTACGCTCCTGTTCGGACAATTCACAGTCGACCGGAACTACACTTTCGACCCCGAGCCCATCCACGTAGACGATACGAACTTTTTTCCCAGACAGCGTATCAACGAATGCGGAGGCCTTAGCGGCGTTTTCCTGCAATGCGGCGGCCGACGCAGTTTTTAGTACGGCTTCGGCAATAGGCTTGACAGTCGGCATAGCAAGCTCAATGACCGCACCGAACCGTGGTGTGACCGCGGTGATCACCCCAAGCATGATTTGGCCGGGGAGCCCGAGGTCAATTTGCAAGTCCTCGACATCCGCAAGCATCTTGACATTGCGACAGGCTTCGAATTGCCGCAGTTCAACAACCCGCTTGCCATCGTTGACCTCAATCTTTCGATTGACGACCGCCTCCGCGAGGTATACAAGACTGATGGCTTGTCTGACGCCCCAATCTTTATCCTCGGCGCGCGCCGAGAAGCCAACTTTGAGCACGCCACGGTAGGTTCGGCCTTGCTTGAGGGTTTCCTTGATCCGATCCGGGTCGTTGACTGGACGGAGTTTTGGACGAACACGCGAGGTTTGTGTGCTGCCGGGTGGCGGACTGCGGCCATTCAAGGCCACAACGAGCAGTCCTACCAGAGAAAGCAGGATAAGACTTAGCAACGTGACGATGACGGGACTCGTTGCACCCGGGCGACTAGGTCCGCAGCGGCGGCTTGCCTGGATTCGGTGTCCCACCTCACCGCTTTGTCGATCGCAGCTTGCATCTCTCTTCATGTTTGAGTCTCGTTAGTAGTTCCGGCGTTGTCGGACCAGATGTCCAGCCGGAGCGCAAAAAAAAGAGGAGCGCCGAACCAGGCTGCTCCCGAGACCCTTGCGACGGGGTACCAACGAACAGCACCGGCCGACGCTCCCTTTCGGGAGCGCGGACCAAGTGCTGCTTCGTTGGAATACAAGAGCCGGAGCTCAGGGTCGCAATTTCTCGGAAAGCAGATACTTGACGCTCGCGCGTCGTTCAAATTGTCGGTCCAGCCGCATTGCGGCCGGTCAAATTCGGTTCGTTCTCCTGGTCTGGTCATCGCCGCCGAAGGTTCTGGCGGCACCCCGCTATCGTACACCGGGCCATCCGCCGTTCAACTTTTTGATGCCAGGTTCGTGCGACAGAGCGGCCTCAAGGCCTGCGGAACCCGCAAAATCGCTGGATAATCGACCCAGCGGGCCGGTAAATGCCGGCGATTGTGCGGTCACTGCGACGGGGAGCGAGCGTTCCGACAACCAAACGAAAACGACGGCTACCAGGTTGCGGGCGTCATGGGATCCAACAGCCAGATCCGGGCACTGGTGTCGTCTGTTATCATTGGCAATACGCGCTTTCAGGGGAGGCGAACGATGAAGTCCGTTCCGCGGGACAACGGCCAGGCAAGTGCCGAACAACCTCGCATGAAGGCGTTGAGCATTCGGCAGCCGCACGCTGAAGCGATCATGCGAGGGATTAAAGATGTCGAGTACAGGTCGAGAGCGACCAGAATTCGTGGTCGCATCTTCATCTATGCCAGCCTGGGCAGGTACTCGAATGCGGACGAAGCGGACATGCTCGCTGATTACGGAATGGAGGGCGTAAACGCCGACGACTTGACCCGAGGCGTCGTCGTGGGAAGCGTCGAATTATTCGATTGCGACGGCGATGGCTATATCACTTTGTCGAGGCGGTTTCTGCCAGGCAGATCGACCTGGAAGCAATTCGAGAGGCTACCAGCAGAGCCAGAAAAAGCAGGAAAAAGGAAAACTGAGGATGGGGCTGGTCACGGAGTCGCACCCGCCCCCTCATGGAGACACTTTGCGCAGTACCACGGTGCGGGCGTCTTCACGGGCTTCGGACTTCGTTTGCGGCATTTCGCACACAGAAAGCGTTTGCCTTTTACGGCTGTCTTTGGGCGTGCCTGTTTTCCGCTCCTGGGAAAATTCTTAGCCATTAGAACCTCGGCTCACCTGCTTTCCCCAGTCTGTCAGAAGTCCTTCGCAACGATTTGGGGTCGATTGCATCCGTGCAGTAAGATGCGGCTGCGGCAAACGCCACTCACATGGAGACTTCCGCATGGCAACCTTCGTCACGACGATCAAGTTCACCGACCAAGGCGAGAGAGACATTCTGGAAACGACCAAACGAGCGGCTTCGTTCAAGGCGACGGCCAAGAAGATGGGCGTCAAGGTTGTTGGCCAGTATTGGACCGTCGGAGCATTCGACGGACTCGTAATCTACGAGGCTCCGGATGATGAAACGGCCACGGCTCTGATGCTGCATCTGGGATCGCTCGACAACGTGCATACCTCGACCATGCGGGCCTTCGTTGCCTCCGAAATGGAAAGTGTTCTGGCGAAACTGCCGAAATCGTGATCGTCGAGATGCAGCCGCGTGCATAACGTGGCTAGGCGCTGACGAACTGCTTCAGCTTCCACCGGCGCTGCTTGACCGCATTCATCTTGCGCTTGGTCTTCGTACGGGCGCGGGAAGTGGCTTACGCTGTCCGTCTTTTGCGGAAACTCTGACCAACTTAAAATTACCACGTGGGGAACCATCACATGCCATTTGTTCGGCCGGTTTTCCGCATTTTCGTTAGTTCGCCGTTGCGCGATTTCCGGGCCGAACGGGATGTTTTGCAAGATGTTGCGTTTCCCAAGTTGCGGACATTTTGCCAGGAAAACGGCGCACAATTCCAAGCCATCGACCTGCGCTGGGGGATCAGCGAAGCGGCGAGCGAAAACCAGCAGACGATGGAGATCTGTCTGGAAGAGCTGTTTCGTTGTCGGCGAATCACGCCACGGCCGAATTTCATCGTACTATTGGGCGATCGCTACGGCTGGCGTCCCCTGCCCGCACACATTTTCGAAGACGAGTTTCAGTTGCTTCTAGCGGCGTTTGCCGAACCAGCGGCCGCGGGCGATCGGCAACTGCTGGAAGCGTGGTACGTGCGGGATGAGAATGCCATTCCGGCTGAGCGTGTTTTGCGGCCACAGATGCACGAGTACGACGAAGACTTGCTGCGACGTGCGTTGCAACACGCTGCCGAAAGGTCCTTGGCTCTCGGCGATCCGCGTCGCGACAAATACTTCGACTCTGCCACGCACCAGGAGATTCGCCACGGCGCATTAGAGGCGGAGCGGGCCGAGGAGCATGTCTTCTGCTATTTCCGCAACTTGAAGAAACCGCCGGCCCCGAACGATGAGGTGGGTCAGGATTTCATCGACACGATCACGGACCAGGTGGCGGGAGCGAACCGTGATCGTCATGATGTGGCAGCTCATAAGCGGCTCGAACAACTCAAGGCAGCGCTGACGGAAAAGTTCTCAACAAGCGATCCTCCCCATGTGCGTCCTTACCAGGTGGACGACCTCGGAGCGATTCCAGACTATCTCAATCAGCTCGCAGCCGATGTCGAGGCCGACCTGACGGGGATTATCGAACAGGAACTCAAGCGGCTCAAGGATGATCGACAAGCAGCCATCGAGGCCGAGATGAACCTGCACGCCGAATTCGGCCGTGCGCGACGCCGGCACTTTATCGGTCGCGATGGCGAACTCGACCGCGTGAAGAGTAATGTCGGTGATCGGTCGAACCATCAACCTCTGGTGATCTACGGCAAGGGTGGCTCGGGCAAGACGGCGCTGATGGCCGAAGCCTCCTCTCGGATCGCCTCCGGCCCCGATCCGCCGACGGTCATCACGCGCTATCTTGGCACCACGCCGGCGTCGTCCGACGTTCGCTCGCTGCTGACGAACCTGTGCGACGAGATCAAACGGCGTTTTCCTCAAGCCGCGTCTGCCGCCGCGCGGAGTGAACCCGACGATGGCACGGCGAAAGGTAAAGACCAGGCAAAAACAAGCGAGTTTCAGCGTTTGACTGCCGAATTCAAGCGCTGCCTTGCTTTGAGCACAGCTTCGCAGCCGATCGTGCTGTTGTTGGATTCCCTCGACCAGCTCAATCCGACCGAGGGTGCTCAGTACCTGGGATGGATTCCGTGGGAGCAGCTTCCCGAACACACGAAGTTGATCGTTTCGGTACTCCAACCTGACGAAGCAAGCCTGCACAAGACAGATCCCGAGCAGCCTGACGCACCGGCCGTCGTCAGCTATCGCGCGGCGACGGGGCGCGTTCCTACCGGCAATCAGGTCCCGCTTTCCGACCTGCTCCGTGAGGACGGGAAGAATCTCCTCAACGCATGGCTGTCGCAAGCCGGGCGACGCTTAGAGAGCTGGGAATACCCGGAAATCGGTCCAGACGCCGAAGGAGTGCGCCGGGGAGCGAGGACGCTTGCCGAAGAACAACGCAGCGACATTCTCGACAAGTTCGCCCAGCATGGACTTCCCTTGTGGCTCAAGCTGGCGTTCGAAGAGGCGCGGCATTGGAAGTCGTATGACGGGCTTCCCCGTGGGGCCGACGACGGAGCCGGCCTACCGTCAACCGTTTCTGGCATTCTGTGTCGGCTTTTGGCGTATTTGGAAGCCAGGGACAAACACAGGCCGGTCTTTCCCCGGCGTGCGCTAGGCTATCTGGCTGCCAGCCGCCACGGACTGGCCGAAGAGGAGCTGCTCGAAGTGCTCTCGTCGGACGACGTCGTGATGAGAGATTTCTACGACCACTCGCCGACCGAACGCCTAAAACCGCCGGACGAGCGCCTGAAAAAACTGCCCGTGTTGATTTGGTCGCGGCTTTATTCCGACTTGGAGCCATATCTCAGCGAGCGGGCGGCCCCCGGCGGCACGGTCCTTAGTTTCTATCACCGCGAAGTGGGCGAGGAAGTTCGCAAGCGATATCTTTCGGGCGACGACGAAATCGACCGCCATCGGATGCTGGCCGCCTACTTCGGCAACGACACGCAACGACCGTACTTTCTCGAGTCGCCCGAAAAGCAGCGTGAGCGAGCCAAGCATCTGCCGCCAACACCACGGCCGGCCAACGTCCGTAAAGTGGACGAACTTCCCTGGCAGCTCCTGCAAGCCGCCGACTGGCAGAAATCCCAACAATTGTTCACCGATCTCGCCTTTCTTGAAGCGAAGACCGAGGCGGGGATGGTGTTCGATTTGGCCGCTGACTTCAGCGCGGCCGCACGGGCCATGCCGGCGAACTGCCCACTGTTGCGGATTCTCTGTTTGCTGGAAGAGGCGCTCCGTCGAGACCTTCACTTCATCGCTCGGCACCCGACGACCGTGTTCCAGTGCCTGTGGAATAGCTGCTGGTGGTACGACTGCCTGGAGGCGGCCACACATTATCAGCGGCCTCCAACCAGAACTGGTTCTGCGCCGTTGCTGGCGCCGTGGATGGAAAAATGGAAGAAGGCCGCGGAGGAGAGCAATCCAGGCCGTGTGTGGCTACGCTCACTGCGGCCGCCAGCACTCGAGCTTGGGGCCGCCCAGAAGGTTGTGCTGTGCGGGCACGAAGATGGTGTGTGCGGGGTGTCATTCCGGCCGGATGGCCTTCGGCTGGCCAGCGGGTCGGCGGATCAGACAGTGCGGATATGGGACGCCGACAGCGGGGCCGAGCTTGCCTGCCTGCGCGGGCACACGGACAATGTGTACGGCGTATCATTCTCACCCGACGGCCGGCGGCTGGCCAGCGCCTCGTGGGATACGACGGTGCGGATCTGGGACGCCCGCAGCAGCACCGAGTTGGCCTGCTTGCGCGGACACGAAGGCAAGGTCCAAAGCGTTTCATTTTCGCCGGACGGGCGGCGTCTGGCCAGTGGCGCTGCGGATGAAACCGTCCGGGTGTGGGACGCCGCTAGCGGCGCCGAACTGGCTTGCTTGCGCGGACACGAGGGCAAGGTCCAAAGCGTTTCATTCTCGCCGGACGGGCGGTGCGTGGCCAGCGCGGGCGCAGATAAAACCGTGCGGGTTTGGGACGCCGCAAGCCGCGCCGAGTGGGCCTGTCTGCGCGGGCACCATAACCATGTGAACTGTGTGTCATTCTCGCCGGACGGCCGGCGGCTGGCCAGTGGGTCGGCAGATCAGACAGTGCGGATCTGGGACGCTGACAGCGGGGCCGAACTGACCTGCCTGCGTGGGCACGAACTCGCTGTGAACTGTGTGTCATTCTCGCCGGACGGCCGGCGGCTGGCCAGTGGGTCGGCGGATCAGACAGTGCGGATCTGGGACGCTGACAGCGGGGCCGAACTGGCCTGCTTGCGCGGACACGAGTACTTTGTGTGGAGCGTGTCATTCTCGCCGGATGGCCGACGGCTGGCCAGCGGGTCGTCGGATAAGACGGCGCGGATCTGGGACGCCGCCAGCCGCGCCGAACTGCCCTCCGTGCGCGGGCACGTATACCATGCGACCAGCGTGACATTCTCGCCGGACGGCCAACGGCTGGCCAGTGGGTCGGCGGATCAGACAGTGCGGATCTGGGACGCTGACAGCGGGGCCGAACTGGCCTGCTTGCGCGGACACGAGCACATTGTTTGGAGCGTGTCATTTTCGCCGGATGGCCGACGGCTGGCCAGCGGGTCGGAGGATCACACGGTGCGCATTTGGTACGCCGACAGTGGCGCCCAACTGCCCTGCCTTCGCAGGTACGAGCACATTGTATACAGCGTGTCGTTCTCGCCAGACGGCCAACGGCTGGCCGCCGGGTTGGGGGATTACACGGTGCGGATCTGCGATGTGGCCAGCGGCGCCGAGCTAACCTGCTTGCGGGGGCACAAGGGCGTTGTAGCCAGCGTGTCATTTTCGCCGGACGGCCGACGGCTGGCTACTGGGTCGGAGGATACGACGGTGGGAATTTGGGACGCCGCAAGCGGCACCCAACTGGCATGCCTGCGTGGGCACAAGGCCATTGTGGGTAGAGTGGCATTCTCGCCTGACGGCGAGCGGTTGGCCAGCGGCGCGGCGGATGAAACCGTGCGGGTGTGGAACGCGGCCAACGGCGACTGTTTGGATGTGCTTAAAGGAAAAGGAGACGTCGCCGCAATTGCCGCTGGGCGGTCGCGCTACTCCTGGATTGCCCTGAGCCAAAAACTGGAAACAGTAGTCCACGAAGCCTCTTCCCAGAAAGCGCTCGCTTGGTTTCCGGAAGCGTTTGCCGACTTCTGTACCCATCCATCCGGCCGGATCTGGGCCGGCTTCGTGGCCAACCACATCTGCCTGTTCACGCTCGAAGACGGCGAACATTTCGAGCGCGGCAAACAGACGGATTTCTATGAGTTCACAGATAACGTCCAGGGAGTGCCCACCGACAAACCAATTGGGCCGAACTTCTGGCAACGATTATGGGCTCGGACCCGAACGCTTTTTAATCTTGAAGGCGGCGAACAGAACGACAACCTTCATGCCTGCGTCGAAAAACTCTGCGCAGCGTTGGACCAGAACGATACCAATACATTTTGGTTTATGATGTCACGTCGTGATCAGTCGGCTATGGAAGAAGTCGCCAAAAGACGGAGCATCTCTTCTGGAAAAGAAGTCCTTAGGAACAATCTGTCGAAGGCGACAAAGAAGGATAATCCCCGTCCCAAACCCAAAGTAGCCGAAAAAAGGAATGTCCGCGGCGCTGTTCAGTGCATCGCGATCTTTCCCGGTTCTGATTCGCCCCCGGAACTTTTTACCTTCGTGAAGGAGGAAGACAATTGGAAAGTGTGTGTGGATGGGTGCAAACCCCTTTTCTTTCACAAGGGTTTTCTCGTACAACTCGACCAGAAGGGGAAGCACGATGGCCAGTTTGTTCATAATCTTCTTGAATTGAAGGGAGACAAGGACCGCACTGCGCATGTCGCGCAATACAAAAAGGAGACGATTACGTTTACTGGAACCGTCAGGGAAATCGTGTGTGAGCAGCGAGGACAGGTAGCTTTTTATCTCACGTTACCAGGCGCAACCGGACAAGATAAGGGCGTGATCACCGGACACGCGTTTTGGGTTGACGCCGACGCCGACATCACCAAGATTAGAAAGCCGAAGGTAGAAGCCTTTACATATGATGTATGCGTGTACCTTGATGACTGGCAGTTTGCAGGACCTTTCTACAATTTACAAAATCAGCAAGCAACATTTCGGCTCTTTGACGGCAGCGAGGAAACCATTAAGAAGCTCAGCTCTGTAACGATTACTGGCATTCTTTGGGATTACGAGAGAGGCTTGGTGATTACTGACGCCCTTCTTTTGAAGTGGGCTTGAGGGCTTCATTTCTTCGTAGGAGTCCAACTGGCTGCTGGGCAGCCCCGCAGCTGTCCCGATGGAGACCAGCCGCGGCGGCGGTTGGGTGGCCCATCGCGACGCCGACCCAGGCAACGCTGGCCAGCCCGCAGAGTACGGCTCCAGGTCTGACGGTCTTGTCGGCCGTCTTTGAACTGTTTGGCAGTCCGCTTGAGTCCTCCACAGCACTGGATGCGGCGATTGCCGATTCGGCAGATTCCGCGTGGAGTCCTATTAATAGTGACAGACCGGTCGGGCAAGCCAGGTCGCCCGCCGCCCCTGCAGCCGCATTTATGTTGTCATCGGGCGAATTAAATGTCGCCTTTTGTGGGCGGTTCAGATGCCGCCTGTTTCCCATGAGCATTCTTCTTCGCCACAAGTTCCTTCACTTTTACGCCGAGGGACTTGTGGCGAAGAAGAATGCGTACCTCCACCCATACTGGTGGCGGCAGCCATTCCGCCCATTGAGGGCGGCATTCATAGTGCCCGCTGACAATTTATGTCAAAGGCCCTCGCCAAGGCACGTGAATACCGGGACGGTCCGAGCGCCGAATCGAGTGCGATGCTCGACCTCGCCTTCAACCGCTGGTGGCCGGACTAACGCGCCCACAACAGGTCTCGTTTTCGGTTTCACAACCGCTGCTCTGCGCGCTGAGGTGCGATACCCCGAGCCAGCGGTTGTCGATGTGATTGCGCCAAGCAAGCTTGGGAGAGGAGGATGAGATGTAGGAAGCAGCTCTGAAACCTTTCGTAGGAACCCTGTGGGTAGAAGCCCACCCGGTAGCGCCTGACCAGCGGCCGGAAGCGAGTCTTGCGTG
>DATATB010000006.1:0-5928 GCA_036268995.1 Pirellulales bacterium | reverse complement strand
CACGACCCGCGTCACTGGGACTGAGACACTGCCCAGACACCTACGGGTGGCTGCAGTCGAGGATCTTCGGCAATGGGCGCAAGCCTGACCGAGCGACGCCGCGTGCGGGATGAAGGCCTTCGGGTTGTAAACCGCTGTCAGTGGGGAGAAAATATACGAAGGTACTCCTTCGTACTTGATCTATCCGCAGAGGAAGTGTGGGCTAAGTTCGTGCCAGCAGCCGCGGTAAGACGAACCACACAAACGTTATTCGGAATTACTGGGCTTAAAGGGTGCGTAGGCGGCGCGGAAAGTTGGGTGTGAAATCCCTCGGCTCAACCGAGGAACTGCGCTCAATACTACCGTGCTCGAGGGAGACAGAGGTGAGCGGAACTTAGGGTGGAGCGGTGAAATGCGTTGATATCCTAAGGAACACCCGTGGCGAAAGCGGCTCACTGGATCTCTTCTGACGCTGAGGCACGAAAGCTAGGGTAGCGAACGGGATTAGATACCCCGGTAGTCCTAGCTGTAAACGATGAGCACTGGGTTGGAGGGCCCCTCATAGCCTTCCAGCCGCAGCGAAAGTGTTTAGTGCTCCGCCTGGGGAGTATGGTCGCAAGGCTGAAACTCAAAGGAATTGACGGGGGCTCACACAAGCGGTGGAGGATGTGGCTTAATTCGAGGCTACGCGAAGAACCTTATCCTAGTCTTGACATGCACGGATTAACTCCCTGAAAGGGGAGCCAGGCCTTCGGGTACAACGTGCACAGGTGCTGCATGGCTGTCGTCAGCTCGTGTCGTGAGATGTCGGGTTAAGTCCCTTAACGAGCGAAACCCTTGTCACTAGTTGCCAGCGGGTCATGCCGGGGACTCTAGTGAGACTGCCGGTGTTAAACCGGAGGAAGGTGGGGATGACGTCAAGTCCTCATGGCCTTTATGACTAGGGCTGCACACGTCCTACAATGGCGCGCACAAAGGGATGCAAACTCGTGAGAGCAAGCAAATCCCAAAAAACGCGCCCCAGTTCGGATTGCAGGCTGCAACTCGCCTGCATGAAGCCGGAATCGCTAGTAATCGCGGGTCAGCATACCGCGGTGAATGTGTTCCTGAGCCTTGTACACACCGCCCGTCAAGCCACGAAAGTGGGGGGCATCCGACAACGCCGCCGCAACCCGCAAGGGAGCAAAGCGTCTAAGATGAACTCCGCGATTGGGACTAAGTCGTAACAAGGTAGCCGTAGGGGAACCTGCGGCTGGATCACCTCCTTTCTAAGGATTTCAGGCCGTCGGTTGGTAACAACCGCCGGTTCGAAATTGTGAGGACAGTCTTGTGCTTGCCTTGGGATCAGTCGGACGTATGTAAGCTAGCCTTCACGGGCCACGCTTGCCTACGCACCGACAACTATCAAAACGTCAAGTAAAAACCCACCCAGGTAGCCAGCCTGGGTGGGTTTTTTATTGCGCTGTGGGGCGAATAAAGCGAGGCAATTGATTGCATCCACGGGCCGCGGAATGCAATCATAGGGCATTGGCTCGCCACGAAAGGCTCCCAGACGACAAACTGGATTTCTGCCAGGATCAGCAACGATGCAATCCCACGTTCATCATGGAATCATTCACGGAAAATCGATCCAACTCGACGAGGATACAGGGCTGCCGGATGGCCAGGCCGTGACGATCATCGTTCAGATCCCAGAGGTGAGCGGCCGCCTGCCGCCCGGCGAAGGGATCCGTCGTTCGGCCGGGGGCTGGGCGGATGATCCCGCAGGTCTCGACGAGTATCTCGCCTGGAATCGGAGCCAGCGGAAAACAACTCGTCGGGAAATCGAGCTGTGAGCTTCCTGCTCGATACGGATATTTGCTCGGCCCACCTCAAGGGCTCTCAGGTTGTCACGAGCAAGCTTCTGCAATACTCTGGCCGATTGTATATTTCGGCGATCACCCTGGCCGAGTTAACGACCTGGGCACGTCGCGCCAAGGCTCCGCCGCGACGATGGCAAATGGTTGCCGACTTCCTCAATGACGTCACAGTACTTGATGTGACGACCGAGATCGCCAGCAAGTTCGGCGAAGTCCGCGCCGCGCTGCTTGACGCGGGCCTGCCCGCGCCCGATATGGATCTCGTGATCGCAACGACCGCGCTCGTACACAATCTGACGCTTGTCACCCACAATACGCGCGATTTCTTAAACGTTGCAGGGCTCTCGTTATGCGACTGGCTCGATGCTTAAACGAGAAACGAGCGA
Source organism: Pirellulales bacterium (assembly GCA_036268995.1). Lineage (GTDB taxonomy): Bacteria > Planctomycetota > Planctomycetia > Pirellulales > PNKZ01 > DATATB01. The sequence goes on along the minus strand of DATATB010000006.1, from coordinate 3,704 downwards.
GCAGCAGTGCTTGAGCCGGTCGTAACACCGTTCCGCCAATCAATGCCTCGGGCGTTTTCGCTCCGCGTATAGCGCTTCGAGCTCGGCAATCGATTCAAGATCTTTGGGGCGACCAGCGGCACGCTTCACGCGAATCAACGCGGGCAGATCGAGCACGCGGAATTCGACGTCCCAGGCTCGGGCCGTCACGCTCGCCGGCAGGAGTTCCGTATAACCGCCGCCGCCGGTAATCTCGCCTAGCAGGTCGATCTGGCCTAACGTGCAAGTAAGCGCGAAATTCAGGCCGCGCTCCAGCGTCTCGCTGTCCCAGCGGAAGGGTAGCCCAGGTGGAGCCCCGCGCAAATAGGGGCTGGAATCGGCCAGGGCAGCGACTAGCCGGCGAAGGTTCTCTGCGGTTCGTCCATAGACGATATCTACGTCTTGCGTGAACCGGGCCGAGCCGTGGATCGTTGCCGCAACACCGCCGATGAGGATAAATTCGACATGGTGCTCGACTAATCGACGAATCAGACCGCCGAAGTCAGTCATGACCGCGCTCGCAGCTCTTGGCCCGCGCGGCGGAGCGCCTCGAATGCCTCGGCCATCCCTTGCAGGTTTTGCAGCCGATCTTCAACCGAGAGCCGCAGATTCTCCACCAGCAGCGTGCGATCGACGTCCTTCTTGTAGAACTCGATCACCGGGTCGAGCGGAAAGGGCAGTTCATCGTTGGACATGAGCAGACTCTCTTTCGCCGAGTGGACGTTGAATCTGCATTTAAGACTAAATCGCCCGGGCGAGAATGTCTATCGCCGAGCGGGGCGTCATGGCGATTGCATCACTCTAAGTGGAGCACTCCGGTCGCTCACGCTCCCGGCTCGCCAGGCGCCGCGTGATGCGGCGGTTGCATCTTTCACTCTGCACTCATCACTCTGCGATCTGCACTCCCTACACCATCTCCTCCACTTCGTCGCCGGCGGCCACCGTGATTTCGCCGCCGTCTTCCAGCCGCCGCACGACGTCCACGATCTGCTGCTGCACTTGCTCGACGGCCGAACGCTTAACCGGGCCCAGGTAGTCCATTTCCTCGCGCAGCATGTCGGCGGCGCGACTCGACATGTTGCCCAGGATCTTTTCCTTGAGAGCTTCGCTGGCCGTTTTGAGCGCCATGGCCCACTGGCTGCTCTCGACGTTCTTGAGCACGGTCTGAATGTCCTTGGACGAAAACTTGCAGATATCCTCGAACACGAACATCAGCCGCCGAATTTCCTCGACCAGTTCGGGGTCTTCCTGGGCCAGGTTCTCCAGCAACCCTCGCTCGGTGGCCCGATCGGTCACGTTCAGGATTTCGGCCACGCTTTCCACGCCGCCGGCCGTTTCGAATTGCTGACTCATCACGCTGGCCATCCGATGCTCGAGCCCCCGCTCGACCTCGCCGATGATCTCGGGATTGGTCTGGCTCATGTGGGCGATTCGCCGCACGACGGCCAATTGGCGTTCGCTCGGCAGTCCGCCGATGACTTCGGCCGCCTTGGCCGGCGGCAGGTGCGAAAGGATCAGGGCGATGGTTTGCGGATGCTCGTCGACGATGAAGGTCAGCAGGTGCTGGCTGTCGATTCGCTGCAAAAACCCGAAGGGCACGGCCTGGATTTGCTGGCGGACATTCTCCAGCGTGCCGCTGGCGTTTTTGCCAAGCGCCCGCTCGACCAGGGTTTTGGCCAGATCCAGGCCGCCGGCGCCGCCGGAATAGGAGCCGGGGTTCGAGTCGGCGAACTGTTTGATCGCCGCCTCTTGCTCGTCGCCGCTGATCGCCCCCAGCTTGGCGATTTCGACGGTGACGTGCTCCACCTGCTTGGGCGTGAGTTTGGCCAGCAGTTGGGCCGCCTCGTCCTCGGGCAGGCTCGTCAGCAGCACCGCAGCGCGGCGGATTTCAGGCGACGCCATGGCGATCGATCAAAGAAGCAAGGGCTTGAGGCGGGCGGCAGGCTGATCCCCAGACAGGCCCACCTCGGCGCTATCGGCCGACCGCTGGCTGCGACTTGAGCTTTTCAGCCGCCCGGGGGGGCACGCGACAGCCGAGGGTAGCCGAATCCGTGAGGATTCCGAAGAGTCGCCAAATCATGCGTCGGAAGTCGCACGGCTTCCGTTACAGGAGAGCCACGACTTCCGCTACGGGGCATCGCCAGCTAGCCGGCGACCCAGTGGGGCACTAGGGCCAGCGTCAATTGCAGTGCCGCCGGGCCCCAAGGCGTTTCGCCGGTAGCGGCCAGGCAGGCCACGTCCGACGTGAAACGGAGCCGGCAGTTGCGGCCCATCATCACGCACGGCAAGCCGGGCTGGAAGCCGAAGTTCGGCATTTGCGGACTGGCCATCGCGGCGACCTGGTGAGCCAGCTCGGCCACGCTGTCGACCACGTCGTCGTTGATTTCGTCGGCCTCGATCAGAAACATGCTTGAGGCGGCCCGGCGGGCGACCTGTTCGCTCAAGCTGAGCACCAGCGTGCCCGACATGGGTCCGCCCAGCCCAATGAGCACGTTGATCCCGTGCAGCCGCGCGAGCGGGGCGCTTTCATGCAGCGAAAGATCGCAGTGCAATCTTTCGTTGAACGTGGCGGCCAACGAATCGACAAAGGGGCGCAGCGGGGAGGCAAGCATGCTCTATCTACCTGGCAAGCAAGCGGCGGGAAACGGGCCGGAGGGGAAATCCCCCCGATTGCCGTCAGACCAACCCTACGTCGCCCTGCAGCACTCGTCAAACCGGCAATCACCGAAGTCTCGGCACGAGCGGTCGCCCGCTGATGAATAACCGGCCGCACAGCCCGCATGATCCATAAAGTCAAAAAAAGTTGCCCGTTGGGCCGGTGCATCGTGCGGGTGTTAGGGTATACGCCGCTCAGGCACTTCGGGCCGCAGTAGGGGGGCGACCTCGCCGCGCTTGCACAGTGCGTCGGGGACGTAAACTCCCGTCTCGGTGAATCGCCAAAAAAATGGTTTCTGGGACACTCGAACACCATTATGCTGGGGTCGTTAAAATCTCTGGCGAACCGTTTTGGCTTTTGCCTGCCACCGGCCCCGATTTCCATATTGAGCTGGGTCTACTCATGAAGAGTGCATTTCGTATCGCATTGGTAGCTGCAATTGCAGTCGGCCATGGCAGCAGCCGAGCGAACGGCGAATATCGCACCTGGAAGGCAGCCCAGGGCAACTACAGCACCGAGGCGGAGTTCGTCGCGGTCAAGGGTGACACAGTCTCGATCAAGCTCAAAGACGGCACGCCGCGAGAGATTCCGCTCTCGAAGCTCAGCGAGGCCGACCAGGCCTATGTCCGCAGCAAGCTGGGCATGGCCGAGCCCAAACTTTCGCAGCGGCCGGCCGCGCCGCAACAGACCGAAGAAGAGGCCGAGAAGGCACTGAAGTCCGTCGACAAAGAAGCCCAGCGCTGCCGCACGGCCGACGAAGCGGTCGTGCTCTATACCGTGTTCCTCTCTGACACCACCGTGCCCTCGGCCACGCGCGCCACCGCCCAGCAGCATCTGGCGGAATGGAAAAGCATGGCCGACAAGGGGCTCGTGCGCAGCGGCACCAAGTGGGTCACGGCCGAAGAGGTGCGCAACGGCCGGATCAAGGCCGCGTTTCTCATCAACCAAGGCCTCGAGATGGTGCGTCTCGGCCAGGACAAAATGGGCTACGACAAGCTGATGGAAGCCAGCAACGTGGCGCCGGATGACA
>DATATB010000005.1:0-12985 GCA_036268995.1 Pirellulales bacterium | reverse complement strand
GCTAACGAATCTGCGCGTCCTGTATCTCGGCCACACGGCGGTGACGCTTAAAGCAGTCGAAAGCCTCGAAAAAAAACTGCCGAATCTCCGCGTCCTGAGCTATGAGCCTTGGCAGCCTGTAAATGGCCCCTTCGCTGACTTCGGCCAAGTGATTATTTCTGGGCAACAGACCGTCAGCGGCGTGCTGCAACCGCTCGTCACCGCCGGAAAGGCAGGAAATATCCGCGAGGTTCGAATCCGCGGGGTAAAGCTCGCTGCAGGCGACGTCGCGCAGATCGTGCAGCTTCCGGCCTTGAAGCGGCTTGGACTGCACGACATAAAACTTTCTACTGATCGCCTGGAGCCGCTTGTCGGAGCCGCGGGCTTGGAAGAACTCGATTTAATTGAATCGCCGCTGGTCAGCGGCGACGTGGCGCCCATTTCGAAGCTCGCCAAACTCCGCCGGTTGCGCCTGCGCTGCATTCAGATCGAAGACGCCGGGGTCGAGCATCTGCGTTCGCTGACCGAACTTGAACGACTAGACCTGTCGGGAACACAAATTACCGATCACGCGTTAAGCATCGTTTCGCGATTTCCGCGCCTAGAGGATCTTTATCTTTATGACACGAAAGTGGCGGGGGATGGCCTTCGAGAGGTGGGCAAATTGGCGCACCTTAAGAAACTCGGCTTGCCAATGGGACTTTTCGGAACCGATTTCCAGCACCTGCGGAAACTAACGAGTCTTGAGGAGATCTACCTCAACCAAGTTGTCGGCACGGATGAAGCGGTAGCCAGTCTCGCAAACTGCGTGAAGCTTAAGACGCTAAACCTCGCCTTTTCGGACCTGTCCGACGTAGGTATGAAAACCGTGGCCGGTTTTCATGCCTTGACCTATATCATGCTTGCACGCACGAAAGTCACCGACAATGGCTTAGCTGCGTTGAAACAACTATCGAACCTCGAATGCATCGATGCATCCGAAACGTCGATCGGCGACGATGGGCTCGCCCACCTCAAAAAACTGGACAAACTTAATTTACTGCTCCTCTGCCGCACGCGCGTCACAGCGGCCGGCTTAGTGCATTTACGTGGGCTCAGGAGCTTGCGCACGTTGCAGGTGCCTTACAGGTGTGGCGACGGGGTTCATACTGCACTGTTAAGAAAAGAGCTTCCGGACCTAAGCCTTAACTTCGACTAATGCGACGCAACCGCCGATCCGAAGTTGCCAGTTACCATAACTTCACAGAACCATGCTCGAGCGCGAAGAATATATCGAACAGGCCTATTTCTTCCGGGCGCTGAATGAGCGCATGCGGCAGAATATGGCTACGCAGGACCTGCTGGTGGCCCTGCGCGACGAGGTGCTGTCGACGACCAAGCTGACGATGGCGCTGGACTTTCTGGCCAGCGAATTGAAGCTCAGCGGCGGCTTTGCGCCGGCCATGCAGCGGCTGGCCCATTATTTCACGGCGTTTCAGACGTTTGTCATCGGCGAGGCCGAAAGCGAGCAAGGCCGCTTCGATTTTCGCGTGGCACTCGAGATTCTGGAGCGCGACGCCCGGTATCGGGCCGACGGCGCTAGCCCGCAAGGCATGTTCCTGTTCCAGTTCGAATCGCTGTGCCGCAACCGGCTGGGCTACGATCGCGGGTTGGAAGCCATCAGCCGCGACCCGATGTTCGACGAAGCCTGGAAGGAATGGACTCTGATGGTCCGCCGCCAGGTCGGGTTGGTCGATTTTGCCGATCTGATCTACGTCCGCAGCCAGCACTACGTCAATCAGCGGCGGCGGCAGCAATTGGATCTCGACGGGCCGGAAAAGCCGGTGCTCTTCGGCGAAAAGGAAGGCAAGATCGCCTTTGCCAATCGCCAGAAGGACCCGCTCTGGCTGTTTGCCGCGCTGGAGCGGCACTTGAATTATCCGACCGTGCCCAAACCACAGCCCGTGGACGAGGCCAAGAATCTGCTGCCGGGCATGATTCGCCGGCTGGAGCGGGTCGAGAGCCGGCTGAAACTGCTGGAAGAAGAGCAGAAGGGGGGCATCGACCTGGCCCGCTTCTATCAGCCGCCGTCGGGCGAGTGACGCGTGCCGATCAGACGATCCGCGCGAGATGTTCGAGCATCTTCGTCCAGCCCTCATTGACTCGGCTGGCGTATGCGGTCCAGACTTTCGAGTGCTCCAGATTCAGCTCGCTGCCGGCGGCCGCGGGGCGAATCTCGATGGCTACGTCGGTGTCGTCGACCGACATGCCGGCAATGCCCCAGGTGAATACCAGCCGCTTGGGCCGATCGATTTCGCGATACGTGCCGACGTGATCGATTTCGCGACCCTGGCGCCGCACCAGGAACGAAAAAGAGCCGCCGACCCGGGGATCGACGTGCAGGTGCAGCACTTCTTCGTCGCGCACGTTGCCGCCGAACATCCACTTGCCGATTTTGTCCGGGTCGATCCACGCGTCGAAGACAAATTCGGCCGGCGCGGCGAAACTGCGCGTGACGCGAACGGTCGTCGTGCTGGCGGCCATGGTCGCCTTGAGGTGGTCTTCCAGGCAGTCGAGCGACGAATTCCAACCGGCGACGACGCCCATCTCTAGGTGTTTGCGGCGATCTTCGGACGACTGGTGCTCGATCGTGAGCGTCAGCCGCGTTTGATGGCCCAGGTCTTCCAGCACGGTCGTCATCACGATGTCGCCCGGCAGGTCGGAGACCGTGGGATGCTTGAAATCCTTGCCAAATTCGGCCGTGACGGCGTGCCGCTGCTCCGGCACGATCTCGCGGACCACGCCGCCGATCGGATGCTCGGATCCGTCGGGTCCGCGCATGACATAGCGCCACACGCCGCCGGGCCGCAAATCCTGTTGGACGACCTTCGTGCTGAAATGGCGCGGCCCCCACCACTGCTCGACGTGCTGCGGATCGGTCCAGGCCTGCCACACCAACTCGCGCGTGGCGTTCAACACGCGCGTGATGACGATTTCTCGATCGGATGGATTGGTAGTACCGTGTGTGGCAATCATGAGCGGCATTCCCGGCTGCGAATTTTTTTCGGTCGACGAGGCTAGCCGTCGTTGAGGAATGCAGGCAAGATAACTGAGGGTGCCTTGAGGCGGCAAGGCTTGTGGATGAACTTACGGAAATGCACTGGCGAGGGATCGATGCCACCACCGCAGCAACTCGAATTCGGCGGCACGCAGCAGTTTTCGGCCCCGGCCGAGCGGGTGTTCAGCTTTCTGACCGATCTAGATGCCGTCGCCTCGCTGATTCCTGATCTGCAATCGTCCAAGCGCACCGGCCCGCAGACGGTGGAGTGCGTGGTGCGGCCGGGCTTCTCGTTTCTGCGCGGCACGCTCAAGCTGCGGATCGAAATCGGCAACCTCGAGCCGCCGAAACGGGCCACGATGTTCGTCACGGCCCAGGGCATCGGCATCACCATGCGCATCGAGTCGCAACTCGACGTCGAGCCGACCACCGACGGCTCGCAGCTCATCTGGACCGCCCGCGTCACCGATCAAAAGGGGCTGGTAGCCAGCCTCAGCCCCGCGCTGGTGCGCGCCGCCGCCGACCAGGTGATCCGCCACGCATGGGAGAAGGTGGGAGAGAGGATGAATGCGGAATGATGAAGTACGAATGATGAATGGGGAGCAGGCAGGACCATCGCCCAGCGCCGCGCTCCGGCATTCATCATTCATCATTCCTACTTCCGCATTTCCTACCCGAATAGCCCCGGGATCACGTTGCCTTGCCGCACGATCATCACGGGGCGGCCGGTGTTGGTGTGGTATTCCTTGTGGTAGTCGATGCCCAGCGAGTGATAGAACGACGCGGCCATCTGGTCGGGCGTAATGGCCTCGCCGGCCGGGCCCATGCCGTTGGAGTCGCTGGCGCCGATCACCTGCCCGCCGCGCACGCCGCCGCCGGCCATCAGCACGAACATGGCCCGCGGCCAATGGTCGCGGCCCGCGCGGGCGTTGATCTTGGGCGTGCGGCCGAATTCGCCGGCAACGATCACGATCGTGTTGTCCAATAGCCCGCGCTCGTAGAGCGTGGTGAACAGCGCGCTTAAGGCGCTATCCAACTCCGGCAGCGCCTTGTCGCGCAGGTTCGAGAAAATGTCCTGGTGCATGTCCCAGCGGTTGCCATTGACCGTGACAAAACGCACGCCGGAGGCCACCAGCCGGCAGGCCAGCAGGCAGCCCTGGCCAAACTGCGAATTGCCGAAGCGCTCGGCCACGTCGCGTGGCTCGCGCGACACGTCGAAGGCCTCGCGTGAACGCTTCGAGCTGATCATGCTGTAAGCCCGTTCGGAGAATTCGTCCATGCCGCCCAGCACGTTGATTTTCTGCTCGTAGCCGTGGAAGGCCGTGTCGACGCTGGCCAGCAGCTTTTGCCGCCGGTTCACGTCGTCCAGCGTCAGTGCGCCGTCCAGCGTCAGCCCGCGCACGACAAAGGGGCTGCCCAGTTGCGGGCTGGTGTTGGTATTGAACGGCCCGTATTGAATGCCGAGAAAACCGCCGCCTTGCGGTGTATTGGGCACAGCCACGAACGGCGGCAGGTCGGCCGGCGCGTGCAATTCCTTGGCGAGCACGGCGCCCAGGCCGGGAAACTCGAGCGACGGCAGCGGGCGATTGCCCGTGTTGAGATACTTGGTTCCCAGGTCGTGGGCGGCCAGCGTATGGCTCACGCCGCGGAGAATGGCGAACTTGTCGGCGACGGTCGCCAGCTTGGGCAGGCACTCGCAAAACTCGACGCCCGGCACGTTGGTCTTGATCGGCTTCAGCTCGCCCCGCATCGCGCTGTCGCCTTCGGGCTTCATGTCGAACGTATCGAGATGCGTGGGGCCACCGCCCAAGCGAATGTAAATCGCCGACTGCGCCTTGGCCGGCTGAACTTGCCCGGCAGCGGCCGAACGCAAAAAGCCGGCCAGGCTCATGCCCGTGCCGCTGGCCAGTCCGGCGCCCAATGCACCGACTCGCAAAAAGTCACGCCGCTTGACGCCATCGCAGAATACGTTGCGAGCCATGATGAGTCCGGCTCCTTTCCTTGGAGTAAAGTAGCTGATGATTCTTCGTAGGGTGATCGATGCCCACTGACAACGGACAACGGACCACTGACCCAGATCAGTGGTTGATGACAAATTCCTTGGTATTGAGCAGTGCCCACAGCAGGTCGCGCAGGCCGCCGGCCCGATGACCGTTGTCGGCCAGGTATTGCAGTGCGTTTGCCACCTCGTCGCTGGCGGGCATGCGGCTCAGCGTGCGCAAATAGGCCTGTTGCACCAGGCCGCTTTCGGCGCTGGCGTCCAGCGTCACGTTTTTCCAAGCGTCGCCCGTCGAGCGCTTTTCGTTGGCAATTTCGCGCTTGCGGGCTTCCAGCTTGCGCGCCAAGTCTTTGGCCGTTTGAATCTCCTTGCGAAGTTTGCTGGCGGCTAGCTTGTCGCCCTGCTTTTTGGCCTTTGCCAGCCGGCGCTCGAGCTCGCGAACGCGCTCGCTGCTCGCGTCTTGGCTGCTGGCAGCCGTGGGCTCGACCGCCGGACGTTTGGCCAGAGCTCCCAGCGTTTGGGCCAGCCAGCCATCGGGGCGGTCGATCATTTTCAAGGCTTCGTTGTCGTTGCGCAAAAAGACCGTTTGCAGCAACGTGGGATCGTTCGAGCGTTCGCAGTCGCAGGTCGTTTCGCGCCGCGGCTTGCCGAACACGCTGAGCGCGTAGCCCACCTTCGACCTGGCCGCCGGCTGCGTGTAGCCGGGCGAGACGCCAATCGAACGCAAGCCGATGGGGTCCTGGTTCAGCCGGGCAAGCTCCTCGTTGCCGGCGGTGGCATACAACACCGCGTCGTACACGACTTCGGCCGGCAGCCGCCGCGGCACGGCGTGGCTGAAGTTGCGGACGTCGTTTTCGCTCGTGGCGTTGGGTTTCCAACCCAGTTGATAAGTGCGGCTGCCGGCGATCGTGCGGTGCAGCCACTTGAGATCATAGCTGTGGGCCACGAACTCGCGGCTCAGCCAGTCCAGCAGCTCACGATTGCTGGGCGGATTGGCCAGGTTCATGTCGTCCGGTGGTTCGACGATGCCGACGTTGAAGTAAGCCGACCAGACCCGATTGACGATCGCCCGAGCGAAATACGGATTGTCATCCTGCCGCAGCCAGTCCATCAGCGGCTGGCGCGGATCGGAGTATTGGTCGGCAATGACTTCCTCACCGCCGAGCACCTTGGGCGTGAGCACGCGGCCGGCCTCGACGCGGCGCTTCTTGTCTTTCTTCTCGCCCTTAGCCTTGCCTTCGCTGCCTTTGCCGGTAGGAGCGATGTACAGCTCGCGCAGCGGGGCGGGCTTGCCTTCGGCCACCGCCTTGCTGATTGCTTTCCGCTGTTCTTTGGCTCCGCCCTTGGTCTTGTAGCCCAGCGCTTCGATCAATCGCTTGTATTCCGGCTGGTCGCCGCTGGAAATGCCGAACTTCACGCGGTCGAAAAAGGCCGTGAAGTGCTTGAAGTCTTCCTGGCTCCATTGATCGAACGGATGCTTGTGACACTCGGCACATTGCAACCGCACGCCCAGGAAGGCGTAGCTGAAGCTCAAGGCCTTTTCGTTCGAGGTCCGCATATTGGTGCGCGACCAGTAATGCGGCATGCTGTCGCGGGTTGAATAATCGTCCGGGTGATCCTTGCGCAAATAATTGCTCAGATGCTGGGCGTATTGCACATAGCTTTCGCCGGGCGAGCGGCTGACGGCCATCACCAGGCCCTCGACGATCTTGTCGTAGGGCGTGTTCTCGGCCAGCCGCCGATCGACCCAGCGATACCACTGCTCGGCGTATTCCGCTCGGGCGGTTTGCTCGGGCATGCTGCGTTCGTTGTTGCCCGTGAAATCGCACAACCGGGTGCTCCACCACGCGGCGTATGCCGGCCGCGACAGCAGCTCGTCGACTTTGCGCGCCCGCTTGTCGGCAGACGTATCGGCCAGAAACGCCTGCACTTCGTCCGGCGGCGGCAGCGTGCCGGTGATGTCGAAACTCACGCGCCGCAGAAACTCCGCATCGGTGCACAAGTCGGAAGGCACGATGCCGAGCTTGCGCAGCTTGGTGACCACCAGCTCGTCGATCTTCGTAGGCGTGGGCACGTTGGGATAACGCGGGCCGACCGAATCGCTCACCGGCAGCAGCACCGGCACGGGCACCACGCCGTTGTCGTAGAACGCCACAATGTGCGTATCGCCGCGGCCGACCACCGTGATCGTGCCCGATACGTCCACCTTGGCCACCGACTCGTCGTTGGTCTGAAATCGGCAGAGCGGGGTCACGTCCTCACGCGTGCCGTCCGACCAGACGCTCACCACGCGGAGCTGAGCCGTCTGACCGGCTTTTTCGAACACCAGCTCGGCGGGCGTTACGTCCATCCGCACGAATTGCGGATCGTGCTGCGGGTCGACGCTCGGCGCACCGGCCTCGACCCAGCGGAGCAGCAGCCGATATTGCCAGCTATCGACATCCATCCGTTTGCCGCCGCCATGCTCGTCCTTATCCGCTGACGTCGGCTTGACGAGCATCAGGCTCTGGCGCGGTTTCTTGAGATCGGTGCGGGGCTCGTCGCCGTCGCACAGGGCCTTGTGGTCGGCGTCAAAATCGTAGCCGAACAGCGAAAGGCGAAAGCCGCCCTGGCCCTGGAACGAGCCGTGGCAGGCGCGGCCGTTGCAGCCCAGGCGGCCCATCAGCGGCAACACGTGCCGCTGAAAATTCGGCACCTCTGCGCCCGCCGAGCCACTGTCCGCCAAGCCACTGCCCGCCGAACCACCGTCCGCTGCAAATCGCTCGCTGGCCGGCGGGATAACCTCGGTCGCCGCGGCCCCCGAGGCCGATAGGCCCAACACCAGCAATGCCAATGCGTACTTCATCCTTGTCACCTTCCGCTGGTTATTTGATTCCGCGTTCAAGCCCACGGGCTGCGGCCCGTCGGGTAATATTTCACTCACGATCGGCCTTCGCTTCACTCGTGCCACGCTTACCGTTCGCCCCGTGCTTCACCAAGGGGCGCGAGCGCGACGCTTCGCTGAGCAGTTTGGTCATCCGCTGCTCGATGCGCTCTTGCTCGTGCTGCTCCAAGTCATCGAGATCGGCTTTCAACTCAGCCAAGCGCTGAGCGAGCCGCTGCTGTTCGCTCGTTAGTAATTGTTTACGTAGTTCAAGCTGTTCGGCCACGGCCTGCCGCAACTGATCTTCGACGGCCGGATCGGACGACATCGTCAAGCGGGCCAACAACACCTGGATCCGAGAATTCACCTTCCACATGCTCAACTCCAGCGGATACCGCTGGGGATTGCGCTCTTCGAGCTGAGCCAGCCGCTCGCTGGACTTGAACAAGTCGCGGATCGCTCGCTGGTATTGGCCCGGGTCGCTCGACTTGAGCTGATCGAGCAGTTCGGCCAGTTCGGGATGATTGGTGCGTACAAAGGTCATGGCCGCCGCTTCTCGCTCGCCCGTAAAGCCGGGGATCTTTTTGCCTTTGGTCCGTGTCGACTTCTGGCCGCCGGCCGAGGACTTGCCATCGGTTGTTTTGGCCTTGCCTTCGCTCGATTTGCCAGCCGGCGAGTCCTTCTCGCGACCGGTCACCGAGCAGACAGCCGCCAACACAATTGCCAGGGATAGCCAAATGGTTACACGGCGGCCGGAAAAAACTCTGCTGTGCATAAAATTAATTCTCGCCACGCGCGGCCTCCGCATCGGCCACCGCCGCCAAGAGCCAGGAGGGCGCGGCCGCGACCTGGTCGTCGCTGACCGACGTCAGATCGTGTTCCGTGTTTTCTTCAACCGCTGATTCGCCAATCACGATGCTCGAACCTGCGATCATCGCGTCATCGGGCGCCGGCAACTCGGACTGAGCCTGCGCCCAGGCCAGCGCCAGTTCGCTGCTATGGTTTGTTTTGCTGCCGACGGCAACCTGCGGCTCGGTGGGCGTAATTGCTGCGGGAGCCGGCCACCAGGCCTGAAATGCCATGACCGTGGCCAGGCAAGCGGCCGCGCCCACGGCCACCCAGCCCAGCGGCTGGAGCCAGTAATTCTGCTCGCGCGGCAACACCGACAACCGTGAGCCGCTCACTTCGACCGGCGCGTTTTCGGCCGATTGCACGAGCCCTTCCAATTCGACGACCCGAGCCACCGCTTCGCGCGCCGGCTGGTCGGTTGCCAAGACCGTTTCGAAGGCCTCGCGCTCAGCAGCCGTCATCTCGTCGCTCGCATAGCGAAACGCCTGCCAAAACAGTTCGACCGGCGTGTGGGGATCGGTGCTCATGGGTCACATCGCAATGAGGGAAATTCTGGATCGCCGCAAGCCCGCTTCTGCGGACCGTGGCCTGAGCCGGTACATCATTACTAAGACGCTCAGCCGGTCGGCTTTATTTGCAACCGGCTGCCGCCCGGGCCGCGATTGGGGCCGGATGCCGGAACTTTTTTCAGCAAAAGGGCTTAAGCCGGGCAAACCGGGGCCAATGGCGAGCTTGAAACCCACCCGCGGCATTCGTAGGATTCAGTGCCGCCGGCAGCCCCGAGCCCACGGGCTTGCCCGCCGAAGTTCCCTATTCGCCACAGGCTCTCATGTCGCTAGCGATTCAGCCTTTCAGCCAGCGCGAGCAGGAGCGGATCGAGGCTTCGACGCTGGAGATCGGCCGCTTTATCTTCCAGCGAGCCAGCGAACGGGCTCCCCGGCCCACCGAGCGACGCTGGTGGGACGACCGGATCATGGGCTGGGCCATGCAGGACGAGGCCCTGAAGCTGCAAATGTTCCGCTTTGTCGACGTGCTGCCGATGCTGGCCGACAGCACGGCCGTGACCCGGCACCTGCATGAGTATCTCGACTCCGAACGTTTGCCGGGCGCGATCAAGCTGGGATTGAATATTGCTGCTCCGCGCTCGCTGGCCGGACGGGCTTTGGCCCTGGCCGCTCGCCGCAATGTGCAGAGCTACGCCCGGCGGTTCATCGCCGGCAGCAATACGACCGAAGTGCTGGCCGCCGCCATGCGCGAACGCAAGCTCCGCAGGGCTTTTACCCTGGATATCCTGGGCGAGGCCGTGACCAGCGACCGCGAGGCCGAGCGGTATTTCAACATGTACCTGGAGCTGCTCGACCAACTCGCGCCCCGCGCCAATGCGTGGCCCGAGGTGCCGCAGATCGATCGCGGCGCATTCGAAGAGCTGCCGCGGCTGAATTTGTCGGTCAAGCTTTCGGCGCTCGATAGCCAGTTCGACCCGATCGATCCCGAGGGGACCACGCGGCGCGTCGCCGAGCGGCTGCGGCATCTCTTACGCGCGGCCCGCTCGCGCCGGGCTTTTATCCACGTCGACATGGAGTCGTACCACATCAAGGATCTCACGCTCGCCATCTTTCAGCATGTGCTGGGCGAGCCGGAGTTCCGTGATTTTGCCGACGTGGGCATCGTCATCCAGGGCTACCTGCGCGACTCGGGCGACGACCTCGTGCGACTGCGCGATTGGGCCGCCCAGCGCGGCACGCCGGTCTGGGTGCGGCTGGTCAAAGGCGCGTATTGGGATTACGAGACCGTCCACGCCGCGGCGATGGGCTGGCCCGTGCCCGTCTTTCAGCAGAAGTGGGAAACCGACGCCAATTACGAGCGGCTCACCGTGTTTCTGATGCAGAACTACAAGATCCTGCGCCCCGCCTTGGGCAGCCACAACATCCGCTCGCTGGCGCATGGGCTGGCCGTGGCCCGGCACTTGGGCGTGCCTAGCAGTGCCTTCGAGTTGCAAATGCTCTACGGCATGGGCGACCAGGAAAAGCAGGCCCTGGTCGATTTGGGCTATCGGCTGCGCATCTACATGCCCTATGGCCAGCTTCTGCCGGGCATGGCCTACCTGGTGCGGCGGCTGCTGGAAAACACGTCGAACGAATCCTTTCTCAAGGCCGGCTTCAGCGACCACGTGTCGCCCGAGGTATTGCTGATGAATCCCAAAGAACACGATCCTGGCCGTCAACCGGCTGCCAAACCCCTCACCCCCGGCCCCTCTCCCACAAGGGGAGAGGGGGGAAAGAAGGAGCGGCCCGCCTTCCAGAACGAGCCGTGGACCGATTTCGCCTTGGGCACCAGCCGCCGGGCCATGCAGACCGCGCTAGCCGAAGTGCGCGAGCAGCTTGGCCGGCATTATCCGTTGGTCATCGGCGGCCGGCAGGTTGACACGCGCGACCGGCTGGCTTCGCTCAATCCCTCGCACAAGAACCAGGTGGTCGGCACCGTGGCCAGCGCTTCGCCTGCCGACGTCGAGGCGGCCGTGGCTGCTGCCCGACAGGCCTTGCCGGCCTGGAGCGGCGCAAGCGTCGACGAGCGGGCCACATGGCTCGAGCGGGCGGCCGACGCGCTGGCCGAGCGGCGCTTCGAACTGGCCGCCTGGGAAGTCTATGAATGCGGCAAAGGCTGGCGCGAAGCCGATGCCGACGTGACCGAGGCCATCGATTTTTGTCGCTACTATGCGCTGCACGCCCGGCAGTTGCAGTCGCCGGTCGAGGACGTGCCCGGCGAAGACAACCAGCTCGAGTATCTGCCGCGCGGCGTGGTCGGCGTGATCGCGCCTTGGAATTTTCCGCTGGCGATCCTCACCGGCATGACCACGGCCGCCCTGGCTACCGGCAACACGGTGGTGATGAAGCCGGCCGAGCAATCGCCCGTGATCGCCGCCAAGCTGGCCGAGGTGTTCGAAGCCGTCGGGCTGCCGCCGGGCGTCTTGAACCTCGTTTCCGGCACGGGCGAGGCAGCCGGCGCGGCGCTGGTGGAACATCCCGACACGGCCGTGATCGCCTTTACCGGCTCACGGGCCGTCGGCCTGGCGATCAACGCCCGAGCCGCCGAGGTTTCCGCCCGGCCCATCGGCTACGTCAAGCGCGTGATCGCCGAGATGGGCGGCAAGAACGCGATCATCGTCGACGACGACGCCGACTTGGACGAAGCAGTGCTGGGCGTCGTGCGCAGTGCCTTTGGCTATCAGGGGCAAAAGTGCTCGGCCTGCTCGCGAGCGATCGTGCTCGCGACCGTTTACGATACGTTTCTCGAACGGCTGGTGGAGTCGGCCCGGAGCCTCAAAGTTGGGCCGGCCGAAGACCCGGCCACGAGCGTCGGACCGGTGATCGACGCCGAGTCCCTGGCGCGCGTGCGACAATATATCGAGATCGGCCGGCGCGAAGGCCGCGAGGTGTTGGCCGTCGACGTCGGGCCGCTGGCGGGTGAAGGCTATTATGTCGGCCCGCACATTTTTGCCGACGTGGCGCCCGACTCGCGTCTGGCTCAAGAGGAGATTTTCGGTCCGGTGCTGGCCGTGATTCGCGCCCGCGACTTGGACGATGCCTTCCGCATCGCCAACGGCACGCAGTACGCGCTGACCGGCGGGCTGTTCTCGCGCAGCCCGGCGAACCTCCAGCGTGCCCGGCGCGAGCTGCTCGTAGGCAACCTGTATCTCAACCGCGGCATCACCGGCGCGATGGTCGGCCGGCAGCCCTTCGGCGGCTTCAAGCTCTCCGGCATCGGCAGCAAAGCCGGCGGCGCCGACTACCTGCTGCAATTCGTCCTCCCGCGCGTCGTCACCGAAAACACCATGCGCCGCGGTTTCGCCCCCATGGAGCCGACCACCGAAACCGAAGCGGCGGAGTGAACGTGCTCTCATATCCGGCGTGCGCGGCAGGTTGAGAGACACGCGATTGCCGGTTCTTCGCCCCGAAGCGATTGACGGTTCTTCGCCCCGAAGGGGCCGAAAGTCAATAGCCAGGGGCGTGAGCCCCTGGACACCGGGCCCTGAGATAACGCTAGCCCCGAAGGGGCGGCACTCCTGCCGCCCTTTCAGGGCTCGATGGCGTTCCCGCAACGCGATTTCCAAGGGCTTACGCCCTTGTCTTTACCCAAGTTTTTGACGCTCAAGTGCCCCGATCAGGCGTAAAGCGTCGAGTAACGATTCGATTTTCTGATAACCGCGCCAAACCGTTTGCCAGCCGGGTTCGCCGTCGCACTTGCGACCGAGGAATCC
>DATATB010000004.1:0-2042 GCA_036268995.1 Pirellulales bacterium | reverse complement strand
GAGATGGCAGTTGGCGCACGGCTTGTTAAATCGATCAGCAACATTCCGATGGACTGGATACAGGACTTTTCGCCAAACAAACCCCGCACCGTCATCTTTACGTCCGGTGACGACGTCGAAGCCAAAAAGCTCGTGATCGAGTTGATCAATAGCATCGGATTTGTCGCGATTGATCTCGGATCGCTCGTCGAAGGCGGTGCGATGCACGAGGTCGGCGCTCCTTTGTCCGGCCTCGATCTCCACTTCGTCCGCCGACTGCGGTGAGAGGAGGCCCTGCTTAAACCCCAATCGTGCTGAATCTCGGACAATCGAACTTCTGGGGAGAGACATATGGGCAGGTTAAATGGCAAAGTCGCGGTGATCACCGTCGGCAGCAGCGGCATCGGCCTGGCGACCGCACAGCGGTTCGTCGCCGAAGGCGCGTATGTCTTTATTACCGGCCGGCGACACGCCGAGCAGCCCGTTGAAATTGTGCGTTTCCACGCGGCGGCCGCGAGGATCGGTCGAGCTGGGCTGACCGAATTCGGCGACAGGAATCTAACCACGAAAGCACGCGCCGACGCCCAGATGATGCTCCAGACGACGTAGATGCGAAGATACATAAGCGCGGCAAGGTCACCGGCGGGCTGCAGGCCCCGTGGCGTGCCCATGCCGAACAACTTACGCATGATCAGACCCAAGTTACGAGCCGCCACTTGTAACAGGTAACGTTTCGACACCTCTAACATGCCATGCAACCAACAGCGTCTCGCTCCGCCGGTCTCGCACACATGAGCGAACGTCCGCTCGGTCAGCTCGCTGCGCCGGCGTTGGAGTTTCTTGCTGCGCTCCGCACTCACGCGCCGATGGTTGGCCGTGATCGCTCGCCGTTCGGCCGCAGTGTGATCGCTCCACTTCCAAGGCGTCTGACGCTTCGGCTCGGGAATGTACGTACGAATGCCGAGCGTTTCGTTGACCGTCGCCAGTTGAGCCGCCGCGTGGTAGCCCTTGTCGGCCACCGCCTCTTGGATGTTCGCTGGGCTGCCGGCCTCGATCACGTTCAACTGTGCCTGCACCAGACTCTCGGCCAGCGTCTCGGTGTCGGCCCGCGTGCCCTCGTGGATCGCGGCCGACAGCACCAAGTCCGTGTCCAAATCGACCACGTGCTCGGCCTTGTATGCCAGATGCGTCGTGCCGTCCTTCATCTTGGTGATGCGGCTTTCCGGGTCGTTCGGCGATTGCCAGTCGTCGTTCGAGACCTTTTTGTCTTTCCGCTTTTTGTCGAAGCGGCGCAGTTCCTCGTCGGTCGGATTCTCGATGCCCGCCTCCGCCGCCAGGCCGTGCAGGTACGTCTTCCAGTCCTCACCCGTGTCGCGCCGCACGATGCTTTTCATGGCAGCGTCGGCCTCCAGCAGCGTCGAGTCGACCGCCACGGTCTTGCCCCGCAGCAGGTTCTTCTGGGCAGCCAGCTTGAGCACGAACTGGAACATCGCCTCGTGCGTTTCCAACGGCAGGCGGACGTGAATGCGCGACAGACTGGAGTGGTCGGGCGTCTCCTCGTGCACGGGCACGCCCAGGAATTCGGCCAACGAGCGGCTGTCGTGACACCGCCAGGCGATGCCGCGCTGCGAACTGATGCCCTCGAAGTAACCGACCAGGATCATCCGGAAGTAAACGCCCGGCGGGATCGATTCGCGGCCCATCCTGGCGGCATAGTACGGGGCGCACAGCGTTTCGAGCCAAGCATCGAAGCCGGCTTCGGCCAGCAGTTGGTTCAGCCTTTTGTAAAACGGGTGGCCCGGCGACTTGGGCAATTCGGTGGTGGCGACCCAGGCGGATTGTTGTTCGTGTTTGCGTTTACCAAGCGCCATGCGTGTGCATCCTGCGGTGAGTGAGCGAATTTCCGCCGCCAGCATACCACGGCCGTCAAGCGGACATTTTCAACGGGCTGCTAGAGGTCGTTCGTGCTGCTTAGTGGTTGCTAACGTGGACGGGCAACGCGTCCGGTTCGAGGCCGGCCCTCGTAATCATCTGCATATGAAACCTCGGATCAATATCCGAGG
>DATATB010000003.1:0-2014 GCA_036268995.1 Pirellulales bacterium | reverse complement strand
CCTGTAAGAAAAAAACGGCCCGGCTTCGCTGGCTATCGATCGAGCCGCGCGAAGCCGGGCCGCAAGAACCCTGTTGCGTGAAAATCCGATGCGTGAAAATCAGGCGGAGAACGAGCTACCGCAGCCGCAGCTCTTCACGGCGTTCGGATTGTCGAACGTGAAGCCCCGCTTTTCCAGGCCGTCGTAGAAGTCGACCGTCGTGCCGTCCAGATAGAGGGCACTCTTCTTGTCGACCACCATCGTGACGCCGTGGCACTCGAACTTGGAATCGAGCTTCTCGTCGTATTCCTTGTCGAAGCCGAGGCTGTATTGGAACCCGCTGCAACCGCCGCCGGCCACGCCGACGCGCAGCAGCATGCCGTCTTCCAGCTTCTGGTCCTGCATGATCCGCTTGACTTCGCCGGCAGCCTTTTCGCTTAGTGCGACAGCCATGATTGTGTACCGCTCCTCTGCAATGTTCTCGTGATAATCGGTCGTCGTTGCGGTCCTCGGACGTGCTGGCAAGCCAGTTCCCGAGCGATGGCAACGTCCCTAAATTATACGATATTTGGCCGAAAGGAAAGCACGAAAACGCCACCTACGGGCGGCTGCTCAGTTTGCGCAACCGGCCCACGGCCTCGCTGACGGCCGCCACGGCAAACTCCACGTCGTCGGCCGTATTGAACCGGCCCAGCCCAAACCGCAAACTGGCCCGGGTCGAGTCCTCATCCAGCCCCAAGGCCCGTAACACGTGGCTGGGCTCGGGGTTGGCCGACGTGCAGGCGCTGCCGGAGCTGACGGCCAAGGTCTTCATGGCCATCATCAACGCTTCGCCGTCGACCCAGGCAAAGCTCAAGTTCAAATTGCCCGGCAGCCGCAGCCGGCGGTCGGCGCACATGGGGCCATTGAGCGACACGCCTTCCAGCTCGCCGGTCAGCTGCTCCAGCAGCCGGTCGCGCAGTCCGGCCAGCCGGTCGGCTTCGGCCGGTAGCTCTTCGAGGCAAAGTTCGACTGCCCGGGCCAGGCCGATGATGCCCGGCACATTCAACGTGCCGCTGCGTAAGCCGTTCTCCTGGCCGCCGCCATCAATCTGGCTTTGAAGCCGCACCGGCGGACTCGAACGCCGCACGTAAAGCGCCCCGACGCCCTTTGGCCCGTACAGCTTGTGGGCTGAAAAGCTCATCAGGTCCACGCCCAGCTCGCGAACGTCCACCAGCATCTTGCCGATGGCCTGCGTCGCATCGCAGTGCAACAGCACGCCGCGGCGGCGGCAGATTTCGGCAATGTCCGCGATCGGCTGAATCACGCCGATTTCGTTGTTGGCGAGCATGACCGAGACGAGAATCGTCCCGTCGGTGATGGCGTCGGCCACCTGCTGCGGATCGACCAGCCCGGCCCGCGGGCTGCCGGCTTGGGCCACGCCCACCAGCGTCACCTGGTAGTCGTGCCGGGCCAGGCGTGCCAGCGGATCGAGCACAGCCTTGTGCTCGGTGGTGACACTGAGCAGGTGATTGCCTTTGGCCCGATGCCGCTCGGCAATGCCACGGATGGCCAGATTGTTGCTCTCGGTCGCTCCGCTGGTGAACACGATTTCGCGTGGGCTGGCGCCGATGACCGTGGCGATCGACTCCCGCGCCGCATCGACGGCTTCTTTGGCCTCCCAGCCGAACGCGTGGCTCACGCTGCCGGGATTGCCAAAGTGCTCGGTAAAAAACGGCAGCATCGCCTCGACCACGCGCGAATCGACCCGCGTGGTGGCGTGATTGTCCATGTAGACCGAGCGGCTATCGGCGGTCATTGGGGGGCGTGGCCCTGGCGCGGTGATGGAATCCCACGCCTTTATTTTACCAACCAGCTTCGGCCGGTAGCGGAATTCGTGAGAATTCCGAAGGCCGGGAGGGCGAGGCCACTGCTGTGAACAAGCTAGCGAGTGGCTAATTGGTTTTCTAGCATGGGTTAGGGCAGCACATGCTTGGGAATCGATGAAGTATGAACGATTTTGAGCGGGAAGTTTTGGCACGTTTGCCGTTGGCCG
>DATATB010000002.1:0-5996 GCA_036268995.1 Pirellulales bacterium | reverse complement strand
TCCGAAGCCTTGATAAACACGACAAGATTCCACGAAGAATTAAACAACTATTTCAATCCCTCGCACTACTTGCCGCATGACCCGCCGCCAAACGTCGGAAAGTGCAGTCAAGGGAAGAGGGGTTGCGGAGAAGTTATTCTTCGGTCGATCTTTACCTGCTGGGAAGCCCAATCGGCTGAATCCTCGCCAGGGCCGAAATGTTCCATGAAGACCGGTTCCAAATCGCGGCGTATGACTGCGGCTCGCACTCAGGGACTGTCCGGGCGCCGCCGGCGGACGCTGTTGGCCGGCCTGGGGCTGGTGGCAGTCACCTGCTTGTTCTATTTGCCTGCCATTGGCGAGGGTTTCATCTGGGACGATGATTACCACGTCACCGACAACCCGCAACTGGAGTCGCTGGCCGGTTTGGGGCGCATCTGGCTGAAGCCCGGCGCGACGCCGCAGTATTACCCTTTGGTTCACACGGTATTCTGGGTGGGCTATCACCTGTGGGGGCCGTGGGCGCCGGGTTTTCACGCCGTGAACCTGGCCCTGCACGCTGCCAATGCGGTGCTGCTGTGGCTCGTGTTGCGGCGGCTGGCGGTGCCGGGGGCTTATTGGATTGCGGCGCTGTGGGCACTCCATCCGCTGAACGTCGAATCGGTGGCCTGGATCACCGAATGCAAGAACGTCTTGTCGACGTTCTTCTATCTGGCTGCGGCCAATCGGTACTTGCGTTTCTGGCCGATCGACGAGCCCGACGCGTTGCCGGGCTCGTGGCGGGATTATGCCCTGGCCACGTTTTTTTTCGCGTGCGCGCTGCTGAGCAAAACGGTGGCGTGTACGCTGCCGGCCGCCATTCTGCTGGTGCATTACTGGAAGCGCGGCCGCGTCGAGCGGCAGGCGTTGGCGCTGATGCTGCCGTGGTTTGTGCTCGCCTTGCCGCTGGGGCTGCTGACCATCGCGATGGAGCGCGACAATGTCGGCGCCGTCGGTCCGGAGTGGGCGTTTTCGCTGCCCGACCGCGTGCTGATTGCTGGCCGGGCGATCTGTTTTTACGCGGCCAAGCTGATCTGGCCGGCTGGGCTGACCTTCATCTACCCGCGTTGGACCATCGACGCCGGTCAATGGTGGCAGTGGGGGTTTCCCTTGGCGGCCGGCGCCGCGCCGGTGGTGCTCTGGCTGGGTCGCGGCCGCTGGGGTCGCGGTCCGCTGTGTGCCCTGCTGTTCTTTTACGGCACGCTGTTTCCGGCGCTGGGTTTTTTCAATATTTATCCGATGCGCTATTCGTTCGTCGCCGACCATTTCCAATACCTGGCCGGCGTGGGATGGCTGGGCTTGCTGGCGGCCATCGCACTGGCCGCGGCGCGGCGACTGAAACTCGAACCGCGGCCTCGCTTCGGCATTGCCGCGGCCCTCTGCCTGGTGCTGGGCGCGGCCACGTGGAGCCGCGCAACCGTGTATCGCGATGGGACGAGTATCTGGTGGGACACGATCGTCAAGAACCCGAAGGCCAACATGGCCTACGGCAACCTGGCAAAGTATCTGAGCATGGATGGCAAGCTCGATCAGGCGGCAGGCATCTATCGCCAGCTTCTCGAACTCAACCCGCTGGATGCCGAGGCCCACAACAATTTGGGCTTTGCGCTCGAATCGCAAGGTGATTTCACGGAGTCGATCGAGCAATACCGCGATGCGCTGCGCATCAGCCCCAACTATGCCGAGGCGCACTGCAATCTGGGATTCGCGCTCGCCCGCCAGGGAGATCGCTCGGAGGCCGAAGAACATTTACGCCGGGCCATCGAGCTCAAGCCGGACTATGCCGATGCGCACAACAACTTGGGCATGCTGCTGGCGTACGAAGGAGACTTGGAAGCGGCGCTGGGCGAGTATCACGCCGCGCTGGGCGCCAAGGCGGACCATGCGGGGGCACATTTCAACTTGGGCACGCTGCTATTGGGCCAGCGGCAGTATGCCGGCGCCCGGCGCGAGCTGACCGAGGCGATTCGCTTGGATCCCAAGCTCGCGCAGGCCCACAACAATCTTGGCAGCTTGTGGCTGAGCCAACGCCAGTGGGCCGCGGCCCGGGACGAATTCGGCCGGGCGGCGGCGCTCGCTCCCCGCGATGCGGCCGTACGGCAGAACCTGGCGACGGCGCTAGAGCAGTTGGGCGATCTGCGGGCCTGCGTCGAGCAATGGCGCGAAGCCCAGCGGTTGAATCCAGCCGATCCCCGGCCGCGTCAACAGTTGCAGCGTTTGTTGCGTAGCCGGCCTCGGCGATGAGGCGCTGCGGGCCGGGTCGGGATGATCACGGCCCGGAATTCTCACGAATTCCGCTACCGCTACTCGCCCGGCGGTTGTTCGGAGGTGAGTAGTTGCAAATTCCGCTGGGCCGCAAGGTTTTTTGGATCTAACTCCAGGGCCGCCCGCAATTGCGCAAGCGCTTCGGGCCGTCGCCCGGCCAGATACAGGATTCTGGCGGCCGTCGTGCGGAATTGGCTGTTGTTGGGCTCGAGGGTCAACGCCCGGCCGGCCGCGTGTTCGGCTTCGGCCAATCGCTCGGGGTCGGCGGCCGATTGGAATTCCATGCCCAGCAGTTCCGCCAGGTTGGCCCAGGCATTGGCGAACCGCGGATCGAGTGCGAGGGCCGTGCGGAGCTCGGATTCTGCTTCGGCGATGTGTCCCTGCCGGCTGAGCACGGTGGCCAGCGAATTGTGCGGCGGCGCGACCAGCGGCCGAAGTTCGATGGCCGCGCGCAATTGGTGCTCGGCTTCGTCCAGTTTTCCGTGGTGGAACAGAAAAATCGCGTAATTGAACCGGCCGGACACGTAATCGGAGTCGACCCGAAGGGCCTCTTGGTAATGCTTCGCCGCCTCGTCGTCGCGATTCAGACCCTCGAGGGTCTTCGCCAGATTATTGTGCGCATGAATGTTCCGCGGATTCAGCTCCAGGGCCTTGGTGCAGGCTTCGACCGCAAGTTGCAGCTTCCCTTGCTTAAAGAGCGCTGCCCCGAGATTCGCGTCCACCTCGTCCAAGCTCGGCTCCAATTTCAAGGCCTGGCGATAGGCCGCGATGGCGGCCTCGTAATCACCGGCGTCGTCGTCCACTTTGCCCAGGCTTTGGAGTGCCCAGGCATTGCTGGGATTTTTTGCCACCGTGTCGGTCCAGATGGATATCGCGGTGCGGTAATCAAGGTTGCGGGCATAAGTCGTTGCCGCCAGCGCAGCCACAATCAAGGCCGCCAGGCCCAAGCCGGCCCGGCCGGCGCGTAATCGCAAGCGCTGGATCAGCAGCCAGCCGCCGATGACCACGGCCGTCACGATCGCCGCCAAAGGGAGATACATCCGCTTCTCGGCCGCTACTTCTGTAATGATCGGCACAAAGCTGGAGCTGGGAGCCAGGATCAGAAAAAACCAAACTCCAAGAAAGCCCCAAACCGGCCGCCGCCACAAGGCCCAGAGCGTCAGCCCCAGCAACAGGAGCACCACCAGCCCGCCCGGAAGGATGCGACCTATGCTGACCACTTGGATCGACTGACGTCCGTAGTCCAGGCAGAGACCCACGGGCCAAAACGCCAAGCGCAGGTAATGGCCGATGGCCCAGCCTTGCAGCAGGAAGTATTGCCCGGCGCTAAAGCCCAAATCAAAACCGACCGACCGATTGCGCGGCCCGGCGGCCATGAGCACGACGAGGATCAGCCAAGTGGCGGCCAGGCCGCAGTAGAATCGCTTGCGCCGGTCCCACAGTTCGCGCCAGCTTGCGGCCCAAAACACGCGGTCGTAGAGCAACACCAGCAGCGGCGCCGAGACCATGACTTCCTTGCTGGCCATGCCCAGCGCGCAGCAGGCGACACCGGCGGCCTGCCACCGTCCCGCGTGTGGCGATTGCCAACTGCGCGCGGAGCAGTAGAGCGTAGCCAGGTAAAACAGCCCGACTAGCAGTTCCGAGCGCTGCACGACGTAGGTGACTGCCTCGGTCTGGAGCGGATGCACCAGCCACACGGCTGCAATCACGGCCGCCAGCCAGGGTCCGGCCGCTCCCAAACGCGCCGCCAGCGGCGGGCGCTCGAGCGTTCGCCGCAGCAGGCCCCATAACAGCCATCCGGCCGCCACGTGTACCGCCAGGTTGAAAACGTGATAACCGGTCACGTTCAGTTTGCCCAGCGCGTAATTGATAGCCAGCGACAGCCCGACCACCGGCCGGCCGGCAGCGGCCGATTGCGGCGGGGCTTGCCAGGCCAGCCAGGCTTCGCGTCCCAGGTTCGGATTGTCGACGATCGCGTATTCGTCGTCGAAGATGAAGGGAACCGAAAAGCTGTCGGCATAGGCTGCCAGGGCCAATAGCGCGAGTCCCACGGCCACCGCCGGCCGCGCCCAGGCCCACGACGGCGCGTGCACCGGCGCCCGCCGCGGCATCTGCTTCGATTTTGCCTGCTTCCGACGCAAGATGCCTGCTCCGTTTCGATCTGTACTGTCGCGATTTTACGTCGCGCGTCTCGTCAAGGCGTCGATCAAGAGCCGGTCGGAAGCGCGGATGCCTGGACGCCGGTTGCCTGTTGCAGATTGCCGCGTGCTTCAGCGTTGTTTGGATCGGCTTGCAATGCGGCTTGCCAATGGGCGATGGCTGCCTGCTGCCGGCCGAGTGAGTCAAGCACCATCCCGGCCGTGCTGAGAAACCGGCTGCTGCGGGGCGCGAGTTGCAACGCACGCTCCGCACATTGGGCCGCGGCTGAGAGCTTATCACGGTCGGCCGCAGCCCGGGCCTGCCCCAGCAGCAACCGGGCCAGGTTGTCCCAGGCTTCGGCCTGTCGGGGATCAAGCTCGAGAGCCGTGCGCAGCTCGGCTTCGGCCTCGGCGACATGCCCCTGGGCACTGAGCACGGCAGCGAGCGAATTATGCGGCGGCGGCGCCAGGGGGCGAATGCGGATCGCAGCGCGCAAATGCTCGGCAGCTTCATTCAAGCGGCCCTGCCCGAGCAAAAAATTCCCGTAATTGAGCTGCCCCCGCAAATAGCCCGGCTCGATTCGCAGCGCCGCCTCGTAATGCTCGGCGGCCGGACCGGCCTGACCTGCCCGGGTGAAATCGACGCCCAGATTGTTGTGAGCGGCGAAATTCTCCGGATCCAGCTCCAAGGCTTTTTCGTTGGCCTGGATCGCCTCGGCCGATTTACCCTGCTGCGACAAAGCGGAACCCAAGTCGCTGTAAACGGCGCTCATGTCCGGCTTCAACTTCAAGGCCTGGCGATAGGCGGCAATGGCGGCTTCGTAATCGCCGGCGTCGTAGTCCACTTTGCCGAGGCTCTGATACGCCCAGGCATTGCCGGGATTCTTTGCCACCGTGTCGGTCCAGATTGATACCGCCGTGCGGTAATCGAGATTGCGGGCATAAGTCGTCGCCGCCAGCGCAGCCACGATCAAGGCCGCCAGGCCCAAGCCGGCCCGGCCGGCGCGTAATCGCAAGCGCTGGATCAGCAGCCAGCCGCCGATGACCGCAGCCGTCACGACTGCGGCCAAGGGGAGATACATCCGCTTCTCGGCCGCTACTTCTGTAATGATCGGCACGAAGCTGGAACTGGGAGCCAGGATCAGAAAGAACCAAGCTCCGAGAAAACCCCAAACCGGCCGCCGCCACAAGGCCCACAGCGTCAGCCCCAGCAACCCGAGCACCACCAGCCCGCCGGGCAGGATGCGACCGGCGCTGACCATCTGGATCGACTGGCGTCCGTAGTCCAGGCACAGACCCACGGGCCAAAACACCAAGCGCAGATAATGGCCGATGGCCCAGCCTTGCAGCAGGAAGTATTGCCCGGCGCTATAGCCCAAATCAAAGCCGACCGACCGATTGCGCGGCCCGCCGGCCATGAGCACGACGAGGATCAGCCACGTGGCAGCCAGGCCGCAGTAGAATCGCTTGCGCCGGTCCCACAGTTCGCGCCAGCTTGCGGCCCAAAACACGCGGTCGTAGAGCAACACCAGCAGCGGCGCCGAGACCATGACTTCCTTGCTGGCCATGCCCAGC
>DATATB010000001.1:0-1746 GCA_036268995.1 Pirellulales bacterium | reverse complement strand
GTTCGAACAGGTGGCGCCCGACTCGGTCAAGCCTTTGGCCCCGCCTTTTCTTGCCGTCGCGCGCGAGCCCGGTGTCGTGCAGATTTGGAGCGGTTATCTGGCGCGGACGGCGCCGGGCTGGGCATTGCTTTCGCGAGGTCCTGCCAACATTCCGCGAACCCAGGGCTACGAGCATTTCGAAGGCATCATTGAGGCGGAAACCTGGTTCGGCCCGCTGTTCACCAACGTTCGGCTCACCCGCACGAATTCGCCGGTCGAGTTCCACATGCGCTATCCACTGTTCCAGGTACAGCCGCTCCTACGCGAATGCTATAGCGGCGTCGGTTTCGAGGTCGTCAGCCTGAACGAAATGAGCGCCGCCGATTGGCATAACTTCGAGGCGACTGTGAAGCCCAATACCGATCAGATGAGGATGCTAGGACATTACGCGGCCGATACACGTCGACGAAGCAGGAGGAGGCCGTGAGAGCGGTTTGCCGGCGTTGCCCGGTAGCCCGCTCAACGATAGCGGGCCCCGAACGAACAAACGCAGCTTCACCGAGCCGTCTTAACCGTGCAACTGTCGGCCTCGCGCGGCGCAGGCTGCACGGCCAGCACGCAGCTCAACAGGATGGTGGCAACGCCCAGCCAACTGAGCAGGTCCGGAATTTCATGAAACAGAGCGCTGCCGGCGACAGTGGCGATAACCAAACGTAGGAATGTGTAAGGTCCAAGACTCGAGGCGCTTGCGTATCTGATCGCCACCAGACCTGCATACATTCCCGCGGGTCCGAATATGAGCACGCCGGACAGCCAAGGCCAGACGGCGGGTTCGGGGAGCGCTATAGTTGTCAAGACCGGAAGGTTGCAGACGACGGCGACGGCATTGACGTAGAACATCGTCGTCAATTGCGAGTCGCCGCCCGGGCGTTGCAGATATTTGTTCAACACGAATGCGAGGCCGTTGAAGCTGGTGCCGAGCAGCGCGATCAGATAGACGATATTGCGGTCGCCAAAAGCCGGCTTGACGATGAACAAGGCGCCGATGCTGCCGATCGCAACGGCCGTCCATTGGAGAGGGGTGGCACGTTCGTTGAGAATGAGCGTGGAGAACACTGTAATGTACGCCGCCTGAGTGTAGGAAATCGCCGTTGCGTCAGCAAACGGCAGGTGCGCGAACGAATACAGCATCACCCAAAGGTACGAGACCGACACCAATCCGCGTAGCAGCTGTAATCGCAGCTGGCTGGTCTTCAACACCGACCAGCCGGTTTTCCCCGCGAGCAACCCAACCAGCACCAACCCCGCGCTGCTACGCAGCAGCGCCAGCTGCATCGCGGAGCCGCGCGATCCGATGTGATGGATCATCGCGGTCTCGACCGCAAACAGGATCGCCTGACTGATCATTAATCCGACGGCAAGGGGCTGGTTTTTCATGATCGCTCCGCGGTACGCGGTTTCCGCGCAACCGCGACAAGCGTGCCTTGGGCGCAGTGCAGACTTCCATCGCAGTGGACGCCTTCCGCCGCGCCCGGGTTGACGGGCGCCGGCCCGGGCCGGCCGCGGGTTTCGGCCTGGTCTACGTTTACCGGTGCCGTGCCCTATCCTCGGCCAGAATATTCTCTTTCCTCACCGTCGTCGTGCTCCTCTTGCTCGTCGCCGAAGGTCTCGTGTGCGGCCGCGTCGGTCGCGATTGGGTGGCGATCCGCGGCATGGAGGTTGCCGCCGAGACCATCGGCATCGCCCGCTACGGACAAAACTGCTCGT